>NZ_DGMZ01000012.1:0-244379 GCF_002388685.1 Hyphomonas sp. UBA4505 | reverse complement strand
AGCGGAGATCGTTTCCGAGCGCGTTTCGGATTGACGTGGTCGCAATAGCTGCGGCCTGGACTTCTCCGTTTCCAAAGAAGGCTTTTTGGTTGTCGTTGCTCAGAGCATGCTCGGTGAGGAAGCGGAGATCGTTTCCGAGCGCGCTTCGGATTGACGTGGTCGCAGTAGCTGCGGCTTGGACTTCTTCCTTGCCGAAGAAGGTTTTTAGGTTCTCTTCGCTCAAGGCAAATTCGGTGAGGAATCGAACGTCATTTCCAAGCGTGCGACGGATGGATGTGGTCGCGGTTGCGGCGGCCTGAATTTCCCCATTTCCGAAGAAGGCTTTTCGATTTTCTGCGGATAAAGCCGATTGCACAAGAAAACGGACATCCTTGCCAAACTTGTCGCGGATGCCACTCTGCTTTGATGCAATGGTCCGGATACGGCCATCCGCGAAGAACGCATTGCGATTCTTGTCGGCCAAGACTGAATTGATCAGGAACTCGACATCTCTGCCAAGCCTTTCCCGTATCCAGGGCAGGGCAAGAAATCGATCGCGCATACTGGGTCGGCTGGCCACGCCATCGAGGAGCTCCGGCGAATCATCGACGAACGCGCTCAAAAGATCAGATTTTTCCTCAGCAGATGTCGTGCGTTTGACTTCAGCCAGGAGGAGTTGCCTGAACCTGCTGCTTTTCAACAGCAGTCGGCAGAGTGTGGAAATCAGTCTCTTCATAATCGGGCGCTTTGGCTATTTGCGATGAGGAATGGCGGCAGTGTATCTGACCCGCCCGTACAATTTGGGGCGTTAATTCGACACTTTGAAGATATTGTATTGATACTGCATGCTGATCGGGTTCCACACCATAAAGCGATTGGGTGATACTTTGAGTTCAAGGATCGCGTCGCGCCACAGATATGCATTGCCTTCGTGGATGGATATCGTGACAACATAATACCCGGCGGCAAATGGAATGTCGGCAATATTCACACGACACAGGACCCTGCTGTCGCCATTCTGCTTCAACAGATCACCGTTCAAGGTGGAGATGGTTGAAAGGCGTTTGCCGTCCTTTGTGTGGAAGACGAGAGAGACGTTCAAGTCGTTGATTGGTCGTTGTGGCGTGAAGCCGAATTCAATGGCGAATGGCTTGTTTACCTGAAGCGCATTGGTCGGCTGTCCCTCCGAAAGCACGACAGCGCGGAAATCCTGAAAGCCGGTAGGTTCTATGTGCCCACCATAAAGCTCTTCGACCTGATTTTCGGAAATGGTTGGTCGTTTCCACTGAAGCTGTGGGTTCTGGGCCAGGAAGCTCTTGTCGGGATCGTCGATGACCTTGTTGTCCTTCGGCGTCAGATTGCTCCAACGCTGCGCGACTTTTGCCGAAAGGGGCCGGGCAGGCTGTGTAGGAGCGTGCTGCATCGGGGGGCTGGCCTCGGTCAGGGCCGCTGCCGGCTCTGCATTGCGCGACATCTCCTGGTCAATGAATTCGAGATATTGCGCCGTCACCTGGTCAACCGGACCATCAGCCTGCAGTTCGCCCGCATGAATCCAGAGTGCACGGTCGCAGAACTGCCGGATGCTGGTCATCGAGTGTGACACCAGCAGCATGGCAACTCCCTGCTGTTTCATGGCCTGCAAGTGCAGCTTGCATTTGTTCTGGAAGGCCAGGTCTCCCACGGACAAGGCTTCATCGATCACAATGAGATCGGGTCGCAGAAATATGCAGAGTGCGAAACCAAGCCGCGATTTCATGCCGGAGCTATAGGTTTCCACTGGTCCATCAATAAAGGCGCCGACCTCGGCAAAGTCTATGATCTGTTCCACAAGCTCTGGACTGCGCTTTGGACTGATTCCGCGCATGCGCATGCCGTTGAGAATGTTTTCACGACCACTTAGCCGTTGATTGAATCCCGCCCCCAGATTGATCAGCGCCTGGATCTCGCCATTGATTGAGACGTGACCCTTTGTCGGCGCAAGAAGACCGGACAGCAGCTTCATGAGCGTTGTCTTCCCGCTGCCGTTTCGGCCGATCACGCCCACGGCATCTCCGGGACGAATATCCAGGCTCACATCACGCAGGGCCCAGAATTCTTCTTCATCGCGGTCATGCTTTGGAGGGAGGCAGAAGATGTTGCCCAATATGTCGTTGAAATTACGCGACACATTATTCTGCCGTCGTCTGGGAAAACTACGGCCGATCTGCGAGGCGGAGATGATGGGGCGTTGCGTACTCACGTCAGACATAAGCTCTCATGGTACGATGATAAGCGAACCAGCTAACGCAGAAGAGCGCCATGATGCCGAGGGCAACATAAAAAAGCGGCAGGATGTGGGACAGGCTGGGCGAGAGCAGGCAAAAGCGCAACTCCTCAATTGTCAGAGCAACCGGATTGCCATGCTTGAAAATGGCGAGCCCTCCGGTGAGCGGGAAGACCGCGCCCGAGAGGTACAGCATCGGCCGGGCAATTACGCCAACGGCCAGCTTCAAGTCGCCGGAAACGAGCGTAAATGGCGCAAAAAACAGACCTACCGCGACTCCGCCGAGGGCGCAGATTGGCGACATGGCAATAAACAGCAACGCATTCTGCCATTCCAGCAATCCCTGAGCGGCCGCGAGGCCGAGCACGATTGGGACACGCATGCAGAGCAGGAACAGGGATCTGAACACCATGGCCATCATCAGGCTTTCAGGCGGCATGGCATAATTGCCGATAAGTCCACTCGCGCGCTGAAGCGATGTCAGGGACATCATCATGCCGTCGAAGAATGTTTGCCAGATCAGGATGCCACTGACAGCAAAGAGGGAAAACGGCATGTTGAGCCCGCTGACTTCCAGCGACCCACTGCTGCGCAGGGCGATGAAAACGCCAGCGATTGCGAGGGGCTCGATAAAAGCCCAGAACAGGCCCATCTTCGTGTGAACATATTCGATGCGAATATCTCGGGCGGCAAGGTTCCAACCCTGTCGTGGTGCGCTGGAGACTCCGCCGAACATGTCGGCGAGGGTCTGCTTTGCCTTGCTGAAAGCCGTTGAACTCAACTGCACTACTCCTTCGTCTCCATTATCGTCATTGACGCAATGGGCCGATGTATTTTTACGGCTCGAAATGCGGACACCGGACTTTGGTCCGGTTTCGGGTATTTTTCGCTGGTTTGGAGTCGCAGGCAAGGCGGTCAAACATGAAAAATAAAATAGAATTCAAGGTTTTGTGGCCTTTTTGTGTGGTTCCGTCTGATGGGCTGTGCCCGCCACAGATTCAAACAGCGCCACGATCCGTGACGCACTTGCTGACGGGTTATGCCCCCGCGATACGCGCTTTGACAAGTTCTCATCAACGGTCCTGCTGGCCGTCACCAGGGCGCTGACGTCGCGGCCCATTGCCTTTGCGTCGAAGTCGGCAATGAGATGTCCGGCTTCATAATTCCGCACAAGGTCAGCAGCGCCGCCCCCATCCGCAAAGGCCAGCACAGGCACCCCAAGCATGCCGGCCTCAATGGCGACGCGCGGATAGGGGTCTTCGCGCGAAGTTATCAGCACGGCGGACGCTCTGCGAAAGTAAGCATATGGGCGAGCTTTGACGCCTGGAAACAGCACATCTGATTCAATGCCAGCCTCATGGACGGTGTGCTTGAGGCTTTGCATCATCTCGCCATCGCCGAGCCATGCAAAGACCAGCCGGCCAGCGCCGTCATGCCTGTCGAGGGCTGTTTTGGCAGCCTCAACGAACAGGTCGGGTCCCTTGCGAGGGATCAGGCTTCCGGCGCCAATAATGAGAGTGTCCGGCTCGCCCAGTTTCAGGTCGTCATTCACGTCGCCCCGCGCTGCATCAGCGACGGCCATTTGCTCCGGGGTTATTTTAACGGCCGGAGGTTCGACCCGCAGTTTTGCGTCCGGCACGGAGAAGTCCTGCGACAGGTCCCTCATGACGCTGCGGGACGCGCACAGAAACATGTCCGTCTTGTTCATCGTGCTCTTGAGACGCCGCGCATCAAGCGCGCGGATTGTCGGCCCCATTTCACGCACGTGCGTGACGATTGGGGTGTCGAGATCAAGCTCGTCAACGACATCGCCGCAATGCGTTGTATTTGCGTAGATGATGTCGGGCTTCCAGTTCCGGATCTCCTGTCGGAGTCTTGTGGTGCGCTGCCGATCTTGCCGTCCGAGACAATAGGGTCTGTCCGGCGAGCGCACGCATTTTATTGCCATAAGTGGGTCGAATCGCAGGGCTGTGCTCAATCCGTCGGACAGGTCGAATTGCGGTGAATCGCGCCAGATATGGGTTGGGGCCGTTTCGCGATAGGCCTCGCCCAACTCGCCATCGCGCCGCAGGATGATCGTCAACTCATGGCCCAGCGATATCATCTCCCGCGCCAATTGCAGCGCACTGATCGGGGCGCCGGTACGATCGGCAGCATGGGAAATCATGAGAATGCGCATGGCTATGACTTGTCAGGGAACAGTGAGTGAAAGTCGACCCTGTCGAACACGTCCAGCTTTCCCCCGATACCCGCATTGTATATGTGGCGCCCCGCGTCTTCAAATGCCGTGCGGGCAACGCCAAAGGCCTGATTTTGCAGGTCGAAATTTGGTATGCCGATGACATCCCCGACCTGGTAGTAGTCTTTCGTGAAATGCGCCTGATTCACCAGATCGATATTCTCTTCCGACACGTGGATCTTACCCGGCGGGAATTGTTCAGCCAGCGGTCCATAGTCCATGTCTACGCCGATCAGATAAACCGGATCGCAGCCAAGATGGTAGGCGAGCTGGAGCGCAATGTAGCTGATTGTGGATCCAAGGTAGACCGAATGAGAAAAGTCGCGTGAAAACTGAATGCCGGGATCCGTCCAATAGGCTTCGTCGGCAAGCCGCGCATTCATGAACAGAAGGTCGTTCCAGGGGCGTGCGATCCCATGCGCATTGTAGATGGCGGCAATCTTCAGCGGACCATCTATGTTTCGAATATCCTGACCACGAATTTCGGTTTGCTCAATGTCCTCAAATAACAGGTAGTCCGGGGTAAAGCCCCATTCCTGAAACGCCTTGTAGGCGCCGTTTGAGGCGATCGTGATTTCGTTCTTCAGCGCGGAAAGGTCCATATCGCGAAGGCTGGGGCCATTGCCCAGCACGAAGGCACGGCGGCCCTTGCCCGAATTCTTCAGTGCCGCCAGCTTGCGCTCGTCACCCGGCACGATGCCAATGCGAAGACCGCGCGCATCCTGTTTCAGGCCGATACGGTCAAAATAACGCTGGCGGGCAGCGCGCAGGCGCAGATACCCCAGTGGGTACTTCCATTTGGGAAAGTGGCGGGACCAGCTGATCATTGGGCGACCACTTTGGTACTGAGAAGAACAGGTTGGCTTGTGAGATCGGCGAGATAGCGGCGCATGATCATGGATAAGGGCTGTTCATGATCAGGAATAATACACATGAACTCAAAGCGATCTTTTGGCGAATCGGTCAGGGCGAAAGCACCTGCACGCTAGACGCCTCCGATCCCCGTTTCAATCTGCTAGCAGGTCAGGCGGCTGCGTGTGTTCAGGCGCCGCTGGTGGTTGAAGTGTTCAAGCGCTGTGGCAGTCGGCCATCATACTTGATAATTTGAGGGACACGGCCTATCGCTGGCCCGGACGAGCCCTGACCTCTTCTGGGGGCGCAACTTACAGATTGAAAGTGAGACTATCGTGGCTGCAGATACCCAGTTCCTGAACGACTATTTCGGCAGATTGGAAACCTTCGCGCGCCCCAATGACGCGGTATTCGAGCAATTGGGGCAGGTGCGAGACCTGTGGGTCCGGTCGAAAAACGCAGGTGGCAAGGTGATCTTCATCGGCAATGGTGGGTCTGCGGGAATTGCATCGCATCTCGCGATTGATCTTGGCAAGAACGGCCACATTCCGGCGGCATGTTTCAATGATGGTGCCCAAATCACCTGTCTCTCCAATGATTACGGATTTGAGAACTGGATTGCCCACGCTTTGCGCATTCAGGGCAAACCAGAAGATACGCTGGTTGCGATCAGTTCGTCCGGTGGCTCAAAGAACATTCTCAATGCTGTCGAGCAGGCTCGCAAAATGGGGATTTCCGTTACGACGTGTTCCGCAATGAACCCGGAAAACCCGCTTCGCAAACTCGGAGATGTAAACCTCTGGGCCGACAGTCACGCCTACAATATCGTCGAGACGGTTCACCAGTTCTGGATGATGGCCGTTATCGACATGATCATCGGCAAGGCCGAGTATCCGCCGAATTGATCGGCAAAAATTTCAGATACCAGAGCTATTGTTCTGGTGTCTGGCCTAGGGCGGACTCGGCAAGTGCCGGTGAAGAATCCAGCGCAAAAAGTGTTTCGAATACCGTATCGCCAATCAGCTTGTTTCCCTGATGGTTGGGGTGGCGGGGATCGTGGTAGAGTCCTGTTTTTCCCGCAAATACGTCGCTGATGTCCGTGCAGTACATAAGTTTTTCGCAATGGCGACGTGCTGCTGTGTAAAAAGCTGCCGCTTTTTCAGCGTAGTCAGGTTTTGAGCTGAGCATTGCGGCGTAAAGCTCAGCTTCCGAATCGGTCGGCATGTAACCTGGTTCGATTCCCATGGCTGGCTGCAGGAATACATGGAAGCGTGCGCCCATTTGCGCGCTGGCCGCATTCATCAGCTCAACGTTGCGGCGCCACATCTCTGCATCTGTCATTTCGTAGCTAGAACCTGCTGTCACGGCGAGCTGAGTGTCTTTCTCGCCGCCTGATCTCATGGCGGCCAACAGGTTCGGCATGAAACGTGGCGGTTGGTGTCCTTTGCCGGCGAGTGTTCTGAGCATCACGAGCTGATAGGGGCTGACCATGGGGTGCTCGCGCAGGCTGTGTGAGAAGTTCAGATCATTGACGCCGCTGAGTGAGACCACAACATCTGGCGCAAGCGCCGGGACATCGCGAATAAGCTTTAGCAGTTCCTGATTGGTCGAGTATCCGGATACCGCGCCATTGTAGACGACCGCAGGTCCTGTCGGGCCTTCATTGAGGCGCGTGAAAAGGGTTTCGCTCCAGGCCCCCCAATCGCTCTCATAGTAGGGATCGCTCGTACTGCCACCGAGCACAACCAAGCGCAGCGCAGCGCCACTCGTCTCGTCGCCTGACGTCCGGAAACCGGGCCGGCGCCAAGCGGGCTCAGACGTAGGGCCGCCTGCCGGTCGCGCATATCCAAGTTGCGGGTCGAGTACGTTCAGTCCCTGCGACAACCGACGGTCTACGACGGTTTCCTTTTTGCCCTGCTTGTCGGAAGACTGCCAGACCAGTGAGTATTGAGGTGCACCCTTTGCGCCCAGATACGCTCTCGCCATCAGGTCGGTTGCCAACAACAGAATCAGCGTTGCCAAGATTGTGAGGATACCGAGCACGATCTTTGTCTGACGGCTCAAGACAACGCTATGCGGTGTTTCCGAAAGTGGTTGTTCGTTCATGTCTCAGGCACCGCTCGGTGTTGTCTTTGGTGATCGTGTCAATCGAGATCGAAAGCGTTCTTGTAGTCAAGCACGAGGGCAGGATCCTGATCCGACTTGCGCAGTATGGCGCGGCCGCAGACCAGTAGATCCATCTCCGTTCCCATCAGGCAGCGGAATGCGTCGCCAGGAGATTCCACAATGGGCTCCCCGCGAACATTGAAACTGGTGTTCACAACAACTGCGCAGCCGGTCCTCTGCTTAAACGCGCTGAGCAGCTTGTGGTAGAGCGGGTTCGTCTCGGCATGCACCGTTTGCACGCGCGCGGAATAATCAAGATGGGTTATTGCCGGGAGCGTCGAGCGGATGTCGTTCACGCGATCGATGCCCTGTTTGGAGGAGCTGTCTGACTCAGGCTGTACGCGCAGTCGATCGACAACATCCGCGACGAGCAGCATGTATGGACTGTCGCTGCTCAGGTCGAAATAGTCTGCTGCATCTTCGGCCAGTACGGACGGGGCAAAGGGGCGGAAACTTTCGCGAAACTTGATCTTCAGGTTCAGGTTGCGCTGGGTTTCGGGATTTCGTGGGTCGGCAATGATCGACCGGCCGCCCAATGCGCGAGGGCCAAATTCCATACGCCCCTGAAACCAGCCAATTGCCATACCGCTATCCAGCGCTTTGGCGGTGGTTTGGATCATCGTGTCCTCGTCCACGACCTCGAATACAGCGCCGGCCGAGGTCAAGGCTGCGTTGATAT
This sequence comes from Hyphomonas sp. UBA4505, assembly GCF_002388685.1. Taxonomy (NCBI): domain Bacteria; kingdom Pseudomonadati; phylum Pseudomonadota; class Alphaproteobacteria; order Hyphomonadales; family Hyphomonadaceae; genus Hyphomonas; species Hyphomonas sp. UBA4505. The sequence continues at coordinate 236,201 of NZ_DGMZ01000012.1, read as the reverse complement.
CTTCCTGCGAATAGTCCGGGCCGAGATAGGCGCCGCTCATGGCATCGCCGTCACCCGTCAGGAGGCGATCGGTGTCCAGATAACGATGGTGGGCCAGCAAGGCCGCGCCGAGCGCGCCGCCGGCATCACCTGCTGCGGGCTGGACCCAGATATTCTTGAAGTGGCCGTCCCGCAGGATTTTGCCATTTGCAACACAATTGAGGGCGACGCCGCCGGCCATGCAGAGATTGTCGATGGCGAACTCAGCGTGTAGCGCGCGGGTCATGCGCAGCATCACATTCTCTGTCACTTTCTGGATCGATGCAGCCATGTCGAAGTGGAACTGCGTCAGCTGGCTCTCAGACGTGCGCGCAGGCTCACCAAACAGGTCATGGAAAGCCTTGTTGGTCATTCGCAGGCCGGTGACATAGTCGAAATAGCGCATGTCCAGCCAGAAGCTGCCATCATCGGCAATGGAGATCAGCTTCTCTTCCATGAGGTCTGCAAATCGCGGCTCGCCATATGGGGCGAGCCCCATAACCTTGTATTCGCCGGAATTGACCTTGAAACCGAGATACCCCGTGATCGCGGAATAGAGCAGGCCCAATGAGTGTGGGAAGCGGATCTCCCGAATGCGCTGTAATTCCTTGCCTCTGCCGACAGAGACCGACGTGGTGGCCCATTCGCCGACCCCGTCCATTGTCAGGACAATCGCTTCGTCGAAAGGCGAGGGATAAAATGCCGATGCCGCGTGACTGTCATGATGCTGGGCAAACACCATGCGGTTGCCCGCATCAGGATCATTGAAATCATCCCGGAATATCTTTGCCATGTTCGACTTCTGGAAGAGCTTTCCCTTGATCCAGCTCGGCATGGCGATCGCAAATGTCTTGCGACCGCGCGGCGCGCTGGTCAGGTAGGTCTCGATCAGGCGTTCAAACTTGAGCAGCGGTTTCTCGAAATAGGCGATGTGTTGCACGTCGCTGAGTTCGATGCCCGCTTCGTCGAGACAATAGCGCGTCGCTTTTGCCGGAAAGCCGGCATCATGTTTGACCCGGGTGAAACGTTCTTCCTGGGCGGCTGCGACGATCTTGCCGTCACACAGCAGAACGGCCGCGCTGTCATGGAAGTAGGCTGAAATGCCCAGGATATAAGTCGGCATCACTTAGAACAGGGAGTAGATGAACGGGGCTAATGGTGAGCCTTGTGCAAACACCAGCGCCCCGCCAATCAGCAAAACGAACAGGAATACAGGCAACAACCAGAATTTCCTGCGTTGCGAAAAGTACAACGCCAGCTCTTTCAGAATCTCTTTCATCTCAGAACTGTCTCTCCATTGCGGCCCGGTCCTGAGGATCCGTCGATTCGCACCAGTATGAGCCGGTTTGGGGCCTCTTGTGAATGCGCAATGGATCGCGCCCCATACGCAAGAGCAGGCCGTAAGGCGTAATGAAGCCGTAGTACATGATGCCCATCACAAGCGGGTTGACGATCTTGGCCAGACCCAGTGCAAGCAAGCCCCACAAATATGCGAGTCCCTTCAGCCAACGCGGCGCGACGAAGGCGACGAGCGCAAACAACAGGGCTGCGCCCGCGAGGGCCAATGATAGCTGAACATGGTTGCGCAGCAGGACGGCCGCGATCGCGGAAACGGCTGCGAATGTGTATCCGACACTACGGGGGGAGGCCGGTGGCGGCGCAGTGTGTTCGACCTTTTCGAAGGCACTCATCCTGTCGTCCCGCTTCTCACTTCGGCTTCGCGCTCGTCTACCCCGATTGGTTCCTGGCGGCAATGCAGGGACGGCTCAGGCTCGCCTGCTTGTGAACGGGAATTGCCGTTGCGGGTACCTTTGGCTCCTGAGTATCTGGTCAAAAATTGTCACCTTTGAGCGAATTCCTAGGCTGCTGGGAGGCGTACTTGATTAACTCAGTGACACGCCTTAACGCTGGCCGGAATGGGCTCTGACCTCAGACAGGTTTGGGGGCGTTGATCCAAGGTAGAGGTGGCCACAGTTGCGTATATCGGGTTTCGCAAAACTGGTTCGCAAGTCGGAGCAGGCGCCACTGACGTGCCCGATACAGGGTGAGATACTCGGTGCCGTGTGCTGTGAATCGTATGATCGTCGCTTGCAGAGCTCTCAAAAACCATCCGGAAGTATTAGGTATAAATGGGGGGCGGGACTGAATTCGCATTTCAAAGATCGATTCATGTACGCAAGTGAAGGTTCCCGGCTGCAGGGAACAAAGTTGAAGTTAGGGACGCCCTAGATGATTGTTTGGACCAACAGGTTTCCTGAAAAGGAAAAGGCCGCCGGCTATTTGCGTCTCGTGCGGGCGCGTATGAATTTCTTTGACCAGATCAAGCCGGGCCGTAACGGCGCTGGCAAGTTCGGGTTTTATCGCCGGCCGGGATTCCAGACCACGCTGCGCCACATGCGCAACAAGCACCAAGGCAAGCCGGGATTCATTATCGGGAATGGTCCGAGCCTGAAGGAAATGGACCTGACGCCGCTGCGAGACCAGATCACGTTCGGGGCCAATGGCATCTACCAGATGTTCGACGAGTGGGGCTTCCACACCAAATATCTCCTGTTCGAAGATACAGAGCAGACCGAGTTGCGCCGCAAGGAAATCCACAATGTTGTGGGGCCGACCAAAATGGCGGCGATCTACAACGCGTACTGTTTCAAGAATTTCGACGACACGCTGTTTTTCAACGCGCGCCGGGGCGACCCGTACTATTTCGACGAAATGGGAATCCAGTTCTCCCGTGACTTTTCCAACATCGTGTATCTGGGCTCGACCATCACTTACATCGCGTTGCAGCTGGCCTACTATCTGGGCTGCAATCCGGTCTACCTGATTGGCGTCGATCACAGTTATGGTGCGCTGGCCAAGAATTTTCCACCCGGCAAGATCGAGGTGACCAAGGAGAACTACGAACTCGTTCGGCAGTGCCACATGAACCCCGATTATTACCAGATCGGAGACGTGATCGGCGTGCCAAACACCTCACTTCAGGACAAGGCTTATGAAGTGGCCGCCGACGCCTACAAGCAGGCTGGCCGCGAAATCTACAATGCCGGCGTCAACAGCTTCCTTGATGCATTTCCCCGAACCGATTTTGACAGCATTTTCAAAAAGTAGACATGACCGAAAAGAAACGCATCCTGTTCATATCGCATCACGGCACGATGAGTGGCGCGCCCATAAGCCTGCTTACGCTAATGAAGCATTTTGCCGCCAATCGGGACTGGGAATTCCAGGTTCTGATGCGCAAGGAAGGTCCGCTGCGCAGTGAGTTTGAAAAACTCGCGCCAACTCATGTCTACTACCAGCATTTTCTGGATCCGGCCGATATGCGCCCGGAAGGGGCGAAACGACCGCCTCTGCCAGAAGACGTTCGGCGGCGAAAATTCCGCCAGTGGCGACATGAACAGCGCCTGCGGCTGAAACTGCGTCAATTCAAGCCTGATCTTGTGTATTCCAACACGACTGTGAACGGGGACTTGCTGGCCAAGCTAGGCATCAAGGCACCGACGCTCATCCATGTGCGGGAATTATGGACGACGATCGCGCTGTACAATCAGGTGCAATTGAATGCGTTCAAGCAGCCGGATTACAAATATTTCGCCGTTTCCGAATTTGTTCGGAATTATCTGAAAGATACATTCTCCATCGCACATGAGCGCATCGGGATCGTGCCCGGCTCCATTGAGCCGGAAGTTTTCGACAAGAAGGCTGAAGATCTGACCGTCGGCGAGATGCGCAAGGAACTCGCGCTGCCTGAAGATGCTGTGATCATTGGCGGTCTGGGGTCAGTCGATAGCCGGAAGGGGGTCGATTACTTCGTCGATACCGCCCTGGATGTCCTGCGTTCCGAACCGAAGGGACGGCCCGTCTACTTCGTCTGGATCGGTGATGGCGGTATGCGGCAGGATATGTTGAAGAAAGTGGAAGATGCGGGATTTTCCGGTCGGGTCGTCTTCCCGGGCGCGCGCAAGAACCCCTATCCATATTTGAAACTGTTTGAAATTGGATTGATGACATCGCGCGATGACCCCTTTCCACGCTCGGTCATGGAAATGGCTGCGTTTGGCGCGCCGATTATCTGTTTCAAGGGTTCAGGCGGCGCGGCAGAATTCGTGCTGGATGATGCCGGGATTGTGCTGGATGATTTCAGCGCAGCTGACATGGCCGACGCCGTTCGAAGCATACTGGCGAATGACGCGGCAAAAGCAGCTTTTGCAATTGCTGCTCGCCGCAAAGCGCGCGAAGACTATGAGACGACACGTATAGGAGAAAGTGCTGCCATCCTGCTCGACGAGATGATGGCAAGCGCACGTTCCTGAGGCTTGAACCAAGTGGGGTAATCCAGTGACGGATGTACAAGACAACAAGGATGAACTTGAAGTGCTGCAGAAGGAAAATGCTGCATTGAAAAAGATAGTCCGCTCGTTGAAAGACAAGATCAACAAGGTCGGCGCCGATGACGAGAAGAGCCCGCTATGGCGCGCACTTGGGCATTTCTATTCTCCGGTCGCCAACATTGAAGACATCAAGGCCGACGAAGAGCGAATCTTCAATCGTGATCGGCGTACCCTGCCGGGCATCGGCCTGAACGAAGACAAGCAATTGGCCGTGCTTGAAGAGTTTGCGTCCTTCTATGACGATATTCCATTTGGCGACGAGCCTTCTGACAAGATGCGCTACGGCTTCCTGAATGGGGGCTACTCCTACTCCGATGCCATCTCGCTTTACAGCATGATGCGCCGCGTCAAACCCAAGCGCATCGTTGAGGTCGGGTCCGGGTATTCCTCGTGCTGTATGCTCGATACCAATGACGCGTTCTTCAATGGTGATATCGATATCCGTTTCGTTGAACCGTATCCGCAATTGTTGAAATCGCTGGTGCGTCCGTCCGATCTCGAGACCCGTGAAATCATCGAAAAGCGGGTTCAGGATGTCGATATCGAAGTCTTCACCTCGCTGCAGGAAAACGACATTCTGTTTGTCGATTCGACGCACGTCTCTCGCGTGGGCAGTGATGTGAACCACATGTTCTTCGAGATACTCCCGCACATCAATGAGGGGGTGTACGTCCATTTCCACGACATCCACTATCCGTTCGAATATCCCGAGCATTGGGTGTATCAGGGCCGCTGGTGGACGGAGACCTATCTCCTTCGGGCGTTTCTCGAATTCAACAGCGACTTCGAAATCGTCTACACGAATACATTCATGCAGAGGTTCCACCGCGAATTCTTCGAGGAGCGCATGCCATTGTGCCTGAAGAACCAGGGGGCCAGTATCTGGCTTCGGCGCAAGAAAAAGTCGGCTGAAGAGTAGACTTGTCCGCACGTGCTTGTTCAGGGGCTGGCATGAAAATCCTTATTTGCAGCATCATGCCTCAAGGCGCCTATTCAGGTGGGCGCTACCATGCATGGATGATGGCACAGGCGTTTGCTGCGCTTGGTCATCAGGTCACGTTTTGGACGAACAATACGCCGATCTTCATTGACGACTTCGAAGATTTCGACTTCGGAGATCGGTTTGTGTTGCGACTGACGCGGGATTTTTCAGACACGCCCGATGGGCCATGGGATTTTGTCTGGATTATTCCGCACAAGCATCCGCCAGTGAAAGTGTTCCGGCGGGCGCTGGACATTTCCGTTGCAAACAAGGCGAAGCTCGGAATGCTGAGTTTCGAGACCCCGAACTGGATTGCGAAGACGGCAGAGCACGGCACAAACCAGAAGCCGTGGGACGCATGGAAGGCTATTGGGCCGCATTTGGATGTGGTTCTCGCGTCGACACTGGAAGGTGAGACGCATGCGGAAGAGTATTTTGCAGGTACAGGCGCCCGCTTTCACCACATCAACCCACCCATCAATGACCTGGCCGCTGCAGAAGCCAAATCCCTTGCGGTAAAGTCCGACGATCGCCGATCTGTCATCTGTATCACGCGTTTTGGCGGCGCTTTCGGATACAAGGGTGGCATGGAATTGCTCGATCATGCCGGACCCGCCCTGTCGGGATGTCGGCTGACATTTATTGTCGGCACAGCGACGATGGATGAATCCGTTGCTTCTGCTTACCATGCATGGGGCGAAGAGCACGATGTGGAGGTCCGCTTCCAGCATCGTGTGACTGATGTCGAGAAGTTCAAACTGCTATACGAAGCAGATTTGATGCTCTTTCTGTCGAGGTTCGAGGGGTTCGGGTATCCACCGGTCGAGGCGCTCTATTGTGGCGTGCCGTGTGTCGTGTACGATCTTCCTGTGTTGAGAGAGGTCAGCGGGGACAAGCTGATTTATGCGTCAATGGACGAGCCAGAAGAACTTGCGCCCATTATCTCCGATGTGCTCGACAATCTGCCTGCGCGTCAGTCCGAAATCCGGCAGCATGATTATTCCAGCTTGGGCTTTGATGCTTATGTCCGCCTGATCGACGATCTACTCGGACGCGAGGCCGAGTATGCACCCAAGGCGAACGTGACCTCCGAAGACGAGTTGCAGGCAACACGCAAAACGCTCGTCGCTATCGACCAAGCGACCAGGAAACCAGTCGCGCGCCGCGGTACGCCGTCGCTGAAGCACAGGGTCAAGCAGAACTTCGTCCGCTTGCTTGCTGGAACATTTCGCCGTGTGCCTGTCCTGAGGAAACTGTTCGGTCAGGCAATTTTGTCTCATCACAATCTTTCTCTTCTTCTGGAAGACCGGGCGATGGCGAAGCTGATGTTCGAGAACAGGAAAGCGCTTACGCTGGCCATTCGGCGTAATCCAGGATTCCTCAAGCATCTCATGCTCTCACCGCAAGCGCAGGAACTGCTACCGGAAGTGTTGGCCCGCCTTCGGGAGAAAGAGGCAATTTCCGTCTCTCAGATTGCTGCGGTAGTTCAAGAGACGAAGAATAGTTGAGTATGTTCACGGTATTGTTCAATGAGCGCTGATGGTGTGCCCAGCCACGACGACCGTCTGCAGGGTGCAGGGGATCGTGCCTTCAGGGTACTTGTCCTGTTCTTGACATTCGACCCCGAGAAAACCAAAGGCGTGCGTGCGGTTCTAGGAGATTTCTTCAAGGCGCGAGAAGGCATAGAGTTCACGGTTGTTGAGATCGACAATGCGAACGAACAACGCGAGTGGCAATCAGCATCGACTGAGGGCTGGCCATGCCGCGCCTTTGCGGTCGGCGGCGATAATACAGCTCATGAGTTTACCGGCTGGGATCGCGGCTGGCGCGAAGTTCGGGCGAGGCTGCCGGAAACGTTCGACGTCGTATTGATGGTCAATGATGCCCTGGCCAATTCGAAGCCGCTGGAGGCGCTGGAAGCGATCGACGCCGACATTATCCGCCAACTGCCAGCACAGAAAACCGTGTTGGGATGGGTAGATACATTCTCTCGAGTCAATCCGGATCCGCTCGATACGCTGGCCCAGCCAATGCGTATCGGCGGGCAGGCCTGTCGGAAATGGTTGTGCACGACCTTCTTCATGGTGCCCAGATCCGTATTCGAGAAGCTTTACCCTGTGACCAGTTTCTCGACGGCAAACGAAGTATTCACGCGCTATTGTCCTGAAAAGCCGTTTCGGGAGAGCGCTCCGCTTTCGCAGAACTATCAGGAGTTTCTCTACACGCACCAGACCAAGGTCTGGCGACGAGGAGACAAACGGGGCTATGTCCTGAGCGAAACAACCTTTCCGCTCTTCAAGAACAAGGTGCGCAACATACTCAATGAGCATGCATTGAGCATCAAGCTATGGAAACTGGGCGTGGGCCATGTGAACTTGGCCATATTCGACCGGCCGTCGCGTGGGCTGGGAATCAAGCATGATCAAGTCAAGGGATCGGCAGGAACGCGACTCAGAAAGTTGCGTCTGTTGTCATGGCGCCAATTCTTTCATGAAGTAATCCCGCCACTACTGAAGCGGCGCGGCTTGCGCTCGTCATAAAGGGCTCACTGCGCCATGCTGTTCAATTCTGTCCCGTTTCTCGCCTATTTTCTGCCGGTCGTGCTGGTTGTTGCTTTGCTGCTCGGACGTGCCGGACAGAAGGATGCCGTCAAGGTTTGGCTGCTGCTGTCTTCCGCGTTTTTCTACGGGTATTGGGAGTGGCGGTACCTGTTCCTGTTGTTTGGAACAATCATCGTCAATTATTTCGTGGGCAGGGCGTTTTCCGCGCATGATCGTCCGTCTGGACAGCGGCGCTTTTTGCTTATCTGCAGCGTGACGTTCAATCTCGGCCTGTTGTTTGTCTTCAAATATTTCAATTTCTTTATTGGTAATATCGAGTTCTTGTTCGGTTTCGATATCGAGGTATTCAAGGTCATCCTGCCGCTGGGAATTTCGTTCTTCACATTCCAGCAAATCGCGTTCCTGGTAGATGCCTACAAACGCAAGCTCGATGAAGAATACAGCTTTGTAGACTATGCCCTGTTCATATCATTCTTTCCGCAGTTGATTGCGGGCCCGATCGTTCATCACAAGGATCTGGTGCCCCAGTTCAAGACCAGGCTGTTTGCACGCCCCACCGCCGCCATGTTCGCAAGCGGGCTCGCAATTATCATCATCGGCCTGTTCAAGAAGGCCGTCCTGGCAGATGGCATTTCACCTGCGGTGAACCAGCTGTTCGGTGAAGCTGCTGCGGGTGCGCAACTAACTTTGATCGAGGCGTGGTTGGCAACGCTTGGATTTGCCGGACAGATATATTTTGATTTTTCCGGCTATTCGGACATCGCCATTGGGCTTGCCTTGCTGGTAGGCTTGAAGATGCCTGAGAACTTTGCAGCCCCTTATCGCGCATCCAGTATTATCGATTTCTGGCGCCGGTGGCACATCACTCTGTCTGACTTCCTGCGCGACTATCTGTACATCCCTCTCGGCGGTAATCGCCGCGGCAATGTCCGGCGTTATATCAACCTGATGACAACCATGCTGCTTGGCGGTCTCTGGCATGGCGCGGCATGGACTTTCGTGATCTGGGGAGGGCTGCACGGAGCATATCTGACGGTGAACCATCTGTTCAACTCGGTGATCAAGGGGAGCGGGCTTGAGGCCGCCGTTGGAAGCCTGCCGGGCAGGGTGTTTGGCTGGGCTGTCACGTTCTTTGCGGTCTGTGTGGCATGGATATATTTCCGCGCAGAAAACCTGGAAGCGGCAAACAATGTTCTGGCCGGTTTCCTCGGCATGAATGGATTCCATATGCCGCCTCATCTCAATGCGCTGCTGGGGCTCCCCGTGAAGTATGCGTCCTTGACCCCTGCCGGTTCGACCCTCTTCTCCGATCCGGCCCAATGGACCAGCCTGGTGCAGGCATTCTGTTTCTCTCTGCTCGGACTTGCGGTTGCATTCGCGCAGACGAAGGAACGGGGCGGTCAGCGCGCACGCCTCGTGGGAGTTGCGCTGGTAATCGGCTTCGTCATTCAGGCGGTGTTCTTCGGAACAGCGTCTGAAGAATTCATCTACTTCCAGTTTTAGGGAGGCGCGTAAATGAAACCTATCCTGAGTGTTATTGCCGCCAGCCTTCTGGGACTTGTGCTGTATTCTGGCCTGTTCGGTGTGGTTATCGACAAGCCATTGTCGGTCGGGATTTTCGACCGCGTATATTCACAGAAGAGAGCTTACGGCCAAGCGCTGGACAAGCCGAAAATTGTCCTCGCTGCCGGGAGTAGCGGATTTTACAGCGACCGCTGCGAGACGATTGCCGAGGAATCCGGAATACCATGTGTGAATCTGTCCATTGCGCTGGCATTGGGGCGCGAGACAATTCTTCAGCAAGTAAAGCAAGTTGCAGAACCTGGCGATATCGTTCTGCTGCCGTGGGAGTACCGGCTCTACTTCCTGAATGCCGAGGATATGCGGGCTCGCATTTCATATCCCTACATTGTGCGTCATGAGAAAAGCTTTCTGAAGGGGCTGGGTGTCAGGCGTTCATTGGACGCGCTATTCTATTTCGACCTCGATTATTTGTTCGCGGCCCTGCTGGAAACTGAGAACTATGTCGGTGGCAAACGCCATGGATTCGACAAGGAAGGACGTATGACTTTGCAGGGGGACTATCGCGGACACACTGCGGAGGTCGCTGCCAAATACCGCGAGAAAGTCGAAACGGCCGGATCTTCTGCAGCGGAAACGCGAAGGATTGCAGAGATGGTCGAACCTCCTGCCGGCTTGATGGAATTCATCAAGTGGGCCAACGCCAATGACATTACCGTATATGGTTTGCTCAGCCCTTCCGTTGACTCGGGCGAGCTGTCTCCGGAGGCGCTCGACAAGATGCGTGCTTGGTTTGGGATGGCAGAAAAGGGGGGCTTCCTGGAGTTTAAGGGCAACTTACAATATCCGTACACATGCTTTTTTGATTCCCGTGAGCATTTGCAGGAGGAGTGCCAGATTCAGCACAGTCGCGTGATCGGAAAAGGACTGGCTGAACAAGTGCGGTTCAACTCCCAACCCGAGGACTAAACTCTGCCAATCCGACCGTAACCGCACGGAGCTATAGATGTCTGAAAAGCATCAAAGGAGCTCCCCATGGACGAGTCTGCACGTCTTGGTCTGCCATACCTGATACCCAATCAGGCCCAGAAACATGTCACCGTAAACGAGGCGTTCCGCAAGCTGGACCAGATGGTTCAGCTGTGCGTGCAATCGAAAGCAATTTCGATCCAGCCCGAGGCGCCTTCGGACGGCGAGGCCTACATCATTCCTGCCAGCGCGACGGGCGAGAACTGGTCCGGCTATGCCGTGAATACAATCGCCACATTCCAGGATGGTGCATGGGCCGTATTCCCGGCACTGGCGGGTATGCGGGCTTACATTCTGGATGAAGCGATGATGCACGTTTTCAATGGCGCTGACTGGGTGGCTATGGCGGGCGCCGCGCCATCGGAAGAGAGCCCGGTATTGGGGATCAACACGATAGCCGACCTTTCCAATCGCCTGTCTGTGAAATCTGACTCTGTCCTGTTGCAGCATGATGACGTCACACCCGGTAACGGGGATTGTCGCTTAAACGTCAACAAGAGTGCCCCGGCCGCGACTGCCTCTCTTCTCATGCAATCGGGCGCATCAGGGCGCGCGGAGATTGGTCTGACGGGTGATGACGATTTCCACATAAAGGTCAGCAATGATGGAAGCGTGTGGCGGGATGCAATTTCGGTCGACAAGGATACCGGCTTCGTCGGTATCGGGACGGATGCGCCAGCGACACCTTTCCATGTCAATGCGGGCTTGGCGAATGTTGCCTTCAAGCTCGAGGGAACCGATCCGACCATTGTGTTTCAGATGCAGGATGACACGACCACTTCAACTGGCAATGGTCCGATCCTGTTCGCACGCACTGGCGACAACACGCAGTTCTACACGGCGGGCTCTGCGCGCATGACCATCGATGCGGATGGCCAGGTCGGGATAGGGACATCAAGTCCCTCTGCGCGGTTGAATGTTCTTGCCGGCGGCATCGTGGCCGGGTCGCCAACCGGCGGTGACAAGGGCGCCGGCACGATCAACGCCGAGGCTCTATATGATGATAACGCATTGTTGAGCTGTTATGTGCTGGATCAGGCGATCGACGGACGTGTGGATATCGACAAGTGGGATGCGCGCACGCCAGACCGGCATGTTCCCCCGGCAGCGACAATTGCCCGCCATCACGAGCCAGCGCGCCGGTTTGTGGCGCGTATCGGCGGTTCACATGACCCGCTCACACTGGACGGTTACGCCCGGCACTGGAAAGACAAACGCCATCTGACCTCGATGCCGAACGAGGCAACCCATGATCCCGTCAACGGACCGCTCACAATGGGTGAGTGGATTCAGAGACTGGTGGAAACCGCCGAAATCCACGCCGTACTGATCGACACCCTCCATCAGATGCTGAAAGCGTCAGAAAAGACGCCGAAGCCGGAGCGTCCGGGCTAGGTCAGTTCCTTGACGGTCATGTTGAGTTGGTCGGCGAGGTTTGGTGCCTGATGCAGATCATGCTCGTAAATCATGTCTATCAGGGACATGACTTCAAGGGCTTGATCAGAGGACCCGAATTTAACCGGGGCACCGTTCTGGACGCTGTCAAAGAAGAGCTCGATCTCCCGTGCCCATGACTGGTCGATGTGGAAGGTCAGGCGTTCTTCGTCTTCCCATGTTGCCGCTGGCGCCGTTGTGCGGTTCTGAGCGATGGTAAGGATCTCGTCGCCATAGGTCCCTGACGACGTCTTCAAACCGTTCAGCACCATATAGCCGCGCTCCATGAAGACTTCGAGCGAGAACAGGTGTCTCCATTGCGTCATGGTGGAGTGGACCGACGCAGTGACGCCCGTTTGCGTGTTGCGCATGATCGCAAAGACATTGTCTTCGATGCCGGGGGTTTTCCAGTACATGTTGGAGACCATGGCGTGAACTTCGTCGAACGGCTTGCCGGTCAGGTAGAGCAGGAGGTCGAGCATGTGGATGCCCTGATCCAGCAGAATGCCGCCGCCAGCCAGTTCCTTCTTGGCCCGCCATGTGTTCAGATAGTCACCATCCACACTTTTGCCGTAGCGGCTACGCATCCAGAGAATGGAGCCGAACTTGCGGGAGTCCACGATGCTCTTCATCTTGTCGATTGCACCGTGCTGACGGTGATTGAAACCGTACATCAGCACTTTGCCGCTGGCGCGTTCGACTTCCTGAATATCGCGCACATCCTGAGCGCTGAAAGCGGGGGGCTTTTCGCAGAAGACGTGCTTGCCAGCCTTCAGTGCCATGATCGTTTTTGGCTTGTTGAAATAGTTGGGCAGGCAAAGAAAGACAATGTCGATGTCCGGGTCTTCGATGATCTCGTCAATGGAATTGGCGACCGGGTATTTGCAGTCATCGGGGATGTTGACGTCGAAGACGGATTTGATCTGGGCGAAGCCGTGCGTTTCGATCGCATCGGCACGAATTTGTCCCATTTTGCCGAATCCGCAAATTCCAACATTCATTGACATTTCTTCACTCCTAAAACTCTACGCTGGGCGTCGCTAACGGCCATTGGCCGAGACTTCCAGCGGTGACCATATATCGTCGTTTGCGACGGTGAAATTTCCGCCAGAGGCCCGCACCAATGCGAGGCCGCCGGCGACATCCCACCACCTGATTCCTGTTTCTTTGTATCCGTCCAGTTTCCCCTGAGCGACCCATGAGAGGGACAGGGCGGCCGAGCCGATCATCCGTACCTTGCCCCAGGCGTTCAGTGACTCGGCATTCTTTGCCGCGGCTTCGGCATTGGAGCGTGTGGCGGCGGGGATACCTGTTGAGAGGGACGACGGGCCGCCAAGGGCCGCGCGGTCAATGCGTTCGCCGTTGCGATACAGCCCGGCTGTCTCATTCGTGTGGACAAGTTCGTCCCGGACAAAATCATATACCGCGCCCGCTAGCGGCGTCATTCCCTGACAAAGCGCAATGGAAACAGCGCACAAGGGGATTCCGCGCATGAAATTGTAGCTTCCATCCAAGGGATCGATTACCCAATAGGGGTCATCCGGGCTCGCTGGCTCTCGGAGCCATCCACCCTCTTCAGACATGACGCCCCACGGACTATCGGAAAGCAGTCCGGCGGCCACCATTTCTTCTGAATGGCGATCTTCGGCAAGTTTCACATCTCGCGCCAGCGCGGTGTCTATTGCGGCGTCTGCGAATCGTGAGCGGAGGAAGTCGCCGCTTGCCTTGGCGCTCGCCAGCAAGAGTTCGTAATTGATCACGATGGACATAGCTGGATTATCTACTCGCGTATCAATTCGGTACGGAATTCGAAGCCGTGAGGTGTTCCCTGACCTGAGGGGCTTTTGATAGGGTAGTTGCTCCCCTAGAACAAGGCGTAATGCAGGAGCAAACGGCATGACTCATTCAGGCATTCTGATTTCATGAAGCACTTCGAAAATCTTTCCGACGCACTGGTTTCAGCAGCCCGAACGGGCGCCATCTGCTCCCTCCCAACAGACCAACAGCCGGCCGATTACGAGTCCGCCGAAGGCGTGCAGGACTCCTATCTGAGGGCGTTGGGACTGAAAGGCGGCCATTGGAAGCTGGGCGCAAGCAATCAGGGGTCGCGTGACGGTCTTGGGCTGGCACGGCCTTTCTCGGGACTGATCCCCTCGACGAACATGATCTCGTCGGGTGACACTCGGCCCATGACCGACTTCAGGCAGCCGGGCGCGGAATGTGAACTGGCGGTCGTCCTGGGGGCTGACCTGCCGCTGAAGCCCGGTGGATATACGCGCGCTGAGGTGCTGGATGCGGTGGCGCGGACCATTGCCGCGATCGAAGTTCCCGAAACCCGCTTCTCTGCGCTGGCAATCCATGGCGGCCTGGCGCTGGTCGCGGACAATGGTGCAGCAGGTTATGCGGTTGCCGGAGAGGGCGTAGAGGGCGCCGATAGTCTCGATGATCTTGATCGCATGGGTCGGCTGATTGTGGACGGTGTCGTGAAGGAGGAGGGTGATGTCAGGCAGCTGGTTGCGTTGCCGTCTGAATTGCTCACCGATCATGTGAATCGCATGGCAGCGAGAGGATGGGAACATCGGCGCGGCGACGTAATCCTGCTTGGGGCGCTGGCCCCGCGTGTGGGCCTTGATGGGCCTGCCAGAATTGTGGCAAGTGTCGACGGTCTTGGGGAGGCCGAGTTGCATTTCGCAGCCGGTTCGTAAGCGGGATACGCATCTCGGGACAGGAGAAAATTTCAATGAACAACACTGCCTCCGTCGCCGTGCTATCGCGTTCCTTTTCCGCGCATGAAAAGCTGACCGCTGAACTCAATCGCCGCTACAGCGACGTCACTTTGAACGACACCGGGCGCACCTTGGCGGGTGATGAACTCGTCGCCTTTCTGCAGGGCAAGTCCCACGTCGTAGTCGCGCTCGAGAAGATCACCGATGACATCCTTGCGCGGCTGCCTGATTTGAAAGTCATCGGCAAATATGGCGTAGGCCTGAACAATGTGGACCTGCATGCGTGTGAAGCCCGCGGAGTCCACGTTGGCTGGACAGGCGGCGTGAATCGCCGGTCTGTCGCGGAGCTTGTGATTGCACTCAGTATCGCCAGCCTGCGCCATGTGGTGAGGTCACATATGGAAATCGTGGGTGGTGAATTTCGTCAGATCAAGGGTCGTCAGTTGCAAGGCCGCAAAGTGGGCCTGCTGGGGTGCGGACATGTTGGTAAGGAAGTGGCGCGGCTCATGCTGGCGCTTGGCTGCGAAGTCCAGGCGCATGATATTCGCGACCTGTCGGAATTCTGTGAGGAAACTGGCGTGAAAAGCGTTTCACTGGATGAACTGGTCGAGACCAGTGAAGTCCTTTCGCTGCACGTGCCGTTCACACCTGCCACGTCGATGATCATCAATGCCGATCGCCTGGCTCGCATGCGGACTGATGCGGTACTGGTCAATACGGCGCGTGGCGGATTGGTGGACGAGGCAGCGCTGAAGCGCGCGTTGCACAATGAGAACATTGCGGCGGCTGCGTTTGACGTGTTTGAACCGGAACCCCCGACGGACATGGATCTGCTGCGACTGCCGAACTTCATCGCTACAGGCCATATTGGCGGTAGCGCTGAAGAAGCCATTTTCATGATGGGCATGGCTGCGATTGAAGGGCTAGAAAACGCCCAACCTGCATTGAGCCATATTCCAGACTATTTGCGCTAAACCGAAAGGCTTGTTGCCGCATGACCAATATCGCGATGATCCCCGCCCGCATGGGCAGCCAGCGTCTGCAAAAGAAGAACCTGGCGCCGTTGAAAGGCGTTCCGTTGATCGTGCACGCGATCCGGAAATGCCGCGAGGCGGGTGTCTTCGACCGCATCATCGTGAATTCCGAACATCCGGACTTCGGGCCGATTGCGCAAGCCGAGGGTGTTGAGTTCCATCAGCGCCCGGAGGAGCTTGGATCCAACAACGCAACGAGTGAAGACTTCGTGACAGAGTTCCTGAAGGCCAATCCCTGTGATCGCGTGTTCCAAGTACACTCGATTGCGCCATTGCTGACAACCGCTGAGGTGCGCGACTTTGTAAGTGCAATGATTGAAACCGATGTCGACGTGCTGCTCAGCGTGGTCGATGATCAGCTGGAATGCCTCTACCATGATGAGCCTGTGAACTTCACGTTTTCCGAGAAGACGAACTCGCAGGATCTCGATCCTGTTCGGAAGGTTTCCTGGTCTATCACAGGGTGGCGCTCTGCGACATTCCTCGCCGCAAAAGAGTCCGGCGGCTGCGCAACATATGCGGGCCGACGAGGCGTGTTTCCCGTCAACAAGATGGCAGGTCATGTCATCAAGACTGAGGAAGATCTGCGGATTGCAGAAGCCTTGTATGACTTCGTCCATCAAGGCGGTTCGGTTGAGGGTGACTGACGGAGTCTGTCGCCTGTTCTAGTGTGCTTCTCGGGCGATCAGGGGTTGATCCGCGTCAGAAGGCAGGGGCCGGACATGAGGCAGTCTCTGGTTCATGCGTAGTGGATTCCACGTCATCGTGCGGAGAAGGTCCATCATCGAACGCTTTCTCTTCCGAACACGCCAGCGTGGGTCTGACAGGATCGCCGGTAGATCTCGCACGCCGTGCCAGGTTCCACGTAGTGTGGGTTTGAAACATCCGATCATGGCACTCCGGAAAATGAGATACACCGACAGAACGAGATGAACCGGAGCAGTTAGGACCAGCAAAGGAGTCGGCATATTCTTCGCATAGGTCCAGATGCGGTTGCGTGTTCCGTGATAGGATGAAAAGGCGCTGTGGCGACCAGAAATGGCACTGCCCGCATGGTGCACAACCGCATCCTTGAGGAAGACGCATGGCTCCCCTTCAAGCTGCAGGCGGAAGCCGATGTCGACATCTTCGCAATAACAGAAAAAGCGTTCGTCAAAGCCGCCGATACGCAGGAAAAGTTCCCGGTCATACATTGCCGCAGCGCCGCATGGACTGAAGCAGAAGCCCGTATCGGGTAGCTTGGAAGCCGGATGGCCGAAGCCACCCCGCCAAGGAATGCCGAAGATCAAATACGCATCGCCCGCGCCGTCCAGCATATCCGGGTCGTCGAGGCAGTATTGGGTCGAGGCGAACACATGGCAGCCCGCATAGCGCCGGGAGGCGGCTTGAAGCTTCTCCAGCCAGTTGGCGGACGCTGTGGCGTCCGGATTGAGCAATACGAGCCATTGCCCGCGCGCCAGATTTGCCGCCTGGTTGTTGGCCACCGCAAAACCGACATTGTCCGAATTCTTTATGAGCCTGGCTTGTGCGATACCAGAGAGATCCAACGTATCTGGCGATCCGTCGGTCGATGCATTGTCGATGACAATCAGCTCAAAGTCCTGAAGCGTCTGGGTCTTCAGCGAATCGACGGCGGCCTGCAAATACGCGCCCCCATTATAGTTCACAATGATCACAGAGAAGCTGATCGCTGAAGACTTGAAGGGCTTCGGCGCGGCGCTTGCGGGGGAAATTGATTCTGTCATACCGATTACAATTGTACGCCCCACTTCATTCCCGAAACCTTACTGGCATGTTCCCTTAACGCCGTCGACCCGAGTGCTGGAAGCCGCTCAAGAGAGGGGTATATAGTTTCATATGGAACTATATATTGATTTGCTGTACAGTCCGACCATGACAACTTCACCTGCCAAGAATCGTTACCATGACGCTCCGCGCGCCGCTGATTTCACGATCGATCAGGCGTGGGATACCTACAGCGCGGCAGAGCACGACCGCTGGGATCGGTTGTTCCTGCGTCAGCGAGAGATTGCAAAAGGCCGGGCCTCGGAAGTGGCCCTGAAAGCAATGGCAGAGCTTGAACTGTCCGCGTCAGGTATTCCGAACATGGCTGAACTGTCGGACAAGCTGGAAAAGATCACGGGATGGCGCGTTGTGCCTGTGGCGGAATTGGTGCCGGATGAGATTTTCTT
This sequence comes from Hyphomonas sp. UBA4505, assembly GCF_002388685.1. Lineage (NCBI taxonomy): Bacteria > Pseudomonadati > Pseudomonadota > Alphaproteobacteria > Hyphomonadales > Hyphomonadaceae > Hyphomonas > Hyphomonas sp. UBA4505. The sequence continues at coordinate 218,313 of NZ_DGMZ01000012.1, read as the reverse complement.
TGACCATCTCGCCAATCGCCGGTTTCCGGCCGGGGCCTTTATCCGACCCGAGGCGGAGTTCGACTACCTCCAGGAGCCGGATATTTTTCACGATATTTTCGGTCATGTGCCGATGCTGGCTGACCCAGTATTCGCTGATTTCATGGAAGCCTATGGCAAAGGCGGACAGCGGGCCATGCAACTCGGCCAGTTGCACAATCTTGCGCGGCTCTACTGGTACACGGTCGAGTTCGGCCTGATCCGCGAAGCGGGCGGTCTGCGCATCTATGGCGCCGGTATTCTCTCAAGCCCCAACGAGACCGTGTTTGCGCTGGAGGATGACAGCCCCAACCGGGTCGCCTTCGACCTGCAGCGTATCATGCGCACCAAATACATCATCGACGACTTTCAGCAGACCTATTTCGTGATCGACAGCTTCGATGCCTTGCTCGATGCCTGCTACCAGGATTTCGGCGGCGTCTATGATGAGGTGAAAAGCAAGCCCGACATCGAGGCCCATGAAACCCTGCCAGGCGATGCGCTGATCCATCGTGGATCGCTCGACTATTTTCGCCAGAAGGCGCAGGTCTAGCCGACGCTGAGCGCCAGAATGCGGCTGATCTGGGCATAAGGCAGGCCGCTCTCGGCATGCCAGTGATTGAAGGCTACCTGCACTTTCTTCATCGCGGATTTGGATTTGGCCTCTGGCTTATCCAGCACCTCCTCCCGTACCAGGGCGCGGCAGACATCCCCAGACGTGATCCAGGCATCCCAGCCCGAGAAGCGCAGGAAATACTGCCCCGTCGCTCCGCCAAGGCGTGAGCCGTTTGTGTTCAGGTAGCTGAGAAGCCCGGCCTGGTCGTCAACGGGCCAGGCAGAGAGGAACGCGCCGAAGCTGCCATGCGCTTTGGCGGTGTCCGCCACGAATTTCGCATTCTCAAGCGTCGCCTTGATCTTCTGGCCATTGCGCACGATACGCGTGTCCGACACGAGCTGCCCCAGCATCTCGTCGCCAAAGAAGGCGAGCCTGTTTGGATCGAAGCCCTCGAAGGCCAGTTCAAACCCGTCCCATTTCACATCAATGACTTTCCAGTTGAAGCCGGCATTGAACACGCAGCGCGTCATCGTGGCGAGATACCGGTCGTCGGGTATTTTCTTCAGGGATTTTGCCTGATGGGCATTCTGCGACATCTCAAGAACAGCGGCGCGATCTCCATGATGCTGCGCGGCGAAATCCACGATGCGGTCAAAAGGGTTCATCTGTCAGGCCTCCCATGAGCAGTCTGTCACAAGGCCCGGAAATGTCTAAGAGTCTTGACCCCATAGGGAAAAGCAGGGATCGCTGGGGGATGCATTATGTCCCCCGAATTCTCGTCACCGGCGGTGCCGGCTTTATCGGCTCCTTCCTGTGCGAGCGCCTGCTGGATACCGGGGCTGAAGTGCTCTGCGTGGACAACTTCTTCACCGGTCGGCGCACCAACGTAGCGCATCTGCTCGACAATCCCCGTTTCGAAGTGATGCGCCATGACGTGACCGTGCCGCTCTTTGTCGAAGTGGACCAGATCTACAACATGGCCTGCCCGGCGAGTCCGGTGCATTACCAGTTCGATCCGGTTCAGACGACCAAGACCAGCGTGCATGGCGCGATCAACATGCTGGGCCTGGCCAAACGGACGCGGGCCAAAATTCTTCAAGCCTCGACGTCCGAAGTGTATGGCGATCCGGAGATCCACCCCCAGACGGAAGACTATTGGGGCAATGTGAACCCGCTGGGGCCGCGTGCCTGTTATGACGAAGGCAAACGCTGTGCGGAGACGCTGTTCTTCGATTATTATCGACAGCACAAGGTCCAGATCAAAGTCGCGCGTATCTTCAACACGTATGGACCGCGCATGCATCCGAATGACGGGCGTGTGGTTTCCAACTTCATCGTTCAGGCGCTGAAGGGCGAAGACATCACGCTTTACGGCGATGGCGAACAAACCCGCAGCTTCTGCTATGTTTCGGATCTGGTTGAAGGCCTGATCCGACTGATGAATACGAGCGACGACGTGACCGGTCCGATCAATCTCGGCAATCCCGGCGAGTTCACGATCCGCCAACTCGCCGAGAAAATTATCGAGATGACCGGTGCGCGATCCAAGCTGGTGCACAAGCCACTTCCGCAAGATGACCCCCGTCAGCGCCAGCCGGACATCACCCGTGCGCGCGATACGCTCGACTGGGAACCGACGATTGCGCTGGAGGAAGGCTTGAAGCCGACGATTGCGTATTTTGACGAAGAAGTCCGGGCGATGCTGGGCTGATCCCGCATTTGCGGGCGCTTTGAGAATTTCCAGCTTCAATCTGCTCCGCCGAAGCAGGTTGTGCGCAAAGGCGCTCTCACAGGAAAATGGTGGGCCCGGCAGGATTTGAACCCGCGACCAAACCGTTATGAGCGGTCCGCTCTAACCAACTGAGCTACAGGCCCCAGCGGCCCGTTTTAGCGTGCTTCTTTGGCAAGGCAATGTGCTGTCTGCCACGCTCTTGCGAATTACGTGCGTAAATGTGGCAGATCGTTTGCATGATCATTGGACACGACCTACACGATGGAGTTGGGGACAAGTCAGGGATGTCAAAATTCATGCAAGGCAACTCAAAGCGGATTCTCGTGCCGGGGGGGGCTGGATATATCGGCTCGCACACATGTGTCGAGTTGCTGAACCGAGGATATACGCCGGTAATTGTAGACAATTTCGTCAATTCCAGCATGGCCGCCATCGATCGGATTTGTCAGATTACGGGCGCAAATGATGTGCCGGTCATCGAAGCAGACATTCGCGACACCGACGCCATGATATATGCTCTGCGCGAGCACGAATGCGAGGCCGTGATTCACTTCGCCGGCCTGAAGGCCGTTGGGGAATCGACTGCCAACCCGCTCGATTATTACAGCAATAATGTTCAGGGCTCACTCAGCCTGCTCGACGCCATGAAACAGACGGGTGTCGGACATATCGTGTTTTCGTCGTCTGCTACTGTCTACGGCACACCGGTTTCGCTGCCCTATACTGAAGACCATCCGCTGGCGCCCACCAATCCCTATGGCATGACCAAATATGCGGTTGAGCTGATGCTGAATGACCTCGTCGCATCGGGCGCAGGTATCAATGCGGGCATCCTGCGCTACTTTAATCCTATTGGTGCGCATCCTACCGGTCTGATCGGCGAGGATCCGAACGGGGTGCCGAACAATCTGATGCCGTTCGTTGCCCAGGTGGCGGTGGGGCGTCGCCCCCATCTCAACGTGTTCGGCAATGACTACGATACGCCGGACGGCACGGGTGTGCGCGACTATATCCACGTCGTCGACCTCGCCGAAGCGCACATCGTTGCGCTTGAGAAACTGCTGGAAAGTCCGGACAGTTTCACAGTCAATCTCGGGTCCGGGAACGGCTATTCGGTCCTGGATGTGGTGAAAGCGTTTGAACAGGCAAGCGGTCGGGAGATCCCGCTCAATTTCGCCGAACGCCGTGCTGGCGATTTACCTGCCTATTGGGCTGATCCCTCCTATGCGATGGAACTTCTTGGCTGGAAGACTCGTTTGACGTTGGAAGACATGTGCCGAGATCAATGGGCCTGGCAAAGCGGCAATCCGGAAGGGTATCCGCAACGCGAAGTCGGAGCCGCCTGACGCGAGTTTGACACAATGCGCTGGTAGCCATCGGTCTCGATCAATAAACCGAGGAGACAACATGCGCACTTTCCGGAATCTGTTCATCGCATCCAGCGCCATCGCCCTGGCAGGAACCCTGTCTGCCTGTGCGCAGATGCCGTCCCAATCGGTTCCAACCGGGACGAGCCAGATGACCTACCACCCCAATTCGATCCAGCCCGAAACCACGTTGGATATTTCCGCGACCGCCAATGTGAAGCGCGCGCCGGACATTGCCTACATCACGGCCGGTGTAAACGAGGAAGCCAAGACCGCAGTTGCTGCAATGGCGGCGCAGGCTGAGGCGATGACCAGCATGATGAACGCGCTGAAGTCCGCAGGCGTCGCCGACAAGGACATGCAGACGTCGAACATCTCTCTCAATCCGGTTTACGACTATGTCGAGGAAACCGATGCCAATGGGCGTCGCAACGGCAAACAGGTTCTGCGTGGTTATTCGGCGTCAAACCAGCTGACCGTCAAAGTGACCAATCTGGATGGTTTGGGTGAAACGCTTGATAGCCTCGTTGTCGCAGGCGGTAACACGTTCTCGGGCCTGAATTTCGCGCTTGAAGATGCCAGTGATGCGCGTGACGAAGCGCGGCGCAAGGCCGTTGCGGACGCAACTGCGCGCGCTGAACTCTACGCTGAAGCTGTCGGCATGCGCGTGTCGCGCATCGTCAACATCTCCGAAAGTGGCGGGAATGAACCTTCGCCTGCACCGATGGGCAGGATGATGGCGATGCACGAATCTGCCGATATGGCATCCACGCCGATTTCAGGCGGTGAAATTGGCTATTCGGCCCAAGTAAATATCCGGTTCGAACTGATCAATTAGGCCAATCAGACATAGCCTTCGGCGAGAAGGTCTTTCATGTCGACAATCCCGACCGGGCGTCCATCTTGCACAACGAATGCGTTGGAGATGCGATGCTCGGTCAATCTCTTGATGACTGCGGACATGCGCTCGTCGAGTGAAATCGTGCGGGGCGATGGCGTCATGATCGCGGCGGCATTCCCGGTCAGCTTTCCTGCCAGCATGGCACGTCGCAAGTCTCCGTCGGTGACCATTCCCGCAATCACGCCAGTCGCATCCAGTACGGCCACGCATCCCTTGCGGCCTTCCGAGATGGCCAGAATGACGTCTTCGACAGCCGCGGTTTCGCCGACCGATGGTATATCGTCTGTGCGACTCGCCACATAGTCGCCGGCAGTCTGGAGGGAGCGGCCAAGTTTCCCCCCCGGATGACGGAATCCGAACTCTTCCCGTGAAAAGCCTCGTCGCGCCATCAGGACTATGGTCAACGCATCACCAAGTGCGAGCGCCATGGTCGTTGAGGATGTTGGCGCGAGCCCGTTGGGGCAGGCTTCCGCAACGGTTGGCAGCGTCAGCAATACATCCGACCCCCGACCAAGCGTCGACTCTGCCGCGCGTGACATGCCGATCAGGGGTACCGAATTGGTGCGGCAATAGCGGATCAGATCGACCAGTTCGCGGCTCTCGCCCGAATAGGATATCGCGATCACGACTGAGCCTGGAACGATCATTCCCAGGTCACCATGACTGGCTTCGGTCGGATGGAGGAAGAATGAGGGCGTGCCCGTCGATGCGAGACTGGCCGCGATCTTCTGGCCGATATGTCCCGACTTGCCCACGCCGGCGACAATGATGTGCCGATCCGTGGCCATGATGAGGTCAGCGGCCTTTTCGATGGCCGTGTCCAGACCGGCTTCCAGTTGCTCAAGGGCTTCGCGTTCAATGCGAATTACATTGCGCGCAATATCGATGTCGCTTTCACGGGTCACGTCTGTTCGCTCCTGATGGCTGGAAAGCCTTCTGGGTCAGCCCGCCTGGGCTTGCAAGGGCTGCGTTTCAGATTGGAACCGTGAACTCAGGCGTTACTTCGCGATCTGCATCTGACGCGCTTCGTATTCCGATACGCTCATGATGTGGGTCGTGGGCTGCACAAACGGCTCAACCGGAGTTTCCATCTTTGTGTGTTCGACAATCTCTGGCGTTGGCGCTGGAGCAGGTGCCGTTTCAGCCACGACCAGTTTGTCGTCATCTGCGTCACCGCCACCTTCCGCAATGATCACGCTGATGCGTTTTCCATTCAGCATTGGTTCTGCAGCATCGTTCGGGTGTACAGGCTGCAGGACGCCGGCAAAGGCGAGCTGTGTGTCATGCGCAGGATCGGTGAGCGTCGTAAATGCAGCTTCAACAAGATCCTCGACATGCGCGTTGCGAGACCGGGACGTGTTCCCGCCCAGCATGATCGCAATAATGCGGCTGCCATCGCGCTTGGCAGACGTCATCAGGTTGAATCCGGAGGCGCGGGTATAGCCAGTCTTGATGCCGTCGACGCCGTCTACTTTGCCGAGCAACTCATTATGGTTCTTGTAGGTACGTCCCGCCCACTGGAAGCTGCTGGACGAGAAGTAATGATAATAGTCAGCATGATCGGTGAGCATCGCATCGGCCAGGATGGCCAGGTCACGCGCGGTCGTCAGCTGCTGTGTGTTGGGCAGGCCCGACGCGTTCATGAAGCGGGTATGGTTCATTCCGAGCGATTTGGCCTTCACAGTCATCAATTGGGCAAAGCGGCTTTCGGTGCGCCCGAGACGCTCAGCCACAACCACAGCGACATCATTGGCTGATTTGCTGACCAGCGCGCCAATTGCGTCGCGAACTGTCATGGTCGAGCCGGTGCGAAGCTTGAGGTTTGAAGGGGGTTGGCTCGCCGCGTGGCGCGAGACAACGAGCCGCTCATCCAGGGTGACCTCGCCGGTCTTCAGCGCGTCAAACAGCATGTAGAGGGTCATGACCTTGGTGAGGGAGGCCGGATAACGCGCTTCATCGGCATTGCGGGCATGAAGTACTTCATGAGTATCCGCATCGATCACGATGGAGGCGTACTTTTCGGCGTGAGCAGATTGGGCAAACAGGCCTGCCGCCATCAGCGCCACCGCTATAGTGAGTGCTTTCAGGACAGGTGGTAGTGCGAGCCGCATCATGTTCTCTCCAAAAATGAGTTAACCCCGGCACCCGAGGATTAAACTAGAGTCCGTCAAATCGGTTGACCACATCTTAACGCAGGCCCCAGCCTCACAAATCTGTAATCAGGTTTCAAGCCTTGCAATTTTCATGCGAATTTAAAAATGCTGCGCCGCACAATAATTGTTGCAATTGCTCGGATTTTACGCTACGTTAGGGTATCCAGCGTGAAAAGGATCCTCCCCATGGCGACAACAAAAAAGACCACTCCCAAGTCTTCTCCGAAAGCCAAAGCGGAAGCGCGTGTGGCAGATTCGGCAACAAAAATGATTGATGAAGGCATGGAACAAATGACAGGTCTCGCAGGCAAGTTCGGTGGTTATGCGGAAGGCGGCATGAAAGCCCTCGCAGAACAAGCAGCATCTTCTTCGGAAATGATGCGCACGATTGGCGCCCGCAACATGGACTTCTTTGCTCGCACGCTCGAACAGGGTGTCGAAGCCACGCAGTCGCTGACCGGCGCAAAGGATCCACGCGAAGCAATGGAAATACAGTCCGGCTTCGCCAAGAACCTTCTCTCGGCTTACACGTCCGAAGTCAGCGCACAGGCTGAACTCTGCATGTCTGCTTGGCGCGACGCGACGAAGCCGTTCATGGCTTTTGCACCCAAGTAAGCGCTTTCTTGTTTCCCGGCCAGGCTAGCGGGCTCTGGGGCGTAGAGTGGCGTAGATAATTTGAGCCGGGCCTGTTTGGCCCGGTTCTTTTTTTGCCCGGACTTTGTTCAATGTCAGATGCAGAATGCGCTGGCGAATCCGTTGCGCTTGCTCCTACAGTTGTGCATGACCGATTTTCTCGATTTCCAAACCCTTCAGCGGCCCAAGTCGCCGAACACGTATCTGGTTGCACCGGCGGGCTTTGCTGACCAGGCTAGCCCGGACGAAGAAGGCCCGATTTTCTTCTGCAGCACAGACAGTCTGTTCAGCCAGGTCGAGGCCCTTGTGGCCATGCGCAAGGACTGGAGGCTGAAGGCGCTCGACGCCCAGGCGGGTCGCATCAGCTTCATCGCGGTATCGAAACTGTTCAAATTCAAGGATGATGTGGATATTGCCATCCTGCCTTCAGACGGGAAATCCACGCTCGCAGTCTATTCTGCATCCCGCGTGGGCTATAGCGATATGGGCGCGAATGCGAAGCGCGTGAATGACCTCCTCACCAGTCTCCAGGTGACCTGAATTCAGGCAGATTGTGCTTTTGCCGCGTATCCGCTCTTCAAAGTCGGGCAAGAACGTATATCTTGGTAACTATGAGCGGTGACCTGAACCATTCCAGCACGGATCCAATACGGCTAAATCGGCCCGGACCCGGCGACCCACCAGGGGGCGGGCAGGCTGGCGATGATGATGGGACGAATTTCGGTCTGTCCACGCAAACGCGCGTACGGACCAAGAAGCCGTCGCTCTACCGTGTGCTTCTGTTGAATGACGATTACACGCCGATGGAGTTTGTCGTCTACGTCCTGGAACATTTCTTCAATCGTTCCCGGGAACAGGCCACGCGCATCATGCTTCATGTCCACCAAAAGGGCGTGGGGTTGTGCGGTGTCTATACTTACGAAGTGGCCGAAACAAAGGTCGCGCAGGTATTGGACCTTGCCAAACGCCATGAACATCCTCTCCAATGTGTCATGGAGAAAGACGACTAGAAACACTCACTCCGGAAGGCCAGTCACTTGCCACGTTTGTCCCCCTCCCTAGAGACCGCACTCGAAAAGGCCCTGACGTTCGCGTCAGAGCGTGATCATGAATATGCCACACTGGAACATTTGCTTCTGGCGCTGACGGAAGATGAGCATGCCCGCGAAGTGATGGGCGCCTGCAAGGTCAACATTGACGCCCTCAGCGCCGACCTCAGCCGATACATTGATGAAGAGCTTTCCAGCCTGACAGTGGATGAAGGCGAAGGCCGCGTTCAGCCGACCGCTGCGTTCCAGCGTGTTGTCCAGCGCGCCATCCTTCACGTTGAGAGCTCGGGCCGCGACGAAGTTACCGGCGCGAATGTGCTGGTCTCGATCTTCTCTGAACGTGAAAGTCACGCTGCCTACTTCCTGCAAGAGCAGGACATGACCCGTTATGACGCGGTGAATTTCATCTCGCATGGCGTGGCCAAGCAGCCGGGCATGTCGCGCCCATCCAGTCCACGCGGTGCGGAGGCTTCGGAAGAAGAGCCGGTCAAGCAGGGTCATGAGGCGCTCGACGCTTACTGTGTGAACCTGAATGACAAGGCGCGCTCCGGCAAGATCGATCCGTTGATCGGCCGGGACATGGAAGTGAACCGCTGCATTGAAGTGCTCTGCCGTCGCAGCAAGAACAATCCGATCCTCGTCGGCGATCCCGGTGTGGGCAAGACGGCGATCGCCGAAGGCCTGGCCAAGAAGATTGTGGATGGTGAAGCCCCTGAGATCCTGGATGAGGCTGTCATCTGGTCGCTCGACATGGGCGCCCTGTTGGCCGGTACGCGCTATCGCGGTGATTTCGAGGAACGACTCAAATCCGTGATGAAGGAATTGGAGCAGCAGGAAAAAGCTATCCTGTTCATTGATGAGATCCACACCATTATCGGCGCTGGGGCGACCTCCGGCGGCGCGATGGATGCGTCAAATCTGCTGAAGCCTGCGCTTCAGTCCGGTGGCCTGCGTTGCATGGGGTCGACCACCTTCAAGGAATACAAACAGCATTTTGAAAAGGACCGGGCCCTGTCGCGCCGGTTCCGCAAGATCGATGTGGTTGAGCCAACTGTTCCGGATACGATCAAGATTCTCACGGGTCTTAAGTCCCGCTTCGAGGATTTCCACGGCCTGCGCTACACGAATGATGCCATCAAATCGGCAGTTGAACTCGCAGATCGCTACATCACCGACCGCAAATTGCCGGACAAGGCGATTGATGTGATCGACGAGGCTGGCGCCGCGCAGTGGTTGTTGCCTACGTCGAAACGCAAGAAGACGGTGGGGCAGAAGGATATCGAGGCTGTCGTGGCCAAGATCGCCCGCATCCCCCCCAAACAGGTTTCGACCGACGATGCAGCCGCGCTCAAATCACTGGAGACCGATTTGCAGCGGGTCGTGTTTGGCCAGAACGATGCCATCACGGCGCTTTCGGCAGCCATCAAACTCGCGCGTGCCGGCCTGCGTGAACCGAACAAGCCAATTGGCTCGTACCTGTTCACCGGTCCAACCGGCGTCGGCAAGACCGAAGTTGCCAAACAACTCGCCTCCATCATGGGCGTCGAGATGCTGCGCTTCGACATGTCGGAATATATGGAGCGTCACACCGTTTCTCGTCTCATCGGCGCGCCTCCGGGCTATGTCGGCTATGATGAGGGCGGCCTGCTGACCGATGGCGTCGACCAGCATCCGCACTGCGTGCTGCTGCTCGACGAAATCGAGAAGGCGCATCCGGACCTGTTCAACATCCTGCTTCAGGTCATGGACAATGGCACACTGACGGACGCCAATGGCCGCAAGGTAGACTTCCGGAATGTCATCCTGATCATGACAACGAATGCCGGGGCGTCCGATGCCTCGAAGAACTCCATCGGCTTTGGCCGTGGCAAGAAGGACGACGAGCAGGAAGAGGCACTCAAGCGTCTGTTCACGCCGGAATTCCGTAACCGTCTTGATGCGACGATCACTTTCGGCGGCCTGACGCCAGAGATCATTGATCGTGTGGTCGAGAAGTTCATTCTTCAGCTCGAAGTCCAGCTGGAAGATCGCAACGTCTCCATCGAGATCACCAAGCCTGCACGCGACTGGCTCGCCAAGCGCGGCTTCGACGCCGACATGGGCGCCCGGCCGCTGGCGCGGACGATCCAGGAACACGTCAAGAAGCCGATGGCGGAAGAACTCCTGTTCGGCTCGCTCCAGAAGGGCGGCGTGGTCAAGATCGACATCGACAAGAAGGACGAGGAAAAGCTCGCCTTCAAATATGTTGCCGAGAAGCCGAAGAAGAAGCCTGTCGCCAAGAAAGGCTCTGCTGAAGAGCCGGCATAGAATACTGGCAGTATGATTTCAGAAATGCCCGCAACGTCCTGTTGCGGGCATTTCTTTGCCTGCGATCTGAAGACGGTGGCCGAAGTCGCATCAACCTTGTGCAGGAACATGCTGTTTTCGAAGGAAATTCGCTGACCGCGTTCGGATTGTCACAATGGTCCACTAGGAGTAACGCTACGGCAAGCATGGTCTAGAGGTGACGAGATGACCGATGCGATTTTGACGACGGGATCGGCCACCACGGCGCCAGCGCAGAAGGCGGCGCGGTTAGTGCATATCGATGGGGCGCGGGGCTATTTGCTCATTGCCATGTTCATCGCACACTTCAATTTCACGCACTGGACGCCTGTGATCCGGTTTCATCACGGGAATTTCTCGCCTGTCTGGGATGGCGAGTTTTTTGTTCTCTTGTCCGGTTTTGTCTGCGCGCTGAGCTATCTTCGGCCCTTCTCCAAAGGCGGTATGGTCGCCTGCGAACTGGCCGTTTTGAAGCGGCTACGCTGGGTCTATCTCTATCAGATCATCGTCGCACTCTCGATGCTGTACCTGTTTGTGTCGGCCTGGCCGATGCGGCTGGATTCCCAATATGTACCAGACCTCGAAACACCGCTGTTCGTGCAGAGCCTTCAGGTTTTCACCTTCGCCAAGCAGCCGCTCTATCTCGGCATTCTGATCCTTTACATGATGCTGATGCTGTTCATTCCGGTCGGGCTTTGGTTGCTGGAGACAACGCGGACGCGCCTGTTCTTCGGAATTCTTGCGGCCTGCTGGCTGGTTGCTGCGGCGGGTTTCGATCAAGCGGTATTGGGCTGGATCTTCGCGCATGTTTTCGACACGCGGCCTTTCCTGTCTCTGACGGGTATCTTCAATCCCTTGTCCTACGCGGTCATTTTCTATGGCGGATTCTATCTCGGCTACCGGTACAAGACGGAAGGCTGGGACCATTTCAAATCCAGCATTCTGCCCACGAGCTATCCGGTCTTCTACGCGGCGCTTGCCATCACAGTGGCCTTTGCAGTTGCGGAAGCCGGGCGAGGCATGCTTGGGTCGCCTGAATGGCTGGTTGAGCCAAAGCGCCGGAACGTGTCTGGCATGGGCCTGATCAGTCTCGCTGCGATCTCGTATATCTTCTACTTCCTGCTGAACCGGGAAGACTTGGCAAAGCCCCTTATGTGGGCGCGGGCTGTGGTGGATTCTGTGTTGAGATTCCCGCCTCTGGTAATGGTCGGCCGGAATTCCCTGTTCGTGTATAGCGGCCATGTCGTGGCGGTCTTTACGGCCAGCTACTTCATTCTCTCCAACGGGTTTGAAGACAATCGGATTGTGGTGATGGTTGTCCAGATCTGCGCTCTGGCAGCTTTGCTTGGCGCGGCGCGCCTGAAGAAACGCTACCTCCCGGCCCTGCCATAGGGCTTGCCTTCCCATGGGGAGGGCGCATCACACTGGCATCAATAAAATCCTCGGGAGGGAACACATGTCAGGATCCATTGGCGGGGCGTGCGAGTCGAAATTCGCCGCCGTGAAGGAAGAATTCGAACGCAACTTTGCAGAGCGTGGAGAGGTTGGCGCCTCCGTCTGCCTGTCAGTGAATGGCGAAACGCAGGTGGACCTCTGGGGCGGCATGGCGAACCCGGAAACTGGTGATGCCTGGCGTGAGGATACGATCTCCATCGTCTTTTCCTGTTCCAAGGCCGCCACCGCGCTGTGCGCCCATATCCTGATCGACCGGGGTGAGCTGAATCCCGAGGCGCTGGTCGCCGACTACTGGCCGAAGTTTGCCAAGAACGGCAAAGAGAAGACCACGGTTCGCATGATGCTGAACCATGAAAGCGCGCTGCCGACCCTGCGCGACCCGGTCCGGCCAGGCGGGTTCGAGGACTGGGACTACATGATCCAGCGACTGGAAGATGAGGAAGCCTTCTGGGAACCGGGCACACGCAATGGCTACCACATGATCAATTTCGGCTGGACGGTGGGCGAACTGGTCCGCCGCGTGTCCGGCAAGTCGCTCGGCACCTTCTTCCGCGAGGAAGTGGCCGACAAGACCGGCGCGCGCTTCTGGCTGGGCCTGCCCGAGACCGAAGACGTTCACATCGCGCCGATCATTCCGTATGCGCCGAAGCCGGGCGATGTTCCAACCGAGTTTGCCATCAAGCTGGTGACCGAGCCGGAATCCATCCAGCACAAGAGCTTCATGAACAATGGCGGCTGGGACTTCAATAACCGCAAGTCGCAAGCCGCTGAAATCGGCGGCGGGGGCGGCCTCTCGAACGCGCGCGGACAGGTGGCGATGTATACGCCATTGGCAACCGATGACGGCACGCTCGTCTCGTCTGATCGCCTGAAGGCCATGAGCATGGTGACAACAGCGACGCAAAGCGATGCGACGCTTCTGGTCCCGACCCGGTTCGGCCCGGGCTTCATGAAGTCCATGGACAATCGCGCGCTGAACCTCGGCCCCGGCACCAGCGTCATCATGGGCGAGCAGGCCTTCGGCCATGTCGGCGCAGGCGGCTCCATCGGTTTCGCCGATCCCGAAGCGGGCCTCGCCTTCAGCTACACGATGAACCAGATGGGCAGCGGCATTCTCGTGAATGACCGCGCGCAAAGCCTGATCGATGCGGCCTATCGCGCGCTCGGCTATCGCACCAATGCACCTGGCGTATGGGTGAAGTAAGCCGCGACCTGATCAGCCATCGTCGCTGGCTTCGCCAATCCCGCCGACCTGGAGCATGCCTTCCTTGGCGGCTTGCGCCCGTGCGACGCCTTCGCTGCGCGCGGGCGGAGCCATGATTTCCGGCGGGTCGGTTTCCTGAAGGTAGATGGTGCGGCTCGGAAAGGCGAAGCCCGTGCCCGCCTTTTCGATAATGTCCATCACGGCGACGGCGAACTCTTCCTTGATCTCCAGCCACTCGCCCCAATTCTTTGTGTGGGTGAAAGTGTAGATCAGGAAGTCGATGGAGCTGGCATTGAAGCTGTCCACGCGGACGAACAGTGCGGCTTCCGGCGGCTTGGCGAACCGGTCATCATTCCAGAGCCAGGCCTCGATTTCGTCGCGGATAAATTTCAGCTGGTCCACGGTCGTGCGGTATTCCACGCCGACCACCCATTTGATGCGCCGGTGCGTCATGCGCGAGAAATTGGTCACGGCCGCATCTGACAGTGCGCTGTTGGGAACATAGACCGGGCTCTTGTCGAACCGGCGGATCAATGTCGAACGGAAATTGATCTTCTCGACCGTTCCTTCGACCACACCGTCTGCCTTGACCCACTCGCCGGGAATGAAACGCTTCTCTGAAATGATCAGCAAGCCGGAGATAAGGTTCTTGAACAAGTCCTGCGCGCCGAGGCCGACGGCGATGCCAAGCACGCCAAGGCCGGCCAGCAGGGGCGCGATCTGGATTCCCCATTGCTCCGCCACGGCGCCGAGACCCAGTACGATCAAGATGATCTGCAACGCCTTGACCATCCAGTCGACGGCGGCGGGCGACAGGGCGTCTCTCAGACCCGCGAACAGATATTCGAAGGCATGCACCGCGCGAGACAGCGTCCAGAATACGGCAAGCGTGATGATCGAGCGCAGAATGCGAGTCGCGTAGATTTCCGCCTCGCCGGAAATATTGGTCACCTGCAGCGCGATATAGATACCGATGATGACCGGGACGATCTTGAGCGGCGTCGCGATGGATTGAACGAGCGCGTCATCAAAGCCCGACTTGGTGCCGGACGCCAGGCGCATGATGGTCTTCACGATCAGCCGTGCGAACAGGCCGCGGATCATCAGCGCGATCATGATGATCACAACAGCGATGGTGATCTCGCCATAGGTCAGACCATAAGCGCCATCATTCCAGATGTTTCCGATGAAGGTTGCGGACTCGCGCGCCCAGTCGGGGGCATTCTGCTCAAACCAGCTCGAAGATTGTGTCAGGGCCATGCGGCGCTCCATCTGTTTCATCCGGTCGCGACCGGGCCTGTGGAGTGCCGTTTGCTAATCTGTGTTATGCGGCCTGTGAAGGGTTGGGGGTCAGCCCTTGATGTCGCGCCACTCGCCGGGGGCAAGGCCATTCAGGGTCCAGTCGCCGATTTGCGCGCGCACAAGGCGCAAGGTTGGATGCCCGACTGCGGCGGTCATGCGCCGGACCTGTCGGTTGCGGCCTTCGATAATGGTCAGTTCGATCCAGCAATCTGGTACCGATTTTCGAAACCGGATTGGCGGGTCGCGCGGCCAGAGATTTCCTGGCTCGTCCATCCGTCTCACCTTTGCAGGAGCGGTGCGACCATCATTCAGGTCTACGCCGGAGCGGAGGGCCTGCAATGCCTTGTCATCCGGAATACCCTCGATCTGGGCCCAGTAGACTTTGGCCATCTTGGCTTTCGGATCGGAAATGCGGGCCTGCAGCTTGCCGTCATCGGTCAGGAGTAACAGGCCCTCACTATCCCGGTCGAGCCGACCAGCGGGATAGACACGTGGGACGTCCATATAGTCTGACAGCGTCTCACGCGAGCTCGCCAGCGTACTCTTGTCGGTGAATTGGGAGAGCACATTGAACGGTTTGTTGAAGGCGATAAGGCGGGTCATGCGTCAGGGCCTTCAGGCAACAGGCCGAGCGCGGATGCGGCGGCGGGTGTTCGGATCCAGATCCAGTCACCAATCCCTTCGCTGGTGCCGCCAGGCTCGTCCGTCTCGATCCAGCCCATTGCACGGTAAAACGTGCGGGCAGTGGTGTTGGACGTATTGCATTTCAGCGAGAGCGCACTGCCATAGCGCATCATTGTTGCAACCATCAGCGACCGACCAATGCCGTGGCGGTGATAGGCTGGGTCGATGAAGAAATGATGCAGGAAGTGGTCGGGGTCCCAGACGCTCGAAAAGCCGACCGGCCGGTCATCCTTTTCTGCAACCAAAATGCTCTCGCCAGCCGTTTGGCGGTCAAACTCGGCGGCATCAACGCGTTCGATGCCAGCCAGCGGGAATACGTCACGGCTCGCCCGATAGAGGATGGTAGCAAGAGCCTCCCGGTCTGATGCTGCAGCCTCCCTGATCACGCGTTCACGACCTCATGCAGGGATTTCAACGTGCTGAGCAGGCCTTCGGCTGACGAGATCGGCAGGCAGCTCGGTCCATCGCACAGGGCCTTGTCCGGGTCGGTATGGAATTCGAGGAAGACGCCATCAGCGCCGGCGGCAATGGCCGACTTGGCGATGATGGCCACGCCGTCGCGTCGCCCGCCGGTGGACGCGCCGCCCGTGCGCGGGTCGGCGCCTGGAAGCTGGACAGCATGGGTCGCGTCGATGGTGACGGGGCAGCCGAGCTTCTGCATCTCGGGAATGCCGAGCATGTCGACGACGAGATTGTTGTAGCCAAAGCTGGAGCCGCGCTCGCACAGGATTACGCCGACATCTGCAGCTTCACCGATCTTGGAGACGATGTTCTTTGTATCCCACGGTGCGATGAACTGGGCTTTCTTGACCTGGATGATCCCTCCCGCTGCGGCAGTGGCCTTGGCGGTGGCGACAACCAGATCAGTCTGGCGGCACAGGAAAGCCGGGATCTGGACGATGTCGGCCACGTCTGCGACGGCTTCGGCCTGACCGGCTTCATGCAGATCGGTGCAGATCGGCACGCCGAGCTTGGCCTTTACGGTCGCAAGCATTTTCAGGCCATTCTCAAGCCCGGGGCCGCGAAACGACTTGATCGAGGAACGGTTCGCCTTGTCGAAGCTGGCCTTGAAGACATAGGGCAGGCCCAATTGTTCGCAAACGCGCTTCAGCTCGGTGCCAACTTCAAGGGAAAGGCCCTCGTCTTCGAGGACGTTGAGGCCCGCGATGACAGAAAGCGGTTTGCCGGTGCCGATGGTCCAGCCGGAAGTCTTGTGGGTCAGCACGTTCATCTGGGTCTCTCCGCTCAGGTGTTTTTCCAGCAAATAGCGTTGTTTCAGGCAAAAGGTAAGTCGGAGCGTTCATGCCGTTTCCATAAACAAAGAAGCCGCCCTCTGGGGCGGCTTCCGTGAGTCCTCGGGACCCAACAAGTCTGGCAGCGTTTCAGCGTGCCTTCAAATATCTCTATGCGCCGACAGGAGGCTGCTCCGGCCGGGCACCACAGGATATAAACTTGTTGATCCCTCTGGTTTTCTCACTCGACATGAATCACCTCCTTTCAAGCGTGCAACAGGCACGAACTTTGTCCAGAACCGTTCCGGACGAATCAAAGTTAAGCATGATTTGCGCCATTACAAAGTTAACTTCGCGGCTTTTTTGAATGACTGTTTCATGACGCACAAAAAACGCCCGGACCATGGGCCCGGGCGCGTTCAGTTTTCATACGCTGATCATGTGTCAATCATAGGCCAGCGCGCCGACAACCAGTCCGATGATGGCCCCCGTCGCGACGGAGGCGAGAATCGCGTCTCCGCTATGATGGTCCCGCGCCCAGTAGTGTCCGGGTGGCGGCGCGTAGAGGCCGTAAGTGTGATAGTCGCGGATATAGACCGTATGCTGGTGCGGGCGATACCAGCCACCGACATGGTAGCGCGGTTGGTAGCCACGACGATAATAGGGTCCATAAGCCCGGCTGTAGCGCACATAATTGTGACGGGGCGGTGCATAATGGCGATGCGAACGCGCGGGCGCGCGATAGACATGGCGCGGCGCGGGGCGGTAGTCGCGGCGCGGGGCATGGTGGCCGCGATTGTAATGGCCTCTATTATTGTGGCCATTATTGTAGCCTCGATTGCCACGATTATGGTCACCGCGGTGCCCATTGTCGCGTCGACCATTGTCCCGGTGTCCCCGGTCTCCACCGCGATGGCCGCCATCATGATAACCGCCGCCGCGATTGTGATCGCCGCGTCCCCGTTCTGCATAGGCAGCGGGAGCGGCAAGAAGTCCGATCGTGGCCGTCGTGGCCACCAATGTGGTGAGTGTCTTGAACAGCTTCATATCGGGCAAAGCCTCCGAAGATTGGCCCCTTGGAAACCGTTTCCGGGGCAGCCATTTCCCGCATCCTGCGGGCTTATGACAGTCAGGCTAGGCCTGCGGGGCTGAACTCTGGCTGAACACCGTGTTAAGGAAACTCCATGGCTGAATTCGGCGACATCCGTATCAATGACGAACTGACACTGCCTGCATGGGAAGTGTCGGAGGCTTTCGTGCGCGCGTCCGGGCCAGGCGGGCAGAACGTCAACAAGGTGTCGACTGCGGTACAGCTGACCTGGCACGTCGAAGCGTCATCTCTGCCACCTGATGTGAAGGCGCGCTTCGCCAAACTGTATGCCAACCGGATAACCAAGGATGGCCGACTGATGCTGGAGGCTTCGGAGCATCGGAGCCAGGCGCGCAACCGGGAATCTGCGCGCAAGCGGCTTGCCGAGATGATCCTTCGTGCCAGCCGTCGCCCGAAACGGCGCATCAAGACCAAGCCGACCTATGGCAGCGTCAAACGCCGCATCGCCACAAAGAAACGCCGAGGCGAGATCAAATCCCTCCGCGGCAATGTCGACCCGACAGAGTAGGGCGCGCTAGCAGCAGCCGCCCACCGGCGCGGGGCCGCTGGCGTCTTGCGTCTCTGCAAATACGTCCGGCGCGGCGCAGCCGGGGAAGACGCCGAAATGGGTCTTGCCGTCGCCGACCACCTCGAAGAAGGGCGCAAAGCGTGTCTCCATCAGCATGGCGAGCGTGTTGCCGCAGACCGGGAAGACGCGACCGGCTTCAATCTCGTGCTCAGCATCCAGAATGAAGACGCGCTCCATGCCTTCGACGCCGCCCTTGTAGATGACAGCCTGGCCGTAATCCTCACAGGCCGTCTCCAGACCGTCGAGCTTCATCAGGCGTGCTGTGACCGAGGCAAAGCGGATCGGCTCGACCTTTGCCTTCAATTTCGGATCTATGATGGCAAGGCGGCGATGGTTGACGACGCGCGGATCGGCAAAGCCAGCCGCCATCGCGATGGCTTCATAATCGTTCCAGTAGAGCGCCCCCGACAGGCATTCGCCATACAGGACCGGATCATCAATCAACTCCTGCGGGATCCGCCGGTCGGCATAGACGTCCGAGAAATAGAGCTCGCCGCCGGGTTTCAGCAGGCGGTGGGCCTGCCGGAAGACTTCCGGCTTGTCCGTGCAGAGATTGATCACGCAATTGGAGATGATGAGGTCAAAGGAATTGGGCTCAAGATCAAGCTCGCCCAGCTTTTCCAGTTCGCCTTTCACAAAGCGCGTATTGGGCGAGTCGTAGCCAAATTGCTCGGCGTGCCAGGCCTCATGTGCGCGGGCGACGTCCAGCTGCTCATCCGTCATGTCGACCCCGGTGACGTGGCCGGTCGGGCCAACCAGCTTGGCCAGGGCGAACACGTCGCGTCCGGCCCCGCTGCCAAGGTCCAGCACTTTCAAACCTTCCAGCGCGGCCGGGATGGCGAGGCCACACCCATAATACTTCGCGGCCACGTCATCATGGACGGCGGCGAGGGCGGCCGAGACATGCGCCGCTGGACGAGACTCCGTCGTGCAGGCATCGGTCTTCAGGTCCGACGAGCTTGTCAGCGTCTCGCCGTAATAGGTTTTCACCACATCCTGCATCTGGTTCATTTGAGTCTCCGCATTGATCGGGGCGACCCTAGGCAGGTACGCCAGTCGTTTCCAGTCACGGATATGTGTGCGAGCGCGCTAGCCCTTCTTGATCGGCTTGCCGCGATAAGGGCCCTTGCCTTGGGGCTTGCGCGCGCCGTCGGCCTTGTCAGCATAGGGGTTCTTGCCCTGCCGGACGAACAGGCGGATCGGCACGCCATGCATGTCAAAGGCATCGCGCAGATTGTTGATCAGATAGCGCTTGTAGGTTTCCGGCATCTGGTCACCGCGCGAGGCGATGAGCACGAAGGTCGGCGGACGCGCCTTCATCTGGGCCATGTAGCGTGGCTTGATGCGCTTGCCCTGAACGCTTGGCGGCGGATGGCGCTCAACCGTGTGGCGCAGCCAGCGGTTCAGATCTCCCGTCTTCACGCGTGCGGTCCAATCCTGATAGACCTTGACCACGGCTGGCATCAGCCTGTCCGTATGCCGACCAGTCAGACCGGACAGGAACACGACGGGTGCACCGCCAGCATTCGGCATCAGCCGGTTGGCAAGATCCCGGATATGTTTGGCGGCTTCATCCGGCTTTTTCACCGTGTCCCATTTGGAAATGACCAACACGACGCCGCGGCCTTCGCGCAGGGCGAGGTCGGCAATCAGCAGGTCCTGTTTTTCCATCGCCTCGTGTGCGTCCATGACGAGGGCAATGATATCTGCATATTTCAGCGAGCGGATCGTCTCGCCAGTCGACATGCGTTCAAGGCGCTCCTGCACCTTGTTCTTGCGGCGCAGGCCAGCGGTATCAACCAGGCGGATGCGGCGGCCTTCCCATTCCCAGTCAATAGAGATGGAGTCGCGCGTGATGCCGGCTTCGGGACCCGTCAGCAGGCGGTCCGATTGTAGCAGCTGGTTGATCAGCGTGGACTTGCCGGCATTCGGGCGGCCGACAATGGCCAGTTTGATCGGCTTGTCGTCTTTTTGCGGCTCGGGTTCAACGTCGACATCCGCCGCTTCAATGGCGGCGACGAGATCATCATCGGACACGGAGAAATCGTCGATATCGATATGGGCGAGCTTCTCGATAATGTCCTCGGCGGCGCGGGGATCATAATCCAGTTCGGCCTCCTGCAGGGCGAGTTCGAACGCTTCCTCGCCCAGTGCCTGACGAATGGCTTCGTAAAGTTCGGCCATGCCCTCGCCATGCTCGGCAGACAAGCCAATCGGTTCACCCAGGCCCAGCGACCAGGCATCCATCACGCCGACCGTGCCCTGTTTGCCTTCAGCCTTGTTGGCCGCCAGAACGATCGGGATATTGGCCTTGCGCAGCAGGGCGGCAAAGTTATCGTCTTCCGGGGTGACGCCAACGCGGGCATCAATCAGGAAGAGGGCCAGTTCAGCCTCGGCAATCGCGGCCTCGGTCTGTTGGCGCATGCGGGATTCGAGACTGTCGTCATAGGAGGTCTCATAGCCCGCTGTGTCGATCAGGACCAATGGCAGGGAGGCAAGACGCCCTTCCGCCTGCTTCCGGTCACGCGTCACACCCGGCTGGTCATCGACCAGCGCGATCTTCTTGCCGACGAGGCGGTTGAAGAGGGTCGACTTGCCCACATTGGGGCGTCCGACGATGGCGAGTTTCAAAGGCATGGCGGGGCCCGCTCCTATGCGTTCAGGCGAGGCGCGCCAGCCCGGCGCAGCCTGCTACTGAATCGCAACCAGTTTTGCTTCATCGGTCAGCAGGAAGACTTTTCCCTGCACGGCGATGGGTTCGATGTAAGTCGTGTCCTTGATATCCAGAGACGCGGTCTGTTCGCCCGTCTGCGGATCAAAGGCGAGCAGCTCGCCATAGGACGAAACGATGAGGATGCGTCCCGACGCAAGAAGCGGACCGGAATAGCTGATCCGTTTCTTCTTTTTCTTCTCGTTCTTGTACTGCGGCAGCTCGGTGACCCAATAGGCGTCGCCTGAGCCAGCATCCAGCGCCGCCAGAGTGGCATTGGTGCCGATGACAAACAGGAATTTACCGCTGAGTGCTGGGGCTTGGGTCGAGCCGATGGGGCGCGCCCAGACGCGATTGCCGCTGCGCCCGTCAATCGCGACCGTGATGCCGGACTGGCTCGACGCGAAGACGAGGCCACCGGCCAGAACCGGGCGTGAGCCGATATCGTTGATCTCGGAAATCGGTGTGAAGCGGCCGGCCTGCGAAATGGCATCCGTCCAGAGGCGACGGCCATTATTGGCAAGATAGGCGATGATCTCACCAGAGGAGTAAGGCGCGATCACGAAGTCTTCGATGGCGGCCGGGCTTGGGCTGCCGAGGACGCGGGCGGATTCCGCAATTGCCTGATCGCTCCAATCGGTCTCGCCGGTCTCAAGGTCCAGCGCGAACACTTCATTATTGTTGGAGGCGACAAAGATCGTGCCGTCCTTGACGGTGGGGGCACCCGTCATGGGCACGCCAAGCTCGCGCTTCCACAATTCGGTCCCGTCTTCGGCGCTGACGCGTGTGACATAGCCAAAGCCACTTGCGACGATCAGCGTACCATCTGTCACGGCAAGGCCGCCGCCGAGCGCGGTCTTGTCGCGCTTGGTCAGGCCTTTGAGTTCCTTTTTCCAGAGCGTGCGGCCGCTGGAGATTTCCGTCGAATAGATCGTCTGGTCCGCATCCAGCGTGTAGATGGCAGTCTCGCTGGCGACCGGTGGCGTGGTCACGGCAGACTTGTTGCTGGAGCCTTTGCCGACCGAATTGCGCCAGGCGATTTTCAGGTCAGGCGCTGCATTGACGTGGCCTGGTGCCTTGGCGGGGGTTCCGCCTGCTTCCGGCCAGGATGCCATATCCGTGGGAGGCAACAGTTCGATGGATTCCGTGGCCAGCTCAGGCTTGGCCTCAACCGCTTCCTCCGCGAGCACCATCGTGACGCGGCCAGCCTTGTCGAGCTGTTCCTTGTCGTCATTGCCGGAATTGCCGAAGAACGGAATGCTGCTGCAGGCCGTCAGGGCGATGAACGCCGTTGCGGTTGCGGTCAGCTTGAGTGGGCGTGAAAGCCTCATTGGCCGGTCTCCTCGATATCGGCAGTTTCAGCGGGCGCTTCGCCCTCAACTGGTGTCTCAGTGTCGCTTGCGGCCGCTTCTTCAGCTGGCGCGGGCGGGATCGCAGCAAGGGCGATCTCGGCGCGGCGCTTCACGCCTTCGGGCGCAGCCGCATCAAAGCGGAGACGGTTGAACTCGGTCCGGGCGCGGGCAATGTCGCCGCTCTCGAAAGCTTTCGCCGCGATCAGTTCACGGGCAAGCGCGCCGAGCGGGCCTTCATCCTCGACCAGGCTGCCGAGCGTCGCTTCAAGGTCTGCCATGGACTGGGTGTCGACCGAGAAATACGCGGTCTTCAGGATGGACAGGCGCTCATACGGGCTGCCTTCCACGGCAGCCACGGCCGATAGGGTGCGCGTGGCGCCATTGGCGTCGCCGCCGCCCTCATATTGGGTCTGCGCCAGATATTGCGCTGCCAAAGGCGCGATCTTGCCACTGCCTTCGGCCAATTCACGGAACGCGGCTTCGGCCTCGACGTAATTGTCTTCTTCCAGCAGGGTCAGGGCGTTCTCGAAGGCGAGCGCGCGTTCTGCCCGGGCCTGTTCAGCCTGTGGGCGCAACACGAATTCATTTAGGGCCACCGCCCCGATGAGCAGCGCTGCCGCGCCATAGATAAAGGGCCTGTAGCGTGTCCACAGCCCTTCCATCTTGTCCTGGCGCAGGCTTTCATCGACTTCGTCAAAAATGTCGCTCAACGTGGCGCTCCGATCGGGTAATCTGACTTCGGGGGGAACCTAGACGCGCCTGCGCCCAGCTGCAACGTGTCAGGGCTGTTTCGCCTCAGGTTTTCGCAGGGAATAGGTCTCGGCTTCGCCGGGGAATTCGCGGGACCGGACGTCGACAGCAAACTGGCCGAGGGCGGTGTCGATCTCGCTGCGGAGGTCGGCGTAACGGCGCACGAATTTTGGCGCCCAGTCGAACAGGCCCAACATGTCCTGTGTGACCAGTACCTGGCCATCGCAGCTGGCGGACGCGCCGATGCCGATTGTGGGGCAGCTGACGGCCTTGGTAATCTCGTCGGCGAGATCGCGCGCAACGCCTTCGATGACAATGGCAAATGCGCCCGCTTCGTCTGCAGCGCGCGCCTCGTTCAGCACGATGTCGCGTTCGGATTCGGTGCGGCCCTTGGCGCGGAAGCCACCATCGACATTCACCGCCTGCGGGCGCAGGCCGACATGGCCCATGACCGGAATGCCACGCTCCACAAGATGGGCGATCTGGGTAGCGGCATAGGCGCCGCTCTCGATCTTGACCGCCTGACAGCCGGTTTCCTTCATGATGCGGGCGGCATTCAAAAAGGCCTGATCTTCGCTCGTCTCGTAGCTGCCAAAGGGCATATCGACGACGACGAAGGCCTGCTGGCTGCCGCGCATCACGGCCTGACCGTGCAGGATCATCATCTCCATCGTCACGCCAACGGTCGAGGGCAGGCCATGGACCACCATGCCGACGCTGTCGCCAACGAGGATCAGGTCGGCATGCGGGTCCATGATCTCGGCCATTGGCGCGTCATAGGCCGTCAGGCAGACGAGCGGTTCACCCCCTTTGGCGGCGGCGATATCCTTGACGGTTTTTCGGGAAATACGAGTTTGTTTCGACATGGCCAGCGACTTAGCCTGCCTCAGACCGGCGGGCAAGCGCATGTGAACGGTCGCTCCGGCGCTGCCGGATCAGCTGCGGCCTTTGGGGAAGTGCTGCAGGGCGGTGGGTATGTCCACCCACTCATGCCGGGTTTCTTCCCAGACCGAGCGGATCGGCCCGGGAAAGCGCGGATCTGCGATCGCCCCTACGGCGATACCTGCTGCTTCCGGGTGCTTTTCCGTGACCCAGTAGACGGTAGACCCGCAAGTGGGACAAAAATAGGTCGTGAAGGTACCCCCGCTGTCAGCTTCGCGTGTCCAGGGGGTAGCCTTGCCTGTAATGGTCAAAGCAGTGAGCAGGTAATATGCCCCCACTCCGAAGGGGGAGCCGGTGCGACGCTGGCACGCGGTACAGTGACAGGCGACAACGGCCGGCGTGATATCGTCAGGCAGTGTGACTTTCAGGGCGCCGCAAGCGCATTGCGCATCCATGTGACTACACTCCCGGCACGACAGGCACGCCGATCAGCCATCGATGCAGGTGGAAGACGAACGCGACATACACGCCGGTCCCGATCACCAGCGCGCCAATGTCTCCCATATTGGACACCGCCACATCACCCGGCGGGCCATTGTCGCCGCGCTTCTTCACTGCGATCCGGTCGATCACGGCATAGGCGAGGAAGCTGCCAAACAGGATGATCGAGTTCCACTCGCCATTGGCCAGAAGGTGACCAAGCGCCCAGAGCTTCACCGCCACCAACATGGGGTGCTTCAGGGCTTTTTTGATCCGGCCTGTCGGCAGGTTGGCAGCGACGAGGAAGATCAAGGCTGGCAGCATCAGCGCCATGTTGACGTGTGAGCCCCAACTGGGCGCGAAATAGAGCGATCCCATCCAGCGCGCTGCGTCATAGCCATAGATGATCAGGACCAATCCGATCAACGAAATCAGGCTGTAGAGCCCCATATAGGGGCCGTAGCCTATACGTTGTTTCAGATCCTCTCCCGGTTTTCGGCTTCGAAACGCGGAAAACAGATGGACCCCAAAGAACACGACCAGCCCGGCAATCAGATACGGCATGACGATTTCCTCCCGAGCGGGAGTCTATGCGGAGTCCGGGATGTGGGAAAGTGGAAAGCCTGAAGGCGGCCTCAGCCCTCGGGCTGATCCTTGAGCCAGACTTCGACATTGCCTTTCAGCTTCAGCGTGAGAGGCTTGCCCTTGCGATCAAGCGCCTTGCCAGCGGCAACGCGGATCCAGCCTTCAGATACACAATACTCCTCGACATTGGTTTTCTCGGTTCCGTTGAAGCGGACGCCGATCTCGCGTTGCAGCAAATCTGCATCGTGAAACTTGCTGTCTGGATCAAGGGCGAGGCGGTCTGGGAGCGTGTCGGTCATGTGATGCTGTTTGCCAGCGAATGCGGGAATTGCAAGAGCCCAGACGCAACTTGATGGCCCGAAATGGGAATGAAGACATGGTTAATGGAAAGTAGTGGAATCATTTCCCCACTAAACCGGGCTTTATGGAACTGTCGCTATTGGTTACCGCAGAACAGAACAGGCTGATATGCGAAGTATATCCGACATCAAGCATTACCGTACAATGCTCCAGAACGCGCGAACGCTCGAAGAAGCGGTCGTCATGGAGCAAATGCGCGCGACTTCGAGAAATTTGTCAGCGCTCTACGCGATGTTGTGTGTCGCGTCGCTGTCGCTCGGGATGAGCTTCCTGAACCATGCGCCGTTATACCTGACACTCGGCCTGCCATGCCTGTTCATCGTAGGGAGTATCCTGCGGATCAATCACTGGCGCGATTCACAGGCTGAATTCACAGATCCCCTGCGCGCCCAGCGTGATTTCGTGGTGATAGAAATTGGCTCGCTGATCATCTTTGCGGTCATCGGAGGCTGGATTGCTCTATTGTGGCCCTACGCGATCGGTCGGCAGGAAGCGCAATTGGCTCTGTTTACCGGCCTGATCGGCCCGGTTGGCATGATGTGCTCAATGCCGCGCCCGCGTATTGTGGCAGCTGGCTTGTCGGGGACGTTGCTGATATTCTGCTTTGTCTTCGTGCGCCATGATCCGTTTTACTATGGCTATATGGCCGTGCCGATGGCGGTGTCGTATGCGGCATTCCTGAAAGTGTCCCTGACTTACAAGCAGCGCATCGCGGAATCGGTGATGCTGCACAATGAGCTGGTCTCTGAGAATGAGCGGGCATCGGGCCTGGCGGAATCCAATCGCTTCCTGGCCTTGTCAGATACCCTGACCGGCCTGCCGAACCGCCGCCGCTTCTTCGAGCAGATAAACCTTTTCTTCGAGCGCAGCCCGAATGGGGAATTGCCGATTGTCGGACTGGTCGACCTGGACGGCTTCAAGCCCTTGAATGACGTGTTCGGACATTCGGCAGGGGATGCCATGCTGGTGGAAACAGCAAACCGCATGAAGGCAGCGGCGGCCCGCTATGGTGGTTCGGTCGCGCGCCTTGGCGGAGATGAGTTCGCGTACGTCCTGCCGTGGAACACATCGCGCGAGGAAGCCATGAAGTTCTCGCTGGAACTGGTCGCTTCGATCAGTCACCCGGTTGTCCTGCCGAGTGGAGATATCAGCCGCGTATCGGCCTCGGTCGGCATGTCTTCGCGCAGCTTTGATGTCGCCTCGGCAAAAGACCTGCTTGAGCAGGCAGATTTTGCCCTGTTCCGCGCCAAGGAAGCGACGTCCGGCCCCGTGGTCGAGTTTTCGTCTCATCATGCCGCCAGCAAACGCCGCGAAGTGCTTGTGCACCAAGCTTTCAAGAATGCGGATCTCGACAAGGAAATTCATCTGGTTTTCCAGCCGATCATCGACACACGCGATGGGGCCATTCGGCGTTGCGAGGCACTGGCGCGCTGGGACAGTCCGGAAATTGGTATGGTGCCGCCGGGCGAGTTCGTGCCGATTGCCGAGAAAGCTGGCATGACCCAGGAAATGACTCTGGCAGTCTTCCGCAAGGTGATTGCCCAGTTGAAGGTTTGGCCGGAAACGGCACGTATTGCGGTGAACCTGTCTGCGCAGGATGTGAACAGCCGGCAGTGTACGGACCTGCTTGCCTCGATGCTGATCCGCCAGCCGCCGAGCCTGCGCCAGCGCATTTCGATTGAGGTGACCGAATCCTCTTTGCTGACGGATTTCACCGAGGTTCACAACAACCTGCTGAAATTCCGGGAACTGGGTGTGAAGATCGCGCTGGATGATTTCGGCACGGGCTTCTCGTCCCTGCGGTACTTGCAGGAATTGGAATTCGACATTGTGAAGATCGATCGAAGCTTCATTTCGTCAATCGACCACAATCAGAAAAGCTTTGGCCTTGTCCGGACGATCAGCCGCCTCTGCCGGTCGCTGTCGATTGCCTGTGTGGCGGAAGGCGTGGAGACCCGCGAGGAACTGGACCATGTGCGCTCGGCCGGGTGCCATCTGGTCCAAGGCTATATCTTCACCAAGCCCCTGATGGCCGAGAAGATGCTGCCTTACCTGACCGGCGAGCTGAAGTTCGACGGCATGGGATCCATGCTGTCGGTCCCGACCCAGGTGGTCGCCTGATCGACTTCGCCCTGCAAGGCAAATTTCTTGTTACCGCCCGCCTCATGGTCATGCTATGGAAACAGCAGGGACGCCTGAAAGGCTGTGAAGGGAACAAATTCAATGACACTATCCGTAATCAGCGCCGGTTTCGGGCGCACAGGCACGATGTCGCTCAAACTGGCGCTCGAGCAACTCGGCTTCGGGCCGTGCCATCACATGATCGAGGTCATCGAGAATGGCGAGGCACAGGTTCCGCTCTGGAATTCTGCGCTGGCAGGCACACCAGACTTCGGCGCCATTTATGACGGGTACAATTCCGCCGTGGACTGGCCAACCGCAGCCTTCTGGCAGGAGACGGCCGAGGCCTATCCGGACGCGAAGATCATCCTTTCGACGCGTTCCGCCGAGAGCTGGTACAGCAGCATATCCGAGACCATTCTGGCCACCGTCTGGGCGCCGGACACCTGGCCGCCGCAAGCGACCGAATGGTTCAAGATGGTGACAAAAGTGCTGGAGCGCAGCTTTGGCGGCGCGAAAGACAAGGACAGCCTGATCGCCGCCTTCAACGCGCACGAAGCCGAAGTGAAGGCGACCATTCCCGCCGAGCGCCTTCTGGTCCATTCGGCCAAGGATGGCTGGGAACCACTCTGCGCCTTCCTGGGTAAGCCGGTGCCCGCCGAGCCTTATCCGCGTACCAACAGTAAGGAAGAATTCTTCCAGCACATGACCAAGGCCGACAACATGTAGGCTGGCCGCGCCAGCAGGTGCGACGCCTGTGAGGGCGCTTCGGGGGAGTTTGAATTTTCGTGAAAGGTGGCGCGGTCAGGGGTCCGGACCGGGCAGGGCGTAGCTTTGGCTGAACGGCATCTGGCAGCTTGGTTCGCCCGCATCAAGTCGCACACGGTTCCGGTGTTCGCCGGGATGGGCGGAGTCCAGATCGCCGATCGCCAGGCGGAAAGCCTTTGACCATGTGAAGGCCAGCGGGTCCGGGTCGCGCTCATGCGGCGCGTCGCCGATCCATTGAAGATACACGGTGCCGCGATGGTCGATGACCGTCATGAACGGAACGCCCCGGCCCTTCAGCGCCCGCACATACAGGCGCAGGGCGACCATCTGCAGCCAGATCCAGAACCGGTAGGGTTCCAGATGCGGCGATAGCGGGCCGAGCGGGGCAAACAGCGAGTCCATGCAGCCAATCCTGCCACGGCGCCAAGTCCGGTTGGATAGGGCGTAGAAAAAACCCCTGACCTGCGCGGCAGGTCAGGGGTTTTGACGTTAAAGGGCCGGGGACAGGCCGGGTGGTCTCCCCGGATCAATTAGTAACTCTTCGGCAGGCCGAGGACGCGTTCGGCGATGAAGTTGAGGATCATCTCGCGGCTGACCGGGGCGATGCGGGCGAGCATGGCTTCGCGCATCATGCGCTCGACATGGTATTCTTTCGCGTAGCCCATGCCGCCATGTGTCAGCACGGCGGTCTCGCAGGCGCGGAAGCCGGCTTCGGTGCCGAGATATTTCGCGGAATTGGCTTCGGCCCCGCAATCCTGTCCGGCATCATAGAGCCCGGCCGCCTTGTAGGCGAGCAGTTCGGCGGCGGAGAGTTCGGCCCAGGATTTTGCCAGCGGATGCTGGATGCCCTGATTCTGGCCAATCGGACGGCCAAAGACGACGCGCTCTTTCGCATAAGTTGCGGCCCGCTCCAGCGCGGAAAAGCCAAGCCCGATGGATTCCACCGCGAACAGGACGCGCTCCGGGTTCAGGCCCTGAAGCAGGTATTTGAAGCCTTCGCCTTCTTCGCCGATCAGGTGGTCTTTCGGCACTTCGAGCCCGTCAATATAGAGCATGTTGCACTCGACCGCCTTGCGGCCCATTTTCGGGATCGGCTGGCGCTCGATCTTGTTCGGGTCGAGGTCTGTGTAGAACAGGGAGAGGCCGAGATAGGGCTTGGCGCACTGGTCCTTGGGCGTGGTGCGCGCGATGATCAGGATCTTGTCGGCGCGCTGGGCCCCGGTCGTCCAGATCTTGCGTCCATTGATCGTGTAGCCGGTATTGGTGCGCTCGGCCTTGGTTTCGAGGCTGGACGTGTCGAGGCCGGAATTCGGCTCGGTCACGGCAAAGCACATCTTCTCCTCGCCAGAGATGATCTTGGGCAGGTTTTCGCGCTTCTGTTCCGGATTGCCGAAGCGCTCCAGGGGCTTCGGCCCGAAAATGTTGAGATGGATGGCAGAGGCGCCGGAATAGCCCGCGCCGGTGCGCGTGACCGTCTGCATCATCAGCGCCGCTTCGGTCAGGCCAAGGCCCGCGCCGCCATATTCCTCCGGGAAGGCAATGCCGAGCCAGCCGCCCGCGGCCATGGCGTCACAGAATTCCTCCGGCCAGTCGCCGGTCTCGTCCGTCTTCGCCCAGTAATCATCCCCAAAGGGTTCGAGCGTTTTTTCGACGGCGGCCTTGATGGCGGCCTGATCTTCACTCATCGGCGCGATCTGATGCATGTGACGTAATCCTCCTGAGGGCCAGACTTAAGGCGGCCATGCAGGCCCGTCCAGCGATTGCCCTGCGTCAGGGGAGCGCAATTGTGCGCGTGATGCCAATGGCTGTGAGGAAGGCTGGGTCGTGGCTGATGACGAGGAGGGCGCCGGAATAGGCGTTGAGGGCGGCTTCTAGGGTTTCGATCGTGGCCATGTCGAGATGATTGGTCGGCTCGTCCAGCAGGAGGAGTTCGGGCGGCTCGGGCGCGGCAAAGATGGCGGCGAGGCCCGCGCGCAGGCGTTCGCCGCCGCTGAGCGTCGCCACGGACTGGTGGGCAGCCTCATTTCGGAAGGCGAAGCGGGCGAGGGCGGCATGGGTTTCATTCTTTGTCAGGTGCGGCTGGACGGCGAGGATGGCCTCGAGAATCGAGCCGCCCGAGGGCAGCAGGCTGACATGCTGGTCCAACCGGGCGATGCGGGGCGTCAGCGTCTCGACCGTGCCGGAGGCGGGGGCGATTTCGCCAAGGACCATGCGCATCAGCGTCGACTTGCCGGCGCCATTCGGGCCGGCAATGGCGATCCGCTCCGGCCCTCTGATGTCAAAGCTGAGCGGCCCGAACAGGCGGCGGTTGCCGAAGGCGGCGACGGCCTCGGTCACGCGCAGGATGTCCTTTGACCGGGGCAGGTGAACCGGCGGCAATTCCATCGTGACGGGCGCGGTAACTTCGACCCTGGCGCGGGCGGCTTCCAGTACGGCAGCGCTTTCATTGGTCTGGCGGCTGGCAAGGTCGCCGCCCCGTGCGGCGGTGGCCTCGGCGCGTTCCTGCCGCTTGTCGAGCAGCATCTTGGGGGCATCACCCTTTGCGCGGGCGGTGCGGCCCGCCTTGTCGCGCCGGTCCTGTTTTTCCTTTGCGCGCTGGGCGTCTGCCTGTGTGCGACGCAGGGCGGTCTGGGATCTGGCGAGATCAGCTTCGGCCTGTGCGCGGGCAGCGTCGCGGGCTTCGCGGAAGTCGCTCCACCCGCCGCCGAACACGGTCACGCCTATGGGGGACAATTCCACGATCCGGTCCGTCTGTTCCAACAGGTCGCGGTCATGGCTGGCGATGAGTGCGCCACCGCGCCAATCGCGCAGGAGCTTCGCGATGGCGGCACGGCCATCCGTATCAAGATTGTTGGTGGGTTCGTCCAGCAGCAATATGTCGGGCTCTTCCAACAGGAGCCGGGCGATCATGATTCGTGTGCGTTCGCCGCCGCTGAGCCGGTATAGGCGGGTGTCCCATGGCATGTCGCGGAGACCGGTCGATGCCAGAACGGATTCGAGCCGGGACTCCAGCGTCCAGTCGGCCAAATCGGCATCTTCCAGTGAACCTTCACCCGCTGCCAGGCGCGCAAGTCGGGCAAGGCCGTCTGCCGCACCGAGCGTTTCGGAGATGGTCTGGGCTTCGTCCGCGATCTGGGCGAGGCGGCCCAGGCGGCCGTGCACGGACAGGCTGCCGCGTGCAGGCTCCACATCGCCGGCTATGGCGCGCAACAGGGTGGACTTGCCGCAGCCATTGCGGCCGACAAGGCCAATGCGTTCGCGGCCGAGCGACAGGGTCAGGCCGTCAAAGAGCGGCGTGCCGTCAGGCGTGGTGAGGGAAAGGGAATCGAGCGTGAGAAAGGAAGACATGGACAGGCCGTGCGATCATGGAAAGGGTCAGCGAAGCATTGGGCTTTGCGTAATCCATGTCTTTGGCCTCCAGTGGTTTCTCTGCGGATCGAAGCGCCTACATACGCATTCCGGCGCTGAATTCAAGGAAAATCAGACTTGCGCCGGAAGCGCGCGAGATGGCGCGAAGGCAGCGGCAAGGTCGCTGGAGTCGCCACCCAGTATCAGGTCAGCCACGATCCTTGCCGTGATGGGCGTCAAAAGGATGCCATTGCGATAATGGCCTGCGGCGACGAACATGTTGGGCTGGCGCGTGCGACCGAGAAAGGGCGCGAAGTCTGGTGTACCGGGACGTATGCCGGACCATGCGGAGGTGATGCGGGCATCCGCCAGCGAGGGCACGATGCGAGAAGCGTCTTGGAGGAGGTTGGCGACATCATCCGTGTTCGGCATACCTGTCGTACGGCCGGGCTCCATCGTGGCGCCGATGACAAGTTGGTCGCCACGTGGCACCATGTAGATCGGACCGGCGCGCAGTGTGGTGGCGGGGTGGTCTGCCCGACGCTCAACCGACAGCATCTGGCCGCCATAAGTGTCGATCTCATCCAGCGACGAGTCCCAGTTTGCCAGGCTGAATTGCTTGCCATGTTCGGTCACTTTCAACTCGCCGCTCTGCCAGCCGGCTGTGATCAGAATGAAATCATGGCCTTCCACATCCAGCGCGTCGTCGTGTGACTGTAACGGTGCGGGCGTGCGTTCCAGCATGATGCGAGGGTGGCGTTCACACAGGGCGAGCAGCGCCGAGACGACGGCGCGATTGTTCACGTGGCCATCCGTGGTGAGCTGCAGGACGCCGCGCAGGTCAGGCGACAGCGCCGGTTCGATCCGGCGTGCGGCATCCATGTCCAGCCGCTGGCCGGGCAGGCCGCGCTTGGTCAGCGTGTCGAGGATTCCGTCGAGGTGGGCTGCCATTGCTTCACTCGCGGCGACCGCCAGGGATGGTCCGGCCGCATATCCGACAGTTTCTCCGCTTTCGGTTTCAAGGTGCGCTGCAAATTCCGGCCAGAGCCGCGCGCTTTCAAGACAGAGATCAAAAAGTTGGGGGTGAACGCCCGGCTCTGAGGCGGCCTCGAAGGCGGGGGCAATCATGCCAGCAGCAGCCCAGCTGGCGCCGCGACCGGGTGTGTTGGGATCGTAGAGCGTGATGGCCGCGCCGCGCCGGGCGAGTTCGAGCGCGCAGCTGAGGCCGATAATGCCCGCGCCAGCGATGGCAATGCGGGGGGAAGATGTTTCGGGGCGGGCGGCGCAGGTCATCTGCGCTATCTATGCCATTCTACTAGCGAATTGAACGCTCAGGCGGCGGAGACCTGCATTTTCTGGCTTTCCCAATAGGATTGGAAAGCTTCGGCCCATTTCTGGCTCTGGAACACGATTTCCTTGCACATCTCGCCGGTCGGACGGAATGCGGTGCGTACCATCATTTCGGGGCCTTCATCGGCGTCGCGCTCAAGCTGTTCGATGACGAACGCGTCGAGCGTTGCTGACAGAAGCGCGTCCTCTTCCGGTGACCCTAAATCGAGATCCACTACGATATCTTTCATTGTCATCCCCAAGCACCTGATTGTTACGTCCGGTTTTCCGGACTCATTTTGTATCTTCAGATCAATATCGCATTTTGTGCGATGCAGCATAAGATTCTTGCTCATGACCGTCCCAATCCGGGGGTCTGTGCAAATTTCGGGCAAAAAGGTCGCGCATGTCGTTCGTTGCGATCCATTCTCAAATGTGATTGAACAGATCATCAATGCCCCTCAAAGAGAGTTTGTTCCATGAAATGGTATGCATCCCTGGCCACCGCCTGCGTTTTTCTTGCCGCTTGCGGGGCACCCTCTGGAGATTCCGGGGAGTCCGAAGTTGCTGCAGAATCTGTGGCTGAGCCCACCGGCCTGCTGAATGTATATTCGGCCCGGCACTATGATTCCGACAAGGAGCTTTACAAACGCTTCGAGGATGAGACCGGTATCCGCATTCGGTTTCGCGAATCCGGCGCGGCCGAACTGCTTGAGGCGATGAAGGCCGAAGGCGACAATAGTCCGGCGGATGTCATTATCTCGTCCGATGCTGGCACACTTTACCGATTCAAGGATGCGGGCCTGATGCAGCCCGTCGAGTCCGAATTGCTAGCGACGCGCATTCCCGAGCATTTCCGCGATCCGGACAATCAATGGTACGGTCTGGCCAAACGGCTGCGCGTGATCGTGTATGATCCTGCCCGTGTCGAGCCGGAGCAAGTGGATGAATATGCTGACCTCGCCAGCGCCAATCTCGAGGGCGATGTCTGCATGCGGTCCAGCACGAACATCTACAATCTCTCCCTGATGGGGGAATTGATTGATCGACTTGGCAAGGATACGGCCGAGGCTTGGGCGCGCAGCGTGGTGGCGAACTTCGCACGTCCGCCCCAGGGCGGCGACACCGGGCAGATTGAGGCAATTGCCGCTGGCCAATGCTCGGTCGCGCTGGTGAACCATTATTACTGGGTGCGCATGACGCAAGGCTCCGACGCCCAGCGCAAATCGGTCGAAAAGACGATGCTGTCCTTCCCGCAGCAGGATAGCTGGGGCGCGCATGTGAATGTCACCGGCGCGGGGGTTGCGGCCCATGCACCGCACAAGGAGGCTGCCATCCAGTTCATTGAATGGCTGGCCGGTGAGGAGGGCCAGTTCCTGCTGACCACCGAGACCAAGGAAATCCCGCTGGTCGCTGGCGCCGAGATGCCGGAAGGGCTCGACCGGCTGCCGCCTGATTTCAAGGAAAGCGTATTCCCGCTCAACAAGCTTGGAGAGAATCAGGCCGAGGCACAGGCCATCTACGACCGGGCTGGATGGAACTGATCTCGTTTGAGCGCTCTGGCCGCCATACGCCGCTTCCGATTCAGGAGCATTGACGGGCCCGCCTTATTGGCGGGCTTGATCATTGCTGTACCTGTTGTCGTGACCCTGTTTGCGGGCCTGATGAATGGTGGCGGTGAAGCGTGGACCCATATCCGCGACACGCTGTTGACCGGCTACACGACCGGCACGCTCGGCACGCTGCTGTTAACCGCGCTCATGACGCTCGCCGTTGCGGTTCCGGCGGCTTGGCTGGTGACGATGTACCAGTTTCCGGGACGGGGCCTGTTCGAATGGTTGCTGATCCTGCCTCTGGCGGCGCCCGGCTATGTGCTTGCCTATGCCTATGCCGATTTGATGGGCCTGATGGGGCCGTTCCAGACAGCGATCCGGGATGTTACCGGCTGGACCGCGCGGGACTATTGGTTTCCGGACATGCGCAGCCTGCCGGGGCTCGCCTTCGTGCTGACCTGCGCGCTTTATCCTTATGTCTATCTGACGGCCCGAGCGGCCTTCGTCTCGCAATCTGTCTGCGCTCTGGAGGCGGCGCGCAGTCTGGGTGCCAGCAGTGCCCGGCGGTTCTGGCAGGTCGCCCTGCCGGCCGCCCGACCGGCCATCGCAGCCGGCCTTGCCCTGACCCTGATGGAAGCGGCGGCCGATTATGGCGCAGCGGAGTTTCTCGGTGTGCCCACTCTGACCTTCGGCATTGTGCGCGCCTGGCAGAGCTTTGGCGAACCCGCGGCAGCGGCGCGGCTCGCTCTGGTTCTGGTCGTGATCGTGATCGCGCTGATTCTGACCGAGCGTCATACGCGGGGACGTGCGGGCAGCCAGCAAAGCTCGACGCGGTGGCGCAGCGTGTCACGGGCGCGCCTGCCACGCTGGGCCGGCCTGGGCGCAATGGCGGCCTGTGCGCTCCTGTTCCTTGCTACTTTCGTTTTGCCAATGTCGCGCCTGGTCTGGCTTGTCATGGAATCGCAAGACCAGATCGCGCCAATCGGGCGGGCGTTGGTGAACACGCTGATCCTTGCCGGGTCAGGTGCGGCGCTGGCGTTCGTGCTGGCGATGGTCATCGCGCTGACGGCCCGGCAGAGCGGACTGATCGCCGGCTTTGCGCGTCTGATGGCCTCGACCGGCTACGCCATTCCGGGTGCCGTTCTCGCGCTCGGCGCGCTGTTGGTGATGGGATATCTTGGCATCACGCTGACCGGGGCGGGGGCAATCGTGGCCTTGGCATGGGTCTATGCCAGCCGGTTCACCACGTCGGGCGCAGAGCCGATGGTGGCAGCGCTCGGTCGCGCCCCGGCCTCCATGGGCTATGCCGCCGAGAGCCTTGGGGCTTCGCCGCTGCGCCGCGCGGTTTCCGTTGACCTGCCGGTCGCGCTATCAGGCGCCATGGCTGGTGCACTGATCCTGTTCGTTGAATCCCTGAAAGAGCTGCCGGCTACCTTGATGCTGCGACCTTTCAATTGGGACACACTGTCTGTTCGGGCGAATGCCTATGCCACGGACGAGCGGTTGGCGGCAGCGGCCTTGCCGTCCCTACTCATCACGCTGGCAGGCTTGCTGCCCGTGATCCTGCTATCGTGGCGGCTCAGCCATTCGCGTCCGGGGGACACGGAATGAGTGTGCATTTGACCGCCACGAACGTAACCCGCCGCTATGGGCCAACCGCTGTGGTGGAGGGCGTAAGCCTCACTCTGGAACCCGGCAACATCACAGCATTGCTCGGTGGGTCCGGCGCGGGAAAATCGACTTTGTTGCGCTTGTTCGCCGGACTTGAACCGCTCGATGGTGGTGAGATCCGGCTGGGAGATGAATTGCTCTCTGCGCCGGGCAAGACGGTCCCGGCCGAGAAACGCCGCATTGGGCTGATCTTTCAGGATTTCGCCTTGTTCCCGCATTTGACCGCCGCGCAGAATGTGGCCTTCGGGCTCAAATCGCGCGGCAAGGAAGCGGCCCGCCTGCTGGCGGCCGAATGGCTGGAGCGGCTTGGTCTGACAGATCGGGCCGGCGCATACCCGCACGAACTCTCGGGCGGCGAACAACAGCGCGTGGCCATTGCCCGCGCACTTGCGCCGGAGCCTGCCGCGATCCTGATGGATGAGCCATTTTCCGGTCTCGACCCGGCATTGCGTGGCAGTGTGCGGGATACGGCGCTTGCCGCGATCCGGGAGGCTGGCATTCCGGCACTGCTGGTGACGCATGACCCGACCGAGGCGCTCGAAAGCGCCGATTGCATTGCCATTCTTCAGGGCGGGCACTTGTTGCAGCAGGGTGAAGCGGCTGAAATCTACCAGAGACCGCAAAGCGCGGCGATTGCCGCCGCTCTCGGTCCAGTCAGCCGCATACGGGCCGCAGACCTGCCGACCGGACTCGTCGGGCAGGATGTACCAGTCGGAGCGGAACTGATCGTACGCCCGGAAGGCGTGTTGCAGGATGAGAGTTCGGCGGTAAGGGCCAGTGTAACAGCCAGCCAGCTGACCGGCCCGCTTTGTCGTTTGTTGCTGGAGTGCCAGGGACAATCCCTTACCGCGCTTGTGCCGCGCATGACGGCACCAAAAGCAGGAACGGAGATTGGTATTCGGCTCGATCCAACCCTGACATTCATCTTCCAGTCAGCCGATTCCTGACAAATCCGTTATAGTGCGAGGAAGCCCTCGCCAATCGGTAAGGCATCCCATAAAATCAGGGATGTAGATGCAATCAACAGGAGGCGCTTTGCATGGCGCGAAATTTCCTGAAACTGGCCGCGACCGCAGCGCTCGCCGCAATGATGGCGGCAAGCGCCACGGCCCAAAGCCTGATCCGCGATGCGGAGATCGAGGAGACGCTGCGCGAATGGACCAATCCCATTCTCGAAGTGGCTGGGCTGAAGCCGAACGATGTCGGCCTGTACCTGATCAATGATCCTTCATTGAATGCGTTCGTGGCGAACGGTCAGAATATTCACCTTCATACCGGCCTTATTATCGCTGCGGATTCCTCGCTGCAGATCAAGGGCGTGATCGGGCATGAGACGTGTCACATCGCCTGTGGCCACTCGGTCAGCCGTTCGCGCGCGGCCGGGGTCGCCATGCGCCCGGCGCTGCTCTCTATCGGTCTTGGTATTCTGGCCATGGCCGCCGGTGAAGGGGGTGCAGGTGCAGCCCTGATCGGTTCATCACAACAATTTGCTGCGCTGAACTTCTTCACGCACACGCGTTCGGAAGAGGCCACGGCCGATGCCGCGGCAGTCGAATACCTCACGCAGCTTGGTCAGTCGCCCCGCGGGATCGTCGAATTCTTCGAGAATTTCCGCTATCAGGAAGTCCTGTCCAGCGCGCGCCGATATCCCTATTTTCGGGCCCACCCGCTCGCATCGGACCGGATCCGCACCGTGCGCCAGCTGGCCGAAGATTCCGGCATGATGGACACGCCGCAAACCGATCGGGAATTGAATCAATACCAGATGATGCGTGCCAAGCTCATCGGCTTCCTCGACACACCGAACAAGGTGGCACGCGAATACCCGGCCAGTGACCAGAGCCAGCCAGCGCGATATGCGCG
Source organism: Hyphomonas sp. UBA4505 (assembly GCF_002388685.1). Lineage (NCBI taxonomy): Bacteria > Pseudomonadati > Pseudomonadota > Alphaproteobacteria > Hyphomonadales > Hyphomonadaceae > Hyphomonas > Hyphomonas sp. UBA4505. Next base: position 180,251 of record NZ_DGMZ01000012.1, on the reverse strand, counting down.
TTCCATCGCCGCCATGCAGGTCTCCGATATTGATCGCGCGCTGATCGAGGTGAACTCACTGCTTGAAGACGATCCGGAAAATCCATTTTTCTGGGAGCTTAAAGGCCAGATCCTGTTTGAGAGCGGCCGCGCGGCCGAATCTGTTGCGCCGCACGAGAAATCGCTCGAACTGAAGCCGGGCCAGCCCCTGCTGCTGATCAACCTTGCCCGGTCACTGAATGCGCGTGACGAAGCAGGCGATGTCGAAGCCGCTGAAAAGGCTTTGCATGATGCGTTGATTGCCGAGCCGAACAATGCGTTCGCCTGGGCTCAGCTGGCCATCACATATGAAAAGCAGGGGCGCCGCGCCGATGCCCAGCTGGCCACAGCCGAGTCTGCCTATGCTGTTGGCGACATTGTGCGAGCCAACCGGTTTGCCCATTTTGCTGTCCAGAGCCTGGAGCCTGGCACGCCGGATTATCGCCGCGCTGACGACATCCTGTTGGTGACCGATGCCAACAATCCGGACAATCGCGACATGTATCGCCGCAATCGGCGTTTCTCGCTCACGGTCGAATAGTCCTGATCAACTTTGTGTTAGGCCGGATAGACGTGCGGAATTCAGGCCGTATATCTGGCCTGAACCGACTTTGACCTGAATATGACAGGAAACCACGCATGACTTTCAGACTGACCACGATGACGGCCGCCATGGCTGCGCTCGCCCTGACGCCCGCCTGCGCCGAGAGCAAGGCGGCGCCGGTCGCTGATCGCGAAGCCATGGAACAAGTTGTGCGGGAGTACATTCTCGAGAACCCGGAAATCATCGAGGAAGCGCTGATCAAGCTGTCCGCGAAGCAGCAGGCTGCAGCCTCTCAAGAGGCGCAGAAAGCCATCGCGAGCAATTTCGACGCGATCTACAATAATGAGAATGACTATTTCATCGGCCCGGCCGATGCAGAGATCACCGTGGTCGAATTCTTCGACTATCGCTGCGGCTGGTGCAAACGGTCGGTCGAATGGATTCAGGCATTGCCGGAAGACTATGACGGTAATGTCCGGGTCGTCTTCAAGGAACTGCCAATCTTTGGCGGCATCAGTGAGACCGCTTCGCTTGCGGCGCTCGCCGCCGGCAAGCAAGGCAAGTATCGCGAATTCCATCTGGCTTTGATGGCCATCAAGAACAATGACGACCTGACTGAAGCCAAGCTCGACGAAGTGGCCAGGGATGTGGGCATGAACGTCCAGAAAATGCGCGCCGATATGGGCTCGATCGACATTCAGCGCAAACTGTCTGAGTCCAAGCAACTTGCCCGCGCCGTAGGTGTCGAGGCCACGCCGAGCTTCCTGATTGGCAATGAGTTCATCGAAGGCGCAAATCGCGAACGGCTGAATGAGGCGATCAAGGCCGAGATCAAGGGCTGATCAGAACCAGACGAATCTCAGCAGGGCAGTGACGTCTCGTACGGGCTGTCCAGTGAGAACATCGGAATGGTCGCGATCAATACGCGGCCATCATCCCCTTTGAGATCATAGGTGCCACCCATGATTCCGGACGGGGCCGCCAGTGGCGCGCCAGACGTATAGCTGAAGCGTTCGCCCGGCCCGAGGGTTGGGGTCTGGCCGATCACGCCTTCACCTTCGACTTCCTGACGACGGCCTTCGGCATCCACGATGCGCCAGTGACGGCGCACGATGGTCCAAGTCTGCTCGCTCTCATTCTCAACGTCGACCGTGTAGGACCACATGAACCGGGCGCGCGCCGGTTCGGATTCGTCATGCATGAACTTCGGACGCACGCGAATGCGCACACCATCGGTGATCTGTTCGTATTGCGGAGGAGGAACCCGTCTGCCCATCATGTGAAATTCAATCCAATTCGTTCACACACTGTTAAGGGCGCGCGTCAAATCCATTACAAGATCGTCAGAATCTTCCAGACCGACCGACATCCGTATCCAGCTCCAATCGAGTCCCATCGAGGCCTGCTCCTCATCGCTGAGCGCGCGGTGTGTGGTGGAGGAGGGATGACAGGCGAGCGACTTGGTGTCGCCGAGATTGTTGCAGATATCGACAAGCTCCAATGAATTCAGAAGCTTGAAGGCTTCTTCCTGTCCACCTTTCACCGAAAAGGCGATCATGGTGCCGCCTGCGCTCATCTGGCGCTTGTGGATGTCGTAGTGTGGATGGTCCTCGCGATGCGGGTAGCGCACGGCGGCTATCGCCGGATGATCCGCAATAATGTCTGCCAGGCGGGCAGCATTTTTTGTTTGCTGGTCGACGCGCAATTTAAGTGTTTCGAGTCCCTTCAGCACAACCCAGGCGTTGAACGGCGACGCAGCCGGGCCCAGATGGCGCAGCCACGGATCGTAGATTTCCTCCATCCGCGCCGAATCGCACAGGATTGCCCCGCCCATGACGCGGCCCTGGCCGTCCATATGCTTGGTGGTGGAATAGACGACGACATCCGCGCCAAGCTCCAGAGGCTTCTGAAGGATTGGCGTCGCGAAGACATTATCGACCACCAGAATCGCGCCAGCGGCCTTGCAGAGCCTGGCGACCGCCTCGATGTCGACGCCGTCCAGCAGCGGGTTGGCCGGGCTCTCGATCAGGACGAGCTGGCAGCCCTTGGCGATCTCCCGCTCCCAGGCCTCAAGGTCAGCGCCATCCACGAAAACCGTCTCGATGCCAAATTTGGGCATCTGATTGGCGATGATCCAGCGGCAGGATCCGAACAGGGCCGTCGCGGCCACGACGCGATCTCCCGCTTTCAGCGGTGCCAGGATCGCGGTTGAGATGGCGCCCATGCCGGAGGCAGCAACGCGGCAGGCCTCGGCATTTTCGATCAGGGCGAGCCGCTGTTGCAACATCTCACATGTCGGGCTGCCATAGCGGGAATAGACAAAGCCATCCTCTTCGCCCGCCATACGGCGCATGGCCTGTTCAGCGCTGTCATAGGAAAAGCCGGATGTCAGGTAGATCGCTTCGGAAATCTCGCCATGTTCGGAACGCATAAGGCCGCCGCGCACCGCTTTGGTCGCAGGCTTCCAGCCCTTTTTTCCGTCGTCGCCCGGTGCATCTGCCATGACACGATAGTCCCTTGTGTTTCCTGTAACGGGTCTTATGCCTGAGAGGGTAAGGGGTGCAAGTGATGGCCGTCGATTCTGGTGTATTGTCTGATCATGAGATTGAAGCGCTTCTCGGCGCTGATGCGATCCGGACGGACCTGCCGCTGGATGAGGGGCAGGTGCAGCCGGCAAGCCTTGATCTCCGCCTGGCCGAAGATGCTTATCGGCTGAGGGCGAGCTTCCTGCCCGGCAAGGATCGTACAGTCGCCGAGATGTTGCAGGAGCCGGGCATCCATATGCACCGGATCGATTTGACCAAGGAAGGCGCGGTTCTGGAAACGGGATGCGTCTATCTTGTGCCGCTGATGGAATCCCTGCGCTTGCCTGCCGGCATTGCGGCGCGGGCCAATCCGAAAAGCTCGACCGGCCGGATTGACGTGTTTACGCGGCTCGTCACCAATCGCTCCCGCGCTTTTGATGAAGTGCCAACGGGCTATTCCGGCCCGCTCTACCTGGAAGTCAGCCCGCGCACTTTCCCGATCATGGTGCGCCCTGGTGACCGGCTCGCGCAGATACGGTTCAAGCGCAAGAAGCCTGAGACGCTGAAGGAAAAAGTGGTCTCGATCGATCTCGAGTCCACGGGCGACCAGCCAGTTGGCTATCGTGCCAAGCATCATTCGGGCATTGTCGACCTGCGCGGCATTGGTGCGCATGAAGCGAGCCAGTTCTGGGAGCCGATCTGGCCGCGCGATGGTCGAATTGTTCTGAACCCGGAGGAGTTCTACATTCTGGTCAGCCGCGAAACGGTGAAAGTGGGCGCGATGGAGGCCGCCGAAATGGCGCCCATTGCGCCGGAGTTGGGCGAATTCCGCGCGCACTATGCGGGCTTCTTCGATCCGGGCTTCGGTACGAATAGTGGCGGTAGCCGCGCTGTGCTGGAAGTGCGGTCGCGGGACGTGCCCTTTATCCTCGAACACGGCCAGCCCGTCGCCAAGCTGGTCTATGAAAGCATGGCCTCCAAGCCCAAGGGTCTCTATGGCGGCAAGGGCTCCAACTATCAGGGGCAGGGGCTGAAATTGTCGAAGCATTTCAAGACCTGAAGGTGCATGTGATGAAGCTCTACTATTCCGCGACGTCTCCTTATGCCCGCAAGGTGCGGGTGCTGATCATTGAGCATGGGTTGCAGGAGGCGGTGGAATTGGTGCGCGCTGATCCCATGGCGGAGAATGCTGCGTCGAAAATTGGGAATCCCCTGAGCAAGGTCCCCGCGCTTGAGATGGATGACGGCGCTCACCTGTTCGATAGTCCGGTGATCTGCGAGTATCTCGATCATCAGGCGGCGGGAGAGCCCTTGCTGGCGCGCGAAGGCGCCTCTCGCTGGGCGGTGCTGACGGCCCAGGCGCTTGGTGATGGCATTCTGGATGCTGCGCTCAGTCTCGTCATGGAATCGCGACGTCCTGAAACCGAGCGCTCCGCCTACTGGCAGGATCGGTGGACGGCAGCAATTCATCGCGGCGTGGATCAGATCGCCGAAGATGTTGCGTCAGACCGGGAAGCATTCGACCTTGGGCGGATCGCCTATGCCTGCGCGCTTGGCTATCTCGACTTTCGCTTGCCCGACCTCGACTGGCGTGGCCCGCATCCGAACCTGCTGGCCTGGTTTGAAGATATGTCGGCGCGCGAGAGCTTTGCTCTCACCACGCCGCCGGAATAGAGTCATTCGTCCAGATTGAGTCGCATCTCGGTTATGTAGGGATTGAAACCTGCCTTCTCGTACGCACGGATGGCGGGATCATTGCCGCTATAGACGGTCAGCCGTATCTCGGTGAGGTCGCGCATGCGGGCCCAGTCGAGCAAATAGTCCGTCAGGATACGGTTCAGTCCCTTGCCGCGATGATCAGGGTGCACGAACATGAATCCCAGAAAGGCGTGATTGTCAGAGGCAATGTAGGGTTTTGACGCCCGCTTTTCTGCATAGCCCGTCGCAATGATGGCACCGTCCAGCTCAATCACGGCGACTTCTGCATCCTCGGACCGGACGCGTTCGCCAAGATCATAATAGCTGATCGGATCCGGCTTCAGCGTATGGTCGTAGGGCCGCTCGGCGGCGATGATTCCCTGTTCGCATTCTTTCAAGGCGGGCAAGTCGTCCAGTGTGGCGGATCGGGGGCGCAGAGAGGCGGGAGATAGATGCGTGGACATGGCCATCCTTCTGCCGGACTTGGTTTGCTGCTTCAAGGATGCGGCGTGGGAATACCGTGGCGAAGGGTCAGCGCGTTCAGAATTGCATCCTTGTCGTCGATGAAATGCACGCCAGCATGCTGCTTGACGCCTTGGCATCCTTCGCCTGCATCCGACAGGATCAGCACGGGGAGGGACTGGTTCTCAGGCCCGAGACGACTGACCAGGTCCGCGCGTGGGCGCGGCCAGGCGATGCGGTGAATATCGATCTGTTCGGCCAAGCATGGGAAGGCGGCAATCAGACCTTCCATCAACATGCAATGCCAGCAATAGAAAATCTCGTCCGGATAGGCCGGGTCTTCAAAGGGGGGCTGAAGGAGGAAGAGGTCATCCTTCGCCATTCTGCCTTATCCCTTCGATCCGGCCAGTTCGCGATAGGTGACCAATTGGCCGGTGCGTGTCTCGCTCGGGCTGACCAGCTTGACCAGTTCGGCGGCAACCTCTTCCGGGGTCGGAAGAGTCATCGGATCTTCGCCGGGCATGGCTTCGGCGCGCATACCGGTGCGTGTGCCACCCGGATCGAAAATATTGGCGCGCAGTTTCATGTTCTCATTCTCGTCGGCCCAACCGATGACGAGTGCTTCCATCCCTGCCTTGGCGGCCTGGTAGGGGCCCCAAAATGCACGCGGCTTTCGGGCAACGCTGGACGTCACAAAGACGGCGCGGGGCGTATCGGACTGATGCATCCAGGGCGAAAGGGTGCGGATCAGGTGAAAGTTGGAAGTGAGGTTCACCGCAATCGTCTCTTCAAAGCTGCGGGGACCACACGTCTCGACCGGGCCAAGCGTGCCAAGAATGCCGGCATTGGCAACGAGACCATCCAGACGACCAAAGCGTTCGCCGATCACCTTGCCGAGCGTCTCGATGCCCTTGGTGTCTTTCAAATCCATCGGCACAAGAACAGCTTCGCTGCCAAACGCGCGGATCTCGTCGTCAAGCTTCTGCAGCGCGGCCTTGGAGCGGGCAACCGCAATGACGATGTTGCCTTGACGGGCAAGCTCCAGCGCGGCGGCGCGGCCAATGCCACGCGAGGCGCCGGTAACAAGGACGAGCCTCGGGGAAGCGGAAGGGGTATCTGTCATGGCGCGGCTCAGGAAAGGCGATCAAGCGTCGTCCAGCAGGGAGAGTTGACGCTCCTTGTCGGATTCTGCATGTTCATTATCGACCAGCGGCGTTGGATAGTCACCCGTGAAGCAATGGTCGGAGAATTGTGGTTGCATCGGATTGCGCTGCGGCTCTCCAATGGCGGTATAGAGGCCCGGTACCGACAGGAAACCGAGCGAGTCGACGTTCAGTTCACTGACCATTTCCTCGTGCGTATGGATCGCCGCGAACAGTTCGGATTTGGCCGCCATGTCGATGCCGTAGAAGTCCGGGTTCAGGATGGGTGGGCTGGCCGAACGGAAATGAATTTCCTTGGCGCCGGCATCACGCACCATCTGGACGATCTTTTTCGACGTGTTGCCGCGCACGATGGAATCGTCGACGAGAATGACACGTTTGCCTTCCAGGACGGCGCGATTGGGGCTGTGCTTCTTGGAGACCGCGCTCTGACGTCCTGTCTGGGTCGGCTGGATGAAGGTTCGGCCGACATAGTGGTTCCGGATGATACCCATCTGGAACGGGATGCCGGACGCTTCGGAAAATCCGAGTGCAGCGGGCACGCCCGAATCCGGCACCGGCACGATGACATCCGCATCGGCGGGTGTTTCGGCGGCCAGCTGGTGTCCCATGCGGCGGCGTACTTCATAAATCGAACGGCCCTGAACGATGCTGTCCGGACGGGCGAAATAGACGTATTCGAATACACAGGGACTGGTCGGGCGCTGCGGAGCGAAGCGATAGGATTCGACACCCTTGTCGCTGATGATGACGATTTCGCCATTCTCGACTTCACGCACGAACTCGGCGCCGATAATGTCCAGCGCGCAAGTTTCAGAGGCCAGCACATATGCGTCGCCCAATTTTCCAAGGATCAATGGGCGCAGTCCAACCGGGTCACGCGCGCCGACCAGTTTCTTGCCGGTCAGGCCGACCAATGCGTAGCCGCCTTCGATTCTCTGAAGTGCGTCCACCAGGCGCGCGAGGAAATCCTTGCCCGTGCTGCGCGCGACGAGGTGAAGGATGACTTCCGTGTCCATGGTAGACTGGAAGATGGCGCCGTCCTTGACGAGGTCATGGCGCAGCTTGCGGGAATTGGTGAGGTTACCATTGTGCGCCACGGCGAACCCGCCCCCGGCGAGGTCGGCGAAGATTGGCTGCACGTTCCGCAATATGGTGCGGCCCTGTGTAGAGTATCGGTTATGGCCGATGGCAGCATGACCCGGCAGGCGCGTTCGGAGGTCTCCCCCGAAATGCTCTCCTACCATGCCCAAATGACGTTCCGAGGGGAATCGCTTGCCGTCAAAGGTAATCATTCCGCAGGCTTCCTGCCCGCGATGCTGGAGCGCATGCAAGCCAAGCGCTGTCAGCAGGCTGGCTTCATGATTTCCAAAGACACCGAAGACGCCACATTCCTCGCGGGGCTTGTCGTCATCATGATCGAAAAGGACCATTTGAGACGCACCTCCTGAGTGACGGTATTGCGACAAGGGCCTATTGCCCTGTTTTGCCCTCTGAGGGAAGGGCGGCTTGCACATCTTTTCCGACTTTCGACGCATTGTCGTTCACATAGTTCGCCATCTCGGCGAGTGGTGGGTACGTCATCGAATTCCGGATGAAGTCCGGGATCCGGCTCTCATCAAGCGCCAGATTGAGGAGCACGGCAAAGAAAACGAGGGCGATGGCACCGCGCGCAATGCCAAAGAACAGACCGGCGAAATGGTCGAACATGCCAATGCCGTCGGCGCCCTGGATGTTCTTGGACAGGCGCTGGCCAAACCATGCGACCAGAACATAAACAATGATGAATGCGACAACGACCAGGGCAAGATCGCCCAGCAACGGGTCCACGCCTTCCGGCACCAGCGTGCGCACGCCGTCTGCAAAGAAGCGGCGGGCATAGAAGGCGGCGGCCAGGGCGGCGATGAATGATCCGAGTGTCGCGATCTCGCGCAGGAACCCTCTGGCAAATGCCATGATCGCGGAGATCACAATGACTGCAACCGCGATAGCGTCGAAAGCTGTAATGGACTCAAGCATTTTGGGCGTCCGGAGCGAGAAGGTGGGCGAGATCGATAAGCCGTTTAATTGGGGTGATCGTCAAGCCATCCACTGAAGTCGGACTGCCTTCGGGCACATAAGCATGGGTGAAGCCAAGCCGGACGGCTTCCTTGAGACGTTGCTCCATGCGGGCCACCGGGCGCACTGCGCCCGACAGGGCCACTTCGCCGAAGAACACGGTCCGCTCGGGCACAGGCGTATCGGCAAGGGAGGTCAGCAGCGCCGCCGCCGCGCCAAGGTCTCCGGCTGGTTCGCCAATGCGATAGCCGCCTGCGACCGAGAGATAGACATCCATGCCCGACAGGCTGATCCCGCAGCGCGCTTCCAGCACGGCGAGCAGCATGGCAAGACGCCCGCCATCCCAGCCGACGACGCTGCGCCGGGGCGTGCCATAGGCGCTTTTGGCCACCAATGCCTGCACTTCGGCGAGCACAGGACGTGAGCCTTCCATCGCCGCATAGACCGCTGCCCCGCCTTCGCCATCGCCATCGGCTGACAGGAACAGGGCAGATGGTTCCTTGGCCGGGGCGAGGCCGTATTGATGCATTTCGAAGATGCCGATCTCGTCAGTCGGGCCGAAGCGATTCTTCACGGCGCGCAGGATGCGAAACTGGTGTCCGCGCTCACCCTCGAAATAGAAGACGGCATCGACCATGTGCTCGACCACGCGCGGACCGGCAATATTGCCCTCCTTGGTGACGTGCCCGACGAGCACCAGCGCGGCGCCGGACTTCTTGGCCCAGCGAGTCAGTTCCTGCGAGCAGGCCCGGACCTGGCTGACCGAGCCGGGCGCGGCCTCAAGACTGTCAGACCACATGGTCTGGATGGAATCGATCACCACGAAATCAGGTTTGGCCGCTTTCAGCGCCGAAAGGATCTTTCGAAGGTCGGTTTCGGTGGCGAGGTCGACCGGGCTTTCGGCAACCTTCAGTCGCTTGGCGCGCTCCTGGATTTGCGCGGCAGCTTCCTCGCCAGACACATAGACCGTTTTCACGCCATTGCGGGCGAGTCGCGCGGCGACTTGCAGCAGCAGGGTCGATTTGCCGATACCGGGATCGCCGCCAATCAAGGTGGCGGATGATGGCACGATGCCGCCGCCGAAGACGCGATCCAGTTCTTCCACACCCATGACGATGCGTGCCGGCGTTTCGGTCTCGGCGTTCAGAGCGACGAATTCTGTCTTGCTGGAGCGCTTCGTGCCGGCCTTGGGCGCAGCGAGACCGCCCGGCGTGCCGCCGACCGTCTCCTCGACCAGCGTATTCCACTCGCCACAGCCCGCGCATTTGCCACTCCACTTGGAATGAACTTCGCCACAGGATTGGCACACAAAGGCAGTCGTCGCGGTCTTGGCCATGGTCAGAGAGATATGAGGGTTTGCGGGCAGGGGAAAGGGTTCGCTTTCGGTCCGGGCTGCAAAAGTGAGGGCGCGGGATGCCGGTTGCATTGCTGCAGACGGTCAGGTTCGCAGTCTCTTGTGTTCGCACGCCGGGGGCGGCAAACATCGGCCGCATGTCGACTGATAATCAAAATCCCGGAAACGACGGCCGCAGTTCAGGCCGACCGTTCGCGCCGCTGCAGCCTGCGCGGCAATTGCTGGGAGAGAAGCGTTACCGGGAGGCCCATGCTTATTGCCGGAACGCGCTGGAGCAGGACCCGGACTGCGCCGATGCTTTTTTTGTGCTTGGTATCATCAATTATGAACACAATCAGTTCGAGCGCGCCCTGAAACTGTTCGAACGCGCGCTTGAGAAAGGCCATCCCGAGCCGGGAGCGCACGTTCAGGCCGCGCGATGCTACGCCAAGCTGACTTTGCCGAAGCAGGCGCTCATACATATTGAAGCCGCCATAAAACTACAGCCATCGGACGGTTTCACGCTGGCATCTATCGGCGCCACGTTGAGCGCCCTGGATCGGCATGAGGAAGCGGTCGCCTTTCACAGGCAGGCCGCGACCGCCTCTTCGAATGATCCGATCGTCTTCTTCAATCTTGGTTCGTCCCTGCAATTCATTGGTGATTTTGAGGGGGCAAGGAAAGCGTACCGAACCTGCCTCCAATTTGCGCCTCAGTACATTCCGGCGCGCGCCTATCTCGCGCTGATCACGAAACACAGCCCAGAGCAGAACGCAGTCGCGGAGCTTGAGGCCGCTTGGCAGCAGCGGCACCCGCGAGACATTGAAGGCGGGCTTCAACTCGCCCATGCCATTGCAAAAGTGCATGAGGACCTGGCCGACCCGGCAGCAGCCATGGACTGGCTGGACAAGGGCAAGGCCCTGGTGCGTCAGAATATTCCCAGTCAGCGAATGCAGAATCAGGCCAGTTTCGAAGCCGCCGAAGCGCTGTGCCATACGCTCGGCGTGAACAGTGAGGTTCAAACTGGCGGCCCGATTTTCATTGTCGGCCTGCCGCGTACCGGCACCACACTTGTCGACCGTATCATTTCCAGCCACTCCGGCATCGTGTCTGCGGGAGAACGCCCGGAGTTCGGAGCTTTCCTGAAGCGCGCAGTCGGCAATGACAGCGCGGACATGCTGGACGCTCGTACGATCAAGGGGGCGGCCGGAACCGACCTGTTGGCGGTCGGACAAAACTATATCGAAAGTGTGCAGGGAATATTGAACGGCGCGCAGCGCTTCACCGACAAGATGCCGATCAATGCCTTACTTGTTCCGGCCATACTTGCCGCCTTGCCGAATGCGCGCGTGATCTGTTTGCGGCGACAGCCTGCCGATAGTGTGTTGAGCATCTATCGCCAGCTGTTCGCCCTGTCGGCATTGCACTATCGTTGCGCGCACAGTCTTGAAGACCTGGCGGATTATGTGGCGCGCTTTCATGGTCTTGTTGAGACTTACACGGGCGCGCTCCCGTCCTCGCGGTTCACTCTGGTTGACTATGAGACCCTGGTGGAGGAACCCGAGGCGGAAACCCGGCGGCTTCTGGAATTTTGCGGTCTCGACTTCGAGCAGGCATGTCTGGACTTTCAGGAGAATAGCGCGCCCGTGGCCACCGCCAGCGTCGCCCAGGTGCGCCAGCCCATGTATCGATCATCTGTGGACCGTTGGAAGCGCTATCAGCCCCAGCTTGAGCCAGCCCTTGAGATACTTCGGAAGGCTGGACGACTCTAGGCGTCGCGTCTCAGAGCTGTGCCGGGGGAGACGCATCATGGGTGTCCGTTTCGGGAGGAGACGTCTCGGTCGCCGCGCTGTCGCCACAGGTGAAAGCGGCAAGCCCTTCCGGCATTTTCCCGTCTGTCAGACGCACGGCGCGGGCCGGTCCCCGGGCGTTGCCCGCGGTGAAGGCAAAGCGTCCGTCCAACACGTCGACATTGCGCTGGTAGAATGGGATGTAGCCCGAGAAGAGACGTTTGGAGAGGCTGGGCGCAAATTCGAACCGCCCGGTAGACGCACGGCGGGAGCCTTCAAACCGACCCGTCAAAGTGACCGAGTTGATCTCTTTCGTGCCGACCAGACGGACCGGAAAGCGCGCGGTGGCAGGGATCGGTTTGAAGGCTTCCTGGATCTTCTCGCCATCGCCCACCACCGGAGCCGATAGCGGATCATCTGACAGGAAAACCCGCCAAGCCAGGTGCAAACCCTCATAACGTGTGAAGTCGGCCTCTTCGGTGCAGGTGTCGATGTGCCATTCCCCGTCGAGGCGAAATTTCTCGTATTGCAGCCAGCCCGTAAAGGCGAGCGATAGCGCCGTGAAGGCCACCGAAATATATTTGATGAAATCCATCATGGCGCGTCTCCCCGTGTTCCCGGCGGAGACTGCGCCTGAAGATCAGTCTGGGGTCAAGTGGCAGAAAAGAATCTAAATCGCCGGCTGGATCGGGCCTTCGGCGCGTCCGTGGACGAACTGGTCGACATATTCGCTGCCGCTATTGTCGATGATGTCAGCCGGGCCGTGCCATATGATCTTGCCCTCATAGAGCATGGCGATGTTATCCGCGATCTTGCGCGCCGAGGCCATGTCATGCGTGATCGAGACGGCGGCTGCGCCGAGGCCGCGCACCTGTTCGAGGATGAGGTCGTTGATCGCATCGGCGGTGATCGGGTCGAGGCCGGTGGTGGGCTCATCGAAGAAGATCAGGTCCGGCTTGGAGATGATCGAGCGGGCGAGCGAGACGCGCTTCTGCATGCCGCCGGAAATCTCAGCCGGGTAGAGGTCGGCAACGTCTGAGCCAAGACGAACCTTTTTCAGCGTCTCGATGGCGAGTTCGCGCGCGTCCTTGCGCCGCAACTTGTCGACCTGCAGCAGGCGGAAGCCGACATTCTCCCAGACTGTCAGCGAGTCGAACAGCGCGCCAGATTGGAACAGCATGCCGATGCGGGCGCGCATCTTCTCGCGCGTCCTGCCGGTTGCGTTGGTCACGTCCTGCCCATCAAACCAGATCGTGCCGTCGGTCGGCGTCATCAGGCCGAGCGCATTTTTCAGCATCACCGACTTGCCCGAGCCCGAGCCGCCCAGCACGACGAGGCTCTCGCCCTTCTGCACTTCCAGGTCGACGCCCTTGAGCACTTCCTTGGAGCCGAAGGACTTCTTGACGTTTTCAAGTTTCAGGATGGGCGTGCTCACAGGCCAATCTCCACGAACAAGGTGGACAGGAGGTAGTTGGCGGCGAGGACCAAAACGGCCGCGCCAACCATGGAGAGCGTGGCCGCCCGGCCGACGCCGGTCGCGCCGGCTTCGGAGCGATCACCCTGGTAACAGCCCATGATGGCAATTACCGCGCCGAATACGACCGCCTTGATGACGCCGACAAGCACGTCTTCAGTCGTCATGAAATCCAGCGTGTTGCGCAGATAGGTCGTGGAGTCGAAATCAAGGCCATAGACGCTGACCAGCCAGCCCCCCATCACGCCAATCGTGTCAGCCACCAATACCAGAAGGGGCAATGACACGATCGCGGCAAGGAAGCGCGGCGCGTATAGATAACGATAGGGTGACGCAGAAAGCGTCTCCAGCGCGTCGATCTGTTCGGTCACCCGCATGGCACCGATTTCGGCGGAGATGCCAGCGGAAACCCGTCCGGCCAGCATCAGGCCGGTGATCGTGACGCCCAGTTCCCGCGTGATACCAAGCACAACAATGTTTGGCACGAATTGCTCCGCGCCGTATCGGCTTCCGCCCTCATAGATGTTGAGCGCCAGTGCCGCCCCGATGAAGACCGCTGACAGCCCCACTACAGGCAGGGAGTAGAAGCCAATATTGATGATCTGCCGCCAGATCTGGCCGACATACCAGCGCGGCGTGAACGCGGCGAATTTCACGCGAGCGGAAAATACCGTCAGTCGGCCAATCTCCGTGAAGAAGCCAAGCACGGCAGCGCCGATCCATTGAAGGGGATTGGGAACCCCGCGCTTACGGGTAGACACGTTCGACACGATTGCTGAGTCCTGTAAGTAATTCATACCCAAGCGTGCCAGCGCGGGCCGCTTGATCTTCAAGTTTGGCATGCGCGCCGAGGAATTCAACGCGCGCCCCGGATTTAGCGATGCCCTGTGCTTTTGAGACATCAATTGTGATGAGGTCCATGGAAATGCGACCGAGCACGGGGCAAGGCGTGCCATCAAGATAGGCAATCAGCGTGTCGCTACCGGATCGCGGAATGCCGTCGGCATAGCCCAGCGCAACCGTGGCGAGCGCTGTGTTGCCATCCAGCGTATGGGTTGCCCCATAGCCCACGGTTTCGCCCGCCTTGGCATGAAAGACACTGAGAATGCGCGCGTCGAGCGTCACGACAGGCTGCAGACCTACCGTGTCGGGCGGGGTCGAGCCGCCATAGAGCGCGATGCCCGGACGGGTCAGGTCAAAAGCGTAGTTCGGCCCCAGATAACACCCGGCGGAATTGGCCAGACTGGCAGGCGTGTCGGGGAAGGCGGATACGATCTCTGTGAACCGGTCAAGCTGGACCCGATTGAGAGCATGGTCCGGCGTGTCGCCGCAGGCCAGATGGCTCATCACCAGGACAGGTTGCAGCTTGTGTAGCTCGTCGCGCCGATGCGTCAGCACACTGGAGGCAAGGCCGAGCCGGTTCATGCCGGTATCAAAATGCAGCGCGCAGGCCCCGCGCGGCGTGCGGGCCCAGAGTTCGACCTGTTCCTCGCTGGACAAGACCGGCGTCAGGTCTGCCTCGCGATAGGTTCGAAGATGGCTGCCGGTCGGTCCGTTCAAGACAAAGATGCGCGGACCAAAGCCCAGCGCTTTGCGCAGGGCCGTGCCTTCTTCGAGATGGGCGACAAAGAATGTGCTGCAGCCTGCCGTGGCCAGCGTCTGGGACACTTTAGCCGCGCCAAGCCCATAGCCATCTGCCTTGACCACGGCGGCCGTGGTGGCGGTCGGATTCAACCGGTCAATGGCCTGCCAATTGGCGGCAATGTTCGACAGGTGAATAGTGGCGCGCGGGCGGGAAGTCATGAAGGTTTCGATAGAAGCGTTTGGCCCCCGTGTCATCTACACAAAGCCGTCAGCTTCGCTCCTGATGCTCCAGCCAGGCGGAGCCCTTCATGTTCCAGACGGGCGTGAAAAAGACCATCCAGATGATCAGCGCGATCATGCCGCCTGCCGGGACGATAGCGATCTTCTGGGGGCCGAACAGGTCGACCAGTGCGCCCATGATGGCGGCACCGAACGGCGCACCGGCCATGAAGCCGAGCTGATAGATAGACAGGACGCGGGCGAGCTTTTCCTTTGGCGCGGCGTCTTGCACGATCGAGCGGCTCATCGCGATGGAGATGCCGGCGGCGAGTCCCCAGATGAAGACGATGCCGAGGAAGACATAGTGCGGCACCTGCCACATCATGGCGAGGATGCTGACTGAGGCGAGGAATTGCGCGATCAGCAACAGGCGGCCCTGACGCTTGATGCGCTTGAAGATCGATAGCACGACGGACGAAACAAACGCGCCCATCCAGAAAGTGACGAACATGTCCCGGATGCCATCCGAGCCGAAGCCGTAGACGTCGCGGTTCACGATCGGCAGCACGACCAGGAAGGCACCGATCACGAAGATCCCGACGCCGAACATCAGCGCAGTCATCGCCCACAGCTTTCCGTCTGAGCGCACGGCATGGAAGCCCTCGGCGATATCGCCCAGAGCGGATTTGATGCCCTTGCCGCTGGTCGCGATCTGGCGGCCCCGGCCCAGCCAGAGGGCGAAGCCTGCGCCAAGCGCCAGGATGATGCCTTGAATGGCGAGCAGCTGTTCTGCCGGAATCGGGCCGATGCCAAACCCGCCGAGCCAGTCGGGCATCAGTGTACGCTTGTCAGCATAGCCGCCCACGATGAGTCCGCCGATCTGTGCGAGGAATTGCGCCATTGTCGCCAGGGTAACGCCGAGTTGGAGCGTGACCCCGGAGCCGACCCGCATGCGCCGCTCCACGACCTCATTCACGATGGAATCGCGCGCGGGCATCATGAAGGCGCCGACGGTGCCGATGGTCAGGCCGTAGATGATCATTGCGGGATAGGAGAGTTCGCCACGCGCAACAGCCAATGCGAGGAACAAGGCAGGTGTAGCGGCCAGCAGGTGCAGAATAATGAGCAGACGTTTGCCATCTGCGCGCTCGGCCACCACGCCGCCGATCAGCAGGAAGATGACTGACGGCGCCGACAGCGCCATATTGGCGAGGCCAAGGGCCAGGCCATCCATGTGCAGGTGTTCCTTGCCCGTGATCAGATAGGGGAACAGGACCATCTGGAGGCCAAAGGCCATGAACCAGCTGAGTTGGACCATCAGATAGGCGGGCAGTTCGATTTTCACGCCACGGCGTAGCTGGCGGGCGCGCCAATGGTTTGCCGTTGCCAGCAGGGAGGCACCAGCCCCAATCGCTTCGCTGACGCCGCTGACGGGGGACGTGATGTCCTCGGCCGCGTCTTCGGCCATCTCGTCGATGAAGTCGTCCATCTTGTCTGGCATGCGCGCTCCGGAGCAATTGGCGGGACTGTATGAAGACGGCCCCGAGAAGGAAAGCCCCCGGCCTTGCGACACATGAAGACTGATGTCCATGACCGATGCGCAAGAAACGGGTGGGACGCCATACGCACAAGTGCTGATCCTTGCTGGCACCAAGGAGAGCAGGACATGATTTCACAAACAGCGCGCGGCAAGGCTGGATGGAGTTGGTGTCACGGGAACTTCGCGCATAGTTCAGTTGCCACAGCGCTGCGGTATGGTTAGCTTCACGCTAATGGCCCACCGGTAAAAGGTATGTAGAATGCGTCTGTTCCGGCATATTGTGAGTTGGGCCCTGGCCCTGTTCCTGATCGCGATGTTCGTTCAGGCGACCATTCACCCGCTGCCCAATCCGCCAGAAGGTATGGTGAAGTTCTTCGACCCGCCGGGCGAGAACATCGTATTCCAGACCATTGCGGCGAAATCAGGCATCAGCCTTTATGAACCGGCCGGCCGTGTTGTCGTAGGCCTGCTGGAACTGGTGGCGGCGCTGTTCCTGATCTTGCCGATGACGCGCCGGTTCGGGGCGTTCATGTCTGCGGGCGTGCTCGGCGGGGCAGTTGCGATGCATCTGTCGCCTTGGTTGGGCCGGGAAGTGCCAGTGTCACTGGATCCGCAGAACACAGCCACCGATGGCGGCATGTTGTTCATGCTCGCGATCGTCATGTTGGTATCCAGCCTGTTGCTGATGGTTGTGCACCCCGGTTCTCAAGAGCGGAACTAGCGCTCAGCACCATCTCCACAGACCGTTAACCGTTTGCTGCAACAGTTTTCGTCATTGCGAAAACGGCCACACGTATGGAAGATCCCTTGGAACCGCTGCAGATGCCACCGATCGGTCGCGCGCGGAACGCATTGTTCCGGCGATTGCTGGACCTTGTTGCCATGCCAGCGTCCCGATTGGCCCATCAGGACCGCCATATGGTGGGCGATATCCTGTTGGAAGTGTTGTTTCACGCCGAAGAAACCGATCGGGAAATGTGCGCCCGTCGCCTGTCGAACCACCGCGAAGCTCCGAAACGTGTCTTGCGCTATCTCGGCCAGTGCTCATTCCGCGTTGCGCAGCATGTGCTTGAGGAAAATGAGGGCTTCGATGCCTGCGACTTGCGGGAAATCTGCATGTCCGGGACCCAGGAACACCGAAAAGTCATTGCCGAGCGCAAGCTTGTGCCCGATTCGGTCTGTGAATATCTGGCGGAGTTCGCCGAAATTCCCGTCGTGAAGGTGATGCTGGCCAATAATGGCGCGATCATGCCCGAACAGGCGATCGACAAGCTGGTTGCCCGGTCGCGCGGGGACGAATCACTCTGCGCGCTTCTGGTTGAGCGACTGGAAACCAAACCGTCTCAAGCCATGGCCATGTTCTGGTGGAGCGACAGCACGACCCGCAGGAAAATTCTTCAACGCCATGCCGCCGATCGCCTGGAAGTAATCGACACCTGCCGCGACGTGTTTGAACTTGCCGCAGAAGAGAATTGGGCCGATCCGGTTACGCGCAAGGCAATTCAGCTGATCGAACGGCGCCAGCGCAATCGCGCGGCGATCGACAAGAGTCCCTATGACAGTCTCGAGGACGCGATCAACGCATCCGCGCTGGAGGGACTGGATTCCGAACTCGCGCAGGAAATCGGTTACCTCGCGGGCCTCAAGCCAGTGACGGCGGCAAAGATTCTGACGGACAAGGGTGGAGAGGGGATCGCGGTGCTGTGCAAGGGCACCGGGGTCAAGCGCGACTTTCTCCCCGTCCTGTGGGCGGGCTTGAAACGTGACCTGGAAACCGGAACGGGAGAGATCGATCCCGATTTTGCCCGCGTGGCCGAGATCTATGAAATCATGACCGTCGCCAAGGCGCAGACCACGCTGCGCTACTGGAACTGGTCGCTGTCTTCGGCTTTCTCTCCGAACGCTCTATCGTCCGCCATCGACGATGTGCCGGCCAATGAGGAAGCCAGCTTTTCCTCGCCGCAACGTACCGCGCGACTCGTTTTTGGCAGGTAGCGACACAAAACCATCCGAAAAGCACTTTCCAAGACGCGCGCAGGCCTTTAGGTCAGGGCGTTCATTGTATTGGGTCATCTATGAAAGGGGCGCGTGTGGCGTACTTTCTGGGGTTGCTGGTTGCACTGGTCGGCTTCTGGCTGGGCATGTCCGGCCATTACACACCTTTATTGCTGTCGCTGGGCGCTGTGTCAGTGGCTGTCTGCCTGATCCTGGCATACCGACTCGACATCATTGATCGTGAAGGCTCGCCGTATGTGCGCATTGTCGGGTTTGCGCTCTACTTCCCCTGGCTGATGAAAGAAATCGCGAAAGCGAACTGGACCGTGGTCAAGGCCTGTCTGAAAGCCGAAATGGACATAGCTCCGGCCCTGGTGAAGGTTAAGACCGCCTGTGAATCTGATCTCGCAAAAGTCACCTTCGCAAATTCGATCACGCTGACCCCGGGCACCGTCACCGTTGAGATTGAAGGTGACAAGATGCTGGTGCATGCCCTCTACGAACAGGAAGCCCAGCCCGAAGCGTTCGCCGAGATGGACCGCCGGTCTCGCCGCGCTGCCGATGGCAAGGGAGGCCCCGCATGACCGCTGCTGCCCTCATCGCCGTTCTGTTCGGCATGCTCCTCTTGTTGATTCGCGCCATTGCCGGTCCTACGCTGTATGATCGCGTGCTGGCCGTGAACTCATTCGGCACCAAGACCGTGCTGGCGCTCGGCCTGCTTGGCTTCGTAATGGGGCGCCCACAATTCCTCGACATCGCCATTCTCTACGCACTGATCAATTTCGTTTCGACGATCGCGATCCTGAAATTCTTCCGCTACCGGTCATTCCAGGTTCCACTGGTGCGTCGCGGACAGGGAGGTGGCAATGGCTGATTTCCTCGCAACGCTCGCAGCAGGGTGGGAAGTCATCCGGTTTCCGCTTGGCGCCGCGCTATGCCTGGCAGGCGGGCTGCTTTGCCTGATCGGCACCGTGGGCGTGCTGCGTTTTCCGGATTTCTACACCCGCCTTCATGCGGCCAGTATCACCGACACGTCTGGCGCGACGCTACTTTTGCTCGGCATGGCCATGATGGCGCCCGACTGGATGGTCGTCAGCAAACTGGGTGCGATCTTCATCTTCATCTATCTGACCAGCCCGGCATCGTCGCATGCTGCCGCAAATGCGGCGCATACAGCCGGCCTTCAGCCCCTGATCGGGCCGGTCGATACACATGACAAGGAAGGGCAGGATTCCTGATGGCCATGAGTGAACCAGATATCGGCTTGGCGCTGGTCAACATCGTCCTGCTCGGCCTCCTGTTTGTCGTGGCGATCGCCATTGCGCGCTTGCGCAGCCTGTTCGCCATCGTGATGCTGTCGGGCATCTATTCGCTGGTCTCGGCGGCTTGGTATGTCGCCGTGGATGCGGTGGATGTCGGCTTCACTGAGGCAGCCGTCGGCGCGGGCATGTCCACCGCGGTCCTGCTGGGTGCCATGCTGCTCACATCACGCACCGCGAAGCCGGAGAAATCCCTGCGCCAGCTCGGGCCTTTGCTCGTCTGCGTCGCCACCGGCATCATGCTGATCTATGCGACGGTCGATTTGCCAGCCGTGGGCGATCCGAACTCACCCGCCAATACCGGCGTCGGCCTCACCTATCTGCGGGTGGCCTGGTATGACACCGGCATCGAGAATGTCGTGACCCCGGTCCTCGGCAGCTATCGCGGGTTTGATACGCTGGGCGAGACGACGGTTGTGTTTGTGGCTGGTATTGCTGTTGCGCTCCTGCTCGGCTTCGGCGAGCGCTCGCTGGCCGAGACAATCCGCAATGAAGACAAGACCCTGCCCAAGGCCAGCAAGACACCTGAGGCAGAAGATGAGGAGACGGACTCATGAAGAGCGACCATCACGTCATCTTGCGGGTGATCACCAAAACGTTGATTCCGGTCATCGTTCTGTTCGGTTTGTACGTTCAGTTCCACGGTGATTTCGGACCCGGCGGCGGCTTTCAGGCCGGCGTGATCCTGGCCGTGGCGATCATTCTCTACGCGCTTGTCTTTGGGGTGCCGTCGGCCATGCGGGCCGTGCCGCCCGCCTTCACCCGCTCAGTCGCGGCAGTTGGTGTGCTGCTATATGCCGGCGTTGGTTTTTGGGCGCTGCTTCAGGGTGGGCAATATCTTGAATATCAAGCGCTTTTCGGCGAGGAGCCGGGTGGCCATCATGGCCAGCATGTCGGGATTATCCTGATTGAACTGGGCGTTCTGTTTGGTGTGTCCGGTGCGATGCTGACCATCTTTTACGCTTTCGCTGGCCGCGTGGCCGAAATCCGCGACGAGGACTGGTAGGCCGATGCTGCTATTCATTCTAGAGCGCGCAAACTATTGGGCGGTCATCGGGCTGATGATGATCGGCCTGTACATCACGTTTGCGTCCGGAAATCTGATCAAGCGGCTGGTGGGTCTGTCCCTGTTCCAGACATCTATCTGCCTGTTTTACGTGACCCTTGGCATTGTGGCCGGTGGCACCGCCCCGATCCTGATGGATCCTGACACATCTGGGGGTCATGGCGGCGGTCATGGCGAAGAAGTTCCTCACGCAGCGGTCGATGCCGTACTCACGGCGTCTGCTGGTGGCGACCGCGTGGCCGATCTGGTGCATACCTATTCCAACCCCTTGCCACACGTCTTGATGCTGACCGCAATTGTGGTGGGCGTCGCGACCCTGTCGGTCGGGCTCGCCCTGATCGTCCGCATTCGCGAAGCCTATGGCACAATCGAGGCAGATGAAGTGCGCGAGATCGACATGCAGACCGCCATCGCTCAGGAAGCCGAACAGGAAGCAGCTGAAAAAGAGGCACTGGCATGATCGACCTGCTTCTGGATACCGCGCCCCGCTGGGCGTTGCTTCACGCACCCGCACTATTGATCATGGTGCCGTTGTTCCTGGCGCCTCTGCTTGCAATCCTGCCAAGTGGTCGGCTGTCCTGGCTGATCAGTATTGCGGCCACAGTGTTTTCGCTGTTCTGCGCTCTGATCCTGGTGGGACAGGTGCAGGCTTCTCCGGTTGGCGTCGTCGGCTATGACGTTGGCAACTGGCCCATGCCCATCGGTATCACGCTTCGGGTTGATGCGCTCAATTCCATGATCCTGTTGCTGGTGGCTGCCATTGGTGTGCTGTCCACGATCTTTTCATGGCCGACGGTCAAGGCAGAGATCCCTGAGCGCAAGCACCCGCTGTTCTACTCCGCCTTTCTCGTCTGCTTTGCGGGCCTCAGCGGCGTTGCGATCACGGGAGATGCGTTCAACCTCTTCGTCTTCCTCGAAATTTCGTCGATTTCCACCTATGTGCTGGTCGCGCTGGGGGCGGGCCGGGATCGCCGCGCTCTTCCGGCCGCGTTCAACTACCTCATCATGGGTACGCTCGGCGCCAGCTTCTACATTATTGGTGTGGGCTTCCTCTATTCCGCCACGGGTACGCTGAACATCGCTCAAATTGCCGAAATGCTGCCTTCGCTGGCGGGCAATCGCAGTGTTGAGGCGGGCTTTGCGTTCATCATTGTCGGGCTCGGCCTGAAAGCAGCGGTCTGGCCGCTGCATCAATGGCTGCCAAACGCCTATGCCTACTCACCAAGCTTCGTGACCATGTTCCTGTCGGCTACGGCGACGAAGGTTGCGCTCTATGCGCTGATCCGGTTCCTGTTCACCGTGTTCCGTCCGGAATTCGCATTCGAGCAGGCGACTTTCACCTACTTGCTGATGCCGCTGGGCCTCGCTGCGATGATAACCTGCAGCTTCCAGGCGGTCTTCCAGACCGATGTGCGCCGGACGCTGGCTTACTCCTCTGTTGCGCAAGTCGGCTACATGATACTCGGCGTGTCCATCGGCACAGTTGCAGGCGTCAGTGCGGGCCTGTTCCACCTGCTGAACCATGCGATGATCAAGGGTGCACTCTTCATGGCAGTCGCTGGCGTAGTCCTGACATTCCAGGGCACGACCATTCGCGATTTCGCCGGCTTGGGACGCACAGCGCCCTGGACAATGACCGGCTTCGCGATCGCGGGGCTGTCATTGATCGGTGTGCCGCTGACCGCAGGCTTCCAGTCAAAGCTCCAGCTCGGCTACGCCCTGTTCGACCAAGGCATGTGGTGGGGCGTCGTTTTTGTCGTGTTCTCCAGTTTCCTGGCGGTGATCTATATGGGCCGCATTCTGGAGGCGATCTTCTTCCGGCCGCCGATCAATCCGCGCAAATCGCGCAAGGAAGCGCCGATCCTGTTGCTTGTGCCGCTTTGGATACTGGCCCTTGCAAACATCTATTTCGGTATCACGACCGAACTGCCGCTCGGACTGGCGCGTGACGCCGCTGCGGCCGCGTTCGGACTGGAGGCCTTCTGATGAACTCTGAGCTGTTGATCTGGGCCGCCCTGTGCCTGCCATTGCTGATTGCGATCGGCATTGCCGTGACGGGAGCGTTCTCGAACGTCCGTGAAGGCGTTACACTGGTCGGCGCGACCGCGCTGTTCGGTGTGGTCATCGCGCTTGCCATGAAGGTGGCAGGCGGCGAGGTGCCTGAACTCTATGTGGGGCAGGCTGCGCCGGGACTCGATTTCGCGTTCAAGCTGGAGCCGCTGGGTGCTTTGTTCGCACTGGTCGCCAGCGGCCTGTGGATCGTCAACTCGTTCTATTCCATCGGCTATATGCGTGGAAACCGCGAACGCAATCAGACGCGCTTCTACATTTGTTTCGCCATCGCCATATTCGGCGCGATGGGCGTCGCCATGTCGGCGAACCTGTTCACGCTGTTTGTGTTTTATGAAGTGCTGACCCTGTCGACCTATCCACTGGTGGCGCACAAAGGCGATGCGGCGGCCAAGCGCGGCGGGCGCATCTATTTGCTGACCCTGTTAGGCACATCCATCGGCCTGTTCCTGATGGCGGTCATGTGGACCTGGGCCCTGGCTGGCCAGAACCTGGATTTTGTTCAGGGTGGCCTGCTTGCCGGACGCAATCTCGATCCGGCCGTGGCCAGCGCCTTGCTCATCCTGTTTGCTTTCGGCATCGGCAAGGCGGCATTGATGCCGTTCCATTTCTGGCTGCCCAATGCGATGGTCGCACCAACGCCGGTTTCCGCCCTGTTGCACGCCGTCGCGGTTGTGAAGGCGGGCGTCTTCACCGTGATGAAAGTGTCGATCTACATTTTCGGTGAGGATTTGCTGAACGCGACGCCGGGCCGCGAATTCGTGCTCTGGGTAGCGTGCTTCACCATCATCGTCGCGTCGCTCGTCGCGATGACGAAAGACAATCTCAAGGCACGACTGGCCTATTCGACGATTGCACAGCTGTCCTACATCACGCTGGGGGCAATGCTGGCCACGCAGGCCGGATTCATGGGCGGAGCGTTGCAGATCGCCGCGCATGCAGTTGGCAAGATGACATTGTTCATGTGCGCTGGTGCCATCTATGTCGCCACCGGGCTGACGAACATATCCGACATGAGGGGCCTTGGCCGGAAGATGCCGATTGTCTTCATCGCTTTCTTCATTGCGACCCTGTCGATTATCGGCATCCCGCCGATGGCGGGGGCGTGGGCGAAATATGAGCTGATGCAGGGCGCGATCGACCGGGGCACAGGCTTTGTACCCTATGTCCTGATCATTTCGTCGCTATTGAACATTGCGTATCTGCTGCCGATCCCGATCCTGGCGCTGATGCCAACGCCGGGCACGCCGGAGCCGAAACCGTTCAAGCGACCGGATGGCGCACCATTCTTCACTGTGGCAGCACCGGTCGTGACGGCGGGCCTTTGTGTGGTCTTGTTCTTCCTTGTCGGGCCGTTGGCGGACTTCCTGTCGCCTGCGTTTGAAGCCCCGTCATCCCCTGCCTTCGCTGGAGGTCAGCCATGAGCGACGAAACGCCGAATGATACCCGCGATACCAGCGGACGCTTCGTGAAGCGCGCCGCAGAGAAGGCGCACCGTCTGCACACGCCGTCAGAAGACGGGGTGCATCCTGTGGCCAAGATCCTGTTCGGATGGACCGAGGCAAAAGTCGCTGGAACGGCGATCTTCTGGGGCATCGGCCTGCTCTCGGCCTTCCTGATTGTCATCGATCTGGCCGTTGATCGACACGAATATGTCCACATGGCCGAAGCGACCGGATTCTATGCGCTGTGGGGCTTTGCCGCTTTTGCTTTCGTTGTGCTGATGGGCTGGCCGCTGGGCCGGCTGCTGCGTCGCAGTGAAACCTATTATGGTGATCCGGGCGGTCCGCCGTCGGATATCGACCCGGATATACCGGCCGTGCCTGACGCTGCCCCGACCTATCCTGACGAAGGAGACAAGCACTGATGACTGGTTTGCTCTCCATGCTGAATCCCGGCTGGCTCCTGATTGCTGTCGGCCTTGGCGCCCTTTTCCTGCCTGTTCGCCGCGTGCGTCAGGGACTGACCATTGCCGCGCCCATCATTGCCATCCTGTTGATTTCGGTCGCGGATCGGAACGTGAATCTGTTGACCGGCCACGCGCTGGGTATCGAGATGATTCTCTATCGGGTCGACAATCTCAGCTACATTTTCGGCCTCGCATTCCTGCTCGCGGCGCTGTTGAACGCGATCTATGCGTGGCACACAGACGACCGTCTGCAGGACGGTATGTCGATTGCCTATGCAGGGGCCGCCGTCGCGGCGACCTTCTCGGGCGACATGATGACCCTGTTCGTGTTCTGGGAACTGACGGCCATTACATCGGTCTTCCTGATTCTGAGGGCAGGGACGCGCGCTGCTTATTTCGCCTCCATGCGGTATCTGGGCGTCCAGATTCTGTCCGGCGTCCTGCTGCTGGCTGGCATTGGCTATGTGTACCAGTCGCGCGGCGACCTTTCGATCTCGGCCTTTACCAGCCTGAATGAACCGGGCGCACTGCTCGTCTTCATTGCGCTGGGCATCAAGGCAGCCTTTCCCTTCCTGCACAACTGGCTGCAGGATTCCTATCCGAAGGCCACGGTGGTCGGCGCGGTTGTCCTGTCGGCCTTTACGACAAAGCTGGCCGTCTACGCTTTCGCGCGGATGTTCCCTGGCCATGACGCGTTGATCTGGATCGGCGCCGTGATGACCGTGTTCCCGGTCTTCTTCGCCGTTATCGAAAACGACCTGCGCAAGGTGTTGGCCTATTCGCTGAACAACCAGGTCGGCTTCATGATCTGTGCCATCGGCCTCGGCACCGCAGGGGTCGGCAATGCGCTCGCGCTCAACGGCGCATCGGCGCATGCCTTCTGCCACATCATCTACAAGGGCCTGCTATTCATGAGCATGGGCGCGGTGCTCTATCGCACCGGCACGACCAAGGCGTCTGAACTGGGCGGGCTCTACAAGTCCATGCCGTGGACGACGATCTTCTGTATCATTGGTGCAATGTCGATCTCGGCTTTCCCGCTCTTCTCGGGCTTTGCGGCCAAGTCGCTGACCATGAGCGCGGTGGGCAAGGAAGGCTACACAATCGTGTGGCTGATGCTTTTGTTCGCGTCGGCCGGTGTGCTGGAGCATTCGGGCATCAAGATTCCATATTTCGCCTTCTTCGGCCATGACAGCGGCAAGCGCGTGAAAGAAGCGCCCTTCAATATGCTGCTCGCCATGGGGCTCGCCTCCTTCATCTGTATTGCTGTGGGTGTGCCAGCGATTGTTCCGGGCTTCGGCTATGAGTGGCTCTACAATCTGCTGCCGTATCGCGAAGAGGCGATGGCATATCATCCGTTCACGCTGGATCATATATTGACCCAGATGCAATTGCTCGTGCTGGCCATCTTTGCCTTCGTGATGCTGAAGCGCCTTGGCTGGTACCCACCGGAAAAGCCGGGCGTCGTGCTCGACAGCGACTGGCTCTACCGCAAGGCAGGCTATGGCATGGCGACATGGACCGGTACGGTTTGGCAAAAGGTGGGGCCGGCCATGTCCGCCATCTTCTTCAAGCTGACCGGCCGGGCCTATGAGCGGATCGAGGATACATTCAGTCCAAGGGGCGAATTGGCCCGTGGAGGTCTTGCCAGCGGCATGGCGATCTGGACCGCAATCCTGCTTGGTTTTGTCCTGCTTCTGTCCTTCATAACGACCGGATAATCAGCTTTACGGCGAAATATAACATACCGGTGGTATGCGAGCTAATTCCGGATCGTGTAGTAATTACTGCGATTTATACGTGAGTCATTATCAATCTTAAGCTAATCCCGATTGGTTAATCGCAATGACGGGGATGCGAGATGGCTGATAGTGAGCATGCAATGACCGACAGGATTGAGTTCCTGGAGATGACAACGAGAATTGTTGCGGCCTATGTGAGCAACAATACGTTGCAAGCCGAAGAGCTGCCGCAACTCATCCGGCTGGTCCACTCATCGCTGGAAGGTGTGCGGGGGACCGACGAAATTTCGGAGCCACTCAAGCCTGCTGTATCTATCCGGAAATCCATTGGCGAGGAGTATCTGATCTGTCTGGAAGACGGATTGAAGTTCAAATCCCTGAAACGCCATCTGCGCACCAAATACGATATGACGCCCGAAGAATACCGCGAGAAGTGGGGGCTTCCGGGCGATTATCCAATGGTCGCGCCGGGTTATTCGAAGCAACGCTCAATGCTCGCCAAGCAAATGGGGCTCGGTAAGTCCGAGCGCGACTAGTATTCAAAACCGAATACTTTTGTTTCGGCATCGAAATGAAAGCATTTGGTAGGAATGGTTAAGAAAAAATCACCAGGACTCTTGATCCGCGACTCAACTCGCGCGATAGGTGATTCTATCGAATCACCTGGGGGTGACTGAAATGACCAAACAGAATGTCTTCAAAGGCGTAACCGATTCGCAGCAGAAGCTGATCGAATACTGGTGTGGCTTGCGCGATTCGCACGGTCTCGTGCGGCGCGAATCAATGGATCCGGGCCAGTTCCGCGCCATGCTCGCCAGTATCTCCATTGTGGAGTTCGATCGCTTCGGCACCGGGCGGTTTCGAATCGCTGGTTCCCGTCTGCGTGAGATTTTCGGTATGGAGGCCCGTGGCCGCCAGATCGAGGATGTCCTAGGCGACCATGGCGAAGCCTATTGCCTCGGCCTCGCTGCAGCGCTTGAGCGCGGCGCGCCTGTTGGCGGGATGATAGAACAGGAAGATGGTCGCATGCATGCTTGGACACGTTTGCCACTGGCCGGACCTGACGGTCAGCTGACTCAAGTGCTTTGCCATGATGAACTGGTGCGCGCCCGCCCAAAAAAGGGCCGTCCGGACCCGGCCGGCAAGGGCATCACCGGCAACCATGATCGCGCCGCCGCCTAGGCAGGCGAAGCGAACCAGGTTCAATAAAACGCAGAAACGGCGCGGCCCACAAGGCTGCGCCGTTTGCGTTCAGGGGGCCTATCCCCCAAAAACCTGTCGGTGCCCGCGCCGCAATCCCCAGGCATTGCGGGCATTCAACTTGTCGTAATAGGAAAGTTATCCTAATTATATACTTGACAAAGCATCGTTGAAATCATACATATTATTCAACGGAGCCAGTCATGACCAATCTAAATTCCCCAATTTTTCAATCCGAAGACGCCGCCCGCGAGCACCTTGAAGCTCAGCGTTGGCCTGATGGCGCTGTGTGCCCACATTGCGGCTGCACTGGCGAAGATCATGTCACGGCCATCAAGGGTGCCCGCGCTCGCCCATCGGCTTCCAATCCTGAAGGCGCTGAGCGCAAGGGCCTGTACCAGTGCAACGGCTGCCGTAAGCAGTTCACTGTCACCGTGGGCACCGTGTTCGAGCGCTCCAAGGTGCCGCTGAACAAGTGGCTTCTGGCAACCTACCTGCTGACCTCCTCCAAGAAGGGCATGTCAGCCCATCAACTGCACCGCACGATTGGCGTTACCTACAAGACCGCTTGGTTCATGTTCCACCGCATCCGCGAAGCCATGAAAGAGGACGGCACGTCCGGCCCTCTGGGTGGCAAAGGCAAGGTGATCGAGGCCGACGAAATGTACCACGGCAAGCGTGACGTGCCTTACAAGTCGCCTAACCGCAGAACGCCTTACACCAAGTCCGGCAAATCAGGCGGCGCGCAGAAGCGCGTTATCGTTGGCCTTATCGAGCGCGGCGGCCAGACCCGCACCTTTCATGTGAACGTAGCCACCAAGAAAACCGTTCGTGAGATCCTCGTGAAGAATGCAGACCGCAAGTCGCGCCTGCACACCGATGAATCTCGCCTCTACACAACGACAGGCCAAGAGTTTGCCCGTCACCAGACCACCAATCACTCCGCTGGCGAGTATGCCCGTGGCGACGTGAACTCAAACTCAATCGAGAATGTGTTCTCCATCTTCAAGCGCGGCATGATTGGCGTGTACCAGCATTGCGGGGAAGCCCACCTGCAACGCTACCTGACTGAGTTTGACTTCCGTTATAACCGCCGCACCAAGCTGGGCTTTACGGATGAGGATCGCCACAACGCGCTTCTCAAAATGGTTGCAGGCAAGCGCCTGACCTATCGGCGGACTGGTGAAGCCGCGCTCGCATAAGCAGCGCGTTAGGCGCTTTAAGCGCTGGTACTACTCCAAGAACAAAAGTGAACGCTAAGGATCGACTCTCGGTTGAGAATCGGTTCTCATAAGTTGCCCCCGAATCTCGGTTCAGGAGAGACGGGGGCGAGTGTTCAACCGCGTAGAGTAGCGATTGGCTGTGATCACCCCTTTAGAATAAGGATTCGGGACTCGCGGTCAATCATCTTCATAGATGGAGACCTGTATGGCTTATTTTATGATCAATTACGATCTCGAAAAAAGCAAAGACTACCAGAAACTTATCACAGAGCTGGAGCGGCTTGGTGCCGCTAAGGCGGCGCTTTCCTCATGGTTTGTTGAATTGGACAATACGACATCGGAGGTGCGAGATCACCTGAGTGGATTTGTAGATGACGATGACATACTCATTGTCACAGCATTCATAACCAAACCCAGATACACCAGAATGAAGACGCCGGGCCACAATTGGCTCAACGACCGCTTCAATTAGGGCCGCTCAAACCATCTGGGGCCGGCGGGAGCTTTCGCATTGGCTTCGGTTCCAACCTAACCGCTCGCCCCTTCTTCATCTCCTCATGCGGCTTTGGCTTTGCGTCCATCATCCGCTTGAGGGTGTCGTTGAATTTCTTGTCTTCTTTGGAGCGGTGCATGTCTGCAGACCTTTTTCATATCAGAGCAAAATTAGATTGGGCAGAATCCCAGTTCCCATTCATCCTCGCTAAATTTGAACTGTTCCTCAAATCCAAACCGTACACCGTGTGGACCGAAGAAGATGCCGATGCAGGATGGAGTGTCGCAAAGATGAGATACGACAAGCCCTTTCCGCACGACATCGCTATCGACAACGGAAACGTCCTCTACCAGATAAGGTCGGCACTCGACCAGCTCACCAGTGTTTTGGCCGTAAGGAATGGAGCCACAAACACAAAAGGTACGTCGTTCCCCATCTGCTCGACCAGAGAAGCATACTTCAATGTCGGAAAAGTTAGCGGGCGTAAAAAAGTAACAAAGCTCTCCGTCCGGGATCAGGAACGGATCGAAGAACTCCAGCCTTACAATACTGGGGACAACCGTTTGCTTTCGCTCAATTCCCTCGGAGTTATCGACAAGCACAATCGGCCACTCGCCGCTAGTGCGGTCATCGCCTCCCTCGGCATTATTCGCGGGGTCGGTGACTTCCATGTGGAAACTCAGACTTGGGCGCGCCTTAATAACGAGTCGGTACTCATGAGGGTCTCGCCTGGATCTAAGGTGGAGTTCAACACGACCTTCACGGTAGGCTTCAAGGAGATTGGGAACGATGACCGGAAGTCTTTTGTTCGAACTATGCGAGACACCCTGCACGCCGCCAGAGAATGCGTCGAAAATTTTTCCTGAAAGCACCGGCCTGTCGGCCATGAGGGTTATCCTGTCTCCCGACTCAGCGCAAGCTTTGTCAGGTATATAATTAGGAAAGTTATCCTACACCTCGAGAAAGCGGGTAGTCTGATGCCTGTCATCACAGGAGATAGACATGCAGGATTTCGATCCCCAGAAAGACGAGGACAGAGCGTATCTCGCCGCTGCACTGACAGCGTACGCGTTGGGCCTGAAGACTGAAGCGATCCTCAGTCGCCAACGCCGTTCCCCTGCAGAAGCGCGTGGCCGCCAGATTGCCATGTATCTGTTGCGCACGGCGCTGGGCATGAGCCTCAGCCGCGTGGCCCGCGCCTTCAACCGTGATCGCACCACGGTCGCCTATGGCTGCAACCTCATCGAGGATTGCCGCGATGATCCGGATTTCGATGTCTGGATCGAGCAATTGGCCGTCGGCCTGTCGAGCGTGGTCGTGCTCGATGGCGCTGCGATGGCGGTCTAGGCAATGACTATGCGGAGGATCCTGACCGAGTATCGGTTGCGGACGGTGCTGACGCATGGTGGCATGGTTGCGCCGGTGCGGCAGACATATCTGGCCTATCGCGGCCCGGACACACGGCGACAAGTCGCCGGTTGGGTGTCGCCGCACATTATCGCGCGGCTGAAGGCCGACGCGTGCCTTCGGGCGCAGGTCGCGTTTCCGGACAGGTTGGCCGCCGGACCCACACTGATGGTTGAGTGGGATTCGCGTGCAACCTCCCGGCCGTCAGACTGGCTGAATGTGCGCGCGGATTGTCGACATGGATTGATGGTTGAGTTGGTTGCCGACACGCATGCGCCGGAAGTGATCCGACAAAGTGCGGCGGCGGGGCGCTACCGGGATGAGTTCATTCGCGCCAGCCAACCGGCTTCCGCTCGCGCACGCCCGGTCTTTGACAAATCCACACACCAGCGCGCGTCAGATCGTTTGGCCGAGCTGGAAACGGAGATGGGTGTGCTGGCCATGCGACAGCTGGAGGATTTGCTGATCGACCGGGCAACTGTCACAGCGCTGACGGCGCGGTGGCGCATGAAAGCCGAAGATGTGAAACAGGTTGCGCAGGAGGCGCTTGCCCAATTGGCCGTGGCCTACGAGCTTTCGCGAGTGGTCGACAGCCCGGCCTGAGCATCATGGCGAATGCGTTCCAGCATGGAGGCGAGGCCGTTCGAGCGTTGAGCCGTGAGCGCGCCGCTGACGCCGATCTCGTCCAGCAGCGCCTTGGCGTCAAATCCGTTGATTTCTTCCAGCTGCGCGCCGGAATAGAGCCGGACCAGCAAGGCGATCAGACCGGATACGATCATCGCGTCGGATTCTGCCCGCACCTTCATGCGACCGTCCTCAAGATCGGTCACCATCCAGACCTGTGACGCACAGCCACGCACCCGCGTCTCTTCGGTGCGCTCTTCCGGCTCTAGCGCGGGGTTCGCCTTACCCAGATCGATGATGTGCGCATAGCGCGCTTCCCAATCGTCGAGCCAGGAAAACTCTTCACGGATTTCATCAGCAGTTTCAGCAATGGTCATGACCGCCAGATGGGGCATCTTCTCTAAAAAAGAAACCCCCGGTACCGATTGTGGTGCCGGGGGCGAGAGAGAGACTTGTTTGCTGGGGCTTATTGGTAGACGCCGCCAATGCATTGTCCGACGTCGGCGAGCGCGTGCTCCCCAATGCAGAACGGAACTTCATATTGCTGGTTCGCTGCAGCAACACATTGCTGCAGGTTCAGGTTTGCCATGTTCAGGCAACCGCGGGTTTCGCGCTCAGCCATGGCGGAGTTTACCTGGCTGGACGAGGCGGCCGTCTGGCCGAGGATGCGGTAGGCCGCAAGCGTGGCGATCTGGTCGGCCACAGGCTCCTTGCCGTACTGCACACGCTTTTTCTTGGACAGGCCAAGGCCGCTGGTGACGGCGGCCGGGAAGCGAATCGCGTCAGCTGCACCGGAGACATTGTCCCACAGCGATGGCGCGCCGGAACGTCCGGCACCGGCCAGGATGCTGTCTATGTCAGAGGCCGAGAAGGCGGAGATCAGCTGGCCGCGGGCGGGCGTGCCGACCGTCTGGATGCTGTTCAGTCGTGTCGCTTTTGCGCCGGAGTTTCCGATCTTGGCTTTCGCCCAGCCGGAGCCTTGCAGGCTGTAGGCTTGTTCTTTCACATAGGCCGCCGTGGCGCTGAGGCGCTGGCTGTCGGCTTCTGTTGCGGCGAGCGATGAGCTGACCGCATTGTCGCCGCCACTGAGCTGGCGTGCATAGCGCACATCATTCTTCAGGCCGGTCAGCAGCGCGTCGTTGCCGTAGAAACTTGCAATGTCGCGAACAGCGGCCCGGTATTCAGGGTCCTGTGAGGCGATCAAGGCGGAATAGGAGATCCACCCCTTCGACAATTGGTCGGGATTGTGCCCGCCCAGAGAGTTCAGGGCGTGGTCGATGTCTTTGGCGGAGGCGAAAGGTTTCTCTTTCACATCCGTGACATCGGACTGGTATGTCCCATATACGGCGGCCGATTCCGAAATCGGGTCCCCTGACTGCGCTGATGCCCCCATGGCCAAGCCAAGGGCAACCACTGCAGTACCGATCATTCTGATGGATTTCATGTGCTACTTCTCCCTCACGCGTCACGCGACAGTGTTGCATGAACTTCCCCCCATGGGGAACCTCACCTTGCCTGCTGCACACATTACAAATACAGCAAAGTATGCGTGACACAGGCAGAATGCCTAAGGAATCTCACCGGGGTGTTAACGACTTGCCCGAACTGATGCGAAAGAGATTACAGTTCATCCATCTTGTCTGGCTCGTCCTGACAGTGGCACTGGGGATCTCAGCGTTAATAGGCGGGCTTGCCGATAACGCGCTCCTGGCCGGACTTGGCCTCGCTGCGCTTCCGGGTGTGGTGGGGGCAGCGCTGTTGCATTCCAAAATACGCGCTGAGGATCTCATCGGGCCATTTCTGGTGATCGGTTGGACACTGTTGGCCATGCTCGGTATCGCCTCGACCGGTGCGGCCTTGTCGCCTTTGACCATATTGTTTGCCATCGCACCGCTGACGGCGATGAATCTGGGTAAGCCCGGCATGGCGGCCGAAGCTGCCATTTTCGGGGCGTTCGCCTTCCTTGCCACCGCCGTCATGGTGCGGCTCGGCCTGTTGCCGCCCACCAATCCGGAAAGCGCGTATCAGGTGCCGGCCATGTTGCTGGCTTTTGCAGGTCTGGTCATGATCGGATTGCTGGCCTGGACGTTCCTGAAGGCTCGCGAGGAAGAAGCTGCAATGCCAGCAGAGACGACGACGGAGATGGTGACAATCCGACAGGATGTGGGCCTGCCGGAAGAGTCCGGCCTGTTGCTGCTGGATGTGTCTGAGTTTGGTCGTATCCGAACGCTCAGCGGCGACTTGTTGGGCCTGGACAATGTGAGGGCAGGCGGCTTGCTCGCGAACCTGCTGCAGGACGAAAAGGAAGTCAGCCTGTTGAAGCCCGCCAATGGCCGCACGCATGGCGAAGTCACCCTGAGCAATGGGCGCGAGGTGGCATTCGTCGCGGAAGCCCATGAGGCCGGTGCGGTGCTGGTGCTGCGGGACCTGACTGAGGCGCGGGCGATGACGCTGGATACACGTGCCAGACTGGAAGAGGCTGAAGCGCGCCTGAAAGGTCGGACGGCCTTTTTCGCGTCCCTTGGCCATGAACTGAAAACCCCGCTCAATGCCATTCTTGGCTATGCCGACATGATGCGGGCCGGCATTCGCGGGCCGATGCCTGAGCCCTACAAGGACTATCCGGAAATCATTCATGAGAGCGGACAGGACCTGCTCTTGCTGGTCGATGATATTCTGGACCTCGCGAAGGCCGAGGCCGACCGTCAGCGGCTGGAGCCGGAGCCGGTAGACCTGACGGCGTCTGCGCAATCCATCCTGAGACAGCTCGACAACCAGGCTGAACGTGCTGGCGTCAAACTGAAACTGAAGGCAACCAGCGAAGTCTGGGCGGAAGCTGATGCGCGCGCCGTGCGCCAGATCTGGCAGAACCTCGTTTCCAATGCGATCAAGTACTCCTCTTCCGGCGGCACGGTCACGCTGGATGCGCGCGACGAAGGAAATGCGACCGTGCTGAGCGTCACCGACAAGGGCGCAGGTATGTCATCGGAA
The DNA here is from genome assembly GCF_002388685.1 of Hyphomonas sp. UBA4505. Lineage (NCBI taxonomy): Bacteria > Pseudomonadati > Pseudomonadota > Alphaproteobacteria > Hyphomonadales > Hyphomonadaceae > Hyphomonas > Hyphomonas sp. UBA4505. The sequence continues at coordinate 145,804 of NZ_DGMZ01000012.1, read as the reverse complement.
GATGTCCGCCGTGTGCTTGAGCCATTCTCTCAAGGCAGCAATTCCAAAGGTCGTCAGGGCACCGGGCTGGGTCTTGCCGTGGTGAATTCCTTCGCCCAGTTGCATGGCGGTCAGGTCGTGATCGACTCCGCGCCCGGCAAGGGCACCAAGGTCGAAGTGAGCCTGCCACGCGCCAACCCGGCCGACATCCAGCCTATGGAAGACGCCGCACAGTAAGCTAGCCGCTTTCCGGATTGGCCTGAACGCGTCTATGAAGCTTCCCATCCGCAACAACCGGGCAGGCGGCCCGCAACAGGATTTCGGACCATGATGATGGAAAGATTGCCCACGAAGCTCTGGGTCGAAGCACTGGTCCGGCGGGCGCAGGTTGCGGGGGCAGCAGCATTTGTACTGCAAAAGGGCGACGCCGAACGTGGTGATGTTCTGATCAAGGTCGCGCGTCTGGATGGCACTGCGGCTGTCTATGTGCCCAGCATGAATATGGAGGGCGAACGCATCTTTATTGACCTGCGTGTGCAGGGGATCGGGCCTGAGGAAGCGACTGTGGACGCCCATGTGCGCAAGGCGCGGGATCGCGACCCCGATCTTTGGGCTATCGAGATCGAGGACCGGGACGGCAGGCACTTCCTGACCGAGCATGTGGACAGTCCCGAATAGGCGCCAACCAAGGCCGCAGATTCACAGAACTCTTTAACCGGCAGTAGGTCTTTATTAACCGTGAGAGGGCAGCTTCGGCCTGAATTCTAGTTGGGGCGCGCCAAGTCATGCTGTTTCTGATAAATGATCAGATCACCGAGATCGAAATACCCGAGATGCACCTTGCCAAACGGTGGCAGTCGCTTGGCTGCGGAGACCCTTACGGCATGCGGGCACGCGAAGCGCTGAATTTCGCCAGCCGGGTCGTTGGCGAGCATCTGAAAGAGCACATTCCCCTGGAAGACTCCCTCCTGCAGGATCTTGGGTCCCTGATCATCGCCAAGACCGGCGCCAATGCTGTGCTTTTCCCGATTTTCGGGGACGTTGTCGGCGAACCTCGCCTGACCATTTTGCCAGAAACCATCCTGGAATCCCTGCGGGACCGGCACCATCGCGAGGGAAAAGCCCCGGATGTGCGAGAGATCTGGCCGAACGCAGCCTGATACTGGTGCTTCATTCGGCGGTTCAAATGGGCTAGGGCCTCTGCCCAGCACGAAAGAGCCCAGATCACATGTCCCATGAACAGGAAGCCGCCCGCCGGCGCACCTTTGCCATCATCTCCCACCCGGACGCCGGTAAGACGACGCTGACGGAGAATCTGCTGCTTGCTGGCGGTGCCATCCGCGCAGCCGGTGAAGTTGCTGCGCGTGGGCAGGCTCGCCGCACGACGTCGGACTGGATGAAGATCGAGCGGGATCGCGGCATCTCGGTCTCTGCCTCGGTCATGACGTTCGAGTTCGACGGTCTGGTATTCAATCTGCTCGATACGCCAGGCCACGAAGACTTCTCGGAAGATACTTACCGCACGCTCACCGCGGCCGACTGCGCCGTGATGGTGCTAGATGCCGCAAAGGGCATCGAGCCACAGACGCTGAAACTGTTCGAAGTGTGCCGCCTGCGCGACATTCCCATCGTGACCTTCATCAACAAGATGGACCGCGAAGCACAGGATCCGATCGCTTTGCTGGACGAAATCCAGGACAAGCTGCAGCTGGATACCGCACCCCTCTATTGGCCCGCGGCCAGTGGCCAGCGTTTCTCAGGCATGATGGACCTCCAGAAGCAGGAATTCTGCGTCTTTGAACGCAAGCCCGGAGAAGCACCCCGCATTGGCGCAGCCGAGCGCATCCAGGGCGACGACGCCACCCTCAAAGGCGCGCTGGATGAAAGCGTTTTTGACGAGCTTAGCGAAGGCGCGGAAATGGCGACGACCCTGTTGCCGGAATTCGACATTGAAGCCTTTCTCGGCGGACATATGACGCCGGTCGTGTTCGGTTCGGCGCTGCGCCATTTTGGCGTTCTGGAATTGCTGCGTACACTGCATTCCTATGCGCCCGCGCCGCGCGATCAGAAGGCCGAAAAAAAAGGTGAACCCGTGATGATCCATGCGGGCGACAAGCCAGTCTCCGGCTTCGTCTTCAAGATCCAGGCAAACATGGATCCGAACCATCGTGACCGGGTGGCTTTCTTGCGGCTGTGCTCCGGCGAGTTCAAGCGCGGCATGCGCTTGAAGACGACAGCCGGCAAACAGCTGAACATCCACAATCCAATGATGTTCCTGGCCCAAGACCGCGAGATTGCGGAGACGGCTTATGCGGGCGATGTCATTGGCGTGCCGAACCACGGCCAGTTGCGTGTTGGTGATAGCCTCTCTGAGAGCGGAGATATCCAGTTTGGAGGCATTCCGAACTTTGCCCCCGAACTGCTGCGCCGCGCCCGGGTGAAAGATCCGATGAAAGCCAAGCATTTGCGCAAGGCACTCGAAAGCCTTGCCGAAGAAGGGGTAACCCAACTCTTCAAGCCGGCGATCGGCTCCGACATGATTGTCGGCGCGGTTGGTCAGCTTCAGTTTGAAGTGATGACGGAGCGGGTAGCCGCGGAATACAATCTCGAAGTCGTCTTCGAGCCTGCACCCTACAATGTCGCGCGCTGGATGAGTTCAGATGACGACAAGAAGCTGGAAGACTTCCTGGACAGGAACAAGTCCGCCAGCGGAACAGATTTGGATGGCGCCCCGGTCTATCTGGCGAAGAATGCCTGGGATGTGGGCTATGCTCAGGAAAAGAACCCGGACATTCGCTTCACGGCTACCAAGGAACGTCTAGTCTAGTTCTGCTGGCGCACGCCGAAAGATATTCTGAAATCTCGTTTCCGTAGTGCATCGAATGTCACGATCCTGGTGTATCTTTCCGTCATTACGGAAGGAGATCAGCATGCCGTATATCAAGACGCGAGATGAGACTGAGATCTTCTACAGGGATTGGGCCCCGGTCGAGGCGCCACCCATCATGTTCCATCATGGCTGGCCTTTGACGGCTGACGACTGGGACAATCAGATGCTGTTCTTTCTCTCCGAGGGCTATCGGGTGATCGCAGCGGACCGCCGCGGTCATGGCCGGTCGCAGGAAACCTGGACTGGCAACGACATGGATACCTATGCCGCGGACACGGACGACCTCGTTACAGCGCTGAACCTGGCAAATGTGGTTCATGTCGGACATTCGACAGGCGGCGGGGTGGTGGCGCGTTATGTGGCCCAACATGGCGGGGACCGGGCTGCCAAAGCCGTGTTGATTGGCGCGGTCCCACCCTTGATGCTGAAAACGGCGGACAATCCGGATGGCATACCCATGGACGTCTTCGATGATTTCCGGAGGCAATTGTCAGACAATCGCGCCAGCTTTTTTCTCGATGTCCCAAGCGGCCCGTTTTTCGGATTCAACCAGGATCATGTCGAGACGGTGGAGGCAATGGTCCACAATTGGTGGCGTCAGGGCATGATGGGTAGCGCAAAGGCGCACTATGACTGTATCGCCGCCTTCTCCGAGACGGACTTCACTGAAGACCTGAAGGCTCTCAAGGTGCCCACACTGATCATGCATGGGGACGATGACCAGATTGTTCCGCTCGACCTTACTGCCCGCAAGGCCGCAGACCTTGTCGAGGGTTCGGTGCTGAAGATCTATGAGGGCTTGCCGCACGGAATGTGCACAACGCATTCTGAGCTCATCAATCCAGACCTGCTAGATTTCATTCGCGCCTAGAGGAGGGTTGCCCGTTCAGGATGGGTCTGGTGCCGTCAGCGGCTCCGGCTTGTCGCTTGGCGGGGAGGCGAAGTCCGATCCACCCTGTAATTCTTCCTGAACTTCAAGCACAGGCTGATGGCGATCTTCGTGCCTGGAAGACAGGCCGGAGGTCGCGAGCGGATTGCGCTCTACCTTACCTACGCCGCGTTTAAGCTCACAGCGCGAAGCGCCTTCATCGAGTGCAGCTATGTAGCTCCAGGCTAGACAGGCAGACCGCGTATTGCAGAGCTGTTGGCAGTCATCGACATTTGCGGTGTTTGTAAATTCATAGGTCGCGCCAAAGCGGTAGATGCCAGGCTGCTGGCCCGGAGTGGCTTGTATCGCTTCAGCCGATGCCGGCTCAGCCTCCAGGCTGTCGGCCATGACAGGCAGGCTGAAGCAGGCGGCGAGCAAAAGGGCTGGAAAAAGGCGCATTTCGAAAGACTCCCTCAATCGTCGGCGAATCCTAGGCAGCCTGTCTTAAGGAAAGGTTGTTCAGGCGCCGGACAGGCTTTCGCGTTTTTCCTCGATTTCCAGCCATTCCATTTCGATCATGTCGAGTTCATCCCGCGCAGCGCCTATCCGGGCCGATGCCTTCGCAAACGCATCCGGGTCGCGCGTATACAGCTCCGGGTCGCCCATCTTGGCTTCGAGGGTCTTGATCTCCGCCTGCAGTTTCGGGATCAGCGCGTTGATCTCTTTCTGGCGATGCTCGTCCTTGTAGGAGAGCTTCTTCTGCGGCTTCGGACGCGCGGTTTCAGTTTTGGCCTTCTCGGATTTCTGGGTGGTCTCGTCCTGCTGGCGGAAATGCTTCAGCTGATCCTGCGCATCGGTCCAACCGCCTGCGGTGACCACCCATTTACCGTCGCCTACGGGGCAGAGGCAACTCGTCACCGTGGCATCCAGAAAGGCCCTGTCGTGGCTGACCAGGATCAGCGTGCCGTCATAGGAGAGCAGCATGTCCTCCAGCAATTCCAGCGTTTGCATGTCGAGATCATTGGTCGGTTCGTCCATCACCATCAAGTTGGATGATTTGGCGAGGCCAATGGCGAGCGCGAGCCGATTGCGCTCACCGCCTGAGAGAGCGCCGACGGGCTGACGCAACTGTTCCGGTTTGAACAGGAAGTCCTTGGCATAGGCGGCGACATGGCGCTGGTTGCCCTGCACCATGATGGAGTCACCGCCCGCCGGTGCGAGCGCTTCCCAGACAGTGTCTTTCGGGTTCAGCGTGTCGCGCGTCTGGTCCTGATAGGTAACTTCCAGCGTCTTGGACTGGCGTACACTGCCCGCATCCGGTTCGATTTCACCCAACAGCAGGCGTACCAGTGTTGTCTTGCCTGCGCCGTTCGGGCCGATGATGCCGATCCGGTCGCCCCGCAGGATGCGCAGGGAAAGGTCTTCGGCAATCATGAGCGGGCCGTTTGGCGTGTCAAAGGTCTTCGACAGACCCTTGGCCTCGATCACCTTCTTGCTCATTGAATCACCGCTGGAGACTGACAGGTCGGCCGTATTCTTGCGGTCCTGTAGCGCGCCACGCATTTCGGCATGCTGCACGCGCATCTGTTTCAGCCGGGCGAGGCGGCCCTGGTTGCGCTTGCGACGCCCGGTCACGCCGCGCGCCAGCCAATGATGCTCATCTTTCAGCTGTGTCGTCATGCGGCGAAGCTGGCGTTCCTCTTCCTGTTCGACCTGTTCGGCCCATTCATCGAACTTGGAATAGCCTTCCGGGCTTTTCAGTACCTTGCCCTGTCGCAGCCAGAGTGTGTTGGTCGAGACATTCTCCAGGAAGCGTCGGTCGTGGCTGACCAACAAGACGACGCCATTGAAACCTTTGAGGCGACGCTCCAGTGTTTCGATCATGGGCACATCGAGATGGTTGGTCGGTTCGTCCAGCAACAGGACATCAGGCTCGCGCGCGAATGCTTTGGCAAGGGCCGCGCGGCGCTGTTGTCCTCCCGACAGGGTGGTTGGGTCTGCCGCGCCATCGACGCCGAATTCCATCAGCTCCGCTTCGGCCATGTAGCTGGCCTCTAGGCCTTCCGATACATAGTCCAGAACCGTCTCGTATCCGGCCAGACTCGGTTCCTGGGAAACGATGGCATAGGTGATGCCAGGCTGACGCCAGACGTCTCCGCTGTCGGATTCGACACTTTCGGAGATGATTTTCATCAATGTCGACTTGCCGGCGCCATTTCGCCCGACCAACGCGACTCGTTCACCCTTGGATAGGGAGAAGCTAACCCCCGTAAACAGGGGCTTGCCGCCAAAGGTGAGGCGAAGGTCGTTCAGGGTGATCAATGGGGGCTGTGCCATAGGCGCGATGTAGCGTGTGCTACAGGTTCGCGCTAGGGGGCGCATGCGGTGTCTGGGTGCACGGGCCCGCAGGATTTTGGACCAGAACCGACGCCCGAAAACTTCACTGGTGAAGTTTGACCAAAGGCCCCGTTCATTCCGGAATGCGCGTTCTGCGCATGCAAAATTCTACCTTCCGTATGCGATGCGGAATAAGAAATGCAGTCGATTGCAGTAAATCCGGTCGGCGTTCAGGTAGCGTTCATTGCGAAACTTTCATCTGTGTCCGCGTTGCCTCAGCACCGGCGTCTTAATCGCCAGGCTGACGGGTGACAAAGTGTTGGGGGGACACATGACAAGACAATCGTTCCCCCGGCTTATCTTGGTGCGCGTTAATTCGAGAACGAATTATGCGTGTGAATAGGGGACAAATCATGTCAAAGAAAACTCTCATCGCCTCCGTTGCTGTTGCCACGCTTGTGGGCGCCGCATCTGCGGCTGAATCCAGCGATTATCCGCCGGCATCCGATCCGGGTACATGCTATGCGCGGGTTTTGATTCCTGAGCAGATCAATGTTCAGACGGAACAAGTTGTTGACCGGCCGGAAAGCACCGAAATCAAGCTGGTTCCTGCAACTTATGAGACCGTGACCGAGCAGGTTCTGGTCAAGGAAGAAACAAAGAACATCCGCGTTATCCCGGCGACATACGAGACTGTCACCGAGCAGGTGCTCGTGGCACCTGAGCGCATCGAAACCACCGTCGTTCCGGCAGAATATGAGACCTATACAGAGCAGGTTCTCATCCGCGAAGCCTACACGACCTGGAAGCCTGGCAATGGCTTGTACGGTCGCGCGACGGACGCATCGGCGTCATCCAATGGGGTTTCCACGGGCGAATTGCTGTGCCGTGTCGAAGTGCCAGCCGAGTACGAAACCGTGACGCGCACACGTCTCCTTTCGCCAGAGCGCACGGAAACCCGCACCATTCCGGCCACCTACGAAACCGTGACCAAGGAAGTCGTGGTTGAAGAAGCACAAGTGGTCGAAGAGATCGTGCCGGCTGTCTACAATACTGTGACTGTCGAGAAACTGGTCACGCCAGCCAGCGAGGAAACCCTCGTTGTTCCAGCCACATACAAGACGATCGACAAGCGCGTCGTCAGCGGCGGTGGCGCTCTGGAGTGGCGTGAAGTCCTCTGTGATACCAACGCGACCTCGTCCAAGATCCGCAGCGTTCAGCAGGCGCTCTCCGATGCGGGCTATTCGAACCCGGTCGATGGTGAATTCGGCCCGGCCACGCTTACCGCAATGGAATCCTACCAGCGGTCCAACAATTTGCCGGTTGGCTACCTGACCATCTCTACGGTCGAGTCGCTGGGTCTGACCAAGAACTAGGCCCCTGACCCTGGCGACTTGCCCCGCGCGTCTTCGGACGTGCGGGGTTTTTCATGCACCAAGCCGTGCAAGGCCGTCTTCATCCAGCACGCGCCACTCGCCTTCCGGAAGACCGCCAAGCTCCAGCGCGCCAAAGCTGGCGCGGTGTAGGGCCTCTACGTGATTGCCTGCGGCAGCAAACATGCGGCGGACCTGATGGTATCGGCCTTCCGTAATGGTCAGGCGCGCCGAGCGCTCGCCGGTGACTTCGAGACGCGCTGGCAATAGAGGTTTCTCTTCACCTCGCAACATTAGCGTGCCGCTGGCAAACAGCTCTGCCTCATGACCCTCCAGCGGGCGCGCCAGAGATGCCTCATAGGTTTTCTCGGTTGCTGATTTTGGTGAGATCAGTTTGTGAAGCAGTTTACCATCATCCGTGAACAGCAAAAGTCCTGTCGTGTCTGCATCCAGTCGCCCGATCGTTGAGAGGGGCGGGCTGCGTTGGAGGAAGCGTGATGGAAGCAATTCATAGACCAGTCGGCCCTGGTCGGCCCGCGAGCAGGTAAAGCCCGCTGGCTTGTTCATGATCAACACCATGCCGGGCGCCGGGTCGAGCGGTTCGTCGTCGAAGCGAAGATCATCGCCTGCGCCGGTTAGGCGGCCTGCGCGGATCGCGGCCTCCATTTCCTTGCGGCTGCCATAGCCCAGGCTCGCCAAATACTTTGCAAGCTGACGATCAGGCTTCATCGCTTCCGCTTTGGTTTTTCCGCACGAAGAATCTTGTAGCCGCCTGAGTCTTCCAGCATTTCGAACGTCTTGAAACATTCGCCAAGAACTTCTTCATAGGGCAGGTGACGATTGGCAACCAGCCAGAGTTGCCCGCTGCCACGGAGCGCCTTTGCGGCAGAACGTATGAAATCCTGACCCAGCGATGCGGCATCGGCGCGACCAACATGGAAAGGTGGGTTCATTACGATGAAATCGTACAGTGTGCTGCCACCTTCTTTTGTCGCATCTGCCCATTTCATGTCCCAGTTTTCAAAGCCGGATAGAGTTTGCGCAATACAGGGCAGGGCGCGATGTTCAGCTTCCAGCAGGGTCATGTGTTCGACATGGCGGCAATGCTGGAGGATCTCGCGGGACAGGAATCCCTGGCCTCCGCCAAAATCTGCGCCGCGCCCGCGAATGTTTTCCGGTACGCTGTCTGCAAGCAGTTCAGACCCTGCATCGATCCGGTTCCAGGAGAACAGGCCAGGGCGGCTCCACACACCGGCTTCCATTTCCTGCGGTGCATCGCGCGCGATCCACTCTTCCACCAGGTCGGTATTTATCTGTGAGCTGTTTTTGACGGTCCAGAAGGCGCGGCACTTGTTCTTTGAAAGCGCCTCTGTCTCGCCAGCGATCTCGCGCAGCAGTTTCTCGATCGTCTTGGAGCCGAGCGTGTTGGGCAGGCAGGCGAGGATCACGCCGCCCTCCGGCGCGTCGCGCAGGGCGCGGGCGAATAGGGCGCGTGTCTCATCCTTCTGGCGAGGTGGCAGGAGCAGGGTCAGCTGTGTGGCCGGGAAGGTCTCGGTCTCGGGCGGCAGGACATCAAACCCGGCAGCCTCCAGTGCCTCATGATCCGGCTTGAAACTGTTCTGGCAGACAAGGCGCTCTTTCGGGAGGCGCGCGAGATGCGGAGACAGCTCTGCGCGCAGGAACAGGATCGGCCCCTCATCGGGCAAGGTTACGGCCCCGTCATCAAGGGCCAGCATCAGGGTTTCATAGACAGCAGTATCAAACATGCGCGGTCTTTAATGGGTTTGTCCGGCGCGGGAAAGTCCCGGCCATCATACCGCATCTATTGGCGGATGATCCGCACGCCGTTGCTGGTTCCGCTGCGCGAGCTTGACGCTGTACCAAACGCCTGAGCCATCCCGCGATAGAAGGTTACGCGTTCTTCGGCGGCTTCGCTCATTTCAATGCCCGCTTCTGCGCCAAGCAGGGGCTCTGGCGGCATTCCCGCATGGGCGATTTCCATGATGTCCGACCAGAGATCGGCTGGCAGGCCGCCCCCGGAAACCTTTGCCATGGGACTGTCATCATCATTGCCGACCCAAACGCCCCCGACATATGCGTTGGTGAATCCGATGAACCAGGCATCGCGCCAGTCCTGGCTGGTGCCGGTCTTGCCGGCGACCATCCAGTTGCCAAACCGCGCACGGCGGCCGGTTCCGAACCTGGCATTGACGACGCGGGCGAGCATGCCGTTCATTTCCTTGGCAAGCTCATGATCATAGACCCGGTCCCGATTATAATCGGGACGCGTGTAGAGCACATCGCCGCGCGAATTTTCGATCTTCTCGATCAGCCACGGATCCATGCGCAGCCCGCCCGACTGGAACGTGCCAAATGCGCGGGTGATTTCCCACAATGAAACTTCCTGGCTGCCCAGCGCAATGGAGGGGAACGGCTGCAGCGGCGTCGTGATGCCAAAGCGACGTGCAATATTGATGACGCTTTCTTCGCTGGCTTCCTGCGTCAGTTCAGCGGCAATCGTATTGGTTGAGCGCGCCATGGCCTCGCTCAATGTCATGGGCCCCAGGAAGCCGCCGCCATAGTTTTCGGGTTGCCATTTGCCAATGGCGAGCGGGGCATCCTCGAATACGTCATAGGGTGAATAACCATTCTCCAGCGCCGCGGCATAGACAAAGGGCTTGAAACTGGAGCCCGGCTGACGCTTGGCTTGCGTCACACGGTTGAATTCTGACTCGGTGAAATCGCGCCCGCCGACCAGCGCCACAACGCGACCATCGCGGTCGATGACGAGGGCAGAGGCCTGGCTCGCTTTTGCGTCCTTGCCATCTTTCTCCATGCGCGCGTCCAGCTTTGCGCGTATCTTGTCCTGCATCTCGATATCGAGCGACAGGGTCACCACCATATCACCCGGTGGCCGCGGCAGCATAAGCTTCACCCGGTCGGCAACCGTGTCCATCACATAGCCAAGTTGGGGATCATAGGCGGGCGCGTCGATGATGGTGATGTCGGTCTCAATGGCGTCGGTCACTTCATCGGCCGTGATGAAGCCAAGATCGGCCATTTGTTCCAGAACATAGAGCTGGCGTGACTTGGCGCCTTCCAGGTTCTCCCGCAAGTTCAGTTTCGACGGTGCCTTGGGCAGCGCAGCCAGAATGGCAGCTTCCGGTATGGACAAGTCTTCCGGTGGCTTGCCGAAATAATAGCGTGAGGCCGCGTCGATCCCATAAAGGCCGGCGCCGAAATAGACCCGGTTCAGATAGAGCGTGAGAATTTCGTCCTTGCCGAGCTTCTTTTCGAGTTCGCGCGCCAGTTTCATTTCCTGCGCCTTGCGGGACATGGTCTGACGGCTGTCCAGAACAAGGTTCTTGATGAGCTGTTGGGTGATCGTGGACGCACCGGACACGGTCTCCCCGGCGCGCATGTTCGACCAGGCTGCACGTGCGATGGCGGCGTCGTCTGCCCCATCATGCTCGTAGAAGCGCTTGTCTTCGGCGGCGATGAAGGCTTGCGGCACGTGCGGGGGCAGGCGGTTAATATCAGTCGCGCGGCCATAGCGCGGCCCACGCACGTCCAGTGTGTTGCCATCGCGGTCAACGAATTCGATCGCGGCTTCACGCTTGGCGTCCCACAGCTCAGCGACCGGCGGCAGGCTCGGCATGCCAAAATAAAGCGAACGCCATTTCCAGAAGGCCCACCCAGCGCCAATCAGCATCACGACAAGGATGAACAGCATCAGGTAACGGCCAGCACGTGTGCCGAGAAAGCCAAAGCGTGACCGCGGCACATTAATCGCCTGCGATCCGCCCGTCTTGGCCGCCTTTTTGGGCGTTTTGCGTGGTGTCTTCGCCATGTTTTCCAGATACCTGAATTCGGGTTTCCAGCAAGCTAAATGCCGAAGGAATTGGGCGAGGTGAAGGCACCGCCTGCAGCACGCGCCCTGCCGCGAGGTCACGCCTTACAATAGGGGCTATTCCTGAGTGATATGAGATCAACAAGCTGGTTCAATGAAGTCAGCAAGATCAGGGCTAGACAAAAAGGCCCGGCACTCCGGAGGAAATCATGCCCACATCGCCCGCCGCCATGCCCGCAGATCATTTTGACGTGCTGATCATTGGCGCAGGGATTTCGGGCGTCGGCGCAGCATGGCACATGCAACACCAGAGCCCGGACAAGAGTTTCTGCGTGCTTGAAGCCCAGGGCGGCTTCGGTGGTACATGGCGCACGCATACCTATCCCGGTATCCGCTCAGACAGTGACCTCTATACGTTCGGCTACCGTTTCAAGCCGTGGACCGGTGCGCCCATCGCGGCGGCGCAAGAGATCATGACGTATATGGGCGAAGTGATCGAGGAGAACGGTCTGGATCGCCACATCCGGTATAATCACCGGATCATCGGTGCCGACTGGTCATCCCGTGACAAGCTCTGGACGGTAACCGCCAAGCGCGAAGATACGGGCGACACGCAGACTTTCACCGCAAACTTTCTCTGGATGTGCCAAGGCTACTACAATCATCAGAAGGGCTACACGCCCGAATGGGACGGCATGGAGGACTTCCGGGGGCAGATCATCCACCCCCAGACCTGGCCAGAAGATGTCGATCTCAAAGGCAAGAAAGTTATCTGCATCGGTTCCGGCGCCACGGCAGCGACAATCGTGCCTGCCATCGCCGAGGATTGCGAACATGTCACGCTATTGCAGCGCTCGCCGACCTATTTCACGCCCGGCCGCAATGTGAATGAGCTGGCGGATGCCCTGCGCGAGCAAAATGTTGATCCGGCATGGATCCACCAGATCATCCGCCGCCGGGTCCTGTTTGATCAGACGAAGTTCATGAACCTGGCAGAGGAACAGCCGGATCTTGTGCGAGCCGAGTTGCTCAAGGGTGTGCGCGAATTCCTTGGGCCTCACTACCCGATCGATCCGCACTTCACGCCACACTATCGCCCGTGGCAACAGCGCATCGCCTTTGTGCCCGATGGGGACCTGTTCCAGGGCATCGCAAGTGGCAAGGCCAGCGTCGTCACCGATCATATCGATCACTTCACTGAAAAGGGCATCCTGGTGAAATCGGGCGAAGAGCATGAGGCTGACATCATCATCACGGCGACGGGCTTCAACCTGTCGGTCTTGGGAGACATCCCGTTTTCCAAAGATGGAGCGCCCATCGACTTCAGCCAGACGGTTACCTATCGCGGTATGATGTTCACCGGCGTGCCCAACATGGCATGGGTGTTTGGCTATTTCCGCGCCAGCTGGACGTTGCGTGTGGATCTTATGGGGGATTTTATCAGCCGTATGCTGAAGCATATGGATGATATCGGTGCAAAGGAAGTGCGTGTCGAATTGCGCGAGGAAGACAAGGGGACGGATATCCTGCCCTGGATGGATACGGACAATTTCAATCCTGGCTACATGATGCGATCACTTCACTTGATGCCCAAACGTGGCGCGCATGACATCTGGCAACACTCGCAGGATTACTGGCGCGAGAAAGACGAGATGCCGCTCATCGATCTGGACGGCGAGGAGTTTGTCTATGATGGGATTGCGGCGCGCGCCAAGTCGAAAGATGACGCGCTCGTTTGAATTCCATCTGGCCAAGCCGGTCGTCCCCGTCTAGCGTTGCCTTCCACACAAAGGGAGGGACGCATCATGCGCCGAACACTGATTACGGCCACACTGTTTGCCGCCGCCGGACTGGTCGCGCAGGCTCAGGACGCCAAGCCCACAATGGGGCTCGAAACCGCTGGCACGATTGTTACGGCGTGTATCGATCATGCCGAAGCCAATGCGCAGGCGGTGGCGATCGCGGTCTATGACCAACACGGCAATTTGCGGGCCTTTGCGCGCATGGATGATGCATCCGCAGGCGTGTCCGACATTGCCATGTGGAAAGGTAAGTCAGCTGGCAAATACGGCTATGCCACGGCCATGACCGCAGAGTGGGGCATTGGCCCGGGAGACGTGGCCAATTGGCGTGGCGGACTGCCGATCCACCTGGAAGGCGGCGAGTTGATCGGCGGCGTCGGCGTTTCCGGTGCGCCGTCCGTTTTCGATGAAGAATGTGGCAATGTCGGCATAGCTGCGGCCGGCCTCCCAATGGCAGACATCATGGAAGTGGACGCCGAGGACTAGGGACAGCCAATGGCATGGGCCAGAATGTTTCGGTGCACTTCGCTCGTGCCGGAATAGATCGTCGCGGCGCGCGTGGAGAGATATTTTGCCTGCGCGAACTGGCTGTTCGGTGACAGGTCGAGCCCGACTTTGGTGATGGCCTGATGCAATTCCGTCGCGAGCAGTTTCAGGATCGACGATGTCGCCGCGGCGCTGATGGGTATCTCGCCGTCGGCGGCGCGCGCCTCAAGGGCTTCGAAGGCATCAACTCTCATGGCCAGTTCCAGCAACTGCTGTGATGACGCGTTTCCAGCCACCCCACGCGCTGCTGCTCGCAAGGCCCGTCTCAGCAGGCCGGTCGTTGTGTTGTTGGAGCGGGCAATCGCCATCAAGGCTTTTGCTGCCGGCCAGCCCTCATCGATCTCGCCCACCCGATCAGCGACTGGAGTGCGGACATCGTCGAAGAAAACTTCATTTGTCTCTTGTTCGCCGCTAATGAACTCGATCGGACGTATACGGATTCCGGGTCGATTCATTTCCACCAGCAGGAAGACAAGTCCGCCACGACCCGTGCTGCCCGGCCTGGATCGTGCCAGCAGGAACATGTGGGTGGCGTATTGGGCAAAGCTCGTCCAGACTTTGGTGCCGTTCAACACAAATTCGTCACCGTCACGGGTCGCACGCAGGGCAAGCGCGCTCAAGTCTGACCCGGCCTGGGGCTCAGAAAAGCCTTGGCACCATTCGTGCTCGCCATTCAGGATGGCGGGCAGGTAGTGCGCTTTCTGTTCGTCTGAGCCTTCGGCAATGATCAGCGGACCAATCGTGCGTACACCGGAATTCATAACAATGGGCGCATCGCGGGCCGCTGAGGCATTTTCGAAATAGAGCCGTTGTTCGGCGCTCCAGCCTGCGCCGCCATATTCAACAGGCCATGAGGGAGCAAACCAGCCCCGCGCGTTTAGCCGCTTGCGCCAAGCCTCGCAGGCCCAGCGCGGCGATTTCAGCCCGGTGGTTTCCCGACCGGCGGCACGCAGTTCCTCGGTCAGTTCAGCGTCGAGAAATGCATCCACCTCGGCGCGGAAGGCGGCGTCGGCTTGACCTTCCACAAGGTCGGGAGCTGGAAAATTTCCGTCCATGTCGCTCTCCTGTGTTTCGAGCGGATGGCCAGTGTCTGGGGCAGCGGCGCAGGCCGCAATCAGGGGAAATACGGGGTGCGGCACATGCGCCGCCATTGAATGAACCTTGTGGGGCCCGGTGTTCCCCGGCTAGGACTGGACAAAAGGGAGCGCGACATGGGTATCAGGACAACACTATTGGCATCATCAATTCTCGGCCTGCTGGCGGTCGGCTGTGCGAAGCCGGTGGCTGAGACGGCGCCCGTCGTCGCGGCCACGCCAGAAGTTGTGTCCACCGCCGCGCCGTTACCAGCCTTGACCGGGACAGAAGCGTTCAAAGTGTTCGTTTCGGGAACCGAGATCGGCCACCTGAATGTCGACCATTCCGGCGGTGTGACCAAGGTGGACTTTGAGTACCGCAACAATGGTCGCGGCCCGACCCTTCTCGAGACGGTAACGCTGGACTCGTCCGGACTGCCGGTGGACTGGGATATCACCGGCGCGACGACGTTTGGGAACAAGGTAGAGGAGTCCTTCTCACAGGATGGCCTTGAGGCGAGGTGGACAGATGCGACCGGCAGCGATTCCCGCACGCTTGATTCGGCGACGCTCTACGTGGCCCAGAATGCCAGCCCTTACGCCCTGTGGCTTTATGCCCGGATACTGATGGCAGATGCCGATCAATCCGTTGGTGTTTTGCCTGGCGGTACACTTCAGCTTGAAAAGATGGAGGACCTGACCGTCGCCGGGCCGGAAGGAGATGTGGCGATCAGCGCTTACGCACTGTCCGGGATCGAGTTGAACCCGACTTACATTCTGATGGATTCGAGTGATGCGTTTGTGGGCGTTATTTCGCCGCGCTTTGCCATCTTGCGGGACGGTCTGGAAACGCATGATGAAATGCTGCGCGCCCGGTCGGTCGAGTATTCCGCCAAGCGGTTTGAGAATATCCAGGCTGAAACGGCGCACAATTACGACGCGCCCGTCCGCATTGCGGATGTCCGCGTGTTCGACCCGGAGACACTGGCCGTGACGGATTCGGTCTCGGTCATATTCGAAGGCAATCGGATCCGGTCGATCGACGCCCCGGATACGCGCTTAGAAGGCGAAGTGCTAATTGATGGCGATGGCGGCACGCTGGTGGCGGGCCTTTATGAAATGCACGGGCATCTCGGTCAGAATAGCGCGCTGCTCAACATCGCTGCGGGGGTGACGTCCGTCCGGGACATGGGCAACAACAACGACGTGCTCAGTGAGCTGAATGAAAATATTCAGTCCGGGCGTCTCGCCGGTCCGCGTATCATCCGCAGCGGGTTCATCGAAGGAAAGAGCCCGTTCAGCTCCAACAATGGCACACTCGTATCGAGTGAGGAGGAGGCGCTCGAAGCCGTTCGCGAGTATGGCGGTGGAGAATTCCATCAGATCAAGATCTACAATTCCATGAAAGGCGAATGGGTGCCGGCCATGGTCGCAGAAGCGCGCCGCCTCGGCTTGAAAGTGGCCGGGCATGTGCCGGCCTTCTCCAATGCCGACCAGATGATTGCTGCAGGCTATGACGAGATGACCCATATCAATCAGGTCATGCTGGGCTGGGTGCTGGACGAGGGTGAAGACACGCGCACCTTGCTGCGCCTGACCGCGTTGAAGCGTCTCCCATCCCTGGAGATCAGTGATCCAAAGGTACAGGCAACGATCAATGCCATGGCGGAGCATGAAACCGCGATTGATCCGACCCTCGCCATCCATGAAGCTCTGCTCAGGTCTCGCAATGGCCAGCTCCGGGCGGGTGTGGTCGACTATATCGATCACATGCCGGTTGGCGTGCAGCGTTCGGCCAAGACAGCATGGGCCGATATTTCCTCTCCCGAGGATGACGCGGCCTACTGGCAGGCCTTCGACAAGATCATCGAAACGGTCACCGCGATGCATGAGGCGGGCATCCTGCTCGTTCCGGGAACGGATATGGGCGGATCCTTCGTCTATCACCGCGAACTTGAGCTTTATCAGCAGGTCGGCATGACAGCGCCTGAAATCCTCGCCTGGGCCAGCCATGGTATGGCCGAATATGTGGGACAGTCGGACGAGCTTGGGTCCATCGCGCCCGGCAAGCTGGCCGATTTCTTTCTTGTTCCAGGTGACCCAACAGCGGACCTGAAAGCGATCAAGACCATCTCCATGGTTGTGAAGGATGGCACGGTCTATTTCCCGAGCGAAATATATCCTTCATTCGGAATCGAGCCCTTCGCAGCGGCGCCGACTTTGACCGAGTAGGCGGGGGATTCCGCCTTGCGCAGATGCGCGGCTCAGGCTTGGTTGACAGTAGCAGTGGAGGTTTCTACAGGCGCGATCGGAACACACTTTTCTGCATCGGGTTAGCCTGAAGACGGCTCGCCCTCCCTGAAATCCCAGCACGCCCTGGAGGCTGGAATGTTCAAGTCTATCTCCGCCATCGCTGCCCTGCTGTTTGCTGCTGCCATCCTCTATGCCGGCAATGGCTTGCAGAGCACACTCCTGTCTGTGCGCGGCGACCTGGAAGGCTTCCCGACCGCAATCATCGGTCTTCTGGCCTCAGCCTATTATGCCGGCTTCATCCTCGGTTGCCGCTTCGTGCCTGGCATGATCAAGGGCGTAGGGCATATCCGGGCCTTTGTGGCACTCGCCTCGATCGCGTCGTCCAGTGCGCTGGCGCATATCCTGTTCGTCGATGCCACGCCATGGGCCGTTTTGCGCTTCATTACAGGCTTCAGCTTTGCGGGGCTGACCATGGTGCTGGAAAGCTGGATCAATGAGCGCGCGACGAACGAGAACCGCGGCAAGGTGCTGTCAGTCTATCGCATTGTCGATCTTGGCGCCGTGACCATCGGCAACGGCCTGCTCGCGATTGCCCCGCCTTCGGGCTTCCAGCTGTTCGTTCTGGTTTCCATCCTGATCTCCATCGCGCTCGTCCCGGTGGCGCTGACGCGCTCGGATTCGCCTGCACCGCTGGAGACGGCGAAGCTCGACATTGTTCAGCTTTATCGCGTCTCGCCCGTCGGCGCCGTCGGTGCAGCTGCCGCCGGACTCGCCAATGCCGCTTTCTGGGGCATGGCACCGGTCTATGTGCAGGAAATTGGGTATGGCTCGGCCATGATCGCAGCCTTCATGAGTGCCGCGATCATCGGAGCAGGCTTGTTCCAGTTCCCCATGGGCTCGCTCTCTGACAAGGTAGACCGGCGTTTCGTGATCGTGGGCAGCTCGCTGCTCGGCGCAGGGGCTTCGGCATTGTTGGCAAGCTTTGCTGGCCTGTCCCAAAACGCCTTGCTTGGCTTCAGCTTCCTGTTTGGCGCTTTCATCATACCCGTCTTCGGCATTTGCGCTGCGCATGCCAATGACCATTCCGCGCTCGGCAAGGCCGTCGCCACGAGTGGTGGCCTGCTCCTGCTCTATGGGGTTGGATCGGTGATCGGCGCTCTGGTCGGCGCTCTCGTGATGAGCGCATTTCATCCGGCCGCACTGTTCTGGTATATCTCGGGTGTCTATCTCGTTTTGGCCGTGTTCAGTCTTCTGCGCATAGGCATCAACCGCCCAAGCATCGTCGGCAAGAAAACTCGCTTCATTCCGATGGCAAAAAGCCCGCTAACGCGCGTCTATCGTAAGCGTGCGAAGCCCCAGCCCAAAGCCTAGGCCAGCCCCGGCCGCCACGCATCGCGCAGATGAACGGGCAGGCGACTCGGCGCGATGGCAATGATGTCGTATCGCCAGCCATGGTCTGAATAGCGGGGATGCTTGGCCATCCAATGGTCGGCCGCGCGGGAAATTCGATTCCAGGCATGAAGTGTCACGGCGCCGAGCGCTGCGTTTGCTCGCCGACGTGCCTTTACTTCGACAAAAGCAACTATGCCGGATTTCTCCGCAATCAGATCAATCTCGCCAACCGGCGTGCGCACGCGTTGCGCGAGGATGCGATAGCCCTTGAAGCGGAGGTACAAGGCGGCAAGTGTCTCGCCCGCGCGGCCACGTTTTTCGGCAGCCGTGCGCTTGGCGCTGGGGGCGCGCCCTTTAGCCATCGGCTTTCAGTTGCAGCGCCCGCTGGTAAACGTCGCGCTTCGGCAGACCCAGCGCTTCGGCCACGGCATTGGCTGCGGCCTTGGTCGGCTGGCCATCCAGTGCGTCGCGCAGGGCCGCATCGAGGCGTTGGGGCGTGACTTCATGTTCGCCCGGCGGGCCGACCAGCAATACAATTTCGCCACGTGGCGGGCCGGACTCGGCATAATGCGTGGCCAAATCAGCAAGCGTGCCTCGGCGGGTTTCCTCGAACATCTTGGTCAATTCCCGCGTCACCGCCGCGTCACGGTCCCCCAGCACAGAGGCAAGGTCTGCAAGCGCATCGGCAAGGCGCGGCCCACTCTCATAGAAGATCAGCGTTCCCGGCACGGCTTTCAGCGCTTCGGCGGCTGATTTGCGCGCACCGGATTTTGGCGGCAGGAAGCCTGCGAAAAGGAATTTGTCACTTGGCAGGCCGCTGGCGACCAATCCCGCCAGCATGGCCGAGGCGCCCGGAATGGGGATGACCTTTACGCCAGCCTCCAGTGCCTCGTGCGCCAGTTTCCAGCCCGGATCGGAAACAAGCGGCGTGCCAGCGTCGGAAATCAGCGCGATCTTCGCGCCGCCTTGAAGTGCCCGTATCAGGCCCGGTCTCCGTTCCGCCCCATTATGGTCATGATAGGGGCTGAGGCGAGCCTTAAGGCCATAGGCAGACATCAGCTTTCCAGCGACGCGTGTGTCCTCTGCCAGCACTTCATCGGCAGCGGTCAGCACGTCCAGCGCGCGCAGGGTGATGTCGCGCAGATTACCGATCGGGGTGGAAACCACATACAGGCCCGGATCCAGAGATACAGCCGGTTGCCCCTTGGGGAGACCGCGCCTAGAGTCGCCAGCGGCGGGAATCGCCCCGGAGTCAGAAGGATCAGGAGATGACATTGCTTCAACCATTGCTCAGGAAGCTTCCCGCGCCAAGTCTTCTGTTGGCATCGCTGCTTCTGGCGACCGCCTGTGCCACAGCGCCTGCTCGCCAACCAGTGCCCATCGGCACCGGACAGCCCCGCGAGGAGCCTGTTACGGGCGTGCCGCGCGACTTGGGCGACATACCGGGCGAAGAAATCGAAATTGGCGACATGGAAGATTTGGGCGACGCAACGCGCGGCCGAGGCGACCGTGGCTTGACCCCACCCTTCATGCAGGGACGTGAGATCAAGCGGGCCGCCGTGCTGCTGCCCTTTTCTCATCCGAACGCCAATGTCCGCGCCGAGGCGGAAAGCATGTTGGCAGGGATCGAACTTGCCCTGTTTGAATATGCCGACAAGGATTTCCTGATTATCCCGAAGGATACCGCCGGCAAGACCTCCGTGGCCGAGGCCCGCACGGACGAAGCCTTTGAAGACAAAGTGGATGTAATCCTTGGCCCGCTCTTTGGCGCAAACGTGAAAACCGTGCGTGAAATGGCGCGCGAGGAAGATATTCCCGTCATTGCCTTCTCCAATGACCGGTCTGCGGCTGGTGGCGGAGCCTATCTCGCCTCCATCTCGCCGGACGAGGAAGTCCGCCGCGTCATGGAATATGTGGCCGCGCGCGGCGTGGACACGTTTGTTTTCCTTGGCCCACGTTCGGATTACGGGCGTCAGGTCGAGGCCGCGATGCGGTTTGAAGCCTCCCGGCTTGGCGCCGTCATGGCCGCCTCAGCCTTCTATGGCGAGGATAGTGGAGCAGGCGCCGAAGCGCGCCAGATCGCCAGCGTTCTCAAATCTGAACTGGCCGACCGTCCCGGCCGCGTGGCTGTGATGATCCCTGAACGAGGCGTCAAATTGCTCTCGGTAGCACCGTTGCTGCCTTACAACGGCGTCGATATGCGCCAATTGAAGCTGATCGGCACCTCTTATTGGGACGATTCCAGCATCTGGCGCGAACCGACCCTGCGCGGCGGCTATTATGCTGCCACAGACCCCGGCAACAAGAGTGCCTTCACCGAAACCTATCGTCGGATCTATGGGCGCGCGCCAACCGATCTGGCTGCACTGGCCTATGATGCAGCCGCATTGACCGTTCGCCTCGCCGCAGATGACAGTCTGACCTATGGCGGCGTGACCGATCCGGACGGCTTTTTCGGAGTAAATGGCCTGTTCCGCTTCCGCATTGACGGCACGTCCGAGCGCGGCTTGGCGGTCATGCAGATCCAGCCCGGTGGCCCTGAACTCGTCGAAGGGGGCGTTCAGTCCTTTCCCACAGGCCAGACCGGCCCAAGCTGAGCCTGATCATTACGTGGCGCGACCTGTGACATTCCCTTGCACCGGCCGGTCACGTCCCCCACATGTGCGGCTGATCTGAGACAATTCTGGAAGACGATAGCCATTCCATGAGCAAGCGCGACTATTACGAGATTTTGGGCGTATCCAAGGATGCGGACGAGAAGCAACTCAAGTCCGCCTACCGCAAGCTGGCGATGAAGTATCATCCGGACCAGAATGCCGGGAATCCTGAAGCCGAAGAGAAATTCAAGGAAGTGGGCGAAGCCTATGCGGTCCTGAGCGATGCTCAGAAGCGTGGTGCCTATGACCGGTTTGGCCATGCCGCCTTTGAAAATGGCGGCGGGGGCGGGGGTAACCCGTTCGGCCAGGGCGGCAATCCGGACGATATCTTCTCCGACCTGTTCAGCCAGGTCTTCGGAGCAGGTGGCTTTGGCGGTGGACGTCGCCGTGGCGGGCCACAGCGCGGTGCAGATTTGCGCTATGATCTGGAAATCACTCTGGCTGAAGCGTGGGCCGGCAAGGAAGAAACCATTCACGTGCCCCAGGCCGTGCCATGTACAGGCTGTGACGGCTCCGGCGCAGCGCCCGGCACCAAGCCGGAAACCTGCGAGACCTGTGACGGCCATGGCCGCGTGCGCGCCCAGCAAGGCTTCTTCACGATGGAGCGCACCTGTGTGCGGTGTTCCGGCAAGGGAAAGATCATCAAGAAGCCCTGTAAGGAATGTGGCGGCGCAGGGCAGGTTCGCGAGGAGCGCAAGCTCCAGGTGAAAATCCCGGCTGGCGTCGAAAGCGGTATGCGCATCCGCCTGTCCGGCGAAGGTGAGCCTGGCGATCAGGGCGGGCCGAGCGGCGACCTCTACATCTTCGTCGATGTCGTCGAGCATGACATCTTCGAACGCGACGGCCCGAACCTCTATTGCCGTGCGCCCGTGCCCATGGCGACGGCTGCACTTGGCGGCGAAATCGAAATCCCGACCATTGATGGCGGCCGTGCCCGCGTCGTGGTGCCGGAAGGCGCCCAGACCGGCCGCAAACTGCGTCTGCGTGGCAAGGGCATGCCCTCGGTGCGCCAGTCAGGCCATACCGGCGACCTGTTCGTGGAAATGTTCGTGGAAACCCCGCGCAACATGACCGCCCGCCAGAAAGAACTGCTGCGCGAATTCTGCGACTGCACCGGCGCCGATTGCCACCCGGAAAGCGAAGGCTTCCTCGGCCGCATCAAACGCTTCTGGAGCGGCGACGCCGACGAGCACCGCCCGAATTAGCGGCAGCCTTCCGCCCAGTTCAGCACCGTGTCGATCAGCGCATCTCGTGACCACGAGAACGAATGATCGCCCGACAGGATTGCACTGGTTGCATCGACACCCGGCTCTGCTTCGTAGGCCGCGATCAGCGGCTTGATGATGGCGTCCAACGGCACGGCTTCATCCTTGTCTGCTCCAACAATCAGCACCGACCGCCCGGCATAATTTGGCGTATAAGTGAGAGCATCAAAAGCCTCGCGATTGTCGATCAGTTCGCTGACCATGCGCGTGCCATCTGTTCCCGCCAGCATCTGCAGGGAATCGCCATAGGCGATAAAGCCCGCTTTCCTGTCCGGATCTGCCGCGAGAACATTCGCCACGACACCGAAATTCGCAGGAGCCAGCCCAGCGGTGCAGGCAATGGTTTCATCCTTCGCGCCCGCGGCGAGGGCTGCGAAGCCGCCCATGGAGTGCCCGATCAGGATCAGCTTGTCCGGATGGGTGCGATAGGTCTCCGCATTGGCTCGCAGGAAGGCCGTCGCGGCGGCCACATCTTCGATCACATGCGTGAATGAGAATGTTCCCTCGCTGCCCCATGCGCCGCGATAGTGAAAGAACAAGACGTTGAAGCCGTCCGCGCGCAGGTCCTGCGCCAAGTCGAGATTTTTCTCGTTGCCGGGAAACCCATGCAGCAACAGAACGGTGGGATGGGGGCCGGGGCCTTCAGCGAGATAGATCAGCCCGTTGAGCCGCTTCCCATGGCTCTGAAAATTCAGCTCGTTCAGTGCTGGCGGAAACTCGGTATCGTATGTCGGCGAAGTTTCAGTTGCCTCTTTCAGATTGGTGCAGCCAGACATGAGCGCGAGCGCTGCGGCGATCAGAAACAAATTTCTCATAGTGTTCTCCCCTCCAACTACCCTATCTGAAATCTGCCTCAGCCCAAACATGCTGGCGCGGGAACCGTCTCGACAGATGGATCGTTGATCCGGGTATTCACCTGAGAGACACGCCATGCCCTTCAGTTCAGACCCGGAGACGCTCTCCCGCGAAGGCGTGACGGCAGAGGCCATTGGCCTTGTCCGGTCAGACCCATCCAAGCCCGGCTGGACGCGGCGGCGGTGCGGCACAGGCTTTACCTACAAGGACGACAGGGGCCAGACCCTGAAGGGTACGCGGGCCGAACGATGCCGCGCGCTGGTCCTGCCGCCGGCCTGGGACGAGATATGGATCTGTCCCCATCCACGCGGTCACATCCAGGCCACCGGACGCGACGAAGCGGGGCGACTGCAGTATCGCTATCACCCCACATGGTCGGCCGCGCGCAACTCGGCCAAGTTTGACGACCTGATCGCCTTTGGGCATGCCTTGCCTGAACTGCGCCGCCGCGTGCGTCATGATCTCACTTACTCGGATTGTCCGCGCGCGTTGCGCCTCGCCGCCATTGTACGCCTGCTGGACCGGGGCGCGCTGCGCATCGGCCGGTCGGGCCGCAAGACTTATGGCGCGGTCAGCCTGCGCAAGTCGCATGTCCAGATCGATGGCCACAAGATCGTTTGCGCCTACAAGGGCAAGGGCGGCACGCCGCGCCGCGTCATTGTGAAAGATAAATTGTTGGCGAAGACCCTGGATGGTCTGATGGCCGAGCGCGGCGCGTTCCTCTTCCGCTCGCGCAAGGTCCGGCCCGCGGCGCAAGATGTAAACGCGTACATCCAGGAAACACTGGGCCTGTCCTTTACCGCCAAGGATTTCAGGACATGGAAGGGCAGCGTTGCCGCGGTCGATGCCCTGACCAAGGCAGAGGACATCACCATCAAGGCGATCACCCAGGCCGCGGCCAACGTACTCGGCAACACACCTGCAATCGCCAAATCGTCCTATATCCATCCCGTTCTGCTTGATCTGGCCCGCGATAAATGCCGCCCGCATCAGGTTTGCGACGAGGCAGAGTCTCTTGCCGGGGAAGACCTGTTGCTCGCCGTGCTGGAGGCCGTGCAGCCCTTGGCCTGACAAAGGCTGCGCGCTGCAATTGCCCTGATGGGACAAGCCTCTATGGTGACGGCGAAGGCGGCTGGAGCAGGGGGCAGATTTGGATATTTCACATCTTGATTGGGACAGGCGGCGCTGGGTACGCGAGGCGGTGCAGCGCATCAATGCGGATTTCAATCGCTCGGCTGACACTCATTTGATCAAGGTGGATCTGCCCGGATTTCCGGAACAGACGCTCTATCTGAAGGATGAGTCCACGCATCCGACCGGCAGTCTGAAACACAGGCTTGCGCGCTCGCTCTACCTGTTCGCCCTCTGCAATGGATGGATCGGGCCAGACACGGTTATCGTGGAAAGCTCGTCCGGCTCTACCGCCGTCTCGGAGGCCTATTTTGCGCGCTTGCTGGGCCTGCGTTTCATCGCGGTGGTTCAAGAAGGCGTCTCGCGCAGCAAGATCGACCAGATCGCCTTCTATGGCGGCGAGACCCGCGCCGTGCCGCCTGCGGACATCTATGCCGAGGCGCAGCGCATCACGACTGAACTTGGCGGCCACTATATGGACCAGTTCACGTATGCCGAGCGGGTTACTGACTGGCGCGGCAACAACAACATTGCCGAAAGCCTGTTCTCGCAATTGTCGATGGAGGCCCATGCCCTGCCGGACTGGGTGGTGATGAGCGCTGGTACGGGCGGCACATCGGCCACGATCGGCCGGTTTATCCGCTATCGCTGTGACATCGCCGCGAAGACGTCGCTCTGCGTCGCGGACCCGGAAAACTCGGTCTTTTATGATCATTATGAAACGGGCGACCCGGATATCCGTATCGGGACGAAGTCTCGTATTGAAGGTATTGGTCGCCCGCGCGTGGAAGCTTCATTCCAGCCAGACGTGATAGACCGGATGATGCGCGTGCCGGATGCAGCATCCATCGCCACGATCCACTGGCTGCAGGATATTCTTGGCCGGCGCTGTGGCGGATCGACCGGCACCAATGTATGGGCAGCACTAACCTTGTTGCGCGAAATGCGCGCCGCCGGACAAGCGGGCAGCGTCGCGACCCTCATTTGCGATGGGGGCGAGCGCTATCTTGACACCTATTATGATGATGCCTGGATCGCCTCTCAGGGGTTGGACCTCACGCCATACCTCGTCAGCCTGCAAGAATTCACGCGAGACTGATCGCTCCATCGCATGAGCAACATGACGCCGCTTCGCATTTCCAACCGAGAGGCTCGCCGGCTTTGGTTATGGACCAATGGGCTCGCCGAAACGCCGACCGGAAAGCTCGATGTGATGGGCATGCTCCACGCCCTTGGCTTCGTGCAGATTGATACAATTCGCAATGTGACCCGTGCCCATCACCACATTCTGTGGAGCCGAAACCAGAACTATCGCGAAGAGATGCTTTGGCCGCTTTTGGGTAGAGATCGTCAGATCTTTGAACATTTCACCCATGATGCCTCGCTCATTCCCATGGCGTATCTGCCATACTGGCAGCGGCAATTTCGTCGCCTCGGTGCCAAAGTGGCCCGGCATGAATGGTTCCAGTCCGGCCTTGCGCAAGAACAGATTGCCCAGATCCGCGCCCGGATCGAAGCTGAAGGCGCTTTGTCGACGCACGCCTTCGACACCAAGGCCACCAGTCGCGAAATGTGGGCCCGGCCACCGCACAAGAGAGCACTCGACCAGATGTGGTATGCGGGAGACCTCGCCACCTGTTACCGACAGAATTTCGTCAAATACTACAATCTTCCAGATCGTGTTTTTCCTGCCCATCTTCGCGATGGGCCGCCGGATCACGAGCAGATAGACTGGCTCTGCCAGAACGCGATCGATCGGCTCAGCTTTGGCACAACCGGCGAAATCCAGCGCTTCTGGGAAGCGATGAGTTCGGCAGAGGCAAAGTCATGGGTGATGAGCGCCAAGCATCTGGTTCCGGTCGAGATCGAGTGCTCGAACCGGCGAACGGTTCTAGCCTATGCAACTCCCGACATCGAAACCCGCTTGGCGACGGCTCCGGCGCCGACAAGCCGCCTGCGTATCCTCAATCCATTTGATCCGGCGGTGCGAGATCGAAACCGCCTCGAACGGCTCTTTGGATTTGATTATCGCAATGAAATGTTTGTTCCCGCCGCCAAGCGGCGCTGGGGGTACTATGTCTACCCGCTTCTCGAAGGGGACCGTTTCACGGGGCGTATCGAAATCAAGGCAGATCGTGCGAAGGGGTGGATGAGCGTGACCGGCTTTTGGCCCGAGCCGAACGTCAAATGGACCCCGGCTCGCCACGATAAACTGAACGCCGAGCTTACCCGATTTGCCCGCCTCGCCGGGATCGGGGACGTCAGATGGGCCATCTGAAGAAACCTGAATCCCACATCCCGCCAAGTGGTCACATCCGGCCGAACGGTAAACGGCCTGTGATCGTGATCTGCTCTCTTTGAAATGTTGTCACACTTTGTCAGCATAGTCTAAAGAAGCAGCGACCAACCGCCCGAATAGCGAGTTCATCATGAGCATTACGATCTATCACAATGCAGACTGCGGCACGTCTCGCAACGTGCTTGAAATTATCCGCCAAAGCGGCGTTGAGCCGGATGTCGTCCAATACCTTCAGCGCGGTTGGACGCGGGAATTGCTGGCGGGTTTGCTGGCCGCAGCGGGCCTGACACCGCGTGAAGCTTTGCGCACGTCCAAGAGCCCGGCCGAGGAGCTTGGTCTGACGGATCCGACGGTGGATGATTCCATACTTTTCGAAGCCATGCTGAAACATCCCATTCTCGTGAACCGACCAATTGTTGTTACCAAAAAAGGGACGGCGCTGTGCCGTCCCTCTGAGAAAGTATTCGATCTGTTGGACAACCCGCCTGCCAGCTTCACAAAGGAAGACGGCGAGACGATCCAGTCCGGTCAGGTTTGAACCTAGGCCATTTCGGTTTCGGCCTTTGCCTGTTCCAGCCAGACACGTGCGTCGGCTTCATCGGCAAGCTCATAGACTTTCAACTCGGTGTCGGGCAGGGCCACCGCCTGCATCTTCGCCGACTGGCGTACCCATGCCTGGTCGGTGAGAACAGCGACCTTGCCAAAGCGTTTCTGTAGGGCAAAGAACTCAGCCTTGCGTGACCAGTCGCTGGCGACATTGTGGAGCGTGCCCAGATCCATATGCTGCAATCGCACCAGCAGGCTGCCGGGATCCTCCGCGTCAGTCTGCTCCATGATTTCATCAACAGCTTCCGGCATGGTGTCGGGGTTCAGTTCGCCTTGCGCATCGATGGTGGTGAGGTGATTGGTTTCAGCTTGGATTGTATAAGGCATGAGTCTCCTGATGGGGTTGCTTCTTCATAAGCAACGCCTTGAGGAGGGGAGCGTTCCCGACCAATTGCATATCGGTGGAAGCGCGAAAAAAAGCCCGGCCCAGGCAAGCCTGGACCGGGAGAGGATTGAACAGATTGTGAGTAAGTTTCTGGGAGGAAGTTTAAATCCGTTCAATGATGATTGCCGGAGCCATGCCGCCAGCCGCGCACATGGTGACCAGGCCATAGCGACCGCCAGAACGTTCGAGCTCGTCCAGCGCGGTGCCGATCAGGATGGAGCCAGTGGCACCAATCGGGTGGCCGAGCGCCATAGCGCCGCCATTGATGTTCACTTTTTCCCGGTCCAGCTTGAGATCGCGGATGAACTTTTCGGCCACGACCGAGAAGGCTTCGTTGATTTCGTAAACGTCGATATCGTCTGTGGTCAGGCCGGCTTTTTCCAGCACTTTCTTGGCTGCCGGAACCGGCGCGTTCAGCATCAGGGTTGGATCGTCGCCCATGTTTGCCGTGGCTACGATGCGGGCACGTGGCTTCAGGCCGTTCTTGTCGGCATATTCTTTCGAAGTGACGAGGATTGCGGCTGCGCCGTCCACAACACCGGAAGAGTTACCGGCATGATGGACATGGTTCATCTTGCCTTCGAGTTGTGGGTATTTCTTGGTGACCATCGCGCCATAGGTGTTTCCCTGGTCATCGACCGGGATTTCCATGAACATGTTGAAGACGGTTTTCAGGCCGGAGAGGCTTTCCATCGTCGTGCTGGGGCGCGGGAACTCGTCCTTGTCGAGCGCCAGTGTGCCGTCGCGATTGTAGACAGGGATCAGGGACTTGTCGAAACGGCCTTCATCCATGGCGCGTTTGGCGCGCTGCTGGGAGGTCACGGCCAGCTGGTCAACGGCTTCGCGGTCGATGCCTTCCAACGTGGCGATCGCATCTGCGCAGACGCCTTGCTGTGACTGCGGGTGCATCTCGCGCAAGTGAAGGTTGCCGGCGTCCATCATTGGTGGATTTTTTGGATCTGCCGTCGATGCGGTGTAGCTCATCATCTCACAGCCGCCCGCGATAACGCAGTCTTCCATACCGGACATGATCTGCGCAGCAGCGAGGGAAACGGTGGTAATGCCAGAGCCGCAGAAGCGGTCCAGCGTTACGCCGGAGGCTTTCACGTCGAAGCCGGCATCGAGGGCCGCCATACGACCCATATCGGCGCCTTGCGCGCCGCGCTGGCTGGATGTGCCCCAGATGACATCATCTACGGTGGCCGTATCAAGATTGTTGCGGTCGCGGATCGCGCTCAGCACGGTTGCGCCCAGATGCTGCGGATGCAGGTGCGCGAGCGACCCTTTTCCAACCTTGCCAATGCCTCGCGGCGTGCGCACGGCGTCAATAATATAGGCCTCAGCCATCTGGTCTCTCCCTTGGGTTTATTATTTTCCCAAGTTTACGCGCACGTAAGCGTAAATCCAGCCGTGACGTCGGGTTATGCAGGTCAACTGTTTTTGGGGCTGTTCGGAACGGTCCAGTTTGTATTTCATTAACTATCGGGTAATCGGGAACAAACGGGGAGATCTGCATGGCCGACGACGCGAACGACCTGTCACAGGATGACATCGCCTATTTCGCGAACCGCCCGTCACCCGAATACGACGAAGTGGTATTGCAGGCCGACTATGCCGCGCGCGCCGCAATCAGCTTCTATCGGTTTCGCCAGCTTGGCGGCGGTCGCAATGGCACGACGCCCGAATCCAAAATGAAATTCGGCAAATCGACAGGGCGGGGCATTCATTATGTCTCCGACCATCCGCAGGTCCGCATTTTGAACTTGTCGGTTATCGCATTGCTCATCCTGTTTGAAAGCGCGGCCAATGCGTACTTCTTTGCGCAGCAGAGCGAGTTCGGTATCTCCGGTGGCATCTTCCAGGCTGCGGCGGTCTCGCTCGCCAATGTCGCCACCAGCTATTTCATCATCGGTTTCTGGGGCCTGCGCCATGCCTCGATCGGACTGGATCCAAACAAGTCCTTGCTAGGCTTTGACAGTCGGAATGTGACCAAGGCATTTGGCATCGTTGCCGTGATCATGGGGATCATCATTGTCCTGTTGGTGAATTTGTCGGCAGCGCATTATCGCAATCTGCTCGATCTCAAGGCGACGCTGGGAGATACGCCTGGCGCTCTCGAGGCATTCAATGAGCATACGTCCACAATTCCCCGATTCTTGATCGATTCAGATATTTGCCAATCCATCCTGCAATCGCCCATGGGCGAGTCCATTGGCAGCGCCGCGACGAATGCCATGTGTCGGCCGTTTGCTTTGCATTCCCTGGATGCGATGGTCCTGTTTGCCCTTGGCCTTGCCATATCGGCCATCGCTGCCTTTGAGGGGCGCAAGGCGGATGCATCCTTCCCCGGTTTCAGCGACGCTGCCCGTGGCATCGAGCGCTCTCGCAGAGACCTTCAGGATGCGCTGGACGACTACTATGACAGCTATGAAGACGCGCTCGAGGATGCCGAGAAGGATTTTGGCAAGCTCAGCCCGAAGCAGAAGGTGGGGCTCCGAAGAGCGATGGATGCGCGGGTGTCGCCCTTCCGTCGCCTGCTTGAGACAGACCCTGACATCATGCGTGATGAATTCGACGTGCCGGAAGAGGTTGTCGAGCATATTTCCGGCAAGAAACCAAAAATCATGCCGCGCGCGGAGAATGACGCATGAGCCGCAGGCGCAGACAACGCCAGCGCCGGATGGCCTATATCAATTTCGCGATAATCGCCCTGCTGATCGCCGGCGGCGTGGCGGCGTTCCAGTTCCTCAAGCCCGTCCCCTATGACGAGCAAACGCTCTGTCTGCTGAGCGACGAGTTGCCGCCGCACACCGCCATTATTCTCGACAAGACGGATGAGTATGACGAAAGCCAGGCCGATCTCATTGCCGACCTGATCCGCCGCTCGCGCGACCGGCTCGAGGTGGGCGAGCGCCTGTCCATGTTCGAACTTGACGCCGAAGGCCAGTTCGATCCGCGCGGCGAATTCTCGCTGTGCAATCCGGGCCGGGGCGGGCAGGTGAACCCGCTCTTCCGTAATCCCCGGATGATCGAGGAGCGCTACGCGACCCTTTTCGAAACACCGATGGATGCGGTGATCGATGATCTCGTCGTACCAAAGGAAGCCCCCTCCAGCCCGATCCTCGAAGCAATGGCACGGCTCGGCCAGACGGAAAACTTCTCACCCGACGCGCCCGCCCGCCGGATCGTCATCGTGTCCGATATGCTCCAGAATTCCGATCTGTTCTCAGCCTATGGCGGCGGAGGCACGCTTCCCGCCAACATGCCGCGCGCGCGTGATGTGGCTGAGGCGGTCGAGCGCCGCTATGGGCGGTCCCTATCCGGCGTAGACCTGGAGATTCGCTTGATTCCGCGCGGACGCTATACCGACATGCAACGCGGCGCGTTGAAGGAGTACTGGAACGAGGTCTTTTCCGAATTGGGCCTGCAAGCCGACTGGCGAGACCTGTAGCGCCCACGGCCATTCTTCCCTGCATTTTGTCCGCACGCCCGCTTGTGGCATAATGCGGGAAAAGGATGCATCCATGGGAGGATTGCCAACAACCCGGACCGACGAGCCTCGTCTCGTTCAGCACGCTGTTTTGCTCAGCGTGTTGCTCGGCCTCTTGTTGTTTCTTGGCCCGCCAGCCTGGTCGAATACCAATGATCAGCAAATCATCCCGTTCGAGATGGATTCCCAAGACCGGTTAATGGCCGAGATCTCATTTGAAAACGGGTCAACCGCTACGGCGCTTATCGATACGGCCGCCACTTTGCCGATGATTGGCGGGGCCACAGCGCGCTCGGCCAATGTCGGGGTGATCGAGGGACAGGAGCAATTTGTCGAGATACTTGGCCTTGGCGGCAAGGAAACGTTCCCCTTGATCGATTTGCCAAGTCTAAGGACAGGCTCGATTGCCCTGAGCCAGGTGCCTGCAGCCCTTGATAGCAAGATCGCCGTCAGCGGCGTGCGCAATGTACTGCCCATCAGTGCGCTGACGGGCAATGTCGTGGATTTCGATTTCGACCAGGGACATGTGACGGCCTATGATCGGCGCCCGGCCGGGCGAATGCGAGAAGTCCTCTGCAAACGGCCCCTCGTTGTTCGCAACGGGCTCTATTTCGTGCAGGTTACGATCAATGGCCGGCGGGGGCTCGCCCTCATAGATACAGGTTCGACCATTACTTACATGAATTCGAAATTTGCAAGCCATGCCGGTACCAAAGTCAATGAGGATGAAACCAAGCGCCTGCTTGGGATAACCGGCGACGACTACAATATGCACGTTGCCCACGTTTCCCGTTTTGAACTGGATGACGTCGACATGACGGGGTTCAACATGATCGTATCAGACCCCGCCCTGTTCGAACATCTGGGCATGGCTGACGAACCGGTCATGATCCTTGGTATGGACTTTCTGTCACAATTCCGTGTACAGATAGATCGCGAGCATAATCTGCTCTATTTGCGAATTCGTCATAGCACAGCCAAGAAATGCCTGGTCTGCATGGAAGTGCAGTCCTATCGCAGGCGGTAATGTACCCCTAGCCGAACGCACCATAGGCATGCGTCACCGACAGGCTGATCCCGTGCAGAATCCGGTCGATGTCATCCAGCGGCGCAATGATATCCTTGTGAATGCGATCATACCCGTAGCCAGCTTGGCTCTTGGTATCATTTCCGGCCTCGGTCAGGGCTTTCAGCGGCGTATCCTGATCGCGGGAGTGCGGGAAGATCTCACGCAGCAATTCCACCGCTTCCTTGATCCGCAATTCCGCAACCATTTCGACCAGGTCGCGGCTGCTGGCATCATGACGCTCCGACAGGCGGGGCAGGCCGCCGACAATGGAGAAGGCTTTCATGATAAGCGCTTGGCGCACGGCATGCAGGACGTGCAGGTCCAATCTGCCCTCATGGCGTTCTTCCAGTGAGGGAGAGGTCTTGAGTTGGGCCAGAAGACGGTCAAACTTTCCAAGGTCCACGGACAAATAGTTCGCGATCTGGTTCATCGAAACGGACGTCTCATTGTTGCGCAGCGCGTAATAAACTCCGCGATAGGCATTCGCCTTGTCAGGGTCGGCCAGTTTCGAGTGTGCCACCCAGACGCCCGGATCATAAACGCGGGCATAGGCGCGTAGCGCGGGCAGGCTGGTCAAAAGCCGCGCGCGGGTCGCCAGCAGGATCAGGCCCTTCATGCGTGGGCTGTCATCAATCAGGTCTACCAGCCGCTCCATTTCGCGCTGCAGGGATGAGCCGATGCCAGCGGCCACATTCACTGGCATGCTGAGCTGTTGCAGCGTCGCATTGTGAGAGATCGCCCGCAGGGAGCGCGGGCCGACTGGTCCAGCGGCGCGGCGTTTCGGTCGCGAGCCCGCCTTTACCGTCAAGCCGCTGGAAAAGGCGCCCAGCAATCGACCATAGTCTGCATTGTCGAACAGGCGTTCCTGCCAGGCTCGCAGCGACCGGTAGAAGTCCCAGACAAGGTCCGTGCGCGCATAGAATGGATCCTTGGTGCGGTCGGCCGGGTCAGACAGCGTGTGGCTGCACCAGGCGGCCATCGTCGGTTCGGCCAGCGCCGGGTTGGCGAAGTGAAGGAAGCCATCACCGCCCTGAAAACTGACCTCATGACGGAGCTGCAGGCCCCGTGCGCGGGCACCGCCACGGGTCCATGGTGTCAGCAGATGATCAAAGCGCTGCTCGAACGTACCCGGCCATGCGCCGCGGCCCATGCTTTCGCCATGCGTGTTGAAAATCAGGAGGTCGACATTTACGCCCTTGGCGGCCAGCGCCCGGGCGATCAGGTTGTGGATGCGCTCGATGGCCATGTCGGCGGCGACTTGTCCGATGAACCGTCCGGCATCGGAGAAACCCAACTGGATCGAAAGATAGCCGCGCTGTTGCACATAGGCGAGGAATTCCGGCTCTTCCAGCAAGCGCTCGATGAAGCGGCCGCCGGTCTCCAGCGCTTCCGGCGTTTCGAATAGCGGAGAGATATCGAGCTTGTCATCGACACCATATTGCCGCGCAAGGTACAGCGCGCCCATCACGGTGGCCGGATTCTCACTCTCGGCGATCAGGAAGCGGATGACCGAGCCGGAATCGATATGTTTCAGGATCTGTGCGCACATCATGAACTGACGTCGCGCCGTGGATTGTTCCAGGAACAGGTCGGCAAAGTTCACCTGAACCGGTTTGGACTTGCGGGCCTTTTGCGCCAGTTCAGCCAGGGCAAGACGACCAAGTTCCCGGTCTTCAGTCTGCAGGCCCAGATCGCGGTTGATCACCGTGCGCACCTGCGCTGCGTTCACCCGCAAGTGAATGCGCGCCGTGCCCAATTGCAGCGCTTCGACCTGCGCCCTGACCGCCATCAGGTCTGCAGCAAGGCTGTCTTCGGCTTCGGGAATGACGCTGTCCAGCACGTCGAGGATTTCAGACGCGTCCAGCACGTTTCGCTTGGAATGCTCGGTCAGCGCATTTGCCGCCGGCACCAGATTGTCCGGATCGGTCAGATCCGCCGCGAATAAGGCCGCATGGCGTGCGGTGTCTTCCGATGCGGTCTTCAGGCGCTGGGTCAGCTTGGCAATGGGGCCGATCTTCTGGCTGCCGCTGATCGATTCCAGCTGCGCTGCATAGCGATCAAGCTGGACCGCCTTTTCCGTCAGGCGGAAGGTAAGCGATTGGGACCAGTGGATATCGGCGCGGCCATCAAGGTCATATCCGACCCAACAGGCGAGCGTCGGTACGAAGATTTTCAGCGACCGCCACTCATTCGGGAAGGCCTTGCGGGCAACCGAAATCAGCACGGTTGCGTAGGCCAGTTGTGCATTTGCCGCGTGAGCAATCGCGCCCTGCACCTCATCATGTTCGCCCTGAAGGCTGATCTGCTGGTTCCACGCACGGGAGTCGGCACGGATCTGGCGCATCAGCATGTTGCGGCTGGTCTTTGTCGCGCTCACCACATGGTCGGCCAGCGCCGTGCGCAGATCCTTCGACAGGGCAAAGGTCGGGTGACCGGTAAACACGATGCCGCCGGTTGCCTGTTCGACGCGTGCCTTGAAGGCGTCAAATCCTTGAGCGGCCAGTGTTTCCAATTCTTCGGTGAGGCTCGCCCAGGCATTCTTCGCCTTGCCGCCAGCATGTTGGTTGCGAAAACGGTCAGCGCGCTCCTCAATCAGGTCCAGATGCACCTCATCGGCCAGCTTCGACAGATCGGCCAACTTGGCCTTTCCGGTTTCAAGGTCGCGGAACAAGGTCTGCGCCAGCGCGAAGACCGAATTGGTCAGCGGATCGATCTCAATCCGGGCGGCCTGTGCACGCAGGAAGGATTGGGCGGTCTCGAGGGTCGTAGGGGATGTTGTCGTTGTCATGCCGCCAAAAAGACGGAAATTGACGTAAAGTCAAAGCCCTGCTGACCGCGACTTGAAATAAATCTGCGGATCGCCTCGCCGGAGGCCTATCTGCGCCCGAAAAAGCGGACGACGCCGATCAGTCCCGCAATCGCCGAGCCAAGCCCGCCAAGCAACACAAACAGGGGATTAGCCTGGTCAGCAAAGGCGATGGCGCGATTGATCCCCGAGACCTGTACGGTCACCGTGTCCCGGAAAGTGCGCAGCGGCACGACCGCGTCCTCATCAATCGCATAGATCTCAAAGACGAGATCATGGCTGCCGGCCGTCAATGGCAGCACCGACCAGCGCCAGACATTCTCGGTCAGCGGGGACAATGCCTGAACTTCCGGCGACATGGACACGATCTCGAAATTCGCGCCACTGAGACGCGCTTCAACACGATCGGACACCAGCGCTTCGCCTTCAATCACATTACCGCGGCCGGGCAGGGCGTCTGCCGCTGTGCCGTCGCCGGTGGAGTCGATGGCCAGCGTCACATCGAAAGCGCGCTTGTATTCGGCGGAACTTGGTGTCTCGTGCGCTACCGGCACGCTTTTAAGCGTCTCGACAAAGGATTCATTGGCTTGAGGCATCACATTCGCCGACCGGCTGGTCATGGGGGGCGCGTCAAAGCCCGGCGAGGAGCCGGCAGATTCCGGGAACACATCGCCCGGCAGGCTAGAGCCGAGGCTGCGGGCCGGGCCGGCTGCGGGCGCGCTGTCCGGCGCCTCCATCATCATCTCTTCGCTCTGCAGGGGCTCCAACTCAGCCATTTCCTCTTCCAGGGCGGGCGGCATGGCCGTCTCTGCATATGCCTCTTCAAAAGCTTCCTCGGTCGCCATCTCCTGAGGTGTGGCGGCTTCGACCATCTCGTCGCGTGGCGCATAGGTGTCCATCAGGACAGACCCGGCATAGCCCGCAGCCACGAGGCCGCAGAGCAGAAGGATAATGGACAGCAGTCTCAGCATGGCGGTTCGCGCTCCGTCAGTTTTCCCCACAGCGTGGTTAATCCCTAGCAGAGCTTTATGACAGGGGGAAACGTTTACGGCTGCTTTCATAAAAGGCGACCGCGGCTGCGTTGGAGACGTTCAGGCTCTCCATTTCAGGGGCTATCGGGATGCGTGCGAGTTCGGCGCAGGCCTTGGCCACGGCGGGTCGAATGCCCGGGCCTTCGGCACCCAGCACGATGGCGAGTTTCTGTGCCCCTTCGACCGCATCCGCGATCAGGCGTTTGCCTTCGCCAGCAAGGCCCACCGTATGGTATCCGGCCTCTCCCAGCTGCTCCAGTGCGCGGGCAATGTTCACAACGCGCGCCTCGCGAACGGTTTCGATCGCCCCCACAGCGGCCTTTGCCGCGACACCGGTCACATTCGGTGCATTGCGCGTTTGCAAGACCAGCCCGCCAAAGCCAAAGGCGGCCGCCGAGCGATAGACTGCGCCCAGATTGTGAGGGTCGGATACCTGATCCAGCACGGCAATATGGCTGATCCCGGCATCGATCAGGTCTTCAAGGGCGCCCGCTTCCAGCGGATCGACTTTCACGGCGATGCCCTGATGGACCGCGCCCTCGGGCAGGCGGGCATCAATGTCGCGCGCCGTCACCAGAACTGGCGCAATGGGCCCGGTGGCAGGCAGGCGCTGGGCGGCGTTTTCGGTGGCCAGCAATTCGTGACATTTGCGCGCGGGATTGGCCAGGGCAGCGACCACCGCATGCGTGCCCCAGATCCAGAGCGGACCGCCATCTGCGCCGCTGCCATCGCGCCCGGCGCCGGCGCGACGCGGCGGTCGGGCAGTGCCGCGGCGTGGATTATCTGCGCCAGCGTGTGCTTTTCGCGGTTTAGAATGGTTGCGCGCCATTTCGGGTTTCCTTATAAGGCCGCTTCCGGTGTGGATCGGCGGTGCTTCGGCGCCTATGTGAAGCGCTGCTGCGACGGCGTCAAACGGCGTGTGGTCGCGGGTCCCGTGGAGGGGTGGCCGAGTGGTTAAAGGCAGCAGACTGTAAATCTGCCCGCATAGCGTACACAGGTTCGAATCCTGTCCCCTCCACCACCCGCACCAGATGGTGTAAGGTGTCTTCGCGAGGCCCTGACTGGGCGGGTATAGCATAATGGTAATGCACCAGCCTTCCAAGCTGTGTATGTCGGTTCGATTCCGTCTACCCGCTCCAGACAATGTTCCCATAGTATACAGCGCACTAGCGCATTTTCAGGCAAGCGATTTAGCGCGTCAGGCCACGCTGTCGGGGCGCTGGCAAAAGGGCTGCGCCTAGCGCCGCTTTTCCTGGATTTTCCTATCCCGTTGACCGGGCGCGCCAAGGCGCAGTTGCGCGTTCAAATACGACAGTTTTACCGTTGACGGCTCGCGGATCAGCCTATACATCGGCGCCTTCCTACCCCGTGCCCAGATGGCGGAATTGGTAGACGCGCTACGTTCAGGTCGTAGTTCTCGCAAGGGAGTGGAGGTTCGAGTCCTCTTCTGGGCACCATTGGCTTCTCCGAAACAGTCTGAGAAACTCCAAAAACCCCTGAAAAATATAGATATTTTCGACAAACAGGCGATTTCTTTGTCCAATGCCGTGCGGGGGTATGCGCTCGCATCCGGCTTTGTTGGGGGTAGAATAGGGGGTATAGTGGCATTTTCAGCCTCAATCCTGCGTTATCGATACCCCCAAAATTGCCATGCCCCTGACAGATACACAGATTCGCCAACTCAAACCGAAAGCCAAGCAATACAAGGTATCGGATAGCGGTGGCCTGTATGTGCTTGTGACTCCGAATGGATCCAGGCTTTGGCGGCTCAAATATCGGTACGATGGCAAGGAAAAGGTGCTGGCGTTCGGGGTCTATCCAGATACGAGTTTGGCGCGAGCCCGAGAACGGCGAAACGATGCAAAGACGTTGCTGGCTGACGGGCTGGACCCAGCCGAGACCGCCAAGGCCAAGAAGGAAGAAGCCGCTGCGTTGAACGAACACACTTTCGCAAACATTGCCGCCGAATTGATGGAAAAGCTGCGAAAGGAAGGGAAGGCCGATACCACCCTCAAGAAGAAGCAGTGGCTCTTGGACAAGGCGATTGCTGATTTTGGCGACCTTCCAGTCACACAGCTAACGCCTGCGACCGTGCTTGCGACGCTTCGCAAGGTGGAGGCGCTGGGCAATTACGAGAGCGCTAAAAGGTTGCGCTCCACCATTGGCCAGGTTTGCCGATACGCGGTTTCCACCGCTCGCGCAGACAATGATCCGACCTATGCGCTCCGTGGCGCGCTGATCGCGCCGAAGGTCACACACATGGCGGCGGCGACAACCCGAGACGAGTTTGCAGAAGTGGTGCAGGCGGTCTGGGAATATGAAGGCGGGGCACCCTCTACGCGCGCGGCGCTGAAGCTGATGGCCTTGCTGTATACTCGGCCCGGTGAATTGCGTCTGGCGCTTTGGGAAGAGTTCGATCTAGAAGCGGCAATTTGGACCATTCCAGCCAGCCGCACGAAGATGCGCCGTGAACACGTCAAACCCCTCGCGCCGATAGCTATCCAGATATTGCAGGATCTTCGGCGCGAAACCGGAAGCAACTATCGTGTCTTTCCGTCTTCCATCGCCCGCGACAAGCCAATCAGTGAAAACACCCTCAATCAGGCTTTGCGGAGAATGGGTTTCGAGAAGGATCAACATACGTCTCACGGCTTCCGAGCCAGCGCCTCCACTCTGCTGAATGAATGCGGACTATGGGACAAGGACGCCATCGAAGCCGAGCTTGCCCATGTCGGAGCCGATCAGGTGAGACGGGCCTATCACCGCGCGCTCTATTGGGAGGAGCGTGTGAGGATGGCGAATTGGTGGGCAGGTCAAATACAAAAGATTCTGAATGGGTGACACTGAGGTTTCGGCGAGTGCTGAAGATGGACCTCATAAGCCTTCGATTGCCACTCAAGGGGGAATCGTTTCCAATCTCGTATGAAATAGATCGCCAGCATTTCGGACGAGTGGATTTTACATTTGGAAAACAACATTTCGCCGTGGTGGCGGCTGGCTGATACATTAAGCGTAGTTGAAGCCGTTCTCTTGGTTCTAGGTATCGAGCCTCAAGGTGTCGCTGATTATGTCGATCGTCGTGACGAAGCGGATATGCCGGTCGGTTATCGGGCTGTGCGGGCCGGAATTTTGGCTGGACTGAAGAACGAGACACTCAAGGGATGGCTCAATCACCCCGAGCACACGGATTTTCATGGCAATGTAACTATGGATGAAACCCGGTACGATTTGGAAACTTCGTTTGTGGAAGTTGAGAGCCTAATAAGCTGGCTAAAGTTTCGCGGGTTTACCAGCGGCTACTTTTTTTCCGACGACCCACAGCATCATGGCCTGAAGGACGAGAATCATCCGCGCTATGCACCTAAGCTAGCTGCTGCTGTCGAAGCGTGGGAATCCTTTGATGAGGAAGCATCGGTGACTGGAACCGCTAAACAGCGACTTGCAAAGTGGTTGAGGTTGCATGCTGCTGAGTATGGTTTGACTGATGATGATGGGAAACCAAAAGAATCTGTAATCGAATCTCTGGCGACAATCGCCAATTGGGCAACCAAGGGGGGCGCGCCCAAGGCAGATGCGGCGGATAATTTCGATCAAGACCTTGATGATGAAATTCCGTTTTAACAAGGTGTTGTCGTTGTTGTCATAGAAACCTCTATGAGGTTTTTGCACTAACGCCATGAGGTTTCGCCGAAATCTACGGAAACCTTTTTAGAACTTCCCCACCTATTTTCGTACTGGCTTCAATCGGATGCTTTCGTCTCCAAAACGACGGAGACGAACTATGTCAAACCAGACTGCACTACCCGACACCGGGTTCATGCGTATCAACCAAATCTTGGCCCCAGCCGGCCCAATTCCTGTCAGCAAATCGACCTGGTGGGCAGGCGTCAAAGACGGGCGCTTTCCCAAGCCGCTCAAACTGGGCGCTCGTGTCACAGTCTGGCGTGTGGAAGACATACGCGAGCTGATCGAAAATGGCGCGTAGACCGAACTGGCGCGCAATCCGTATTCATCGCAGTTATTCAGTAGACGAGGCGGCGCGCGCGTTGGGAGTGGCGAAGGTAACTGTGCGGCGCTGGATCGCGTCGGGCGACTTACCAGTGATCGATAATTGCAAACCCATGTTGATTCTGGGTGACGAGCTATCCGCTTTCCTTCGAAAGCGGCGCTCCCGGAAGCACAAGCTCCATCTGGATCAGTGCTACTGTATGAAATGTCGCGCGCCGAAGCGTGCCGCGCTTTCCGAAGCTGAATTGATCGGGGCAAGTGGTAAAACGGCGATGGTGCGTATGTTGTGCGAGACGTGCACGACAGTGATGCACAAGCGCGTCAGCTGGCAACAGGTTTCGCGTCTATCTGCCCTTGTCAGCCTGTCAGGCACGCATCGCTTCAAACACCTAGGTGAGACCAATCAGCCCTGCGTGAATGATCACTGCAAGACGAAGGTTTGAAAGATGAAAAAGGCACAAGCGAAGAATGCCCGTATAAAGCGCAAATACCTGCAATGGCTGGAGACTGCCAAGGGCGTGACGCCCGCTACAGCCGATCAGGTCGCCGCCGTTATTTCCGCGTTCGAGAAATCGACGAATGGCAAGGACTTCGCCGCGTTTCACATTGAACAGCCACAGAAGTTCCAGCGAGACCTGAAGGCGGCGGTCAATGCGCGTACCGGCCAGCCGCTCGCCAAGTCCACAATTCGTTCGCGGCTCATGGCGGTGAAGTCATTCTTCAAATGGCTGGCAGATCAGCAGGGCTACAAAAGCCGCATCACTCATTCAGATTGCGAGTATTTCAACGTGACCGCCAATGACCGAAGGGTCGCTACCGCCAAACGCAAACAGAATGTGCCGAGCGTGGAGCAGATTCATCATGTCATCGCCGCCGCGCCGCATGAAACCGCGATCCAGAAACGTGACCGCGCCGTGATCGCCTTCACTTTTTTGACTGGCATGCGCGACGCGGCGATTGCATCTCTGCCTCTGGGCAAGGTGAGCCCCGAGCGCCGCGAGGTGTTCCAGGATGCGCGCCAAGTGAAGACCAAGAATGCCAAAACAATGACCACCTATTTCTTCCCGGTCGGCGGCGATGCGGAAGAGATTGTTGTTGAGTGGGTGCATTTCCTTCGCGCTGAGTTGTTATTTGCGGACACGGACCCTCTCTTTCCGAAAACCAAGACCGGGCTGAATGAAGAGGGGGTATTCGCGCCCATCGGCCTGACCCGTGACTATTGGAGCGACGCGGCCGGAATCCGCCGCATCTTCCGCGAGCGCTTCGAGGCGGCAGGCTTGCCCTATGCCAATCCGCACAGTGTCCGAAAAGCGCTAATGCAGCTCGCCTTTCGCAAAAAACTGGACCCGGAAGCCCTCAAAGCCTGGAGCCAAAATCTGGGCCATGAAGACCTCGCCACCAGCCTGAACAGCTATGGAAAGGTCACAGACTGGCGAACATCGGAGATCATGGAGCGGTTGGCAGGTGCAGAAGAACAGGACGCGGCGGATGTGCCGCCTGAAGTGCTGGATTGGCTTAAGCGGCAAACGCGGCGATAGCCTTGTTCGGGATAGCCTGCCGGAGCGGCTTTCGCTATCTCTAGGCGAATCACAGGGAAGGCCGCATGACCGAAGAGCAAAAGAAGAAACTTGAACAACAGCTTTGGAACATCGCCAACGAGTTGCGGGGCAAAATGGCGGCGGACGAGTTCCGCGATTACATCCTTGGCTTCATCTTCTTCAAATACCTGTCAGAAAAAATGCGGCTCTATGCCGACGGCCTGCTGAAGCAGGATAAAATCGGCTACCTTCAGATCGATGAAGCGACCGATGAAGGACGCGCCATCCTGGACGAGATCCGCGCCGATACGGTGCGCCAACTCGGCTACTTCCTGAAGCCGTCCGAATTGTTCAGTGTGATCGCGGCGCGCGGTGCGAATGGCGAGTTCATTCTGGGTGACCTTGTGGCCGTGCTCAACAATATTGAGCAATCGACGCGGGGCACTGACAGCGAAGAAGACTTCATCAGCCTGTTCGAAGACATGGATCTGGGCAATTCCAAACTGGGCCGCTCTGAAGCCGACAAGAACAAACTGATAGCGAAAGTGCTGGTACATCTTGAGAAGATCGACTTTGAGCTGGCCAATTCTGAAAGCGATGTGCTGGGCGACGCCTATGAATACATGATCGGCCAGTTCGCCAGCGGCGCGGGCAAAAAGGCGGGCGAGTTCTATACGCCGAAAGAAGTCTCCACCGTGCTGGCCCGGATTGTCACCACGGGCAAGGAACGACTGAAATCTGTCTATGACCCGACGTGTGGGTCAGGCTCCCTTCTGCTGCGGGTAGCGCGGGAAGTGAAGGATGTGGCGAATTTCTACGGCCAGGAGATGAACCGCACCACGTTCAACCTCGCCCGAATGAACATGTTGCTGCACGATGTGCACTACAGCCGCTTTGACCTGCAACAGGAAGATACGCTGGAGCGCCCGCAGCACACTGGCATTACGTTTGAGGCCATCGTTGCCAATCCGCCCTTCAGCGCCAAGTGGAGCGCCAGCAATCTGTTCGAAACGGATGATCGCTTTGCCCAATACGGACGCCTGGCGCCAAGTTCGAAGGCAGACTTTGCCTTTGTTCAGCACATGCTGGCGCATCTGGACGAAAACGGCACGATGGCGGTGATCCTGCCGCATGGCGTGCTGTTTCGCGGCGGGGCGGAAGGCGCGATCCGGCGCTATTTGGTTGAAGACCAGAACTGGCTGGATGCGGTGATCGGTTTGCCTGCGAACATATTCTACGGTACCAGCATCCCGACCTGCATCCTGGTGTTCAAGAAATGCCGGGAAGAGCCGAATGATGTGCTGTTCATCGACGCCAGCGCACACTTCGACAAGGTGAAGACGCAGAACATGCTGCGTGGTGAAGACATTGACCGGATCGTGACGGCCTATCGCGAACGCGGCGAAACCAACAAGTTCAGCCACCGCGCCAGCCTCGCCGAAATTGCTGAGAATGATTTTAACCTGAATATTCCGCGCTACGTTGATACGTTCGAGGAAGAAGAACCCATTGACCTGGCAGAGGTGACGGCAGAGTTGCGTGCTATTGACGCGAAGATGGGTGACCTGGATGCGGCGATTACAGGGTTCTGTGAGGAACTGGGAATTGAGGCCCCCGTATGAATTTGGTTCTGAGCAAAGATTTGCCCACCTTGCGATTTCGGAATTTTGTTGAGGCTTGGCAAGAGAAGCAGCTGGGAGAGTTGTTTCCTCATATTAGAAATGGCTTTGTCGGGACTGCCACGCCATTCTACGAAACTAACGGAGTGCCGTACCTCCAAGGTAAAAACGTTAAAGCTGGATCACTCGATCTAACCGGACTTATTGAGATTTCGGAAGAATTTCATCGCAAACAAAAGAAGTCTCAATTGCGATCCGGTGATCTAGTGATGGTTCAATCCGGGCATGTCGGCGAGTGTGCTGTCATACCCTGGGAGTTAGAGGGGGCGAACTGTCACGCACTCGTTGTCCTTAGTCCTGATGAAAGCGTTGCATCCGAATTTTTCCAGTATTATTTTTATTCACCCGCTGGTTTGCGTCACATTTACAAAATTCGTACTGGCAACACGATCAGTCATATCCTGACCAGCGACCTCAAACCGCTTCACATCAGTATACCTTCCTTGTCCGAACAAAGGAAAATTGCAGATTTTCTGGGGGCGGTGGATGGGAAGCTGGCGGGGCTGCGGGAAAAAGAGGCGGCGCTGACACGGTTCAAGCGCGGCCTGATGCAAGCCCTGTTCTCCCAAACCCTCCGCTTCACCCGCGACGACGGCTCCCACTTTCCCGATTGGGAAGAAAAGCGGCTGGGAGATGTTGTAAGTGCGATACAGAGTGGAACAACTGCAAACCAAATCAACGACGATAGCGGCCTTCCAGTCACTCGTATCGAAACTATCTCGGATGGTACGGTGAACTACGAAAAGGTTGGGTACGTATCAAAGCTTGAAAGAATGGACCGGTACTTGCTCGAAAAAGGCGATTTGCTGTTCAGCAATATCAACAGCGTCAAACATATCGGAAAAATTGCAATATACGACGGAAGTAGGCCGTTGTTCCATGGAATGAATTTACTTCGAATAAGGACCGATAAACATCTTTGCGTCTCGGAGTATTTGTACTTCCTGCTATCATCTTTGCCTTTGAAACGGCATTTCGAGAGAGTTTGCAATCAAGCGGTGAGTCAGGCGAGTATAAACCAAACAGAATTGGCGAAAACGAAAATTTCGCTCCCGCATACTGAAGAACAGCAGAAAATTGCTAACGCGATCACCGCTCTGGATGCCAAGATCGCCGCTGTGAGCGATCAAATCGAACAGCTAGCCGCCTTCAAAAAAGGCCTGCTGCAACAGATGTTTGTGTGAGGAGAACACGATGGCAATGCCATGGGAAGCCCACCATCAGGTCATCGTAGAAAGCTACTACGCAGTCAAATCTGGAAAATCTACTAGGGTTCACGTTCGTCCTGTCGCGGGCCAAGGCTATGATACAAAGATGGATGTACGGTGCCGACGCGACATGCGAGACGCACAC
This sequence comes from Hyphomonas sp. UBA4505, assembly GCF_002388685.1. Lineage (NCBI taxonomy): Bacteria > Pseudomonadati > Pseudomonadota > Alphaproteobacteria > Hyphomonadales > Hyphomonadaceae > Hyphomonas > Hyphomonas sp. UBA4505. The sequence goes on along the minus strand of NZ_DGMZ01000012.1, from coordinate 101,269 downwards.
CCAATCGGCACTAAATTTCTGATCTGGGCAAAGCTGACCGACAAAGAGGGTGGAAAGCCCTTTCTATCGACTTTTCATGGCTGGCCCTATGAGGTTATCGAATGACCGACTACCAATCCGAAGCGCAGCTGGAAGAAGCCCTGATCGAGCGGTTGGGCGGGCTGGGCTATGAGCGCGTCACCATCCGCAATACGGGCGAGCTGGAGGCCAATCTGAAGCGCCAGCTGGAAAAGCACAATGCGGATGTGCTGGGCGGAACGACGCTGAGCGCTGGCGAGTTTGAAAAGGTTCTGAACCACCTCGCCAAGGGCAGTGTGTTCGAGAAAGCCAAGACCTTGCGCGACCGGATGCAGCTGAACCGTGACGATGGCAGTACGGCCTACCTCCGTTTCATGAACACCGAACACTGGTGTCAGAATGAATATCAGGTCACGCATCAGGTGAGCGTGCAGGGTGCTTACAAAACCCGCTACGACGTCACGCTGCTGATCAATGGCCTACCTCTGGTGCAAATCGAACTGAAGCGGCGTGGGCTGGAAATTGCTGAAGCGTTCAATCAGGTGAACCGCTATCACCGGCACTCTTACGGCGCGGACAACGCCCTCTTCCAATATGTGCAGATCTTCGTCATCTCGAACGGCGTGAATACGAAGTACTACGCGAACAATCGCCGCCAGAATTTCAAACAAACCTTCTATTGGAGCGACGCGGCGAACAATCTGGTCACAAGGCTGGAGCCGTTCGCCGACGCGTTTCTGGAAAAGTGCCACATCTCCAAGATGATCGCGAAATACATCGTGCTGCACGAGAGCGATAAGCTTTTGATGGTGCTGCGCCCGTACCAGTTCTACGCCGTCGAAGCGATTGTTGACCGTGTGAAGGCGGGCCGAAAGCATGGCTATATCTGGCACACAACCGGTTCGGGCAAAACGCTAACCAGCTTCAAGGCAGCGCAAGTTCTGATGAACCTGCCCAAGGTGGATAAGGTGGTGTTCGTTGTTGACCGCACCGATCTGGATGATCAGACGACACGGGAGTTCAACGCCTTCTCAGAGGGGAGCGTTGACGGCACGGACAACACGGCTGCGCTGGTGAGGCAATTGTCAGGCGACACGCCCCTGATCGTGACCACGATCCAGAAGCTGAACACGGCCATCACGCGCGAACACCATGCAGGTAAGCTGGATGATTTGCGCCGGAAGCGGATCGTTTTCATTTTCGATGAATGCCACCGCAGCCAGTTTGGCAAGACACACAAGGCGATCACTGAGTTCTTTGAAGCGGCGCAAATGTTCGGCTTCACGGGCACGCCGATCTTCGCGGAGAATGCCGCCAAGAACGAACATGGTAAGCGTACGACCAAAGATCTGTTCACAGAATGCCTGCACAAATACGTCATCACGAACGCGATTGCAGACCAGAACGTGTTGCGCTTCGCCGTCGAGTATTGGGGCAAACTTCGCCGCAAGGATGGCTCGCTGATTGATGAAGACGTTGCCGGTATCAACACGCGGGAATTTTTCGAACACCCTGAGCGCGTTGAACAGGTTGTCGACTGGATCATCACCAACCACGACCGCAAGACGCACAAGAAGCATTTCAGTTCGATCATGTGCGTCGGCAGCGTGGACGGCCTGCTGACCTATTACGATGCGTTCAAGCGACGGCGCGAGGCAGGTGATCACGATCTGCGGGTTGCCACCGTCTTCACGTTCCAGGCCAATGAACCTGACAAGGACGCTGACGGACAAATTGAAGAAGTCGATTTTGTCGCCGATTCAGGCACGGGCAATGAGCACACGCGCGACCGGCTTGCGGCCTGTGTCGCCGACTACAATGAGATGTTCGGCGAGAACCAAAGTGTTGCTAATGGTCAAGCCTTCTACACCTACTTCCGCAATCTATCGAAGCGCATGAAGGGCCGCGATAAGGCGGATAATGCCAAGGACCGGATCGACATCCTGTTAGTGGTCAACATGTTCCTGACGGGCTTTGATGTGAAGCGCCTGAACACGATCTATGTCGACAAGAACCTTAAGTATCACGGGCTGATACAGGCGTTCTCACGAACCAACAGAACGCTTGGGCAACTCAAATCGCAAGGCAATGTGGTTTGCTTCCGCAATTTGAAGGAGGCCACCGATACCGCGATCCGCATGTTCTCCGACGAGAACCCCGTCGAGACCATCCTGCTGGAGCCGTATGAACATTACCGCGATCAGTTCAACGCAGCTGTGGCGGCCTTGCTGGCAATTGTGCCGAGTGTGGAAAGCGTGGACGGCCTGATTAGTGAAGAGGATCAGTTGCTGTTTGTGAAAGCGTTTCGTGCTGTGATGCGCCTTCGCAACGTACTGACAGGCTTTAGCGAGTACGACCCCGCCGATCTGGATTTAGACCCGCAGGCCTTCGAAGACTACAAAAGCAAGTATCTGGACATTTACGACCGGGTGAAAAGTAGCGAAGACGGCGAAACAGTTTCCATTGTGGACGAAATCGATTTTGAGCTGGAACTGATACAGCGCGATGAAATCAATGTCGCCTATATTCTCAGCCTGTTGAACCAGGCCAACAAGGACGCCGCCAGGGGCAACAAAAGCGAGAGCGACAAGAAGCGCGACGCCGTCCTAAGTTTGCTTGGAAATGAACCGCAGTTGCGGAGCAAACGAGAGCTGATCGAAAAGTTCATCCGTGACCACATGCCAGCTCTCGGAAATGGAGATACCGTTGAACAGGCTTTCGCAGCCTATTGGGCGAGTGAAAAGGAAAAGGCCATTGGCGGACTTTGCGAGGAAGAGGGCCTGGAGCGCGACGCGATTGATCTAATAATCAAAGACTACAGGTTCACGGGCCGCGAACCCCTTCCCGAAGACGTCGTTGCCGCCATGATCGAGAAACCGCGCATTCTCGAACGTCGCCGAAAGGTGAGGCGTGTCGCAGAGAAAGCCGTCGCCTTTGTCCACCAGTTCGAAGAGGGAATAGGCGCGGTTTAAGGGGTAAGGAATTTCGTTTGGGGGTATATTTGGGGGTATCAAACAAGCGTATATTTTTATTATTTAACAAATACAGCGTATTATGTATGGCCTTTGATGCCTCTTCTGGCACCAGATGTTTCGGTTGGCCGTCCTGTGGGGCGGCCTTTTTTGTGGGGTCAGGGGGCGGCGGTCAGGTCGCGATAGGTCCCGGGGGTCTGGCCCGCCCAGCGCTTGAAGGCGCGGGTGAAGGCGCTCTGTTCGGAAAACCCTGTCAGGAAAGCCACTTCCGCAATGGAATAGCGCGTGTCGGCGAGAAAGCGCTCGGCCGTCTCGCGCCGCGCCTGGTCCACCAGGGCCTGGAAGGTCAGCCCCTGGTCCGACAGCCGGCGCTGCAGCGTCCGGGCACTCATGCCGAGATCCGAGGCAACTTGCGCCAGCGACGGAATGCCATCGGTCAGCACATCGGCAATCTGCAGCACGACCTGCCGGTCCAGCTGGCGATCCCCGGACTCGGCCGGCAGCATTCCCTCGGCCTGGGCGCTCAGGAATTTCCAGATGCTTTCGTCGCCGACCAGGTTCGGCTTGTCGAGCCGCTCGGCCGGGATGATCAGTGCGTCAATGTCCGCCCCGAAAGTGATCGGACAGCGAAAGTGTGCCTCCAGTAGCTCCCGCGAGCCGGCCGGTTCCGGGTGGCAGAACTGTACCGCGCCCGGTTTCGAATTCGGGCCGGTCGCCTCCCGGCACAGCGTGACATAGGTGGCCAGCGCGCCCTCGCTCGACAGGTCCAGGCCGAGGCGCGGCGTGTCCGGCCGCCGGTGCGTCCACCAGAATGTGTCGCCCTTGTCATACAGTTTGAACGTCGAGGCCGTATTGTAGGCGCGCGCATGGCGGTCCATCCGCAGGAAGGACTGGCGCAGCGTCGGTGCCGATTTCCAGGCCAGGCCCACAGCGCCGAAATCGGAGCAGGTGGCCGACATGCTGACGCCGAGCAGGAAGCGGATATCCGGTGTCTCGGTCTCGGCGATGGTTTCCAGCAAGCTGTAATAATTGGCGGCGTGGATCATGGCGGGCGGCGGGCCGGCCGATGGCGACGGGTCGAGTCCGGCCACACGGCACAACATGTCCCGATCCATCCGGTCGCTGAGCCGCTCAATGATCCTCAATACGAAGACGGTTGAAACTGTTGCCATCTCCCGCGCGCTCCCCGCTTTGGCCTTCCCGCCAAGGGCGCGATCCCCATCGCACCTCACGCTTTCACATTGCGCCAAAGGGATTGTCGCGTCCAGTCAACAGGATGTCGCGACCGGTCAATACGCTCATCGTCGCCCCTCATACGATGAGTACAGATCAGCTCAGGGTGACGCTCCAGACCGGGAGTATCTCCCCGCCGGGCTGGCAAACTGGACCACCAGACCCAACAGCCGCGAGGAAAAAGACCCATGTTGAATTCACCCAGTACGCCACAAGCGCTTCTCAAGTTCATCGCGACGGCCACGGCTGTCATTGCCCTGATCGGCGTTGCAGCCGAAGCCGAGAGCCAAGGCGCCCGCCCGGCGTCGGCCAAGATGCCGCCGGTCAATGATGGCTTGCCCATGCCAGGATTTGTGGTGACCACGGATGGTACAGCCATCGTTGTCACCGATCCGCAAAATGATTTCCTGTCTCCTGACGGCGTCACTTGGGGCGTGGTCGGGCAAAGCATCACGGAGAACGGCACCGTCGAAAATATCGGCGATCTGTTCGCGGTTGCCGAGCAAACCGGCATGCCCGTATTCGTCTCTCCGCATTACTATTATGAGCACGATCATGAGTGGCTCTTCGAGGGCACGCTCGAGACCTTGATGCACTCCATCGGCATGTTCGACCGTCCATCCGCCTTGAACCTCGAAGGATTCGAAGGGTCTGGTGCTGACTGGCTGGACCAGTACAAGCCCTATATCGAGAATGGTGAGACGGTGGTGACCAGCCCGCACAAAGTCTATGGCCCGGATAGCAATGACCTTGCGCTCCAGCTGCGTAAAGCCGGCATCAACAAGGTCATTCTTGCAGGAATGTCATCAAATCTGTGTACGGAGTCCCACATGCGCAGCCTGATCGAATCAGGTTTCGAGGTCATGGTTGTGACTGATGCAACGGCCGGAGCCATCACAGAGCACTACAACGGCTATGACGCATCCCTCACCAATTTTCGAATGATTGCCAGTGCCGTTGATAACACCGCCAACACGGTGAAGGCGATCAGATCCGCCTACAAGAAATAAGCTTCGGAGCCATCTTTCCTGCGCCCTCTCCCCGGATGGCTCCCTTGGCGCCCAGTTGAACTCACCCACCCACACCCATCAGCTGGGCGCCCTCTTGTTTCGTCGGCGGATATTTGCAGGCCTCCCGCCGCCCGAAAATGCGTACTCCTGCGCGCAGCCCCTGAACCATCGGCCTGTTCCGCCAGATGACTGGCATTCACCCCTCAAGGATATCTGACATGACCAAGAAACTTTATCTCACTGGCATGGCCATCGCGATTGCGATGTCGGCCTCAATGCCCGCTTTCGCAGAAGACGAATACAATGTGTCGAACGGCGTAACGACAGCGGGCGTTCCCCTGGGCCTGCACGGCGTCGACGCAGTCGCCCTGACCACCTATAACGCAGTCGCCGAAGGCGACGCCGCGCATACGGTTGTTGAAGATGGCGTCGCCTACTATTTTGCGTCTGCGGAATCGGCTCGCAAATTCAAGACTGATCCGGTGCGCTTTGCCCCGCAATATGGTGGCTTCTGCGCTTATGCTGTCGCCCTTGGCAAGAAGTTCGACGGTGATCATCACTATGCAGACATTGTCGATGGCAAGCTCTACCTGTTCGTGAACGCAGACGTCTTTGAAAAATACAAGAAAGACAAGGTGAAGATTCTCAAACGCGCTGAAAAGACCTGGCCGTCGATCCAGCACAAGGCTGTTGGTGATCTCTGATCCTTTCATTGGCGGCCGGGCGGTGCGTCCGGCCGCATTCTTTCCTTCAGATATTTCAGGAGCCCCATATGCGCCCCCCTTTACCTCCTTTCACAGTGCAAACGGCTATCGAGAAAGTCCGCCTCGCCGAAGATGCGTGGAACGGGCAGGATCCCGAGAAAGTGTCGCTGGCCTATACCGAGGATAGTATCTGGCGAAACCGCGACCTCTTCATCAATGGTCGCGCCGAAATCGTCAGTTTCCTGACTGCCAAGTGGCGGCGAGAGATCCAGTATCGATTGATCAAGGAGTTGTTCGCCTTTTCTGACAACCGGATTGCTGTGCGATATGCGTACGAATTTCACGATCGCACCGGTCAATGGTACCGGGCATATGGCAACGAGAATTGGGAGTTCAGCGAGTCTGGCTTGATGCAACGACGGCATGCCAGCATCAACAACCTTCCCATCTCGGCAGGTGAAAGAAAGTTCCGCTGGCTGATGGGCCGTCGTCCTGACGATTATCCCGGCCTCAGCGAGTTGGGGCTGTAGGGTAGGCACCGAAGCCGCCCTAATCCCCGACGATCACCTGTGTCAGGCGGTCTGTGTACTTGCCAGCGGGGGCGTGAGTGGTGTCGGGGCGGATCAGGATGCCCAGCCGGTGTTGCGAGCTGGCGGCACTCTTGACCAGTGCGGTCTCTGCGCTCGGCGCAGGCGCCACCAGCTTGCCATCGATGCGCAAGTCATAGGCGATTCCCGTGGGCGTGAACTCGTGACGCAGCTCTCCGCCATTCTGTGACAGAAGATAGATGGAGTAGAGCGTGTTGGCGTCCACAGCGAAATCGACCGATTTTTCCAGTCCCTTCCTCATGGGACCAAAATCGAGCGGCCAGTGCACGTCTAGTACATTGTCTGAACTCTGCCTCAATCGTTTGTATTGTGAGTATCTATGTTTCCAAGCATGTTCAGCGCGCTGATGAGAGCGTCCCATTGCGCTGCCTCAAGCTTTGCCTTGAGCGCCGTTTGGGCATCATTCCATCGGGTGACGATGTCGGTCAGCAAGGCACGTCCCTGATCGGTCAGGCGGACATGGCGCGCGCGCAGGCCCTCTGGCGTGAAGGTTTCGACCTGGCCTGTACGTTCAAGCGCCGCGATGTTTCTGACCATGGTTGTGCGCTCGGTGCGCATGCGCGCTGCGAAATCGGCGACGGAGGTATCTTGCAGATAGTAGAGCTGCATCAAAAGAGAGGCCTGTCCGGGAGCGATGCCGGCTCCGTCCAGATAGGCACCGTAATGACGGGCAAGCGCGCGATTTGCGGCGCGGGCCGCCTCGGCCATGCACACGTGAGGGCTGTGGCGGAGGTCTTCCAACAGCGGGATCTTGTCTGTCTTGTCCGTCAGCATGACGCGTGTCCTGCACTGATTTTCTAGGTCGTCGATGATTGGGGGATTTACCGCGACCCCATTAAGTGTGCATATACACATAACTTGAATGAGAAGACCAGAGGTCAAGAAGGAGGTGTGACATGGCGCATTTGGACAAAAGCGTCGCGATTGTGGGGGCGGGCGATTATATTGGCACGGCCATTGCGAAAAAATTCGCTTCTGAGGGGTATTTGATCGTGGCAGGCCGGCGCAATGGCGACAAGCTTGAGCCTCTGGTCGCCGAGATAGAGGCGGCCGGTGGCAGGATCTCAGCCCGATCTCTGGATGCGCGCGAACCAGAAGATGTCACCGCTTTCCTTGCCGAAGCGGACGCGTTGGCACCGCTCGCCCTTACCATTTTCAATGTGGGGGCCAATGTGAATTTTCCCATACTTGAGACGACGGATCGCGTGTTCCGCAAGGTCTGGGAGATGGCCTGCTTCGCCGGCTTCGTGACGGGGCGCGAATCTGCGCGGCTGATGCTTGAGCATGGGGAGGGCAAGATCTTCTTTACCGGTGCAACCGCAGGGCGACGCGGGGGGAATGGCTACGCCGCCTTTGCCGCGGCCAAGTTCGGATTGCGCGCCGTTGCCGAATCCATGGCGCGCGAACTTTGGCCCCGGCATATCCACGTGGCCCATCTCATCATTGACGCTGGCGTCGATACCGAATGGGTGCGCGAACGGATCAGGCAGGCAGGTGGGCCAGACAACCCGCCGGGCCTGATGCCACCCGAAGCCATCGCGGATGCCTATTGGCAATTGTTCCAGCAACCGGAAACAGCCTGGACCTTCGAACAGGAAATCCGTCCCTATGGGGAGACATGGTGATGCGTGATGTGAGCGTTGAATTCCATTTCGATTTCGGCAGCCCGAATGCTTATCTCAGCCACAAGGTGATTCCGGACGTGGAGGCGCGCACCGGAGTGAGCTTCACCTATGTGCCGGTTCTGCTGGGCGGTGTGTTCAAGGCGACAGGCAATCAGTCCCCGGTGATGGCGTTTGCGGGTATTCGAAACAAACCGGAATATGAGCGGCTCGAAATGATGCGGTTCATCGAGCGGCATGGCCTGACCCAGGCCTTCGCGATGAACCCGCATTTTCCGGTCAACACGCTGGCGATCATGCGCGGCGCCGTGGCGGCGCAGCATCTGGACGTGTTCAAGCCCTATGTGAACGCGATCTACGCTGCGATGTGGCAGGGCGCGCAAAAGATGGATGATCCTGAAACGATCGGAAGGGTTCTGACCGCAGCGGATTTGCCCGCAGACGCCTTGATGGCCACGGCGCAGGATTCCGGGATCAAGCAGGAATTGGTGGACAACACCACGGCCTCCGTCGAGCGCGGCAATTTCGGCTCACCCACCTTCTTCGTGAAGGAGAGGATGTGGTTCGGCAAGGACAGGTTGCGCGACGTGGAAGAGGCCATCCTCGCTGCCAGGGCTGCCTGACAGGCCCTGTGCATCGCAAACGAAAAAGCCCGCTCTCCAATGCGCCGGAGGGCGGGCTTTCGTGACTCTGGGGTAACGCTCAGACTTAGTCGAGGCCGAGGGCGGATTCGATCAGGGACCAGTCGACCAGCTTGAAGTTCTGGTCGACGCCGGAGGCCGGATTGCCATCATCCTGAACGACGAGAATGCCTTTCGGGAAGCCCGGCAGCGCCGCAGAGCTGACATCCAGACCATCCGTATGCGTTACAGCGTCGATGGAGCCGTCGGCATTGGCCGTTACGGTGAAGACGCCGCGCGGCGCATGAGGGGCTTTCAGGTCATAGACGACAAACCGGTCTGCGGCCTGGGACGACGCAACAAGGTAACCCGCGCCATCTGCACCGGCCCAGATGTCCATGCCTTCAACATCGGCGACCAGGCCATTCTGTGCGGCGATCGTGTCGACGCTGACCGGGGCGGCAGACCAGTCATTCAGGTCGAGTTTCCAGATGCCGTGCTCTTCCTCACCGAGAAAGACCTGACCATTGGCTTCGTCAAATACACAGCCTTCCAGTTGAAGCTGGCCGAACTGGCCAACCTGGATTTCAGCGACCAGCTCCGGACCTTCACTCATCTTGTCGGTCTGGACAGACCAGACCTGGGCCATGCCGTCCTTATAAGTGGGCATTGCGTAATAGGTGGTGCCGACCTGACCAGCACAGATGCCATAGGGTTCGTCTTTCTGTGTTGGCGTGTCGCCAACATGGCTGACCGTGGCGGTGACCGGGTCGATGGCAAACCAGCTGATGGAATTGGTTTCGTCATTCGAGGCGACAGCGACATCGCCGCGCAGGTCGACATTGTTGACGCGGCCGACATCAAGGAATTGAAGCTCTTCGCCTGCGAGATTGTAGACGTGGAGGCCTTCATCCTTGTTGGTGCCGAGCACCAGGCTGTCAGCCGGGTTTGCGACATTCACCCAGACAGCCGGATCGTCCGCCTTGTCGCCTGTGCCTGTCATGGGCGCCGTTTCGATAGATGCCGGGATGGGCGCAGTGTCGATGGCGTAAATCTGCTGGGCAGGCTCTGTGGCGCAGGCAGACAGAAGCAGGGCGGCGAGGGGAATATAGCGTTTCATGAACACTCCTCAGGGGCTGGGACAAACAGGGTTCGGGTCGGTATTCCCTGCGTCCGGCGCAAGATCAAGACGCGCGGGCGAGTTTTCACAAATGTGCCATGATGCGCGTCTGTCGGACATGAAAAAAGCAGGCCAATTGGCCTGCTTTTCCCGGATAGTGATCTTGTCGAACTTGGCTCAGGTGCCTTGACCTGGCGCCGGGGTCCGCAATGCACCGCGCTGGGCTTCACCAGCCATTTTCTCACCTTGAGCCTCATGACGGGCCCACTGTTCTGCAGTCATGCAGATCTTGCCAGGATAGACTTTGCCCGGGATCGCTACGCGCTCACAGATCATGTTCTCGTCATTGGACGCATCGGCGACCGAGTAGCCCTCTTTCTTTTTGAGGGCGCAGCCGGATACCGCGATCAGGGCGGCCAGAGCCAGAATTGGTGCTTTCATGAAAAATTCTCCCGCTAATTGTATCCTTCTAGCAGGAAAAACACCGGGTGCACCCCCTAACGCAAGGAAAATGTACCCAAACGATTGCAGATGCACAGGTTTTTGGCTGAGTGCCATGCGTTCAAACAAAACCGGGCGAGGATCGCTCCCCGCCCGGCTTTCGGTAAGTCTCGTCAACCCAGCCTAGTAGGTCAGGCGGGCACCGATGACATAGCGGGCACCATATTCGTCATACTGAGACAAACGGCTTTCTGCGCCGTGATAATAGTATTCCGGCTCGTCGGTGAGGTTCTTGCCTTCGACATAGATCTGGAGGTTGTCGTTGACGTCGTATTTGGCTGACGCTTCGACGCTGAGGTGATCGCTGGTGTAGCGGTCCAGATCGGCGCCGAACAGCTCGTCGAGATAGTCATCGCGGAAATTGGCCGAGATGCGCAGATCCCACGGGCCCTTGTCGTAGCCGATGGAGGCGTTCCAGATGAGGTCGTTCTGCTTGAGCAGCGGCACGTCGCGGGTCTGGGCCACATCCTCTTCGTCCGGGACGGACGCTTCGGATTCAACGATGGTGACATTGGCGGAGGCGAGGAAGCCTTCCCAGAAGCCGCCCAGGAAGTCGAGCTGCTGGACATAGTTGAGTTCGAGGCCCTGCACCGTGGCGGTCTCGCCATTGATGTAGGTGGCGACTTCTTCGATGTCCGCACCGGCATCGCCAAGGAAGCCCAGATCGATGGAGCCTGGCAGCTGGTCAATGTCATAGGTGGCGCCGAAGATCGGGTTGCGGATGTCCTTGTAGAACAAGCCAGCCGACAGGACCGACAGCTTGGTCGGGTAGTATTCGATCGACAGGTCAAAATTGTTGGCCTCGTACGGGTCGAGATTGGGGTTACCCATTTCGACTTCGTCGCGGTCATCATTCAAGGCAGCTGTCGGGCGCATCTCACCGAAGGCCGGGCGGACCAGCGAAGCGTAATAGGCTGCGCGGCCGACGACATTTTCGGAGAAGGCATATTTCAGGTTCAGGCTCGGCAGAACGTGGACATATTCATCGTCGAACTGGCGTGTGCCGACCTGGTCTGGATCGCCACCTTCATAGAAGACATTGCCCGTGGTTGATACGTCAGTGGCTTCGATACGCGCCCCGGCAACGACGGTCAGGTCGTTGATCTGGAAGGTGCCCATGCCGTAGCCGGCGATGATCATCTCGTCGATTGTGTAGTCGCCGGCGAGGCTGTCGAAATTCGTACCGTCTTCGTCCAGCTCATCGGCGGTGAAGGTTCCGCGCAGGGCCCGGGTCAGGCCGGCGCTCGGCCATTCGAACATCGGGTTGTTCATGCGCCAGCCGGAAATCTGGCTGTTGGCATTGATGTAATCGGTCAGGGCGACATCGTCGCGTTCCCAGATGAAGAGGTTCTCGTCACGGACCTTTTCGCGGTCGCGGACCTTCACACCCATTTTCCAGGTCACGGGCGTATTGCCGAGGACGGTGTCATTGGTCAGGTCGAGCTTGTAGGCCCATTCAGTGTCTTCGTTGACCGTGAACTCCTGCTCGTAGGCGTCCATTTCATAACTGGCCGGGTCATACAGGAAATCGATGCCCGTGCCGGAGAGCTTCGGTTTCTGCGGGTCGGAGTTGTCCCACACGACGATGCCATCGCCTTCCATGTCGTCGGAGCGGAAGGCTACGTCGTGATTGTTGGAATCGTCTTCTTCGGCATAGGCGTAGGACACTTCGTAATCGACGGTCCAGTTGCCGGCGAAAGTCTTGCCGCCCAGCGCATAGGTCTGGATCTTGCGGGTCTCTTCGCGCTGGCGGACTTCGACGTCTGCTTCGGCGAAGTTGAAGTTGTAGAGGTTGCCGTCAACGCTGACACCTTCTTCGGCGAGGTCGCGGAACTCGAACTTGTTGCGGACTTCGTCGTCCGTGTATTCGTTGACCAATGTGCGCAGGTAGAGCTCAGTGTTCTCGGTCATGCGGTAGTCGACATTGAAGACGAGGCCGACGCGCTCGCGCGTCAGGTCGTACCAGCGCATTTCATAATCATCGTTCGGAATGAAAGCGTTCAGGTCGTCGTCGAAGCCCCAGCCGCCAGTTTCGTTGTTATGGGCCTGAATGCCGAGGCTCTGATAGTTGATGGAGGCCGCAACGCCGAGCTTGTCGCCAAACACGTTGGAATAGGTCAGCGTGGCTTTCGGGGAGACGTCTTCGGTCAGCTCATTGTAGGAGCCTTCGACCTTGGCGCGGATGAACTGGCCGTCGCGGTCAAAGGCGGAGATGGTCTTGAGGTTGATGACGCCGCCGATTGTGTCGGCATCGACATCCGGGGTCAGGGATTTCTGGACTTCGATACCGTCCAGAAGGTCAGATGGCACACCATCCAGCAAGACGCCGCGGCGATCTTCCGGAGACGGCGTGCGCACGCCGTTGATGGTGGCTGAGATCAGGTCAGAGTTGATGCCGCGGATCGAGACATAGCGGCCTTCGCCCTGGTCATTCTCGATGGACAGGCCAGCCACGCGGGCGAGCGAGTCCGCCACGGTCGTGTCGGGGAAGTTGCCGAGGCCATCGGAGTCGATGACGCTGATGATGGCATCGGAGGCGCGCTGCTGGTTGATCGCACCGGCCTGGGCCGCAGCCGAGCCAACAACGAGAATGTTGTCGAGATAGCGCACATCGCCGCCAAGCTGGATGCTGAAATCGGTGTCGCCAGAGATCGACACTGTGTCGGTGACCATGTCCGCGCCGACATAGGAGACGCTGACCGTGTAGTCGCCGGCCGGGACGCTGGTGAAGCGATACTTGCCGAACCGGTCGGACGAGGCGGTACGGCCCAGTTCCTCGATCGTGACAATCGCGCCCTGCAGCGCAGCTTCGCCGGACGCATCGGTCACGGTCCCTTTCAGGATGTCGGCGGCAGCAGCCTGCGCCATCACAGCAGTGGCAGCTCCGATCAGGAGGAGCTTGCGGGAAGTAAAGGTCATGGGAGGTCGTCCTTGCTCTGGGAATCCGTATTAAGAAGTCTACGCTTCGAAAACTGCGGCCCCGTCCCACGCCAGAGTTACGGCTGGATGACAGATGCGTAATGTTTTTATGACGCCCCCGGAATTCTTAGGAAAATGGGGCAAGTGCCTGCCATGCGGGGAAAAATTCGTGCTTTTCCCGCAACACTTATTGGCGTCGCTCTGAGGTTGAGCAGGCGAATCATCCCGAAAGCTTGAGGGTTTTCGGAGCCTGAATTCGACGGGATCCGCACCCATGCGACATTGCCCCTCTCACCGCAGGAGGCCCGAATGATCCGACAGCCCCATCGTCAACGCCTGATCCGGCAGGTCCGGCTCCAGCGCCTGTTGGGGCGGAGCATGGCGGAGATCGCGGCGCAGGTTGGCCGGGGCGCCAGCACAGTCTGGCGTGTGATCCGGGACAATGGGCTCGACGCTCCGGAGAGACCGCTGGAGCGTCAGCGCCTGTCGCTGAGCGAAGCGCATGACATGGCAGTGGACCGCATGATTGCGGCGGATGTGACACCGGAGGAGTTGCGCGCGCTGAGTGGCCTGATCATGCGGCTGGCGGCGGAAATCCGGCGGATGGAAATGGCGGTGGCGACTTGGGAAGGGGATGAGGATGTGCGGATTGCCGGACGTGCCAACGAAGACGAAACGGGCGAAGACGCCGAAGACGAACTCTCTCCAGCCGCTGAGCAATGCCGGCTGGACGCCCTTGCTGCCGGATTTCAAACAAAGGGCGCGTCAGGCGGCGCAGAGCAACGACTGGAGCACGCTGGCGGAATGGGAGCGCAGCCTGGTCAGCCAGAATCCGTGGATTCTGCACGCCCGCGATATACAGGTGCCGCCGCCGGGCGGATGGCGGAGCTTCGTGTTCATGGGCGGACGCGGCGCTGGGAAGACGCGGGCGGGGGCCGAATGGCTCCGTTGGTCGATGATTCACGGGCGGTGTCACCGGGCGGCGCTGGTGGGACCCGCCCTGCACGATGTGCGCGAAGTGATGATCGATGGGCCGAGCGGGCTGAAATGGATCGAGCCGCTGAAGTGCCGCCGCCCACACTACTCGCCCAGCCGGCGGATCCTGAGCTTTGACAATGGGGCGGAAGCGCATGTGTTCTCTGCCGAAGATCCGGACAGTTTGCGCGGGCCGCAATTTGATGTGGCCTGGTGTGACGAGATCGCCGCATGGATGCGGGGGCAGGCCGTGTGGGACACGTTGCAGATGGGGCTGAGGCTGGGCGCGGACCCGCGCGTGATGGCGACGACCACGCCGCGACCGACAGATTTCTTCAAGGGTCTGCTCACCGGGCCGGGGACATTGGTGCGTCAGGCCAGCATGGCCGAGAATGCGGAGAATCTGTCAGATGGGTTCGTGGCGGCCATGCAGGCGGCCTATGGCAACAGCGCGCTGGCCCGGCAGGAGATTCATGGCGAATTGCTGGAAGATGCCGAAGGCGCGCTGTTCCGCAGGCAGATGATTGATGCGGCACGGGTGAGCGCGCCGCCCATGCTGGAAGATGTGATCGTGGCGGTGGACCCGCCCGCAACGAGCGGGCCTGCGGCGGATGCCTGCGGGATTATTGCGGCGGGCGTGCGCGACGGGGTCGCCTATGTGCTGGCCGATGCGTCGGCGCCGGGCCTGAAGCCGCTCGACTGGGCGAGGCGAGCGGTTGCGGTGTGCCGCGAGGTTGGCGCGCGGGAGATCATCGCCGAGTCCAATCAGGGCGGCGAAATGGTGCGGCAGGTGCTGGAAAGCGCCGGGGCGGATGTGCCGGTGCGGCTGGTGCATGCGCGGCTGGGCAAGCGCGCACGGGCCGCGCCTGTGGCGACGCTGTATGAGCAGGGGCGGGTGGCGCATGTCGGCCTGTTGCCGACGCTGGAAGACCAGATGTGCCAGTTCGGCGCGGAAGGGTTTCGCGGATCGCCTGACCGGGTGGATGCGCTGGTCTGGGCCATCTGGGCACTTTTGCAGCAGGGCAATGGGCCGTGGGTACGGGTCTTGTGAATAGATGACCGGCCCATTCTGTCGTGTTTGTTGTACTGATCAATTTCGTCATTCACTCAGGACCAACCGACTAGATGCTAGGATGCGCGTACCGCTCGAATCGCGAGCGATGAATGTAAAGGATTTTGGAACATGACAGACGAGCAATGCCTTCTCGAGTGGTGTAAGCGCGACCGGGATATCAGTCAGGGTATTGTTGACGATATTGACAAAGGGGCGCGTCACTATTGCGGTCCCGTTGGCGGGGTGAGGTCCGATTTCACTGCGGCCTTGCGCGCGCGTGAGTCTGCAATCGTGACTTATCTCAACGATTTCATTGCGCAACTGGTTGACGCTACAGTTTGATAGAACAACCATAGCCTTAGAGGCATATTTGATAGTCTGCGAGTGGGGAGGACGGACATGCTCTCAAAACAACTCATTTTTGCAACCGCATTGCTATCTGGTGTAGCTTCTGAGGCGAGCAGCCAGACAGAATTCATAGATCGAAGACCCACGTCCACCATCCCTGATGAAAGCGGTTGCTTCGAGATGTTCGTGTCTCCCCGGCAGATGAAAGAAACATATTTGCTGGACGAGTGCTCAGGACGTTCGTGGATGATGGTCCAAGCCACCGAAGGATTAGCTTGGCAGAGCTTACCAAGAGAGCCAATAAATAAAGCTACTAATGGCAGTGAGCGGGTCTACCAAATTTTGTCTTCGGGTGTGACCATAAAAGGCACGTATCTATTCGACACAAAGAGTGGCGCCACATGGCAACTGGTGCAGGACCCCAAGGTCGGGGAATTCTGGGCAGCTGTAGCTAGCGAATGACATCCTATTACTCATCATAGTGATGAGTATGAAATCAACAGCTTTGAAAATATGAAAGCAGAGTTTCTCCGGATCGCCTGACCGGGTGGATGCGCTGGTCTGGGCCATCTGGGCACTTTTGCAGCAGGGCAACGGGCCTTGGGTACGGGTCTTGTGATCTGCCTTGATCTTGCCAGACCCGTGATCGAAGGTGCGGGTCGGAAGCGAGGGATTTCAGATGAGCCAGATGACACGCCGGGCCTTCA
The DNA here is from genome assembly GCF_002388685.1 of Hyphomonas sp. UBA4505. Taxonomy (NCBI): domain Bacteria; kingdom Pseudomonadati; phylum Pseudomonadota; class Alphaproteobacteria; order Hyphomonadales; family Hyphomonadaceae; genus Hyphomonas; species Hyphomonas sp. UBA4505. The sequence continues at coordinate 84,858 of NZ_DGMZ01000012.1, read as the reverse complement.
CGGCGACCGGACTGACCGCAGCAGTGGCCGGATGCGCGACTGTTCCGCAGGCGCCGGGCGTGGTGATGAAGCCCGTGCCGCCGGTCCTTGTGTCTGCCGACCGGGTCGTGCGCGTGGATGTGGGGCTGAGGCCCTACCGGGCGTCTGGCTTCCGGGTGGAGCGGGAAATGCTGGGCGAGACGGCGGTGGTCCACAATTACGGGCATGGCGGCGGCGGGATCACCCTGTCCTGGGGCTCGGCGCAGCTGGCCGTGGAGGAAGGGTTTGATCCGGATGTGGCGGAATATGCCGTGCTGGGCGCGGGGGCGCTGGGCCTGTCGACCGCGATGTTGTTGCTGGAACGCGGGGCGAAGGTGACGCTCTATGCCAAGGCGCTGAGCCCGAACACGACCTCCAACATCGCAGGCGGGCAGTGGTGGCCGGCTTCGGTGTATGACAGTGCGGCCATCGGCCCCGGATACATGGACCGGCATGTCGCGGCGGCGCGTCATTCTTTCCGGCGGTTCCAGTTACTGACAGGGCCGGAGTACGGCATCAGTTGGGAAGTGAACTATGTCTTGTCAGACCGGCCCGTGACAAACCAACCCGCGCGGGCGGGCCACCCGATGGAAGAATTCGCGATCAATGTTGTCGATTACGCGCCGGGGGAATTGCCGTTCACGACCGCCCATGCGCGCAGTTTCGATACGATGATGGTGGACACGCCGCATTATCTCCGCAAGCTGGAAGAGGATATACGGGAACGGGGTGGACGGATCATCGTGCGCGCGTTTCAGGACGCTGCAGAGGTGGCGGCATTGGATGAGGCGGTTGTGTTCAATTGCACCGGGCTGGGCGCGGGCAAACTGTTTGGCGATACCGAAATCCATCCGGTGCGCGGCCAGCTCGTGATCCTCAAGCCGCAGGCCGAGATCGACTATAATATCATCACGGGCGGCAGCGCCTACATGTTCGGCCGCCGCGACGGGATCGTACTGGGCGGAACCTTCCAGCACCATAACTGGTCGCTGCAACCGAGCGATGCCGACACCGCCGCGATCCTCGCCGCCAATCGGCGCCTGTTTGCGGGTGGGGTGGAGGCCTGACTGTGATCCGCGCAATATGTGATGTGATGGGAGTCAGCGAGAACCCCCTCTAACTCCCCCTTTTCAAGGGGGAGAACAGACCGGGTGTGCCGTTGGCGTTCCTCCCCCTGCAAGGGGGAGGACAGGTGGGGGTCTGAGCGGACTAGCCTTCGCGCTGCCGGATCAATTCGATCTCGGACCTGATCTGTTGAGCCACCGCCTCAAGCGACTCATCGATATGAGAGACCGGAATGCGCATAATGGAGATCCCTCGTTCGCCAAGAAAGGCGTCTCGCCGGGCATCGCGGCTCGGATCATGCCAGTCGCCATCGATTTCGACGGCGAATTTCAGGGACGGGCAGTAATAGTCGAGAAAATAAGGCCCGACCGGGTGTTGGCGTCGAAACGATACCCCCATCTGCTTGCGACTCAGCACAAGCCACACCTTGTATTCCGTCTTCGAAGCAGACTGGCGAAGGGCACGGGCACGGGCGCGGCGGGTGTGCTCAGGCGTGCGCGAGAACTTGTCCGCCATGATGCGTCAGCCCCCGGTGCGGAAGGCTTTCCGGCCGAAATAGGCGTTCTTGGGGGCGGGGGGCGTGTCGTCTGCGCTCGTGTCTTCGGCGGCCTTGGCGGGTTCAGTCGGTGGCGGATTGGTGCCGTTCATCAGGCCGCGAATCCAGGCGCAGGCGGCGCCAGCCGTCGAGACTTCAAGGTCCGGGACAGATCGGTCCATGCGGCGCGCCAACTGGCGGGCCTGGTGGGCGGTCAGCGATTTCAGCGTGGTTTCGAACAGGTCGGCCCCGACGGTCTCGCGCAAATGCTTCATGTCGTCCGTGGTCTGACCGGCGGAGATCATCAGCTTTTTCGCCAGCAGCATTGTGGCCGCCGCAAAATCCTTCTCGCCCAGCTTGGCAAAGCGATCGCGTTGGTTGAGCAGGGATTCCAGCGCTACGGCGCTGCGGGGAGTGGCGGTGTCGCTCATTGAATTTTCTCTCGTACTTCCTTGAGCAGGCTCTCGATGATGCCGAGCGCGTCACCGGGCCATTTGGCCTGCAGCGTCGGCTCCGGGCCAAGCTCGATCGGGTTGGTGGCAAAGCCCTGTTTCATCGGGATGACCGTGTCGAACATGTCGAACTCGGTTTCCTTGGCGCTGGCGGCCTCGCGCATGGCATTCAGCACGACTTGCTGGTGCGGCGTGCCATCATAGCGGGTGGCAAGCACGCAGGGCAGGTTCTCGATATCGCGGTTGCGGAGGTTTCGCATGATATCGCCCGTGAACAGGTCGAGGCCGAGTGTGGACATGAAGTCCGGAATGGTTGGTACAATGATCAGGTGGCTGGCGGCGAGGACGGTTTCGGTCATCACCGAAATGCCCGGAGGGCAGTCGCAGATGATGACGTCGTAGTCTGCCTTCAGCTTCTCGAAATCATCGCGCATGCGGCGGCCAACCTGGCCCTGCAGCGCTTCCATGGAATAGCCCTTGGCGGTCAGCTCATAGATCAGCTCGCGCTCGGTCTTGCGCAGACGCGGCGAGGACGGGATCAGGTCCAGTTCGAGCGGCTTGCCATTATAGCTGACATCAGAAGCGTCGGTGACGATGAATTCCGACAGGCGCTTGTGCTCGCCAGCGAAGAAATTCTCCAGCAGCCAGTCGGAAATCGTGACGTAATCATTGATGGCCTGAAAGAGGTGCTCGTCGCCTTCATGGCCGTAGACCAGCAGGGACGCATTGGCCTGTGTATCCAGGTCCACCACCAGTGTGCGAAAGCCATTGGCCGCAAAAGCTTCTGCCAGACTGACACAAGTAGTGGTTTTGCCAACGCCGCCCTTGGAGTTGGCGACGGAAATGACACGTGCCGACATTCTGTAAGCTCCTTTGCCCCTGATGGAATGGCGAAAGAGCAGATTTGCGCCCGTCTGGCTATGGCTGCGGGCCAAGAAAATACAGGGATAGTGACCGGTTAATCCTCAACTATTTCGCCATAGCGGACTGATTTTTCGCGACTTTTCCAAGCTGAATCCGATGGGGGTGGCGAGGATTTAATTTCTGCTCATCAACGCAAATGGAGCAGCGCCCCTCATGAACCCGATCTGGCCCTTCAACCGTCGCCCGCGCGAGGCGAAATCCGCGCCCCCTCTGGTAGCGCTATCCGAGGTGGGTGAGGCCCGTTGGGGCAGCCGGGACGGCGCGGCCCTGACGCGGGACGGATATCTGGCCAATGCCATTGCCTATCGGGCGGTCCGCATGGTGGCGGAGGCGGCGGCTGCGGTGCCGCTGGTCACGGCGCATGAGGGCGCGAGCCGCCTGTTGCGACGGCCCCAGCCGGACGGCATTGCGACCGAATTGTTCGAGACGGCCTATTCCCAGCTCCAGCTGACCGGGAATGCGTTCCTGGAAGGGGTGCGACTGGAGGCGGCGGACGGGGCGGGAGTGTCGGCGCTTTATGCGCTGGCCCCGTCCGCCATGCGGCCGGTTGCGGATGCGCGCGGATGGGTCGAGGCTTGGGCCGTGCGTGAGCGTCATGGCGAGCGACTGATCCGGCGCGATGCCGAGACCGGCTGGAGCCCCGTGCTGCACCTGAAACTGTTCAACCCGGTTAGCGACACGATGGGGCTTCCGCCGCTTGGCGCCGCAAGGCGGGCGCTGGACCTGCACAATGCGAGCGCCGACTGGGCCAAGGCCCTGATCGACAATTCGGCCAAGCCGTCGGGCGCGCTGGTCTATGGCGGGCATGGGCGGATGCCGCCGGACCAGTTCGACGCGCTGAAGGCTGAGCTGGAAGGCATGTATTCCGGCGCGGCGAATGCCGGGCGGCCCCTGCTGCTGGAAGGCGGGCTGGACTGGCGGCCCATGTCGCTGTCGCCGGCAGAGATGGATTTCCTTCAGGCGCGTCATGGCGCGGCGCGGGAGATCGCGCTGGCGCTGGGCGTGCCGCCCATGCTGATCGGCATTCCGGGAGATAATACGTATTCGAACTACAAGGAAGCAAACCTCGCTTTCTGGCGGATGACCGTCTTGCCGCTGGTGCAGAAGATGGCGGCGGCGCTGTCGGCCTGGCTGGATGTGCCGTTCGGCGCGGAAGTCGAGGTTCGCGCGGACATTGACCGCGTGCCCGCCCTGTCGGCCGAGCGCGACGCACTTTGGGCGCGGCTCGAGGGCGCGAGCTTTGCGACGGGCGAAGAGAAGCGAAAGCTTGCGGGGCTGCAACCATGAAGCTCGACCGGAAAGTGACGGTAGGATTCCTCGTCGCCGTGCTGGTGCAGACCGGCGGGGCGCTGGTCTGGGCGGGCGCGGCAGCGGAGCGGATCTCGACGCTGGAAGACACGGTGCGCGATCGCCGCAGCGTGGTCGAGCGGCTGGCGCGTGTCGAGGAGGGCGTGGACCGGATGGAAAGCCAGCTGGACCGGATCGAGCGGCGATTGGAGGGCGCGGATGAGTAGGGGTGTGTTTCCTGGGGGGAGTCCGGTGGACCCCCACCTGTCCTCCCCCTTGCAGGGGGAGGAACGCCAACGGCATGTCCGGTCTGTTCTCCCCCCTGGAAGGGGGGAGTTAGAGGGGGGGCTTCGAACGCGGAGGCCAATCCTCATCGAAGGCTATGCCTCGCTGTTCGGTGTACCGGATGCGAGCGGAGACGTGGTGCGGGCGGGCGCCTTTGCCCGCAGCCTGCAACGGTGCACGCAACTGCCCATGCTGTTGCAGCACAGGCCCGGCGCCATGGCCGGGCGTTGGGTGCGGATGATCGAGGATGGGCGCGGGCTCTATGTGCGCGGTCTCGTCGAAGGTGTCGCGGCGCGGTCACTGGTGGCGCAGGGGCTCAGCGGCCTCTCCATCGGGTTTCGCCCGCGCCTCTGGAACGCACGGCGCCCGGATGGGCGGGAACTGGTCGAGGTGGACCTTGTCGAAGTTTCCCTCGTGACCAGTCCGATGCAGGCACGGGCGCGGTTTTCCCTGCTGGGGGCGGAGGCAAAAGCGGCGTGACTGGGAAGCCCGCGCGCGTGCTTCGACTTCGCTCAGCATGAGCGCTTTGAAAGTACGGAACTCATCCTGAGCGACGTCGAAGGATGATGGATTTGAGAGGAATGGAGACAACATGACCAAGGAAACCAAGATGGCGGGCGGCGGCGATGCCGAACTGATGGCCGCCTTTGCCGCCTATACCGAGGCGAATGATGCCCGACTTGCCGAGATCGAAGCCAAGGGCAAAAGCGATCCGCTGACGGATGAGCGGCTGTCGCGCATTGACCGGCGGCTCGAAGCGCTGAGCCTGAAAATGGCCCGGCCGGAGGCAGGCGAGGGGAAGACCGCAGACGAGGATGCGCGCAGCGCGGCCTGGGGGCGATATTTGCGCAGCGGCGATGATAGCGGGCTGTCGCGGCTCACCGTGAAGGCGCAGGAAGGGCCACGCGTCAAATCCCTGCCGGTGATGGAAGCGCGCGAGGGGGCGGGCCTGCCCTCGGTCTATGGCCGGATGCGGGTCGGCGGGCAGGTGATCTGGGCGGCCCGCTTCAAGGAGACGAAGACGACGCGGCGGGCGAGCAGCAAGGGTGGACCGAAGGTCACCGAGTATGATTATTCGGTCAGCTTTGCCGTGGCGCTAGGCGAGGGGCCGATCCTCGGCGTGCGGCGGGCCTGGGCGAATGGCGAGGCGTTCGACCTTTCCGGCGTGGTGCACCGGGTCTATCCCGGCGATGAGACGCAAGAGCCAGACCCGCTGATCGAGATGATCGAGGGCGAGGCACCGGCCTATCGCGGGACGGCCTATATCGTGTTTGAGGATCTGCCACTGGAGGCGTTTGGCAACCGGCTGCCGCAGCTCTCCGTCGAGGTCGAGCGCGTGCCGCCGGGCGGGTCTGAGCCGGAATTAGGCGATGTGGTGACGGGCGTGAACATCATCCCGGCCTCGGGCGAATTCGTCTATGCGACCGAGAATGTGCGGGAACAGAGGTTTCCGGGACATGAGCGCGCGTTGAATGCGTGGTCCGGCGAAGCGCGGGCAGATTTCCTTGTGTCGCTGGACCAGTTGGAAAGTGATCTGCCGAACGTGTCACGCGCGGCGCTGACGGTCGGTTGGTTCGGGACCAGTATCGAGGCGGGGGCGTGCGAAATCCATCCGGGCGTGGAAACGCGCGAGCGGGTAACGGTGCCCTATGCGTGGCAGGTGGCGGGTGTCGCGCGGGGCGATGCCTTTGTCATTTCCCGCGATGAGGACGGCCATCCGAATTATGGGGGCACGCCTGCGGATCGGTGCGTCATCGGCGCTATTCAGGAGATGAGGGCGCGGGGGCTGTCTGTCACGCTGTCACCCTTCCTGTTCATGGACTGCGCGGGCTTTCCCTGGCGCGGGCGGATCGGCGTGTCGACAGATGGCACCGCGGCGGCGCGCAGTGAGATTGATAGTTTCATGAACGGAGCGAACGGGTTCCGGCACTTCATCCTGCATCATGCTGAGCTGGCCGCCGAGGCGGGCGGGGTGGAGGCGTTCCTGATCGGCAGCGAGATGGTCGGGCTCAGCCGGGTTCGGGATGCGACGGGCGCGTTTCCGTTCGTTGAGGCGCTGGTGGCGCTGGCGGCGGAGGTGAAGGCGATCCTTCCGGGCGCGCAAATTTCCTATGGGGCAGACTGGACCGAGTATGGCGCCTATGTGCCGGGGGACGGATCGGGCGATGTCCTGTTTCCGCTGGATGCGCTCTGGGCGAGTGCGGATGTCGATTTCGTCGGCGTCGACTGGTATCCGCCGCTGGGGGATTGGCGCGACGGGAGCGATCATCTCGATGCGCTGGCAGGATATGCGGCGGCGGATGATCCGGCCTATCTGGCATCGCAAATTGCGGGTGGGGAGGCGTATGACTGGTATTATGCGGATCAGGCTGCGCGCGATGCGCAAGTGCGTACACCGATCAATGATACAGCGCATGGCGAGCATTTCGTGTTCCGACAGAAGGATATCGCCGGCTGGGCGGGCGCGTATCATCACGAGCGTCCGGGCGGGGTGCGCGCGGCGACGCCGACCGGATGGGTGCCGAGGATGAAACCCGTTCGCCTGATGGAAATCGGTTTTGCGGCGGTCGACAAGGGCGGCAATGCGCCGAACCTGTTCTACGATCCCAAGAGCAGCGAGAGCGCGCTGCCACCCTATTCGAGCGGGGCGCGGGACGAAGTGTTCCAGCGGAGGGCATTGGCGGCGGTTTTGCCGCACTGGGAGACAAGCTCGCTGGTTGAAGCGGCTTATGTCTGGGCGTGGGACGGGCGACCTTTCCCGGCCTGGCCGCTGAAGGAAGAGGTCTGGAGCGATGGCGGCAATTGGGCGCGCGGACATTGGCTGAATGGGCGGTCGGGCCTTGCGCCGTTGGCCGATGTGGTGGCGGATATCTGCGCCCGGGGCGGCGTGGCGGCGGTCGATGTGTCCGGGCTCGATGGTATTGTCGAAGGCTATGGGCTGGACGGGGTGCATTCAGTGCGGGCGGCGCTGGAGCCGCTCAGGGCAGCTTATGGCTTCGAGTGCGTGGAGCGCGGCGGGGCGCTGGTGTTCCGCATGGCGGGCGAAGGGGGCGTTCTGGATCTGGCGTCCGGCGCGCTGGTCGAAGGCGGACTGAAGAAGACCCGCGCCCTGCTCGACAAGGCACCGGCGCGTCTCAGGTTGACCCATGTTGATCTTGAGGCGGACTATCAGCCGGGCATAGCGGAGGCGCGGATTGACGGCGGTGATGCAAGGCTGGTGCAGGACGTGGCCCTGCCGCTGGCGCTTGGGGCGAGCCGGGCGGAGGCGGTGGCCGGGGCGCTGCTGGCATCGGCGGCGAGTGGAGAGAGCGCGACCTGTGCGCTGTCACTGTCGGCGCTTGCATTGGAGCCGGGGGATGGGTTGCGCGTGGAGGGCGGGCCGGTCTGGCGGGTCACGAATGTTGTTGATCGGGGCGGCGTGCGGGCGCTGACCTGCCGGGAGGAGGTTGCCGCGATGCCGCGCGTGCGGGCTGGCGAGGCGGGCAGCGCGCCGCCGGCTGCGCCTGTATTCGGCGGGGTGGACCTTGTCGTCATGGATGCGCCGAGCCTGCCGGAGTTTGGCGAAGGCGTTGGGCCACTCGTGGCGGCGTGGGCCGATCCGTGGCCGGGTGAGGTGGTCGTGTCAGCCGGTCTGGCCGACGACGCGCTGAGCGAGGCGGTGCGACTGGACCGGCCGGCGGTAATCGGGCGGCTGACGGAAGCGTGCGGCGCGGGGCCGGTGGGGCGGTGGGACCGCGCAAATGCGCTGGATGTGTATTGTCCGGGCGGAGAGTTTGCGAGCTTGCCGGAAGATCGTGTCCTGTCGGGCAGCAACGCCGCGCTGCTGGAGACGGCTGCCGGCTGGGAATGTGTGCAGTTTGAACAGGCTGACCTGATCGCGCCCGACACATGGCGTCTGACCGGGCTGTTGCGGGGGCAGCGAGGGAGTGTGCCCGGCGACGCAGCGATTGGCGCGCGGTTGGTGATGCTGGATGCGGCGGTGGCGCGGGCACGCCTTGGCGGGGAGGCATATGGGGCGGAGCTGGTCTGGCAGGCCAGGGCGGATGATATCCTACAGACGGCCATGTTCGAGGACCGTGCGGGCCTGCCCTGGCCTGTGGCGCATCTGCGTGTGCGGGCGGACCAACTCAGCTGGACCAGGCGCGGATCGGATGTGCCAGAAAGCTGGGCCATGCCGGAGGCGGAGAGTGCCGGACGGTTTGCCGTCGGGTTCGATATGGGGGCGGGATTTGGCGATCCAGTGGTGGTGAACGTACCGTTTGTGGAATGGCCTGTCGGCGCTGCCTCAGCGCGGGTGGCGGAGATTGGGCCGGACGGGCGAACTGGGTTGTGGGCGGTGATTTAAGACCTGCAGCACGTATCGGGTGGCGGCGTTTGGCGCGCTTCGGCAGTTTGGCAGGCATAAATTCAGGAGCCCACCATGACATTCCAGATTACCGGTCTCGCCGCCGAGACGTTTGCGCATTTGCCGAGCCTGACCGTGGCCGAACTTGCGGTGCATAACATTCAGAAAATCGTTGCGGATGTGAGTCCCGGCTTTCCCTGCCGGGTGAGTTTGCAGGACGCTGCGATTGGGGAGACGCTCTATCTCCTCAACCATACCTATCATGATGAGGCGACGCCCTACCGGGGCTCGCATGCCATCTTCGTGCGCGAAGGTGCGGCGGAATATGTGCCAGCCAAAGGCGAAGTGCCGGAGGTTCTGGCGCGGCGGCTGATTTCGATTCGAGGTTTCAATGCAGCGCATGACATGGTGGCGGCCGATGTGGTCAAGGGGGCTGAACTTGGCGCGGCAATCCCGTCCATTCTGGCGTCCGAGGGGGTTGCCTATCTGCATTTGCACAATGCCAAACCGGGATGCTTTGCGGCGCGGGTTGATCCGGTAAGGTAATATCCGGGTTTCATTACGGTTCCGGACATCCTAACTGTGATCGGATATCAGATTCGTGACTGGAAGGATTTCCCGCCCTTGGCCCTCGATCCCTATAAAGTGCTCGGCGTTGACCGCTCGGCCAGCGAGGCCGAAATCAAGAAGGCGCATCGCCAGAAAGCAAAGGATTTGCATCCGGACCAGAATCCGGACGATCCCAAAAAGCTGGAAGCTTTCAAGCAGGTCTCGCAGGCATGGGACATTCTTGGCGACAAGGAAAAGAGAGCCAAGTTCGACCGCGGCGAGATTGACGGCGACGGCAATCCGACCGGCTTTGGCGGCGGCTATCCGGGCGGCGGGCCCGGCGGCGGGGGACAGCGCTGGGAAACACGCGGCGGTGGCAACCCGTTTGGCGGCGCGCAGGGCGACCCATTCGAGGATATCCTGTCCGGCATGTTCGGGGGTGGCCGGTCGCGGCGCAGCGGGCCGGTCAAGGGTCGTGACGTACGCTATCGCGTGACGATCGACTTTGCGGATTCAGTCACGGGCGCGCGACGGCGCATGACCATGGCCGACAATACAGCGCTGGATGTGAATATTCCGGCAGGCATTGAATCTGGGCAGACGCTACGTCTGAAAAGTCAGGGGCAGGCATCGCCCAATGGCGGACCGCCCGGAGACGCCTTGCTGGAGGTTGAAGTGAAGCCCAGCAGCGTCTGGGAACGCGATGGCAAGGATCTGCGCATGTCAGTACCGATCGATCTCAAGATCGCGGTGCTCGGCGGCAGTGTCGAGGTGAAGACACCGTCCGGCCCGGTGACTTTGAAAGTTCCTGCGGGCTCCAATACCGGCTCTCAATTGCGTTTGCGCGGCAAGGGTGTGCAGACATCCACGCCGGGCAATCTCTATGCCCGACTTGAAATCGTGCTGGATGATCCGAAAGATGACGGGCTGAAAGCCTGGGCTGAAAGCCTGGGCTGAAGGGCGCTAGGCGACCTCGATCTCGAAAATAGGATTGTCGGCCAGCACGCGGGCAACCATGTCCTCGAACGGGGCGGGAGCGGCAATCAGGTAGCCCTGCAATTCCTCGCATGCCAGCTGGGCCAGCGCTTCGGCCTGGTCTTCGGTTTCAACACCTTCGGCCACGACCGGAATGTCCAGCGAATGGGCGAGGTGGATGATCGCCTCGACAATGGCGCGGGATTTTACATTGGCATTCATGGACGTCACGAAGGAGCGGTCGATCTTGATCCGGTCGAACGGGAAATCCTGAATATAGCTCATGGACGAATAGCCGGTCCCGAAATCATCCAGAGAAATCTTGATGCCGAGCGCTTTCAGATCAAGCAGGATGCTGGTGGCGAGCTGGGTGTTGTGGATGATTGCGGTTTCCGTGATCTCCAACTCAAAGCGCTCTGGATCAAGTCCGGTCTGTTCGAGTGCGGTGCGAACATGGTCGACCAAGTCCGGATCGAGCAACTGGCGGGCAGACAGATTTACGGCCACCGTCTCCTTGCCCGACCATTGGCTGGCTGCAGAACATGCAGCGAAGATCGTCCAACGTCCGATATCATTGATCAGCATGCTCTGCTCTGCCAGGGGAATGAACTCATCCGGGCCGATCAGGCCGACATTCGGCCGATTCCAGCGGATCAGCGCTTCCCGGCCGACAATGGCACGCGAGGATGCGCTGACTTTCGGCTGGAAGTGCAGCACGAATTCGTCATTCTCTATCGCCTTATGGAGCGCGCGTTCGAGATTGCGCTTTTCGATCTGGCGTTTGTGCAGAATGGCATCATAGAACCGTACACAACCGCGTCCGTCAGCCTTGGCGGAGTAAAGCGCGCGGTCTGCAAAGGTGAGGATGCGGGCAGGGCTGGTCGCGCGTTGTGGGACGATTGCGATGCCGATACTGCCGCCGCAGTTCAGCGTTCGCTTGCCCATGGCCAGTGGTTCGGAAATGGCGGCCAGTATGTTGTTTGCAACCCGGGTAACCTCTTCGGGTGTGGATCGGCCGCGCACCAGAACGGCAAATTCATCCCCCCCGAGACGGGCCACCATGTCCTTGTCAGACAGCTGGTTGGAAATACGGCGGCCCACCGCCTTGAGGAGCGTGTCTCCAGCGCCATGGCCGTACTGATCGTTGACTTCCTTGAACTCGTCCAGATCAATGATCATGACGGCCAGGTTCTTGCGATGCTCAGCGTCTTTACTGACAGACGATTCAAGCGCCATATTGAAGGCAACCCGGTTGGCTAGGCCTGTCAGAGTGTCACGGTAAGCGAGTGCGCGCACACGGGCTTCGGCGCGGACGCGCTGGGTCATGTCATGAACCGCAAAGAAGACGAAATCTTCGTTTGTGTCCTCAGTGCGCCGACTGGAGATCGTGGCGATCATCTCACGGCCATCTGCGAACCGGATGCGGCGTTCGCCATAATCCCGGTTTTCCTTCAGGGAGAAGGTCTCGTCTTCAATCTGGAAAAGGTCCTGAACAGAGCGACCCGACAGCTTTGGCAATCGATCCACATCCGCCAGATGGCCCAGATCCTTCAGGTCTTTGAGGTCGCTCAAGCGGTCGCTGAACATGATCCGTGCGGCCATATTGGTCTGGAGGACGAGACCATCAGCTGACACCATGAAGAGACCTTCGCTGCTTGAATCAGCCAGCACGGACAATTTGCGTTGTTCCTTGTGGCGAAGTCGCTGGAAATTACTATCGAGGCCGGCCGCAAGGGCGGAGAGGACCACCACGACCAGCATGGCGACGGCGATGATTGCGCTGAGGCCGGTGGTGTGAAGGGCAACTATCGGCGTACTCAGGCCCCTGATCGGGATCAGGGTTGTGCCGGACGCGCTGACAAAGTGAATGGAGATGACCGCCAGTACGCTGGTGACTGTGGCGATCGCCGTGCTCCAGCGGACATTCGAGTTCGCGCCGAGCAAATAGGTGCCGACATAGCCCAGGAAGCCGAGCACCATTGCGGCTGTGATGGTGATTGTATCGTACTCGATTACGGCAGAGGCGCTCAGCGCCGACATGCCATAGAAGTGCATTCCGGCCACGGCAGCGGTCGCGATGCCTGCGCATGCCAGACGAAGCGTGCCATCCGCGTTCAGTCGCAGCAACAATGCTGTGGTGACGAAGCCAGCGACAGAGATAAGGGCGGACACGATTGTGCGACCCGCGTCGAAGACGATTTCGAATCCGGGTTTGTAACCGAGCAGCGCGATGAAGTGGGTGGCCCAGACCCCGAGGCCTACAACTGTGCCGGCGGCAATCGCCCACAGGATCTTGTTGCGGGTCACCAATGCAGCCTGGCTGCGATAGTAGATGATCAGGGAACAACAATTGCTGAATGCCAGGACGAACAAGGAGGCAAGCACGTGCTTCCAGTCATGCTCCGTCGTTATGCAGTTCAACACTTCGTACATCTGAAAGTAAAAATCCTTTTACGGGATTTTCATGCAGATGATTACGTTACCAAAAAACAAACCCTACTGTGTCAATCCGGGGCCACTCTGCCGGTTTTGGAAGGATGAGAAAAATTTTCGGTAACTTGTCGAAAACGTGCCTTCTGTATGTTTGATTACAGAATCAAGTGACGGGGTGTCGTTCTTGCGGTGGCCGGAAGTGTGTAAGTAAATAAATCGGGGAGAAATATTAATGATCGACCGCCGGACAAATTCGAGCCGCCGTCAAAATGTGAAACTGGTGCTCGCCAGCCTGGCTGTTCTGTCTGCGTGCGCACATCCGAACCGGCCGGTTTCCCCCATTGAATCCGACACGCTTGCCTATTCTTCGGCCATTTCGGATGCCCGGCAGGAACAATTGCTGATGAATATTGTTCGCCTGCGATACAATGATCCTGTCACCTTTGTTGATGCTGAGCGGATTACCACAACCGAAAACACCCAGATCAACGGCATGCTGGCGTCAGCGCTGGCGCTGGGCGGGCAGAATCTGGATGAAGTCCTGAATGGAAATGTCGGCACCAATATGAGTAGTCAGCCCTCGATCGCCTATTCGGCGTTGAGGGGGTCGGACTATGCCCAACAGATCCTGCAGCCATTGCCGCCGGCGACCATCTTCCTGATGAGCCAGTCGGGCTGGAGCGTCGAACGGTTGATGTTGTGTTGCGTCTCCCGAATTGGTGATCTCGAGAATGCGCGGGCAGCCGCCGGGCCAACCCCGCCGGTCATGCCGGACAATACGCGCTTTCGCGAACTGGCCGCGCTGATGCGTTCGCTGCAGGAACGCGGACAATTGATGGTGCAGGTCGTCGATCCGGACACATCCGAGACCGATGGAGATGGCAAGCCGCGTGTGATCCTCAAATGGGATCGTACCTCGGAACTCGGCCAACAACTCGCCGACTTCTTTCGGCGCTATTGGGTGTCGGATGTCAGTGTGATTCCGGGTGACCGCTACATCACGGAGATATCAACGCGGGGCAATGCCCTCGGCGATTATGCGGCGCGCGGGCGATCTCTGCTCGGCGTGTTGTCGGCGTTGTCGCAATCGGTTCACGTGCCCGAGGCGCACCGCGACATTGCCCGTGCCTCGCAACCTGTCCTGGAATATTCGGACGACCCCTGTCGGGCACCGGGAGGCTGGCATGATGTGAATGGGGGCCTGTTCGCCGTGCAATCGGCGGCGGCGCGCCCGACCACTGCGACGATAGCGGTCGAGTATCGTGACTATTGGTTCTATGTCGATGACCGCTGCCATGATGCCAAGGAAACCCTGAACCTGCTGGATCACCTCTATGCCCTGCAGGCGGGTATCAGTTCCGATGCGACGACGTTGCTGCTGCTCGGCGGCTAGGTCTGTCGCGGCTGTTACAGAGCGGAGGCTCCCGTCTCGCGAGAGAGGCAGCGGGCCCATCAATATTCAACCCTAAAGCGGGCGAATATGATTGCCGCAGAGCTGGTTTGGTCTATCTTCCCATTCGAGAAATGGGATTGGACCAATGCTGGGCCATCTGCGCCATATAGTTCGATCACGTACGGTCGAAGATATATTTGACAGATCCGTTGCCGCTTTGCGCGAGATTGGACTTACCCGCGTCTATTTTCAGGGTCCCATTGGAAGTGACCGGTCGCTGACCCGAAACACGGCGAGCTTCGGCTTTCCTGAGACGTGGCAGAAATCATACGAACTGAACTGGCAGGTTCACGACCCGATCCCGGACGCCGCTTCCAGAATTGGCGGGCCGCTATACTGGCACCGCCTGCCATCATCGGTGTCGCTCTCAGAGAATGAACTCGCCTATATGGAGTTCCTCAGAGAGATGCAGATGGGTCAGGGAATCTGCATGCTCCAATATGGCAACGTGTCGAGAGTGGGTCTGATCGCGGCCAGCACGGATCCTGACGGACCGGAAGTCGAGAGCATTGACCGCGAGTTCTTTCAGTTTGTGGGCATGTCGTCCTTCATGCGGTTTTGCCAGTTGGTAACCATGGACCCCGACATACCGGTCCAGCTGTCCGGTCGCGAACAGGACGTCCTCTACTGGATGGCGCAGGGCCGCAGCAATAGTGCCATCGCCGATGTGCTTGGCATCCGTCAGGACACGGTCAATACATATGTGAAGCGTATCTTCGCCAAGCTGGAAGTGTTCGACCGAACCTCGGCCGTGATGAAGGGGGTCCGTCAGGGAATGGTCATCGTGTCGGACCCGATTTCTGAGCTTGTCGCCGACCAGATGAGAGCGAAACATCGAAGAGATGGATAGTATTTCTACTATTCTGCTTGAAAATATCGCGCGAGCCCTCACAACCCTCCTCGAGTCCGGGGAGGCAGTGGCGTGCTCAACAAATTGAAGGGCCTGATAGAGGCGCGATCGTTGCAGGACCTGCGCGAAGCGGCCGTCTCGGCCTTTGGCGAGATGGGTGTGCCGCGGCTTTTGTGTCTGTCCCCGGTTGGCCATGATCGCTCGGTAGGTCGCGGGCTGACCAATGCAGGCTTTCCGGAAGAGTGGGAAACCGCCTATCGCGATGCCCGTCATATGGACGACCCGCTGCCAGACATTTCGGTGCGGATCGGAACGGCCTTTCGCTGGCATGACTTGCCAAGCGATGTCGTGCTGAATGAGCGGGAAACCCGATACCTTTCAGACTTGTCCAAATGGGGCATGGCGAAGGGCATATGCGTCGCCACTTACGGGTCGGCGGCGCGGGTCGGCTTCATCGCCGCCAGTTCGGAATCCGGAGAAGATGATCTGGACGGAGTCGATTTGTCGCTTTTCCAGATTGGCGCCGAGACCGCCTATCTGCGTTATTGCCAGCTGATGTCGGCCGAGCTGCAATATGAGATGAACCTGTCCAGCCGCGAACTCGACGTGTTGCACTGGATGGCGCAAGGCCGCAGCAATGCGGGCATCGCGGACATGCTGGACCTCAGCCAGGAGACTGTTGGCACTTACGTGAAACGAATCTTTGCCAAGCTGGACGTGTTCGACCGAACCTCCGCCGTGATGAAGGGCGTAATGCGCGGGCTCGTGATCGCGTCAGACCCGAACGTCGAGGCAGCCGCGCAACAGCGTCGTGCGCGTCGGAAACGTGCTTGATTGCCCATCCTGTTGGCACCAATCGCAGCCTGAACGAATCCGACGGCATATGTTCACTTGGTATTCAGAGCCTGATGCCTATACAGCCATGGTATGAAACGGATTTCTGCCCTTCTTCTGGCCATGGGCCTTGTGGTGACGCCTCCGGCGATCGCTCAGGACTGGCGTAACCAATGGTCGCCCGGCCAGGCGCGCGATTCGGTGCGGCAGGGCAAAACCGTTCCCCTCAGCCAGATTTTCCAGAGCCTGAAGCGGCAATATGGCGGCTATCAACTCGGTGCAGACCTGTTCGATAATGGCGGCAAGCCGCAATACAAGATCGACTGGATGACGGGGGATGGCCGCAAGATGCGCTTTACGGTGGACGCCCGTACGGGTGCAGTCCTTGACCGGCAGGGTGCTTGACCCGACATTGCTTATTAGATCGGAGGGACGTGTAGATGCGTATCCTGGTAGTTGAAGATGATTCAGACTTGCGCCGCCAGCTGGCCGATGTGCTCTCACAGTCAGGCTATGCTGTGGACCTCGCCGCAGATGGCGAGGATGGCCATTTTCTGGGCGACACCGAACCCTATGATGCGGTGATCCTGGACCTCGGCCTGCCGAAGATGGACGGCGTCAGCGTCCTGAAGAAATGGCGTGCGGACGGAAAATCCTTCCCGGTCCTGATTCTGACCGCCCGCGATTCGTGGAGCGAGAAGGTGGCTGGCTTTGATGCCGGCGCTGACGATTACCTCACCAAGCCGTTCATTACCGAAGAGTTGCTGGCGCGCTTGCGCGCCCTGTTGCGCCGCGCCGCCGGTCACTCTGCCGCGACGCTGGAGGCTGGCAAGCTGGTGGTCGATACGCGCGCCGCCCGTGCCAGTGTGAATGGCGAACCTGTGAAACTGACCGCGCATGAATATCGCGTTCTGTCTTACCTGATGCATCATATGGGCCGCGTCGTGCCGCGCACGGAACTGGTCGAGCATATCTATGATCAGGACTTTGATCGCGACTCGAACACGATCGAGGTCTTCATCGGTCGCCTGCGCCGCAAGATCGGGCAGGATCGTATCCAGACCGAGCGGGGCCTTGGCTACCGCCTTGTCGTGCCGGATGCCGAAACCCGCGTCGTCGGATAAGGCCCGCACCGCGCCGGAGCCCGGACCATGAGCGACAGCGCCCCTTCAAACCCGACCCTGCTGGACCGCTGGACGCGCCTGTCATTGGCGCGGCGGATCATGCTGGCGGCGGCGGTGTGGGGACTGGTCGTGCTGGTCGGCGGCGCGCTCGCCTTGTCAGCGGTCTATCGCGCGCAGACGCTCAGCTTGCTGGAAGAGGATCTGGAACAGAACCTTGTTGGCCTGACCCGCGAGATGACTCGGGAAGGGGCGTTTCTCGAAGATGGCCAGGTCACGGATTCCCAGCGCGAATTCTTTCTCGGGGATGTGCGTTTTCGCACGCAATATTCCGGGCGCTACTGGGCCATTGTGGGGGTCAGCTCCGAAGGCGACATCGCGGGAGACATTCGCTCGCGCAGCCTCTGGGACGAGCCCGTTCCCCTCAGCGACGGTCAACTGGATCGGACGCTGGCCAATCCCGGCATGACGCAGTTCGGGGACTTTGACCTTGTTGGTCCGGCCGGACAGCATGTGCGCGTGGCGTCTCGCGCGATCCTGATCGCCAATCGTGACACGCCGCTTGTTCTGGTGGCGGCGGCTGACCGCGCGGCCAATGATGCGGCGGCGACGCGCTTCCGGAATTTGTTGCTGGGCACGATGATTGCCCTGTTCGGCGGTGTGTTCGCGGCGATGGTCGCGGGCATATCGTTCTCGCTGCGTCCGTTGCGGCGCATCGGGGATGATGTCGCTGAGGTGCGTGAAGGCACACGGCAGAAACTGTCTGAGGATTATCCGGCCGAAGTGCGCCCGCTCGCCGATGAATTGAACAAGCTGCTTGAGCATAACCGGCAGGTGGTCGAGCGCGCGCGGACGCATGTCGGTAACCTTGCCCATGCCCTGAAGACGCCGCTGGCCGTGCTGCGCAATGAGGCGACCGGTGATACTTTGCTGGATGATGTGGTGCGTCGCCAGTCGGAAAACATGCAGACCAATGTTGAGCATTACCTGAAGCGCGCGCAAATGGTGGCGCGGGCGCAGACATTGGGCGCACGGACCGAGTTGCGCCCAGTGATCGATGGCATCGCACGCATGTTGAACCGGCTCTATGATGCAAGGGGCGTCAACGTGTCCGTTGACGGCGGGGTCGGGGCCGTGTTCCGGGGAGAGAAACAGGATCTCGAGGAAATGGTCGGCAATCTGATGGAAAACGCCTGCAAATGGGCCCGGAGCGAAGTGATGGTGCGGGTTCGCGATGGGGCAGAGGCGCTGACCATAGAGGTAGAGGATGACGGCAAGGGGCTGACGCAAGAAGAACGTGCGGGCGCCCTGAAGCGCGGCGTGCGCCTCGATGAGACCACCCCCGGCACCGGACTGGGCCTGTCCATCGTCAAGGAACTGGCCGAACTGCATCGCGGCAGTCTCGATCTGGGGGATTCCGGCATGGGTGGCCTGAAGGCCGTGTTGAAGTTTCCAAAATCATGACACGTCGGAACGGTATCATCCTCGCACTTTGTCTGGCGGTGGCGATTGGTGGATATCTGCTGGTCGGCAAACCCGGTATGGGCGATTTGCCGATGAAAGACCGGCAGGCTGGCCTGATGGAGAAAATCCGCACCGATCCGGGCGCGCTGACCCAGGCTGAAACCCTGTCGCGTCTTGAGGCGACCGTGGTGGAACGCCCTGAAGACCCGCAGCCACACTATTTCATTGGTGAAATCCTGCGCGCGCAGGGACGCACGTCGGATGCAGCAAGGGCCTACCAGTCTGCCTTGCGGCGGGACAATGAATTCATGCCAGCCTTGCTGGCGCTTGGCGATGCGCTGGTCGAGCTGAACAATGGCGCGGTCTCGCCAGAGGCCACGCGCCTGTTCGCCAAGGCCTATGAACTGGATGAAACCCAGGTGCGCGCGGGTATGTGGGCGGCCATGGGTGCGTCGCAGGCAGGCGATCAGGAAAAGGCCGAACAGGCCATGCGCTATATCTATTCGCGCCTGCCGGAAGACGATCCGCGCCGCGAACGATTCGCCCCGATGATCGAAGCGCTGGGCATTGGTGATGCTGCCTCAGAGCCGCGTCCTGAGGCACCTGAACCTGCTGACACGCAATAGCGAGATCATCTCACAATCTGGGCATCAGATTTCTCGAACACGACGGGTTCGCTGGCCAGATTCATCGAAAGAGAATCTTCCTCAAATGTGACTTCAAAAAAATCGAGATTGATTCCCATCGGAACGGACTCGGTGGTACCCAGACTGAATACCGTACCCTCACGATGTGAGAGCACAAAATCGGCAGCGGGAGTACGCAGTTTGAGAACGTCGTCATCCAATCGGATTTCGATCGTACCATAACCGGGTGCGCTATATCTGCCCGGTAGCGTCGTGAGCTCCAGCGGGAACGGCGCATCCCTATTCAGGTTCAGTTTCGCTGTGGTGTCTGACAGAAGCGGCGCTGACGTACCGACCACGACCGGATATTCGTCAACACCGGTTTCTGGAAGGGACAGGTTTCGGCGCAATAGCAGGTCATTGACGACGTAAGGCAGGATGGAGTCTTGTTGATTGGTCAGGGTGACGACGCCGATGCCAGATGCCGGAACGAACAGAATCTGAGCCGAGAAACCATTTTCATTGCCGCCATGGTGTACGACAAAATTGCCCTCCACCGACTTAACGCTCCACCCGTAGCCGTACCCAAATAGATATGCGCCGGGCTCATCCTTGCTGGGAGCGCTGCCATTCTCAATCGCCTGCATGGATATGGCACGCTGAACATAGTCAGCCGGAATAATACCGCCCCCTTCGGTCATCCAGAGATTTAGCCAGCGGGCCATGTCTGATGCCGTTGCGTACACTTGTTCTCCGAACAGATACTCCGTTGCGGCGGGTCTCATATCATCTCCGGTCTTGGTGTACCCGGTGGCGGCGTTGGCAGATCTGGAAAATGCTTCGGTCGAACTGACTGTGCTTTTCATCCCGGCACCCACCAGAAGTTTGTCCATGAGCATCTGGCTTTTCGATTGTCCGGTGACGCTTTCGGCGATCATATCCAGCATGATGAAATTCATGTTGTTGTAAGACCAGCAATCGCCCACCCGACAAGACGCACCGAAATGGAGGAACCGTGGCGCCAGATCTACCTGATCCTTTTCCGGAAAGAATACGTAAGAGCCATCGAGTCTAGGCAGCCCGGATGTTTGTGACAGCAGGTTGGCCACGCTGAGATTGGCTGAAAGCTCTTCCGAGCGGAACTGCAGATCATGTACATGTCTGGACGGATGATCGGTGAGAGCGAGTTTGCCTTCGTTTTCCAGTGTCCCGATCAGCGCGCTCGTGAACGTCTTCGAAATCGACCCCACCGCGTACATTGTCTCGAGGCTTGCCGGAGTGTGGGTTTCAATTTCCTGCAGACCGAAACTCTGCGCATAAACAATCTCCCCATCAGAGATAACTGCCACCGCCGCCGAAGGTGCGTTGTAGCGCTCAACCAGCCGGTTGATGTCATCTGTTGTCTGGTCCCAGTTGACAGTTTCAGCCTGCCACGGGGTATCAACCTCCGCGATGTCACCACCTTCAGTGATCGAGGGAGCCGCGCAAGCGGAAACAAAAATGCAAAATGCGGCTGCATTCACGGCGTGAATACGTTTTATCATGGTGGCTTTCCTTGTTTCCCCGACACGAAGTTTTCCAACTATGAGGCTGCGTTTTGTGACTGTGGGCAAGCTTGTAGAATTTGAAAACTGCTTTTGGGCTGCAATTTACCGGACTGCCTGACAGGATGCTTTGCCGGTCCTTGAAATCGGGTTGCTTTCGCCGCACTCCCTTTTCGGTGCAAGTCCCCTTATAAGTCTCGCCATGCGCGCACGGACACGACGACTCTATACTTTTGGCATTGCGGCGCTGCTGCTCCTGGCGGCGGCGGTGCTGGCTTTCTTTGCGCTGCGCGAGAATGCCAACCTGTTTTACACGCCGGAAATCCTGGCCGAGCAAGGCCAGCCGGAAGACGGCAAGGTTGTGAAGGTCGGCGGCTGGGTCGAGCCGGGATCACTGGCCTATTCCGAAGATGGCGCGACCATGATTTTCACCGTCATCGACAACAGCCCCCACACGATCCGTGTCAGCTATACCGGTATCGCACCAGACCTGTTCCGCGAAGGACAGGGTGTGGTGGCAACCGGCCAGTTCGGGCCGGAGGGCGCGTTCACGGCGCGACAGATCCTCGCCAAGCATGATGAAAACTACCAGCCGCGGGAACTGAAACCGCTGGACGTGGCCGGATGATCGAACTCGGCCATTTTGCGGCCTTCCTGGCGCTGGCAGCGGCGCTGGCGCAGGGCATGTTCGGCCTGACGGGCCAACGGCGGATGGCGGGGCTGGCCGCTTATGCCGGTTTCGCGGTGATGATCCTGTCTTTTGTGACGCTGATCGTGGCCTTTGCCCGGTCTGATTTCTCGGTCGCGCTGGTGGCGAACAATTCGCACACGCTGAAGCCGATGATCTACAAGATCGCAGGCGCCTGGGGGAACCATGAAGGTTCGATGGCGCTCTGGTGTCTTGTCACGCTTGGCTTTGGCGCAGCAGGTGCGCTGTGGATGCGCACCGGGCGCGACCTGTTCGAGGCGCGCGCGCTCGGCATTCAGGGCCTGCTGGCGGTCGGCGCGCTGGCCTATTTGTTGTTTGCATCGTCGCCCTTCCTGCGGCTGGATCCAGCGCCATTTCAGGGCGCAGGGCTGAACCCGCTCTTACAGGATCCGGCGCTCAGCATTCATCCGCCCATGCTGTATCTTGGCTATGTCGGATATTCCTTCGTGTTTGCGCTGGCGGCGGCTGGCCTGATGGAAGCGCGGGTCGATTCGGTCTGGGCGAAGGAGGCGCGGCGCTGGTCGTTGGCTGCTTTCATTCCGCTTACGCTCGGCATCGCGCTCGGCTCCTACTGGGCCTATTACGAGCTTGGCTGGGGCGGCTGGTGGTTCTGGGACCCGGTGGAAAATGCTTCGCTGATGCCGTGGCTGATCGGGGCTGCGCTGTTGCATTCGGTTGTCGTGACAGAGAAGCGCGAAGGCTTCGGGGCCTGGTCGGCGCTGCTGGCGGTGCTGGCCTTCCTGTTCTCGATCATGGGCGCATTCCTCGTGCGCTCGGGCATCCTCACGTCTGTGCACGCCTTTGCCGTGGACCCGGAGCGGGGCATGCTCTTGCTGTTCGGCCTGCTGACCTATGGCGGCTTTGCGCTGGTGCTGTTTGCCATGCGGGCACCAAAACTGCCGGGCGGGAAGCCGTGGATGTTGCTCAGCCGGGAAGGCGCGCTGATGGCGAACAATATCGTTCTGATCGTGGCGGCGCTGACCGTGTTGCTCGGAACGCTTTTTCCGCTGATGGCAGAGGCAGCCGGCCGGACGATTTCTGTTGGCGAGCCCTATTTCAATCTGACGTTCACGCCGATGCTGGCACTGTTGCTGCTCATATTGCCCGTGGTTCAGGCTTGGGCCTGGGGCAAGGCGGATTTGAAGAACTGGTCCAAATGGGCGATCGCTGGCGGTACGCTGGCGCTGGTCTTCCTCGCCTTGGGGGTCGGCCTCTGGGACATTTCGATCGGCGCAGCACTTGGCCTTGCACTGGGTGCGTGGCTGGTGATTGGCGCACTGTGGGAATTGAAGCGCCGGGCGATCACGCCGGGACGCATCTTCCGTCTGCCGCCGCGCGTCTGGGGCATGACTTTGGCCCATATGGGCCTCGGCCTGTTTGTGATTGGTGCGGTCGTCGAGACCACGGGACGGTATGAGACGACGGTGGCGCTGGCAGAAGGCGGATCTGGCACAGTGGCCGGCTGGACGCTGACCCTTGATCAGGTGCGCGCAATCGAAGGCCCGAACTGGTATGCCGACCGGGCGCAGCTGACCGCGACGCGCGGCGGCGCCAAGGCGATCATGACGCCCATGAAACGCTATTATCCGGCGGCACAAATGCCGACCACGGAAACTGCGATCCACAAGACGGGCACCGGCGATCTCTATGCAGCGCTGGGCGAGCAGCGCATGGTGGATGGCGCGCCGCGCTGGGTGTTTCGGGTCTACTATAATCCGATGATTGACCTGTTATATTTCGGCGTGATCCTGATGGCGCTGGGCGGTGCCTTCAGCCTGTGGCCAAGGCGCAAAGCATGAAACAGTTCGTTGTAATCCTGATCAGTCTGGTGCTTGCCGGGTTCGCTGTGGCCGAAGATGTTGCGCTGGATAACCCGCAACAGGAGGCCCGCGCGCAATCCCTGATGCGCGAGCTGCGCTGTGTCGCCTGCGAGAATGAACCGATTTCCCAGTCCGCCGCGCCAATTGCCGAAGACATGCGCGCGCGGGTACGCGTGATGATCGAGGATGGCGCGAGTGACGAAGAGGTGCGCGGCTGGTTCGAGGACCGGTATGGCGAGTTTGTCCTGTTCCGTCCGAAGGCGGACGGTGTAGCGGGCTGGCTACTATGGGGCGGGCCATTCTTGCTATTGCTGTTTGGCGCGTTCATCGGCATCGCGATTGCGCGCTCGCGCAGGGCGCAGGTGGATCCCGTCGAGCCGGAAGACGCCTAGTAGAGTCCGGTTGGCAGGAAGAAACGTCCGCCAAGCCAGACAACCCATCCGCCCAGCGCGATGAACGGCCCGAATGGAATGGGCGTATCGGCATCGACCTTGCGGATTCCGAGCGCCGACAGTCCGATCACGCCCACCAGTGCGGAGGCCGACGCGACGAGCATAATGGGGGCAAGGCCCGCCCAACCAGTCCATACGCCAAGCGCGCCGAGCAGTTTGGCGTCGCCCCGTCCGAGTCCGTCTTTGCCACGCAAGTGGCGATAGCCGAGTTCCACCATCACCAGAATGCCATAGCCGACCAGTCCGCCGATCAGGTGCGCCCGCCAGGCTTCAGGCCGGGTCAGCCAGACCATCAGGATGCCGAGCAGGACTGTTGAGGCCGTCAGGGTATCGGGAAGGGTCAATGTGCGAAAATCAATGACACTGAGCCCAAGCAGGAGGGCGCCGAGGCAGAGGGTCAATGCCAAAGTGCCAGGCGGCGCGAGGGAAATGCCGCTGGCCAGTAGAGCGCACCCGGCCAATCCGGTCAGAATTATTGTCAGCTTATTATGCAACTGCTCGTCCTTTTGCCCCACCAGAGGGCATCTGGTTGAAGACCATTCGCTTGGCCAGAAATCAATGCTTGTCGAAGCCTGTCTGTGAGACTGTGGGAAAGGATGCCGACGCCGCTCCATAACATTCGTCAGCTGGGTGGGGACGCGCTTGACGATTGCAATGGCCCGGAGATGACGTCCTGGCAGGGACACATTGCCTCCGGAGGCGAATGCCGCAGAACCTTGAAAAGGGCCTGTGCGACGCCGGCAAGGGGTCGGGGCAGCTCGCGTGAAGAGTGGCAGGCAACCCAACACTCAGCCTGGCACGATGTGCCGGTTGAGAGGATGTCCTGATCTTCGCTCGAAGCCCCATAGCCTTGTTCCGCAAATAGAATGAGCGCAAAATACTTGGCTTACAAGGGACTTTTGACCGGACTTGCGTAAACTTCATTAAAAAACAGCTTTCTGTAGAGTTACCTTCAGATTCACACTGTTGGGGCAAGTCGACCGGAGGTTGTCGCGTCAAGCCAGGAGAAATCAGGGGCAATTTTCTTACCGGCGCGTGAAAATCGCCTTACTGTCTTTTAATGACCACAATGCTTGTGGCAGGCTTATGCTGGCCCACATGCCCAATACAGGCAAATTTTTCAGTGACTTGGAGACAGGAATGAAGACAATCGGCATATCGAGACAGGCCATGGTAGCTGCGCTGGTGGGCGTGGCGATGGTAGGCTCTTTCTCCCTCGCCCCACAGATCTTCAGCCCGGAGGCGGGTGCCCAGCCGATCCAGATTGAAGCGCCACGGGGCGCGCCGCTCAGTTTTGCCGATTTGATCGAACAAGTTGAGCCGGCCGTGGTCAGCGTCAACGTTACCACCGAGCGCGAAGTCGGCCGTATGGCTGACATGCAGGAATTCTTCGAACAATTTCGCGGCATGCCTGGCCTGGATGAGTTCATGGAACAGCGCCGTCAGGAAGAGGAAGAAGAACCGGAAACGCGCGAGGGTCGCTCGCTTGGGTCGGGCTTCTTCATCTCCAAGGATGGCTACATCGTTACGAACAATCACGTGGTTGAGGGCGCTACGGCCATTCAGGTCGTCCTGAAGGACGGGACAGAGCTCGACGCCGAACTGGTCGGCACCGATGCGCAAACGGATCTGGCTGTGCTGCGTGTTACAGAGCCGGGCGAATATCGCTTCGTCAGCTTTGGCGACTCCCACACTATGCGCAAGGGCGACTGGGTGGTCGCGCTTGGCAATCCATTTGGACTTGGCGGCACTGCCACTGCGGGCATCTTGTCAGCCGATGGCCGCGAGATTGGCCCGGACAGCCCCTATACAGATTTCCTCCAGATCGATGCCTCCATCAACCGGGGCAATTCCGGTGGCCCCACCTTTGACCTCAATGGCAATGTGATTGGTGTGAACACGGCGATCTTTTCGCCGACGGGCGGTTCTGTCGGGATCGGCTTTGCGATTCCGGCAGAGCTCGCCAGTGAAGTGACCAAGTCCCTGATCAAGGACGGCAAGGTCTCACGCGGCTGGCTGGGTGTTGCCATCCAGGACCTGACAGATGATATGGCCGAGGCCCAAGGCATCAAGGATGCCAAAGGTGCAATCATTGCCGATGTCACCAATGGCAGTCCGGCAGAAAAAGGCGGCCTCGCACGTGGCGACATCATCCTGTCCGTAAATGGCGACAAGGTCACCGATGCCACATCGACGACGCGGCTGGTCGGCAAACTGATCGCCAATACGCAGAACAAGTTCGAGATTATTCGCGGCGGCAAGAAACAGACCCTAAATGTCACCGTCGGCGAGCGTCCGAGCAATCCGAATGCGATCGTCGAACCGGCGCTTTCTTCGTCAGCCACGACGGCGCCGGATACCGGCAAGGAAGTGAAGGAAGTTGGCGCGACGTTCGAGAAGATGGACGACGAATTGCGCACCCGTCTTGGCTTGCGTGAAGGCGAAAATGGCCTGCTCGTGTCGGGCATCACCAAGGACGGCGTCATGGAAGAGGCCGGCATTCAGGAAGGCATGGTCATCCTGGAAGTGAACAACAAGCCGGCCACATCCGTCGAAGCTTTCCGCAAGGCAATTACCGACGCCAAGAACGCCAAGCGCACG
Organism: Hyphomonas sp. UBA4505; assembly: GCF_002388685.1. Classification (NCBI taxonomy): domain Bacteria; kingdom Pseudomonadati; phylum Pseudomonadota; class Alphaproteobacteria; order Hyphomonadales; family Hyphomonadaceae; genus Hyphomonas; species Hyphomonas sp. UBA4505. Next base: position 58,516 of record NZ_DGMZ01000012.1, on the reverse strand, counting down.
AAAATTCTGATCGCAGTCCGTATTGGCCAGATCACGAATTATCGCACCATTGACCTGTCGGACGCCGAATAGGAGATTCCGATGCTTGATACGGTTCAGGAAGACACCATGCATGTTCTCGTAATTGAAGATGACATCGAAATGGCCAGCTTCATCGAGAAGGTTCTGGTCGAGGCGGGCCACCGCGTCGACATGGCAACCGATGGTGATAGCGGCCTGGCCATGGCGCGGGCGTCTGAATTCGACGCGCTTGTCGTAGACCGGATGCTGCCGGAAAAAGATGGCCTGACCTTGGTCAAGGAATACCGGGAAGCGGGCGGCAAGACGCCGACCCTCTTCCTGTCAGCTCTGGGCGATGTCCAAAATCGGGTGCAGGGGCTGAAGGTTGGCGCGGATGACTATCTCGCCAAGCCATTTGCTCCGGCCGAACTCGCTGCACGGGTCGAGGCACTCGGCCGTCGCCTGCCGGTGGAGCAACAGGTGACGGTCCTGAAAGCCGGTGATCTTGAAATGAATCTGCTGACCCGCAAAGTGACGCGGGCCGGGCAGAAGATCGACCTCCAGCCGCGCGAGTTCCGTCTGCTGGAATATCTTATGCGCCATGCCGGACAGGTCGTGACGCGTACCATGTTGCTGGAGAAGGTGTGGGATTATAATTTCGACCCCCAGACCAATGTGATCGACGTCCACATCTCGCGCCTGCGCGCGAAGATCGACAAGGAATTCGAAGAGCCACTTCTGCATACGGTGCGCGGGGCTGGCTATCGCCTGCAGGGCTAGACGCCCGGGCAGGCGACTGGCACCTAGCACCACATGAGACTCGCACTGCCGACCTTCCTGAAGACGACGACGTTCAAACTGGCGCTGATCTACAGCGCCATGTTTGCGGCGTTTTCGGCTGCGTTGCTGGTCTATCTCTATTATTCGACGGTCTACTATATCCGCACGGAGAGCGAGCGGCGGATGGATCTCGAATTCGAGCAGCTTGGAAACGCCTATTTCACAGGCGGAATGGAGCGTCTCAGCCAGTCCGTTCTGGAGCGGATGACGCGCACCGGCTCTACCTATTTCTACTATCTTGAAGACTCTTCGGGCCGAAAGATTGCGGGCCATTTCGGGCGGATGCCGACGGCGCCGCCAGCAGCAGACGTGCAGACCGTTTATTTCGAGTTCCGCCAGCAGGAGCCGGACGGAACCGAGATCCTGCGGCAGGCAGCAGGTCGTATCGTGCGCCTGCGTGACAATGGTGGTGCTTTGCTGGTGGCATTTGACACCGAACAGCAGACGGCGATTGTGGGGCGCATACAGCGCGCAATCTTCATTGCCGCTCCCATCGGGTTGGTCTTCTCATTGCTGGGGGGAATCCTGATTTCGCGCGGAGCCGCGCGACGGGCAGATGAACTCGCGCGGACGGCCGAGGCCGTGATGGGCGGGGAATTGGGCAGGCGCGCACCCGTGCGCGGATCTGGCGACGAGTTCGACCGGCTGGCGTCCCGGCTGAATGCCATGCTCGACCAGATCGAGAAGCTGGTGGATTCCACGCGCCATACAGGGAACGCAATTGCGCATGACCTGCGCTCGCCTCTCTCGCGCCTTCGCAATCGACTGGAGATCGCCCTGTCCGAACCGATGTCACGCGAAAGCGCCGAGGCTACTCTGGAAGTGACGGTCGAGGAGGTGGACCGGGTGCTCGGCACGTTCAACGCAATCCTCCGCCTTGCGCGGTTGGAAGCGGGCGCGGAAGGCGAGCGTGTACGGATGGATGTGTCGGAACTCGGCGAAGAACTGGCCGAACTCTTCGACCCGGCCTGCGAGGAAGCGGGACTTTCCTTCAAGAGCCAGATTTCTCGCAACCTTACCATTCTTGCGGATCGTGACCTTGTGGGTCAGGCCTTGTCGAACTTGCTCGACAATGCCGTGAAGTACACGCCCGAAGGCGGTGCCATCACATTCTCCATTACGCGCGGCCCGAATGGCACCGTCGATATGACTGTTGTGGATTCCGGCCCCGGTGTCCCGGAGGGCTCGCGCGAACTCGTCGTACAGCGCTTCCAGCGTATGGATTCGGCGCGCACTCAGCCTGGATCCGGCCTTGGTCTCGCGCTCGTCGATTCCGTGGCAGACATGCATGGCGGCAGTTTGATCCTGAGTGATGCGGGCGGCGATCCGGACATGCCGGGTCTGAAGGCCACGCTGCGCCTGCCGAGAGTGTGATGCCCGTATGCTGACGATCCTGCCAGTCGCAGATACCGCCGAAACCGCGCTGGAGCGGGCTCTGCCAGCGGCGCCCTATTTGCGGCGCCTGCATGAGACGGGCGTGCGCGGGCATTGGCGCGATGCCTTGCAGGCCGTCAGGGATATTCCAGCCGATTTGCCCGAAGCCGATGTCATGGCAACCATGCGCAAGGCCAAGGCGCAACTGCATCTATCGCTCGCAGCAGAAGACCTGGCCGGCGTGTTGCCAGTAATGGGTGTGACGCGCGCGCTCAGCGAGTTTGCCGAAGAGTGCCTTGAAGCAGTATTGCGTGCGTCTCTCGCCAAACGGGATCTTGGCGGCGCGGGCATCTTCGCGGTCGCCCTTGGCAAGATGGGCGCGTATGAGCTGAACTATTCCAGCGATATCGATATCTGCGTGTTCTATGAGCCGGGTGTGTTCATGGACGGTGACTTTTCCGCCGGGGAGACCGCACAGCGTATCGCACGGGACCTCGTCCGCATGATGCAGGAAGCGACGGGTGACGGTTATGTGTTCCGAACCGACCTTCGATTGCGGCCCGATCCGTCGTCGACGCCCCTGGCGGTCTCAACGAAGATGGCGGACCTTTACTATGAGAGTGTGGGTCAGAACTGGGAGCGGATGGTCTGGATCAAGGCGCGTCCGACCGCCGGAGACCATGCGAGTGCGGACCGTTTCCTGAAAATCCTGCAGCCTTTTGTCTGGCGCCGTAATCTCGACTATTGGGCGATTGGCGACATCCAGGCCATCAAGCGGATGATCAACAGCAAAGTAGGGCGCGCCGATTTCGAGACCGTCTCGCCGAATGTGAAGCTGGGGCCGGGCGGTATTCGCGAGATCGAATTCTTTGCCCAGACGCAACAATTGATCCTTGGTGGGCGACAGTCGGAACTGCGCGATAATTCCACGCTCGGCGCGCTCGCCGCGCTAACGGGTGCAGGTGTGGTCGAACGCAACACGGCCGAGGAATTGGAGACGGCCTATCTCGCCTTGCGCAATCTGGAGCACAGGGTCCAGATGCGCCGCGACGAGCAGACCCATACCGTCCCGGCGGGCGAAGATGACCGCAAGGACGTGGCCATGCTTTGTGGCTATGCCGATCTTGCCTCATTCGACCGGGACTTGCAGGCCACACGCCGCTGCGTTCAGGCGCACTATGACGGTTTGTTTGCTCATGAAGACCGGGCACTGGACGCCAGTCCGCTTGGCAATCTTGTCTTCACGGGTGTTGATGATGATCCGGGGACGATTGAAACGCTTGCTTCGCTGGGCTTCAGCAACCCAAGCGCGGCCATTGAGTCGATCCGGTCCTGGCATCGGGGGCGCGTGCCAGCAACGCGCACGGCCCGGGGCCGGGAACTGCTGACAGCCTTGCTGCCAAGCATGCTGGAAGCGATGGGCAAGACGGGTGAGCCTGATGAGGCGTTTCGCTGGTTCTCGCGTTTCTTCGAAGGGATGTCCTCTGGCGTGCAGACGCTGTCCATGCTGTTGGCGGAGCAGACCCTGCTGGATGACCTTGTATCCACGCTCGCGCTCGCGCCACGCCTCGCGCAGATTCTGTCACGCCGCCCCGACCTGTTGGAAGCCTTGGTCAGTCGTCAGGAACCGCCACGTCCGGTGATTGACGACACGGTCAGTTTCGATGGCGCGCTGGATGCGTGGCGACGCTACCACCGGGAACAGAATTTCCTGATCGGGCACCGCTTGTTGCATGGCCTGATCAATGCGCGCGATGCCGGGGCGCACTGGTCAGACCTTGCCGATGAGACCATTCAGGAAATGGCCAGCGCCGCTGAGAGTGAAACCGAGGACCGCTATGGTCCGCGGCCGGGCAGTTGGGCCATCTTTGCCATGGGTAAGCTGGGCGGGCGGGAACTGACGGCCGGGTCCGATCTCGACATTATCGTGATCTACGACGCAGACCCGATGGTGGCGCAGACCTGGTACACGCGATTTACGCAGCGCCTGATAACGGCCTTGACGGCTCCCACAGCTGAGGGGGATCTTTACGAAGTCGACATGCGATTGCGGCCTTCCGGCGGCGCCGGACCCGTTGCGGTCAGCGTGCCGGCTTTCGAGCGCTACCAAAATCATGATGCCTGGACCTGGGAGCATATGGCGCTGACCCGCCTGCGACCGGTCACGGGCGACGAGGCGCTCTGCTATCGCATCATGAAGATCGCCTGCGAAGCTATCGTCGCGCGCGCGGGCAAGACGGATGGTACGATCTCACAGGACGTGGCGGACATGCGCCAGAGGCTCTATCGCGAGAAGCCGGGGACAGGCCTTTGGGACCTGAAGACGGCCGAAGGCGGTCTGGTGGATGCCGAGTTTGTCGTTCAGCGCGACATGCTGTTGCGTGGCGAACCGGATGCGATCCGTTCCAATACGCGCGAGGCGATTTCCTGCTCGTCGCTTCCGGAGGCGGAAAGGACGTTACTTGAAGAGGGAGTCACCTTTCTTCAGTCGCTCCAGCAGGTTCACAGATTGGCGCTCGGCAGCGAAATGGCGGGCGGGCACATACCGGAAGGCTTGAAGGACAGGCTCTGTCGATCGGTGGATATGGAGACATTCGACGCGCTTGAGGCAGAAATTTCCTCAGTGAAATCAAAGATTCACATGCTGGCGGTGAAAAAACTTCAGCTTTGAGCGACGGAAACTCCGGGCCAACCCGTTCAATACGCGATGGGTGAGTAAAACAAACGGAGTTTTCTCAATGAAACGTACTACGATTGCAACCGCTTCGATCGCCGCCATTGCGGCCCTGGCCCTGCCAATGATCGCCATTGCCCAACCGGGCGACGGTCATCGCGGCAAGGGACATCATGGCCAACGCGGCAATATGGAAGCCATGATTGCTGAAATCGATACCAATGGCGATGGAGACCTCTCCAAGGCAGAAATCGATGCGCACCGCGCTGCGAGATTTGCAGAGGTTGACGCCAATGGCGATGGCGCCGTGACGCAGGCCGAACTGGATGCGCATCACGAAGCCAAGCGCGCTGAGCGCATGGCGGAACGCAAGGCCAAGATGTTCGCGAAGTTGGACACTGACGGTAACGGCACGATCAGCGCCGAGGAGTTTGCCAGCAAGGAACGTCCCGGCTTTGACAAGGTCGATGCCGATGGCGATGGCATTGTGACCAAGGAAGAAATGGACGCCATGAAGTCGAAGATGAAAGATCGTCGCGGCGGTAAGCATAAGCGCGGCGACGGCCCGCAGCCTGAATAAGGACGACCTCCCGATGGGCCGGAAGCCAGAGATGTATCAACGTGATTTACCGCGATATGACGATGTTCTTCCGGCCCGTTTTCGGTTAAGTCCTCTGCCTTGGCTTTCAGTTCAGACCTCGACCGGATCACACGAGCAGCAGCGGGCGACCCCGCTGCTGTCTCCAGCCTTGTCGACCGCTACAGCAGCGGCGTCCTTGCCTTGGCAACGCGCATGCTCGGCGACCCTTCAGAGGCTGAAGATGTGACACAGGAAACCTTCCTCCGCGCCTGGAAGGCGCTGCCGGGATGGGAACCGCGTGCGAAATTCTCAACCTGGCTGCACCGGGTTGCCCTGAATCTCTGTTACGATCGGCTGCGCAAGCGCCGTGAAGTGACCATGGAACACCTGCCGGAGCGCACTGATCCGGCCATGACCCCGGCAGAATTGCTGGATCAGTCCCAGCGGGTCCGTGCGGTGGAAGATGCAATCTCCCACTTGCCGGAACGCCAGGCCGCAGCATTGACGCTATGCGCCCTGCAGGGACATTCTCAAGCCGAAGCCGCAGACATCATGGATGTCAGCGTGGAGGCACTGGAAAGTTTGCTGGCACGTGCACGACGCACGCTTCGCGCCAGCCTGTTGGAGAGGGCCGCATCATGAGCGGACAATTGATTTCAGACGACCGGATCCTGGCCCTGATCGAGACCTATGGGGCCGATCCCCACATGTTTCCCGAGGAAGAGCGGGCGGCTGCCCGTGCGCGCATGAAGGCGCATCCAGAACATTTTTCTGGTGCAATTGCCGCTGCCCGCGAGATTGATGCCCTTTTGGGTGAGGTCCCGGATGTTGTGACCTCTGAGAGTTTGCGCGACGCCTTGATTGCGTCTGCGCCAAAGGCGGCCCCTGCACGCAAATCCGGCTGGAAGCTGCCGGTCTGGATTCCCGCAGGCGCGTTGGCATCGCTGACGGTCGGTGTGTTCGCCGGTATGAGCGTAGCCCAACCGATCACGACGCAGGACGAGCAGGCCGAAGCGGCAGTTTATGCTGCGCTTGGATTTGATACGTACACACTGGTACTGGAAGATGAGGCGACGCAATGAATGAGACCCCGGCCCGAGCGCCGCGCCGAATTTCTTTCTGGATGACGATTTCCCTGTTGTTCAACCTGCTCCTGTTGGGGCTGGTTGTTGGCATGCTGGTGCGCCATATACCTGATCGTGGCCATCGTGAAGAGCGGCCCCGGTTGGCCCAAGACATAGATACTGAAACACGCCGGGCTATGTTTGGCCTGATGCGGGAATCCTATCGCGAATCCCGAACAGAACGCGATGCGCGCAATGCGGTGCGTGCGCAATTGGCAGACGCGCTGAAGGCGGATCCTTTCGATGCGGAGGCCGTCCGCGCGGCATTTGCCGATCTGCGCGCGGCGGAGGGGTCGGTTCATGCGGCCACGCATAAGGCGATGATTGCCCGGCTCGAAGCGCTTCCCCCAGAGCAGCGCCGTGCCATGGCCGACATGTTGGCCCGTGGGCCGGAACGGGACCGGCGCAATCGCCGGAATTCGCGCCCGCCCAAAGACTAGGGGTTTTCTTCTGACCGCGGGCGCTCCAGACTGCCTTGAAACAGGAGGGCAGGATGAAGGAATATGCGGCGTTTGATGCGATGGGGTTGGCCGAACTGGTCCGCGCCGGTGAAGTCTCTTCAAAAGAATTGCTGGACGAGGCAGTGTCGCGGGCCCATGCCGCGCAGTCTGAACTGAATTGCTTTTCCAGCCTTTATCCCGACCTTGCCGAAGCCCAGCTGGCAGACTTGCCCACTGACGGGCCGTTTGCCGGCGTGCCTTTCATCACCAAGGATCTCGCCGTGATGATCGATGGCGCGCCTCTGACCAATGGGTCAGTCAGCTGGAAGGGGCATGTCTCGTCGCAGGATTCGGTGCTGACAGAACGCTATCGCAAGGCGGGGCTCGTCATGTTCGGCCAGACGACTAGTCCCGAATTCGGCCTGACCACAACCACCGAGTCCACGCTCTATGGCCAGACGCGCAATCCGTGGGATGTGACGCGCACATCGGGTGGCTCGTCGGGCGGGGCATCGGCGGCTGTCGCGGCAGGCGTCGTGCCATTGGCGCAGGCGAGTGATGGTGGGGGCTCAATCCGCATTCCAGCCGCCTGCACCGGTCTGTTTGGCATGAAGCCGTCGCGCGGGCGCACGCCGATGGGCCCCCTTCAGACTGAAGGCTGGAACGGTATGTCTACGGTTCACGCCGTCAGCCGCACGGTGCGTGACAATGCGGCCTTGCTGGACGCCTCACATGGCCGCGAGACCGGCAGCCGCTATGTGGCACCAGCTCCGGAGGGCTCCTTCCTGGAGGCCGTGTCGCGAGACCCTGTGCCGCTGAAGATCGCACTTTGGCGTACCGCGCCGAATGGCACCGAATTGAGCCCCGAAGCAGCCGAGGGTCTGAAGGCCACGGGGCATCTGCTGGAAAGCCTCGGCCACACTGTGGTTGAAGCCGCGCCTGTACTGAACGGGGAGGAGTTGGGCAAGGCGGCGCTGTTCACCATCTCCGCCAATGTCGCCGCCGCGATTGATGCGCGCTCGGTGATGCTCGGCCGCGACGTGCGCGAGGACGAGCTGGAGCCGATTACGTTTGCGATGGCCAATCTGGGTCGGACCGTTCCGATGATGGAGCTGGCGCGTGCGAACAATTTGTTCAATGCGGCGGCAATCACTTTTGAACGCTTCCTGGATGATCAGAAGCTCGACCTGATCCTGACGCCGACCCTGTTCCGCCCGCCAGAGAAATTGGGTGTGCTCGCACTGACGGCCTCGCCCGAGCAAATGAATGCAGCCGTGTCGACTTTTGCACCGCTCTGTCCATTGTTCAACCAGATCGGCGCACCGGCCATGTCGGTGCCGCTGCACTGGACGGACCCGACCGAAACTGCGCCGCAGGGGCTGCCGCTTGGCATGATGTTTGGCGGGCGCTGTGGCAGCGAAGAATTACTGTACTCCCTCGCCGGACAGTTGGAGCGCGCCGACCCTTGGGTCGACCGTTTCCCACCTGTATGGGTTGGGTAGAGCGGCCAGATGAGCGAGTTCACGACACATCAGGGCGGATGCCATTGCGGCGCAGTGCGGTTTGAGGTGGACCTGCCGGCGGCCTTCGAGGTTGAGGATTGCAATTGCTCGATCTGCGCGATGAGTGGCAATATTCACGTCATCGTCCCGGCCAGCCGGTTCCGTCTTCTTCAGGGGGCAGACGTCCTCACTGAATACACATTCAACACGGGCGGCGCCAAGCACCGCTTCTGCAGGACCTGCGGGATCAAGAGCTTCTATGTGCCCCGCTCAAATCAGGATGGATTTGCCGTGACATGGCGGTGTATCGATAACTGGCAGGCGCTGGACGTGACGGTGAATGCGTTCGATGGTCAGAATTGGGAGGCCAATGCCGCAGCATTGGCCTACAAATCGAAGGACTAGCCAGCCGTAACGGCGGTGCCGGAGACGGCGACCATCATCATGGAGCCATTCTGGCCGATGACGGTGTAGTCGAATTTCGCGCCGACAATCGCATTCGCGCCGAGCTTGCGGGCCTCTTCGATCATTTCATCCATGGCGCCGTCGCGCGTTTCGCGCAGCGTGCTCTCATAGGCATTCGATCGGCCCCCGACGAGATTGGTGAAGCTGGCAAGGATGTCCTTGCCGAGATGCGCGCCAATCACGACCTCGCCGCAGACAATGCCGCGATATTCTGTGATCTCATGGCCCTGCAGGGTCGGAGTGGTGGAAACGATCATGTCTTGCTCCATTATTATTGTTTATCAATAATAACTGGGGTGGGCCGAGTGGTTTTCAAGAGGTTTTTCCTTTCAGAAAAAGCGCCTTGATTGGTTTTGCGCACAATTCGATGACAGAGGGGCGGGGCGCAACGGCAATTTTGTTCGCAAAAAGGCCGCCCCAAAGAAGCACGATCGACAACCCTGCCAGGCGGCTGTCCAAAGGATGCAGAAATGCGTGCAGACCGGCACTCGCCGCAGCCACCAAGATCAGGACACAGCTAACGGAAGCGACATCCGCAAGGATTTCCTCCGCGGCTGTTGGCTTCCGGTCCAATTCCTATTCCGCCGCCTTTTTCGCGCCGTCGTCTCCGTCCAGCACTTCCAGCATGCGGATGGCGCTGTCGGCGATGACGGTGCCCGGCGGGAATATGGCGGAAGCGCCGGCGGCATAGAGCGCGTCGAAATCCTGTGGCGGGATCACGCCGCCGACAATGATCTGCGTGTGCGCCGCGCCTTCATTGCCCAGTGCGCGTTTCAGTTCCGGCACCAGCGTGAGGTGGCCCGCCGCGAGCGAGGAGGCGGCGACAATGTCGACCCCGGCCTTGCGCGCGTCGGCGGCGGCCTCTTCCGGTGTCTGGAACAGCGGGCCGATCTCGACATCCCAGCCGAGGTCCATCAGAGCGGAGGCGACAACCTTCTGTCCGCGGTCATGCCCATCCTGGCCCATCTTGGCGATGTAGACTTTCGGCTTGCGGCCATGCTTCTTTTCGAACTCTGAGGCGAGGGTTGCGGCGGCCTCGGCCTTGTCGTCGCCCTTCACGCCGCCACCATAGACGCCCTTGATGGAGCGGATGACGGCCTGATGGCGGCCCTGGCTGCGCTCAACGGCTTCGGAAATCTCGCCCACCGTGGCCTTCGCGCGGGCGGCATCCACGGCCAGCGCGAGCAAGTTGCCTTCGGTGCCAGCGGCGGCCTTGGCAATCGCGTCGAGCTTGGCAGTGACCTCTGCCTCGTCGCGTTCGGATTTCAGGCGAGCTAGCTTGTCCAGCTGCATGCGGCGCACGGCGGCATTGTCCACCTTCAGCACAGGCACGTCTTCTTCCTCGTCCAGAAGGAATTTGTTCACCCCGACCACGGTCTGCGTGCCGCTGTCGATGCGGGCCTGCGTATTGGCGGCGGCCTCTTCAATGCGCAGCTTGGGCAGGCCTTCCTCGATGGCCTTGGCCATGCCGCCCATCTTTTCGACTTCGGTGATGTGGGCGAGGGCCTTTTCAGCCAGGTCGTGCGTCAGGCGTTCGACATAGTAGGAGCCGCCCCACATGTCGATTGTCTGGCAGGCGCCGCCTTCCTGTTGCAGGAAAAGCTGCGTGTTGCGGCTGATCCGGGCGGAGAAGTCGGTTGGCAGTGCGAGGGCCTCGTCGAAGCTGTTCGTGTGCAGCGACTGGGTCTGGCCACCCGTGGCTGCAATGGCCTCGAGGCAGGTGCGGATGACATTGTTGTAGACATCCTGCGCGGTCAGGGACCAGCCGGAAGTCTGCGAGTGCGTCCGTAGGCTGAGGGATTTCGGGTTCTTCGGGTTGAACTCTTCCTTGACGAGCTTCGCCCAGAGCAGTCGGGCGGCCCGCATCTTGGCGACTTCCATGAACGTGTTCATGCCGATGGCCCAGAAGAAGGACAGGCGCGGCGCAAACGCGTCGACGTCCAGCCCGGCGGCGACCCCGGCGCGGATATATTCGATACCGTCGGCGAGCGTGTAGGCCAGCTCTAGGTCTGCCGAGGCGCCCGCTTCCTGCATGTGATAGCCGGAAATCGAGATCGAATTGTATTTCGACATGTTCTGTGACGTGTAGGCGAAGATGTCCGAAATTATCCGCATCGAGGGCTTGGGCGGATAGATATATGTATTCCGTACCATGAACTCTTTGAGGATATCGTTCTGAATCGTCCCGGCCAGCTTGTCCGGCGTGACGCCCTGTTCCTCGGCGGCGGCGATGTAGAGCGCGAGGATGGGCAGCACCGCGCCATTCATCGTCATGGACACCGACATCTTGTCCAGCGGAATGCCGGAGAAGAGGGTGCGCATGTCATAGATTGAGTCGATGGCGACGCCCGCCATGCCGACATCCCCGGACACGCGGACATGATCAGAATCATAACCCCGGTGTGTGGCCAGGTCGAAGGCGACGGAGAGGCCTTTCTGACCGGCGGCGAGGTTGCGGCGATAGAAGGCGTTGGAGTCTTCTGCGGTCGAGAAGCCTGCATACTGACGAACCGTCCAGGGCTGGTTCGTGTACATGGTCGGGTAAGGTCCGCGTCCGAAGGGGGCAAGGCCCGGATAATCATCCAGGAAGTCGAGCCCCTTGCGGTCGTCGGCCGTGTAGGTGGACTTTACTTCGACGCCTTCCGGTGTCTCCCAAGCCTCGCCAAGGTCTGGCGACTTGGCCTTTGCATCCGGCGTGCCGAGATCGAGTTTGGTGAAGTCGGGGAAATTGGTCATTGGGCCACTCCCAGGGTTGCGTGGGCAAGTTTCAGCGTGTGCAGCACATCGCAGCCCATGAAGATGTTGGAATCGATGCCGTCGCCTTCGAACTTGCCGGCGAGCCAGACATGGTCTGCACCAGCGGCTTTCAGCGCCTTGGCGGTCTCGACGGCTTCGTCCTCATAGCGCGCATCGGCGCCGCAGATGCAGGCAATCTTGCTGCCGGAGGCCTTGAACGCGGCGGCCGCTTCAGACGGGGATTGCGGCGGCACAGGCGGCTGCGTCGCCTCAAGGCCACCAGCGGCGAAGAGGTTGCGCGCGAAATCCGCGCGCGCATTGTGCTGGGCAATCGGGCCGAGCGTGGCAAGGAAGATGGTCGGCCGCTTGGGCGCAGCGCTCGCTGCATCGCGCAAGGCTTCATACTCTTCGGCAAGACGGATGCGCGGCAGAGCGTCTGCGGTGGCGTCGGCCTCGTCGGCGGGCAGGTCCACTTTCACGAAATGGGCGAAGCCTTCAGCGGAAACGCCATCCTTTGGCGTGACCGTTGGCATGTCGGCTATGGGCGCGGTGATCTCGTCGAGCAGCGGGAACTCGCTGACGCCCGTGATCGGCACCTTGCGTTTCGCAATGTCCTTGGCGCGTGCCTCGCGCACATCTGCGATACGTTTCTGAAACGCGCCGGAAACCAGCGTCTCGGCATAGCCGCCTTCGGCTTCTATGGTCTGGAACTCTTTCCACGCCGCTTCGGCGAGGTCGTCGGCGAAGGTCTCTGTGAACCAGGCGCCGCCGGTCGGGTCGGCCACGCGGCCAAGCTGGCTTTCTTCCATGGCGATGATCTGGGTGTTGCGCGCGATGCGCCGGCCCAGCTCTTCCGGAATGCCGAGCGCCTCGTTGAAGGGGCGGATGGTAAGGATGTCTGCGCCGCCGACGGCTCCTGCAAAGGCTGCCGCCGTATTGCGCAGCATGTTGGTCCACGCATCATAGCGCGTCAGCATGCGACCCGATGAAACGGCCTGAAGACGCATCGGAACGGCTTGCTGATCCATCGCATCCAGAATGCGTGCCCAGAGACGCCTTGCCGCGCGCAGCTTCGCAACACCGAGGCCATAATTGCCATCAAGGGCCAGCGCGAAACTCATGCGCGGAATGAGCGCGGAAATGTCCGTGCGGTTGTCGAGCCGGCGCAGCGTGTCCACGGCGCTGGCGATCAGCGCGGCCAGTTCCTGCGCGTCGGATCCGCCGGCCTCATGCACCATGCGCGCATCGATGCGGATCAGGCCCGCTTCGGGATAGGCCTCACCAAGAGCGGTGGCGGCCGCCGACAGGCGCGCAAAGGCCAGGTTGAGCCCGCCCTTGAGCACGCCGGTGCGCGCAAGGCAGCCGAGCGGATCCATGTTGAAATCGAGTTTCAGGCTTGCAGGAGAGTCCTGCTCCTGTCCCCATAGGCCGAGTAGCGTTGCCGTCGTGACACCCGAGCCACCACCATGATCCAGCGCGATGGTGGCGATGTCGGCGCGCAGGCCTTTCAGTGCGGTGCGCAGATCGTCCAAGGTCGTGATCTGGATGCCGTGTGCGCCCGTGCAGTCGAGTTTGATTTCGACGGACATGACGCCGCGCTCAAGATCGCGCAGCAGTTCTTCATGGGTTGCTGCGGGCGAGGGATGGGCAAAGGCTTGTCGGATATCCCAGGGCATGAACCGGTCCGGTGCGGCCGTAGCCCCGCGTAGATAGGGTGCCTTGCCCGGCGTGCCGCGCGGGTCGGTCGCGGAATCAAAGTCGCTTTCCCGGTAAAGCGGGTGAATTGCCAGGCCATCCACGGTCTTGCGTGTGATGGACTCAATACCGCGGCCCTTAAGGACCTTGTCGACACTTGCGAGCCATTCGGCTTCGGTTGCGTCGGGAAACCCGCTGCTCAGGGGAAGGAGATCGTCTGCCATGACGGGGATTTAGTCTGAACTGGGGGGGCTTGTGAACTGGTGACTGAAGGTCAGGGACGTTTGGTCGCTTGACTCGGATGACACAAAGCGTGAGAATGAGAACAATTCGCAAATGAGGAGTGAGTCATGTCCGCCGAACTCTTGAGGTTTCCAGCCACTGCCCAGACAGAAATGCCTGAGGGGATGCGCCACGAAGCGTTGAGAGACTGGATGGAAACGCACACACGTATTCTCGGCTTCTGGATGGATCGTCTCATCGAGGACGGCGATTCAGAAGACATCGTATCCATGCTTCATCGCCAGCAAAGCTGGCTGGCCATGATGCAGGGCCGGCTGGTCCGGGGTTGAGGGATCCCTGGCCAGCCGGAAATTCTTTCCACGCCAACAAAAAAAGCCGGTGCAGGGCAATCCGCACCGGCTTTTCATTGAGGAGGTTGGACGCGGTTACTCGCCCGGCATTGGGTCGACAGGGTCAAACGTGCCGTCCTCATTAAGGGTCAGCTCTGCGATCTTCACATTGCGGAGATGGCTTTTCCCCGACAGCTGAACGTCATGATAGGCAAGATAGTATTTGCCATTGTGCTCGAAGATCGAGTGATGGTTGGTCCAGCCTTCCACGGGTTGGTTGATCACGCCCTGATAGGTGAACGGGCCGTACGGGTTGTCGCCCGTCGCGTATACGATCAGGTGAGTATCGCCCGTTGAATAGGACAAGTAGTAGGTGTCGCCGATCTTGTTCATCCAGGCGGCTTCGAAGAATCGGCGGTCATGATCCTTGGCTTTGATCGGATCGCCATGTTCGTCGAGGATCATCACGTCCTTCGGCGTTTCGGCGAAGGAAACCATGTCCTCGCCCATTTTGGCGATCTTCGGCATTAGCGCGACATCGTCAGGCTGGCCGGCTTCATCGTCACTGGTCAGAGGGTCATCATTGACGAGGTCCGTGTTGAGGTTCGGGTCGGCATTGTACTCGCCGGTCGCCCAGCGTTGCAGCTGCCCGCCCCAGATGCCGCCGAAATACATGTAGTATTCGCCGTCCGTGTCCTCATAGACGGTCGGATCCATGGAGTAGGAGCCTTCGATTGGCTCGGGCTCTGCGGTGAATGGCCCGGTAGGACTGTCGGAGACAGCTGCGCCAATATGGAAGACGCCATCGGCATCCTTGGCCGGGAAATAGAGATAGTATTTGCCATCCTTGTGGGCTGCGTCCGGGGCCCACATCTGCTGGGCGGCCCAGGCCACATCGTCGACATCCAGCGCGACGTCATGAATGGTCACCTCGCCGCCGACTTCGTCCATGGACAGGACGATATAGTCGCGCATGGCATACTGACTGCCAAGATCGTCTTCGGGGATGCCCGCGTCATAATCATGGCTCGGATACACATAGATGCGGCCATCATCCCAGACATGGACACTGGGGTCTGCGGTGAAGATCTCGCTGACCAGCGGCTCATTCAGATACTTTGACTCCGTTGGCTCGGCTTCAACGGTTTCGACCGGCGGCGCAGCGACTTCTGTCTCGGCGCTCGTCGTGGGCGCATCGCCAGAGCAGGCGGCCAGAGCCGCGGCAACCATGATAGCGCTACCATTCAAAAGGCTGTTTTTTCGCATTCCGTTTTCTCCCTCGGATGTTTTATTTTGAAACTGTCTTGGATGCTGGCCAGTCTGGCCCGAACCACAGCTTTGGGCAAGAGGTGTCCGCAACGTCACGCCTTGCCCAACATAGATCAAACGCTAGTTTCCGTTTACGTAAACTGCGTCCCTTTCCGTTTGAGGTAATTTCTCATGGCACTACCCCCCATTCTCCAGAATTTGCGCATCCCGGTTATCGGATCGCCGCTTTTCATCATCTCCAATCCGGAGCTTGTGATCGCCCAGTGCAAGGCCGGCGTCGTCGGCAGCTTCCCGGCGCTGAACGCGCGACCGGGCCCGGTGCTGGACGAGTGGCTGGACCGGATCACCACGGAACTGGCTGAATGGGACGAGAAGAACCCGGACCGCAAGGCCGCACCCTTCGCCGTCAACCAGATCGTCCACAAGACGAACAACCGTCTCGATCATGATGTGGAGATGTGCGTGAAGCACAAGGTGCCGATCGTGATCACCTCGCTCGGCGCGCGTCAGGAAGTGAATGACGCGATCCACTCTTATGGCGGCATTGTGCTGCACGACATCATCAATGTCGTCTTCGCGCACAAGGCGCTGGAAAAGGGCGCAGATGGCCTGATCGCGGTGTGCACCGGTGCGGGCGGCCATGCCGGCACGCTTTCGCCCTTCGCGCTGATTCAGGAAATCCGCCAGTTCTTTGATGGCCCGCTGGCCCTTTCCGGCTCCATCGCCAATGGCGGCGCGGTCGCGGCGGCACAGGCGCTGGGCGCTGACCTCGGCTACATCGGCTCGGCCTTCATCTCCTGTGACGAGGCCAATGCGGTCGACGGTTACAAGGACATGATTGTCGACTCCAAGGCAGGCGATATTGTCTATTCCAACCTGTTCACCGGCGTTCACGGAAATTATCTCGCGCCATCCATCGCCAAGGCCGGACTTGATCCGAATGATCTGCCGGAAAGCGACCCGAGCGCGATGAATTTCGGCTCCGGCGGCAATCAGGAAGCCAAGGCGTGGAAAGACATCTGGGGCTGTGGTCAGGGCATTGGCGCAATTGACAAGCGCATGTCCACTCAGGAGTTCGTGGACAAGCTGGTGCGGGAATATGACGAGGCCCGCGCGGCGCTCGCCAAGCGCCAGGCCTTTGGAGTAGCGCCTGTCGCGGCGGAGTAAGCTCGGCGTCTCCCCGACTGAAAATTTCAAAATGCCCCTGAAGTCCCAGTGATTTCAGGGGCATTTTCTCTTGCGCGGCGATCTGAATCCGGCAGGGCCGTGGGCATGTCAGCCTTGGGACATGTTGATACGCTCTGTCTCCCTGTTCGATACGACTGGCTGGCGCTGGCCGCATTTTTCGCCGCGAGAACTTGCCTGCAGATGCAGAGGCCAGTTCTGTGATGGTGCGTACTGGCACGATCCGGAATTCCTCGATGCGCTGGAAAAACTGCGGGGGGCGGTGGGCGGTCCGCTCGTCATCAATTCGGGCCACCGCTGTCGCGGTTGGAATGCCAAAATGGGTGGCGCTGAGCATTCCATGCACAAACAGATCGCGGTTGATATCGCGCTGGATGGCCATGACCGGTTTGCACTGCTGGCGGCAGCCGAATCGCTTGGGTTCACCGGAATCGGACTTGGCCGAAGCTTCCTGCATCTGGACCGGCGGGCCCGTCCGGCACATTGGTTTTACAAGGGGAGCCGTGCACTATGGCAGACATAGTTGGACTGGCGGCGAGTGCGGCCGGGGGCGGCGTCTTCGGCCTGCTCGGCACGGTGATCGGTCGGGCGGCGGGCTATTTCGAGCAGCGCCAGTCACACGCGCATGAGCGGGCGCGCTGGCAGCATGACGCAGAGCTGATCAGGTTGCACAGGCAGGCCCGGCGCGAGGAGCACGCGGCGGCGGAGCAGCTGGCCGAGACCAGCGGCAGCTGGGCGGGGCTCGCCGCCTCCCTTCAGGCCGAGGCCGCGATTGACGACAGCTATGCCTGGGTGAATGCAGTGCGCGCCCTGACCCGGCCCGTGCTGACCTTGTTGCTGTGGCTCATCACCTGGTTGGTCTTTGTGGCCTCGCCGGAGGCCGAACAGGTCAAGATTGTGGAAACTTCCACCTTTGCCGCAACGGCAGCCACCCTCTGGTGGTTCGGCGATCGCGGAGCGCAGCGCACGGCGCGTTGACGTTCCGCATCGCGCCGGTCCATCCTGCCGGAAACACTGAAGGGCAGGCGACATGGGCGACTATATTCTCGTCATTGATGAGGGCACCACTTCCACACGAGCGATTGTATTTGACCGCGATCTGAATGAGGTCGCGCTCGCACAACAGGAAGTGCCGCTGTCCTATCCGAATGATGGTTGGGTCGAGCAGGACGGCGAGGAGATCTGGGACAAGACGGTGGATGTCTGCCGCAAGGCGATCGCCGAGGCAGGCGGTGTGGACCGCATTGCCGGGATTGGTATCACCAACCAGCGTGAGACGACGCTGGTCTGGGATCGCGCAACGGGCAAACCCATCGCGCCAGCAATCATCTGGCAGGACCGTCGCACGGCCGAGACGTGCGAGGCTTTGCGCAAGGCGGGTCATGAGGCGGCCGTTCAGGACGAGACCGGTCTGCTGATCGATCCCTATTTTTCCGGTACCAAGATTGGATGGGTGCTCGACAATGTGGAGGGTGCCCGAGCCCGCGCCGAAGCAGGCGAACTGGCTTTCGGAACCGTAGAGAGCTTCCTGATCTGGAAACTGACCGGAGGCAATTCGCACGTCACCGATGTCACCAACGCGTCGCGAACATTGCTTTATCGGCTTGGGCTCGGAGATGCTGGCGGATGGAGCGACAAGATGTGCGCCACGCTGAGTGTGCCGATGAGCATGTTGCCGCAGATTCGACAGAATGCTGATGATTTCGGCACCAGTGAGGAAAGCCTCTTCGGCAAGGCGCTGCCGATCCTGTCCGCGGCGGGCGATCAGCAATCGGCGCTTGTGGGGCAAGCTTGCCTGGAGCCCGGTACTGCCAAGATCACCTATGGCACCGGGGCGTTTCTCGTGGCTAACTGCGGTACTATTCGTCCGCAGTCGGCAAATCGCTTGTTGGGTACGGTCGGCTATGAAGTGGCGGGCAGGGGTGCGATGGCCCTGGAGGGCTCAATCTTCAATGCCGGAACCATAGTGCAATGGCTGCGTGACGATTTGCGCCTGATCGAGGATGCGGCCGAAAGTGCGGACGTGGCGGCGGCGCTCAGTGGCAATGACGGGGTCTATATCGTCCCGGCCTTTACCGGGCTTGGCGCTCCGCATTGGGCGGCCGATGCGCGCGGCACGATCAGCGGCATTACCCGCGCCACCAAGGCCGAACATCTGGTGCGGGCGGGGCTGGAATCTGTCGCCTATCAGACGCGTGACTTGCTCGATGCTTTTGAAGCCGATGGCGTTGCGATCAAGGAACTGCGTGTCGATGGGGGCATGGTGGCGAATGACTGGCTGATGCAGTTCACGGCCGACATTTGCGAGCGTCCGATCCTGCGGCCTGACTATCGCGAGATGACGGCGCTTGGGGCCGCAGCTCTGGCGGCTATGCAGCTTGGATGGTTGGCTGCCGACGCGTGGGCCAGCCGCACTGTGCCCGGCACCCGGTTCGAACCAAAAATGGAAAAGACTGCTTCGGCCCGTTTGCGACGCGGCTGGGCGACGGCGCTTCGCAAGACGCTGGCCTGAGCGTTCATCAAGTGAAAACAAAAAAGGGCGGACACGAGGTCCGCCCTTTTCTCATTTGTCGTTTGCGATCACTTACATGCCGCAGGTATTGGTCAGGAAGGTCTCGATTTCTTCCAGAACCTGTTCCTTGTGCTCAGGCAACCATTTGGCGCTCTGGTGACCCATCTGCTTCATGACAAGAAACTTGCTGTCAGGCTGCTTGTCCTTGATGGCATTGTAGAAGTCGCGGCTGTGGAAGATCGGCACGCGGACATCGTAGTCACCATGATAGATCAGGATCGGGATGTTGATCTTGTCCGTGTTCTTCATCGGGTCCATGCCCTTGACGGTGTCACCCTGAACAATGCGCTGGATGCGATTGTCGCCCCATTCATTGCCGAGCTTTGCAAGGTTCGAAACGCCGGCCCCAGCAATGGCACATTGGTAAGGGCTGTTCGGACGAACGGAAGCGGCAAATGCTGCAAACCCGCCATAGGAATAGCCATGAATGGCGATCTTGTCGGCATCGACATAGCCATTCTCAACCAGCCAGGCTGCGCCATCATCCTTGTCGTCCTGCATCTTCTGGCCCCATTCGCCGTCGCCAGCGCGCCAGAGTGCACGGCCCCAGCCATCACTTCCGCGATATTGCGGCTGCATGATGATGTATCCGCGGCTCGCGAAATACTGCGTCCAGCCTGACGAATCAA
Organism: Hyphomonas sp. UBA4505; assembly: GCF_002388685.1. Classification (NCBI taxonomy): domain Bacteria; kingdom Pseudomonadati; phylum Pseudomonadota; class Alphaproteobacteria; order Hyphomonadales; family Hyphomonadaceae; genus Hyphomonas; species Hyphomonas sp. UBA4505. The sequence goes on along the minus strand of NZ_DGMZ01000012.1, from coordinate 38,859 downwards.
ACCCGGCGCTATCACGGGCCCAGGGACCACCGTGCGGCACGATGATTGCGCCTTTGGCCTTCTGGCCTTCTTCAAAGCCGGCTGGCAGGGTTATGATCGCAGGGATCTGCAGGCCGTCGCGTGCAGAATAGTAGACGAACTTCGACTTGCCGAGATCCTCTACGTCGATCCACGGACGCTGGGATCCGATGACGGCGACCTTGGACTTGTCGACCAGCAGGAAGTAAGCGGGCGGCATGTCGGCGGCGCTGACCGCAAAGAGGACGCGATTGCGATCTGCCGTATAGTCGCTGATAGCCACATTCTTGCCCGGGAAGGCCGCATCCAGACCATCCTGAATGCTCTTCATCTCAGGATCGAGCCAATAGGTTTCCTGAACAGGGCCGCTGTAGGTAAATCCAAGAATGGCACCGAAGTCCTGCGCGCGATCAGAGAAGATCATGCCCGAGGCGTTGAACTCGGGATGTGCGAATACGGGATCGTCACTGAACGAGTCTGTGGACGCATCATACAGATAGATCGCGACCTTGTCGTCGAACTTGTCGGTCGCGACAAAGTAGTTTTCGGTATCGTTCTGCTTGCCGAGCACTTCCATATTGAAGCGATTGGCAATTTCGGTCGTCAGTGGCTCTTCTATCCGGAAATTGCCGTCATTATCCAGCAAGCTGATATATTGGCGCCAGGCACCATCTTCATATTCGAGTTCCGTCCGTGCAACAGGCTCACCGGTTCGGGTGCTGACTTCAATTTGCTGCGTATCGCTTGCCTTGAAGAGGAATTTCTCGCGGCCATTCGAAAGATCATGTTCGAAATAGCTTGTTCCGTTCTTCGTGGAGGTACGGCGAAGGACGATCTTGGTTGGATCGAGCGGAAGCAGTGAGGCAATGCCGGTATCGCCTTCCAGTTCGAAACAGCGGAGCAACATCTTGTTTGCGCCAATTTCAGCGCGGCCATCCGGGAGGTCATCAATCTTCTTGATGCGCTCGTTCCCCATATAGACCTTTTGAAGGTATTTCTTGGTCGAGCCGGTTGTCTTGCCTTCGCCACAGCCTTCAAGGGCGCCGATATAGGGCTGGACCGTGAACCAGAGGGACTTCTTGTTCTTCAGCGCGCTTGCCCCGTAGAATTTGGTCTTTCCGCTGGAAGGCGTGATGTTCGAAGGGACGAGCGGCTTGGTGGTATCAATCTCGCCAGACAGGTCCCAATAGGCTGCTGCGCGCGCATCGCCATCCTTCGAGGGATCAGCAATCACGCCGACCAGCATGTCACCCTCAAGTGACATGGAGACGCTGGAAACCGACGGGAATTTCGCGAAGTCTTCTGCGGTCACCGGTTCAGCCTGTGCGGCCAATGATCCCGCAAGCGCACTGATCATACCAGCCGCCAAAATGCGATAGCGCATCAATGTATTCCTCCGAATTGGTTATGTTTACTATTTAAGTCGGGGCGGGGAGCGTCAAGCACGGTCATGCACTTATGCGACAAGAACCCGTCCGCAACTTATGGGAGCATGGCAAGATTGTGTCCCAAACAACACAGTTTGGTGGCAGAAAGTGCCTCGTGGGTGAAATTTGTGTCATGAAATCTTGTCACTTCCAAAACCGACGTTCAACGTAGCGGCAAGGCCTGCTGTAAATGCGGGTGCTGGGTGGAAAACACCGGGCTAATAGGTGAGCAAAAACATATTTCAGGGGAAATACTGATGAACAAACGACTGTTCCGTCGGTCGGTTTTCGGCAGTGTCGCTGTAGGCGCACTTGTCATTTCCGGCGCGGCTCAAGCCCAGGACGCAGATGCAGAATCTGAAGACGTTCTGGAAATCATTGACGAGGCTCCTCAGGATGAGTCCCGCCAAGAGAAGATCGTGGTTACCGGCTCCCTGCTGGCTCGCGATTCGTTCTCCTCGTCTTCGCCGATTCAGGTGATCACGGCCGAAGTCGCAACGCTCGAAGGCCTGGTCGATACGGCCGCGCTTCTGCAGGGCTCTTCGCTCGCATCGGGCTCGACCCAGCTGAACAACACATTCCAGAATTTCGTCACCAATGGTGGTGTCGGTACGCAAACGCTCGACCTTCGCGGTTGTGGTGACACGCGTACGCTGGTTCTGGTCGACGGTAAGCGCCCAGGCGCTTCAGGTACGCGCGGCGCAGTTTCCGCACTCGACCTGAACGTCGTTCCACAGTCCATCATCTCCCGCGTTGAGATCCTCAAAGACGGTGCTTCGACCATCTATGGTTCGGACGCTGTTTGCGGCGTGGTCAACATCATCACACGTGATTCCGTGGATGACCTGGAACTGAACTTCAATGTCACTCAGCCCTTCGAAGAAGGTGGCGAGCAGTATTCCGCCAGCGCGGCATGGGGTTTTGAACTTGGCGACAATGCGGCATTCACCCTGTCGGCTGAGTATCGTCTCTCCGAAGAGCTCGACGCCAGCCAGCGCGATTACCTGTCCTGCCCACGCGATCTCGTGCGTGACCCGCAGACGGGTGGCCTGATTGACCGTCTGAACTATTCGGCTACGGCGACAGACCCGCGCAACACCTGTAGCAATCTGTACCACAATACGGCCATCGACCTGTTCTCAGGTGAGCGTCTCGTGCCTTCCCCGGACGGTGTGACGGGCGCGACGGCTTTTGGTGGTTCGATCCCGGGTTACCGCCCACGCGTCGGTACGGGCTATCTGGCCAGCGGCCAGCCATACTATGAAGACATTCTCGATGCGGCCTTCCTGGACAACTCGGACTTCATCCCGCGCAACGAGAACATTTCTCTCTTCGGCTCTGCCGACGTGACCTTTGCCGGTGTCGAATGGGATACGGAACTTCTCTTCAGCCGTCGTACGACGGACATCGAAGGTTGGCGCCAGTTCTTCCCGATCGTTGGCTCTTCACAAACGCCGTTTGGTGTTCTGCCGCAGTATGGCTACATCGCTGATCCGACCTATTCGAATGACATGAATTCGCTGGTCCAGATCGTGGCACCATTCCCGACGACCGATAAGGTTGAAGTCGACTACTTCTACGGCAGCACGTCGTTCTCCGGCGGCTTTGCTCCGGGCGTTCTCGACGCATGGTCCTGGAAAATCGATGGCACCTATTCGCGCGGCGAAGGTACCTACGAAGGCAACGAGATCCTGATCTCCCAGTCGGGTGACTGGAACTATGATGGCGTCGACTACAACGATGATGGCGTCCCAGACCTGGTTGGTCCTCCAACCATCAACCTGCTGGACCCTGATATCCTCAGCGGTGCTGCTGTAAACGACCTGGTTGCGGCCATTGGTGGCTACCAGACTGGTGAAACGGTCTATGAGCAGACCACTTTGACCGCGGTCGTTGCGGGTGAGCTGTTCGAACTGCCAGCTGGTCCAATCGGTCTCGGCATCGGCGCTGAATATCGCGAATTCAGCATTGATGACACGCCAGGTGAACTGACCCAAAGCGGCGACATCTGGGGTTCTTCGACTGCAGGCCCGACCCGTGGCGAGAACACTGTCACCGAACTGTTCGCTGAAGTCGAAGTGCCGATCTTCAAAGGTCAGCCTTTTGCTGAAGATGTTACGTTCAACGGTTCTGTGCGTGGCTTCGAATACGACATCGGTGGTTCCGACTCGATCTACAAGGTCGGTCTGAACTGGCAGGTCAACCCGATCCTCCGGGCACGTTCGAGCTTTGGTACATCTTACCGTGCACCAGCGCTGTTCGAACTGTTCCTTCAGGACCAGACCGGCTTCGTATCTCAGACCTCGGTCGACCCATGTATCAACTGGGGCGATACCACTAACCAGAACATCCGTACCAACTGTGCAGCCGCAGGTATTCCTGACGACTTCACAGGCGGTCTCGGCGGTTCTGCTCTGATCACGACCTCTGGTGGTGGCGATGAGCTTGAATCCGAATCCGGTGAAACCTTCACCGCGGGTATCATCCTGACGCCGACTTTCGCCAACCTGAACATCGCGATCGACTACTACGAAGTTGAAATTCAGGACCAGATCACAAGCCTGAGCGGTGCTCAGATCGTCGGCGGTTGTTATGCAACAACGACCTTCCCGAACGATTTCTGTGACCTGTTCGAGCGTGATTCTGCGACGTCGCTGACGCCGTTCCAGCTCGACAACATTCAGGCCCTTACCCTGAACGTTGACTCCCAGCAGCAGCGCGGCATCGACCTTGAAGTTCGCTACGAAGAAGACTTCAACTTCGGTACGCTGACTGTCGAAACCTCGATGAACTGGGCTCTGGAGCGTTACATCAACGTCTTCGGTTCGGACTTCGTCTCGGGTGTGGAAGACAACGACTTCAACGGCACAATCGGTTATCCGAGTGTCGTAGGTGATGCGAACATCCGTTTGGACCGCGGCGACTGGACCTATTCCTGGTTCACGAACTTTGTTGGCCGTCAGGACAACAACCGCAACTTCAACGACGACCTGAACGAGCCAGCGGCCTATTTTGGTCTCGAGGGACAGTACAAGGTCTTCACCGAAGCTCAGTTCGAACATGGTGCTTCTGTCCGCTGGACAGGCGACACATGGACGATCACTGGCGGTATCCGCAACATCTTCGACGAAGCGCCACCGCAAGTGTCTGACATTATTCAGACCAGCGCAGGCAACACGCCGCTCAGCGCAACGGCTTACGACTATCGCGGTCGTCGTGCCTTCGTGAGCGTGTCCAAGACCTTCTAGGGTCGAAGACAAGTCCGATATTGCGAAAGGGCGGACCATATGGTCCGCCCTTTTTGCATTTGAGGCTGAATGCGATGGACAAACAGCCCGCCCGCGCCGGAAGACGCGCGCTCAGTGTCGCTGATTATCGGGAAATTCCTGGTGCCGCGAGGGAGAATTGAACTCCCGGCCTCATCATTACCAATGATGCGCTCTACCACTGAGCTACCGCGGCATTGCAGGAATGGAAAGCGGGCTTTAGCTTATGCAGACTGACATGAAAAGGCCGTTTTGCTGCGAAAAGCACCTCATATGAAAGACAAGGTAACAGGACAGGATAATGCCGCACGCCGGGCCGAGGCTCTGCGGGCGAATTTGCGACGCCGCAAGGCGGCTACGCGCAAGGCAAAGGCGCCCCCGGCTGAGTCGGATCCAGAGAAGAAATGAGCCTGCCGCTCAACTCTCAGGCTTATCTGCGTGGGCCGCACGGCTTTCTCGCTGCGGCCAGGGAAGAGAGCCTGTTCGTTCGGCAGAAACTGCCCTTTCTGGGCAAGTGCACGCTGGTGCTGGGCCATGCTGAATGTCTGGAATTCCTCAAGGATTCGGATCGTTTTGCGGTGGACGCGCGAAACGCCGGGTTTGATTCACCGTTCGGCCTCAGATTTCTGCCCAAATCCCTGAAGACGCTGTCCAACAATCTGCTGTCGCTGGATGACCCTGACCATCTGCGCTTGCGCCGTCTGGTCGACCAGCCCTTCCGGCGCGTCTCGATCGACGCATTGAAGCCGCGTATTCGCGAAACCTGTGATCGGCTGGTGGCGGAGATGGTTGAAGCAGGCGAAGCGGATCTGGTTGAGGGGCTGTGCCGACAGCTGCCATTATTGGTGATCTATGACCTGCTGGGGTTCTCGGGCGAGATTCGAAACAAGCTTGATTCCGTCCTGCATGGCCTGACCGCGACAGCGAACATATTCAATGTGCTGCGCGGCCTGATGAAGCTTGGCGCGGTTCAGAGAATGCTGGCGGAGGAATTCGAGCGCGTCCGGCATGAACCCGGGCCAGGCCTCGTCACCGAACTCGTCCATGCTGAAGCCGATGGCGACCGCATGAGCAATGATGAGTTGGTTGCCATGGTGTTTGTCCTCTTCATCGCCGGACATGAGACGACGAAGCACCTGATCTCGTCAGCTGTCTACACGCTGCTGACCGAGCCGGACGCAGCGGATCAGTATCGGAGCATGGATGACGATGCGCGCGGCATCGCCGTGGATGAGCTCATGCGCTACTGCGCGCCGGTGCAGATGACCAAGCCGCGGCATGCACGCGAGGATCTGGAATTCCACGGCTTGTCAATGAAGCGCGGCGAACGCCTTGTTGCCTTGCTTGCGGCGGCCAATATTGATCAGCGTGTGTTTGAGGGCCCTCGAAACCTGGACCTGACCCGCAGGCCCAATCGCCATCTTGGATGGGGTGGCGGGCCGCATATCTGCCTCGGCCTCCACTTGGCACGCGCCGAAGCGCAGGCGGCGCTCGATTGTCTTCTGGACGGCTGGCCGGGCCTCGCCCTGGGCATTGAGCCGGAACAGCTGAAGTGGATTCCGCGCTCCGGCTTGCGGGGGCTTAAGCAACTGCCGGTAATATTTGGATAAAGTCTGTGCAGCCTTGCCACATTCAGGCCCTTCCAAAGCCGCGAAGCGCTGTATAAGGGCAATCCATGGATAAATTGCACATCAAGGGCGGCGCTCATCTGAATGGCCGCATTCCGGTTTCTGGCGCGAAGAACTCCGCTCTGAAGCTGATGGTCGCATGTTTGCTGACTGACGAGCCCATCACGCTTACCAATATGCCGAATCTGGCTGATACGCGCTTCCTTGCGCAATTGCTGGAAACGCTGGGCGTTGAAGTCTATTGGCCGAAGGGCGATTCGACCTGTCATCTGAACGGTGCTGAGCTGAAAAGCACGATCGCGCCATATGATCAGGTCCGCAAGATGCGGGCGAGTTTCAACGTGTTGGGGCCTCTGATTGCGCGTTCTGGCCATGCAACAGTCTCGCTGCCGGGTGGCTGTGCCATTGGTGCCCGACCGGTTGATCTGCACCTGCAGGCTCTGGAAGCGATGGGTGCGGATCTGCGTGTGGAGCAGGGTTATGTGAAGGCCGCCGCCATTCATGGCCTGAAGGGCGCGCACATCAATTTTGCCATGCCGAGCGTGGGTGCGACCGAGCATGCCATGCTGACTGCGACGCTTGCGCAGGGCGAGACCGTTCTGGAGAACGCCGCCCGCGAGCCGGAGATCGAAGATCTTGCGGTTTGCCTGAACTCCATGGGCGCGAAGATCACGGGCGCTGGCACGTCCAAAATTTGCATCGAAGGCGTCGAGAAACTGAGCGGCACGACGCATTCCGTCATGCCGGACAGGATTGAGGCGGGAACATATGCCATGGCGGCTGCAGCGGCCGGCGGCGATGTCACGCTGGAGGGCGCACCGGTGGCGGCCCTTGGTGCAATGATTGGCAAGCTGAGAGAGGCTGGCGTCACGGTCGAGGCCGACGAGGCCGCGGCCACTCTGCGCATCGTGCGGAATGGCTCGCGGCTCAAATCCGTCAGCGTATCGACCCAGCCGCATCCAGGCTTCCCGACTGACCTTCAGGCTCAGTTCATGGCCCTGATGAGCCTCGCGGACGGTACAAGCATTATTCGCGAAACGATTTTCGAAAACCGTTTCATGCATGCACCGGAACTCTCGCGTCTTGGCGCAGACATCACAGTGCGTGGGCAGGAGGCGGTCGTGAAAGGTGTACCTCAGCTGACCGCAGCGCCAGTCATGGCGACAGATTTGCGCGCATCGGTCTCTCTTGTGATTGCAGGGCTTGCCGCAGAGGGGGAGACTGTGGTGAACCGTATCTACCACCTCGATCGTGGATTTGAGCGGCTGGAAGCGAAACTTAACGCCTGTGGCGCTAGCATTGAACGCCGATCCGAGGACGAAGACTAGGAATTGCTCAAGGGGCACTGATGGCTGATCACAAACCACTTCGTCTTCTCGCCGAAACGGCCGAGGATCTGGAAGTTATTTCCGCCGCCATTCAGGACAGTGTCGTGAAAGCGGGGAACCTGAAATATGAGTCCCGCCACAACCGGTTTGCGCTGGAGATAAACCGCTTTCGCTGGGAAGCGGGCGCGAAACGCGGCGACGGCCAGCGTGTGCGGTCGCTGCTGGCCTTCGATGGCGTGCTGGGCGCGAAGACCCGCGCTGTCACCAAGACAGACCCGGAAATGATCCTGTCGCTGTTGCAGGTGACCTTTACCCCGGCAGATGAGCCGCCGGGTGGAAAGATCACGCTGATCTTCGCAGGCGACGGAGAAATCGTCCTTGAGGTTGAAGTTCTGGATGCAACCTTGCTGGACAGTGACTATGTGTGGCCGACGCGCCGCCTTCCGAGCCACGAGCGGCGCCGGAGATAGACATGGTCCGCAGGTTTTTTGCCTCAAACGACGCCTTCAATGGTGAATTCGCCCAGTTCCTGGAGCAGGAACGCGGCACGGGTGAAGACGTTGCGAATACCGTAACGGGCATCCTGAAGGATGTGCAGGCACGCGGCGGCGAGGCCGTGGCCGAATACACGGCCAGGTTTGACGGTCTGCAACTGGACCCATCGACGCTGACATCCGACAATGTGAACCTGCACAGCCTGGCCGCGCAATGCCCGGCTGATTTGCGCGAAGCCATCGATTTTGCGCATGATCGGATCGCCACATATCATGCGGCGCAGCGGCCCGCAGACCACAGTTTTACCGACTCAGCGGGAGTAGAGCTCGGCTGGCGCTGGACGGCGCTGGAAAGCGTCGGCGTCTATGTGCCGGGCGGCCGCGCGAGTTACCCCTCTTCGGTCCTGATGAATGTCGTGCCGGCCAAGATCGCCGGCGTTGAGCGCATCGTCATGGTTGCGCCCGCGCCCCAGGGCGAGCTGTCACCCGCGGTTGCATACGCCGCGCTGAAAGCTGGCGTTGAGGAATTTTACCCAATTGGTGGGGCGCAGGCCGTTGGCGCGCTGGCTTTTGGCACGTCAAACATGGCCCCGGTCGACAAGATTGTCGGCCCTGGCAATGCTTTCGTCGCAGAGGCCAAACGCCAGGTATTCGGGCGCGTTGGCATAGACACGATTGCCGGCCCGTCAGAGATTCTGGTCATCGCAGACCATACGGCAAATCCGGACTGGATTGCCGCCGACCTGCTGTCTCAGGCCGAGCATGATCCCAGCAGCCAGTCGATCCTCATTGTTGTGGACCAGGCTGTGGGGGATTCTGTGGAAGGGGCTGTGGAAAACCAGTTGAAAACCCTGCCCACGGGCGAGCGAGCACGCGAAAGCTGGATGAACAATGGCGCAATCGTCGTCGCACCTGATTTGCCTGCTGCAGCCTCTATCGCGAACCGCATCGCGGCTGAGCATCTGGAGCTGGCCGTGGAGGACCCGGATGCCCTGTTGCCACTGATCCGCCATGCCGGTGCGGTCTTTCTGGGCCACTATACGCCCGAGGCGTTGGGCGATTACGTCACCGGGTCGAACCACGTCTTGCCGACCAGCCGCGCCGCGCGCTTCTCGTCAGGCCTTGGTCTGTATGACTTTCTGAAGCGGATGAGTGTTCAGCGTGTGGGGCCTGAGGGGTTTGCCGCGATTGCGCCCGCCGCCTTGCGCCTCGCCGAGGCAGAGCGCTTGCCAGCCCATGCGCGCTCCATCTCCATCCGGTCCAATCAGGGCACGGACGGGTGAGCAATGATCGGCTCATCGGCGTCGATATCGACGATGAGACCCTGGGCGCATCGGGCCCGGACGCCGAGCATGAGCGCCGCGTTGCCATTTTTGATCTGTTGGAAAGTAATTCCTTCAAGGTGATCGGTCAGGATGAGGGACCCTATCAGCTGAACCTGTCCAAAGCCGAGCGTCGGCTCGTCTTTGCCATTCGTACCGAGGCAGGCGAGGAGGTGCACACTTTCATCCTTTCACTCGGGCCGTTCCGGGGCGTGATCCGTGACTATTTCATGATCTGCGACAGCTATTATGATGCGATCCGAACCCAGTCGCCGCACCAGATCGAAGCCATCGATATGGCCCGGCGTGGCATCCATAATGAGGGTTCAGAACTTCTCGCCGAACGCCTTGAAGGCAAGATCGAAGTCGACTTCTCCACGTCGCGGCGGCTATTCACGCTGATCTGCGCCCTCCATGCCGGCCAAACGCGCGCAGCGGGCTAGGGTGGATGTGGCAGGTGTCCTGCCCGGCACTCAACCATAAGATAAATCAACTTGAGATCACTGAAGGGCTGCCTTGATCTTCGGCATGATCCGTCGACTGACAGGGAGCGCATGGTTGGAGTGCAGGCGCAATTCACCTGTGCCGCTCGCATTGCGTTGCAGGCTTTCGATCAGCTTGCTGTTGGCGATGTAGGAGCGATGCACGCGCAGGAAATAGGCGGGCAGTTCGTCCTCGAGGTCGTTCAGCGTTGCGCTATGCAGATGCGTTTCACCACTGGTCAGGACCAGCTCGACGAAGTCTCCCGCACCCTTGATATAGGCAATGTCCTGACTGGATATGCGGTGCGTGCGCCCCATATCCCTGACCGATAGGAACGTCACTGCATCAGAGGTTTCGATCCGGTCGATGACGTATTGCAACCTGTCGGCGCGGCTTTGCTCCTGCTGGCGCGAGGACTCTTCCCTGGCGAAGGCGTCGGCCTGCTGAATGAACAGGAACAACATCAGCGCGGCGATTGCGAAATAGAAATATCGATCCAGGAACTGGCCTGCGGCGAACAGGTTGATCGATGCAAACAAAAGCAGGCAGCCGGCGAATACCAGCGCATCTACCAGCCGTGTCCTGACCGCGGATAGCGCAACACCTGTCGCAAAGAGGGGTGGCGCGAGCAGGGCCAGGCCTGATTTGGCATCAAACCCGCTGGGCAAGACAAGCGCGGCCACCGTGCAGGCGGCGGCACCGCCAACCAGCCACCATTTGATGGCAGGCCGGAAGCGCCAGATCACGAATGTGGCCAGCGTCAGGCCAAAGGTGGCCGACAACCCTGCGATCGCAATCAGGCGTAGGTCATGGATTGGATAGTTGTAGTCAAGCAGCCCTCGGCTGACCTCGACCAGAAGCTGCAACGCGGCAGCCGTCGACATGAGGGCGAGCAGGAGCGACGGCACGCACTGGCGGCCTAGGGAGGCCGTGCGCAAGAAATAGAGCGCCCCAAGGATGAATGCCCCGAAGGTCAGGAAGGAGGGCCAGTACCAGTTCAGCATGCGGTATTGAGGGGACTGGTACCCGTCAAGCGCGACCCGGTGCACGGGAGATGACAGCGTCAGCCAGCCCGAATGGGACGACATCCTCACCGCGAGCGCATTGTCACCAGGGTGCAGCAGATCTGCGGGAACCGGGAAAATCACGTCCATTTTTCCGGGCTTTTCGGCACGGCGATCATCGGCTGGTTGTCCATTTTCGCCGATCTTGACCCCGTTGAGGTACGCATGGCTGGAAGCCTTGGCGGAGACTGACAGGCCCAGAGGACGGTTGGCGGGGACCTCGTCGAGGGTCAGCGTGAAGTACGCCCAGAGGTGACGGCCTTGCGGGTCAATGGTCCAGCGCGGTACTTGCTGGCAATCTGGATGATCTGGCGCAGGAGGTACGGAATCTGCCTGTGAAGCCGGGCAAACGGTCACAAATTGCCGGTGAACGGCAGCGTCGGACTGTGCCGATGCAGGGGGCGCACTCCAGGCGGCGCAACACAGGGCAAACAGGATCGGTACAAAAAATCTCATGCCCACCTGCTTAGGGGATAGGCGGAAGAATCACCAATCCGTTCACAGGATATGCGCTACCGTTCGAAGATGGGCAGGTGACGGGGGCCACCAGAGCCTGTGTGGTGGAGTCTGGTTTTACCGACAGGATCCTTTTTATGCCCAACTTGTTTCGCGCTCCCTTTTTCGCTGGTCTGGTCTTCGCGCTGGCCGCCTGTATGCATGCCGAGCCGGTTCAGCACGCCCAGGCCATTCCGAACGAGACGTCGATCGTGTTCGAGGCATCCGATGCTCAGACGACCGAAGCGTTTCAGGGGCATCTGATGGTGCCGGAAAACCGGAACCAGCCGGACAGCCGTTTGATCCGGGTGGAATATGTGCGCTTTCCGGCCACCGGCAAGAAACCCGGATCTCCTATTGTCTACCTGTCGGGTGGTCCGGGCGGCTCAGGCATTGGAACCGCGAAGGGGCGGCGATTCCCGCTTTTCATGGCGATGCGGGAATTCGGAGACGTGATTGCCCTCGACCAGCGCGGGACAGGCGCGTCAAATGACCTGCCAACCTGCCGCAGCTCCCAATTCGATCCGGACGCGACACCGCTCAGCGATGCGGATTACGTCCTGAGACATAAACTTGCGGCGGAGGAATGCTTGGCGTTCTGGAAGGCGGAAGAAGTCAACATTTACGGCTACACGACGCAGGAAAGCGTTGCTGACCTGGAGGCGCTGCGGACACATCTTGGCGCTGATGCGATCAGCCTCTGGGGCATCTCCTATGGCAGCCACCTCAGCCTGGCTGCCTTGAAATACATGGATGACCGGATCGACCGTGTTGTCTTGGCAAGTGTTGAAGGCCTGGACCAGACCGTGAAGTATCCGGCGCGCACGGATGCGTATTTTGACCGGTTGCAGGCGGTCATTGATGCGGATGCGGACCTGGCGATGCGTTATCCAGACATCAAACACCTCATGCGGCGCGTATTTGCGAAACTTGACGCCGAGCCGGTGCTTCTGTCCGTGCCCCTGAGAGAGGGCAGCTCGGCCCCCTTCTTGTTCGAACGCCGGGATTTGCAGACGCTCACGTCCGGCATGATTTCGGACCCGCAATGGGCGATTCTGGCGCTTGGGATTTTTGAGGAACTCGATGCAGGCGGCGTGGCCGGGATTACGGGCCTGATGTCGCGTTTCCTCGATCCGGGCGCGCCGATTTCCTACCGGCCGATGTCGTTCGCGATGGATATTGCATCCGGCGTCGGAGCGGCGCGGAAAGCCGAAATTGTCCAACAGGCCCAAACCGCCTTGTTGAAGGATTATCTGAACTTTCCGATGCCACAGCTGGAAAGCGTGGTCGACGGTCTCGACCTGGGGGACGCGTTTCGCGAGCCGCCAGTGAGTGATGTGCCCGTCTTGGTGCTGAGTGGTACGCTGGATGGCCGGACCTATCCGGAAAGCCAGCGCGAAGCGGTCGCAGGCCTTCAGAAGGTTCATATTGTGACGATTGAAGACGCGGGGCACAATCTGTTCATGTCTTCGCCCGAAGTCACCAAGGTGATCCAGTCCTTCATGCGAGGCGATACGGTCGGGGTGACGCGTATCAAGGTTGACATCCCCGCGCCCGATTTCGACTGATCTCCCCGCATGGATCGGTCAGTTCGTCGCCAGAAATCCGGGAAGGGCGTTCAGTCCTTTTAGCGCGACTTCGTCCCGTTCGTAGATGTCGTCCAGGTAACGGACTCCACCAGAACCGTCCGGGACGGCGGTAAAATAAAGGATGTGGACTGGGACTTTGTGGGACAGGGTTGCACGGGTCTCCTTTCCGGAGGCGACCGCCTTGTCGATAGCGGCACGGTCCCAGCCAGATGTCTCGGTCAGCAACCAGGCTGACAGGCCGATTGGGTCCTGGGTCCGCAAGCAGCCGGAGGAAAAGGCTCGCTGACGCTGGGCGAACAAGCCGCGATTGGGCGTGTCGTGCAGGTATACATTGTGCACATTGGGGAACATGATCTTCACTTCACCCAGCGCATTCTGGGGGCCGGGGGCCTGACGGATGCGATAGGGGAAAGTGCTCGCCGTGTAGGCGTTCCAGTCGATTGAGGAGATGGGCACGGTCTTTCCGGATGCGTCGCGGACCTCGAACCCCAACCGGGCGACTGATCCGGGATCTTTCTGGAACATGGGAAGCTTGTCGGCCTTGGCCAGGCTGGGTGGTGTCTCCCACCACGGATTAAAGACGATGTATTCCACCTGGTCGGAAAAGACGGGTGTCTTGCGATAGGTCTTGCCGACAATGGTCAAATGCGTGGCCTGAGGCACGCCGTCCTCATAAGCCGTGACCTCAAATCCCGCGATGTTCGCTCTCAGATGGCGCTTGCCGAGATCCGCCGGCAGCCAGCGCCAGCGTTCGAGATTGACGCGGACTTGGGCAATGCGCGCGTCCGGGCCGCGATTGAGCGCCCTCACCGTGGCTGCGCCAGCCACGCCATCATCCTCAAGTCCTTCCAGCACTTGCAGGGTCTCCACTGCAGACACGGTAGCCGTGTCCATCTTGCCGGTGTCGCTGCCGGGCTCCATCAGGCCCAGCTGGATGAGGCGCGCCTGCATTTCGCGTACGCGCGGCGTCTCCATCCCCGGCTTGAGGGCCGGGCCGTCAGATACGCGGGCGATTGGCCGGGCCGCCGTGTCGCGCAGTCGGGCCAGTTCCGATTTCAGCAAGGCATATCCGGGCTGCATGGGGGCGAACTGTTCCAGACTGCCCGATATCGTTCCGGACTCCAGCGCATAGGACAGGACGCTCGCAAAGTCGACTTGCCGCTTTCCGGCCGTCCAGTTCGGCTCGATCGAGACGGGGTCCAGCTTGCCGTACAACATGTGGGCGGCGGCCGACATCCAGGCATCGGTCGCGATCCGGTCGCGCTCGGCTGAAGAGAGGTCCCCGCTCTGAAGCAGAGCCAGATGGTAGTCTGCCGGGTTCAGGCCATGAGTGTTGAGCCGTTCCAATTCCTCCACCAGGGCGGTGATGTCTTGACCGGTCCAGACATCTCCCTTTGCCGTGTCTGACAGGAATTGTTCCGTGGCCATCGGGGCGAGTCCCGGCGCGGCTATCGGAATGTCTGCGAATGCCGGAATGGCGGTGAAAGCGAGGGCGAGGCAGCTGGCAAGAGTGCGGCGGATGGGGGCTCTCCTTGGTTGGTGCTCGTAAGTTTCGTTCTCTGGAGACTATAGGCCGGTTTCCCGCTTCAGCCACCTCCGGATGAGGCGGTGGAGGCGGTTGCCAAACAGGAATGCAGAGGTGATGATATCGCTATCATAAATCGGGAGTTGAACATGTTGGTGCGGAATCTGGCGGGAATGGTGGCGTGTCTATTGCTTGGGGCGTGTAGCGCGACGGGACAGAACGCCCCGACAGAGCCGACCGGCGAGCAGGCGAGTCGCGCTGTTGCCAGCAAGCACCGCGTCGTGATCCTGACGGATATGGAAGCCGATCCGGACGACACCCAATCGCTGATCCGTCTCCTGCTCTATTCCAATGAGATCGACATCGAGGCGCTGGTGGCGACCACGTCGATCTGGAAGAAAAAGGATATTCGGCCCGATTCCATCCGCACGACACTTGGAAAGTATGGCGAGGTCTACGATACGCTCAGCCAGCACGCGCCGGATTATCCGACGGAATCCGAGCTGCAGGACCTCGTGATGAGCGGTCAGCCGGGCTATGGCATGGCCAGCGTGGGGACCGGGCAATCGACAGAAGGCTCGGACGCGATCATTCGTCTACTGGAAGCCGAGGATGACCGGCCACTGTGGATCTCCGTCTGGGGTGGCGCGAACACGCTGGCCCAGGCGCTGCATGATGTCCGTGAAACGAAGAGCGACGCAGAGGCTGCGCGCCTGATCTCGAAACTCCGTGTCTATACAATTTCAGATCAGGACGATAGCGGCATCTGGATGCGCCGCGAGTTTCCGAGCCTGTTTTACATCGTCAGCCCGGGCGAGTATGGCCGCTCCACCTGGACCGCTATAACGCGTGGCTTTCCCGGCTTCGAGGACCATATTTCCAATCAGTGGATAGCCGAAAACATCCAGCAAGATCATGGCCCGCTTGGCGCGCGCTATCCGGACGTGGTCTGGGGTATGGAAGGCGATACACCTGCCTATCTCTCCCTGATCCCGAACGGGCTCAACGTGCCGGACCGTCCGGACTGGGGCGGCTGGGGTGGTCGGTACGAACTCTATACGCCGAGTGCGGATGAGATCGGTGTCGGTCCCGGAAAGCTTGGTTCGGGCGGTGTGCCGCTGGACCCGGAACCGCGCCCGATCTGGACGAATGCGACCGACACCTACACGCCTTGGGTGGCGCAGAAGGATGGTCGGGCGATTGGCCCTGCAGAGGAAACCTATCACGACAATCATGTCACGCTGCTGCGGTGGAGAAGCGACCTCCAGCGTGACTTTGCTGCGCGCATGGACTGGACCATTTCATCCTATGAAGACGCGAACCATCCGCCGGTCGTGAAACTGGCTCATGCGCGCCAGCTCACCGCGAAGTCCGGAGAGCATATCGGATTGGATGCGTCTGGTACGTATGATCCGGATGGCGACAGCCTCAGCTATCACTGGTTCAATTATGCCGAAGCGGGGACGTTGGAGGCGCCCATAGACATGGGGCACGCCGTCAATGATTTCGATATCTGGTTCCAGTTGCCGGAGGTGGAACAGACGGAAATTGCGCACTTCATCGTGAAAGTCACCGATAAGGGAACGCCATCGCTGACACGCTATGAACGGGTGATTGTCACAATCGAGCCCTAAGCTGAGGAAAGTTCAGGTAAAACGGGCAAGGCTTGCCCCAGCGTCCGGTCTTTGTGACGTAGCGACACCGTGTATGATCGGACAAAACGATCCGGAGGAAACATGCACTACACCGAACTCCTGAAAGCACGGGAAGAACTGACAGGCCCCGGCGGCGAATTCGAGATCGTCGAGGCCGAAGTTCTGGGCAACCGGCTCCGCGTCTACAAGAACGCCCCGCCCAGTGTGCGGGAAGTCTGGCTGTCGACGCTCCAATTCCCCGAACGCGACTATCTGGTCTACCAGGATGAGCGTTGGACTTATGCGGATGCACATCGCGATGTGGCGTCGGCCGCCGCCTGGATGTTTGACCAGGGCGTAAAGCCCGGCGACCGTGTGGCGATCGCCATGCGCAACTATCCTGAATGGATGCTGCTATATTGGGCCTGTGTCTCGGTTGGAATTGCCGTGGTTGGCATGAATGCCTGGTGGACACCTGAGGAAATGGAATACGCGCTAAAGGACTCCGAGCCCAAGATCCTGTTTGCGGACTCAGAGCGGCTGGAGCGGGTGCTCGCCATTTCCGGCGCGGCCGACAAGATGAAGATCGTCGGTGTACGCGCGCCGGATGCGCCATCGCCTGTCATCCAATGGTCAGACGTGTTGGCCCATGGCGGCGCATTGCCGGATGTCAGTGTCGACCCCGACGCGGATGCGTGCATCTTCTATACATCCGGCACGACCGGTTTCCCGAAAGGCGCACAGCTGACCCATCGGGGCTGTGTGTCCAACTTGCTGAACATGGCATTTGCGGGGGCTTCCACCCAACTCGCGACCGCGCGCGCCACGGGGGAAATGCCACCCGAAGAAGCGCCGGTTCCGGTTGGCCTGATCACGACGCCGCTCTTCCATGTCACGGCGAACAATTGCGCCGCGTATCTCATTACCGCTGCGGGCGGCAAGATCGTGCTGATGTATCGCTGGGACGCGGGCGAGGCGCTGAAACTGGTTGAGATCGAGAAGGTCACGGCGATGAGCGGCGTCCCCATCATGGCCCGCGAACTGATCAACCATCCAGACTTCGAAAAGACAGACACGTCCAGCCTGGCAACGCTGGGCGGGGGCGGCGCGCAATTGCCGCCGGACCTTGTTCAAAAGATCGACTCCACGGTGGCAACCGCCCGGCCGAATACCGGTTACGGCATGACCGAAACCTGCGGCATCATCACATCTGTTGCGGCCGACTTCTTCATCGACAAGCCCGACAGCGCTGGCCCGGCCATGCCCAATTTCGAGGCCAAGTGCGTCAATGATCTTGGTGAGACCGTCGCGCAGGGCGAAGTTGGCGAGCTGTGGGTGCGCGGCTCTTCGGTCATCAAAGGCTATATCAATCGACCTGAGGCGACGGCAGAATCGATTACCGATGGGTGGTTGCATACCGGCGACATTGCCCGGATCGACGAGCATGGTTTCATCTTTATTGTGGACCGCAAGAAAGACATGGTGCTGCGCGGCGGCGAGAACGTCTATTGCGCCGAGGTCGAGGCGGCGATCTATCGTCACCCGTCCGTGGCAGAGTGCAGCGTCTTCGGCGTACCGGATGACCGGTTGGGCGAAGAGGTCGGCGTGGCCGTCGTGCTGAAACCGGGCGAAGACCTGGCTGCCGTTACCCTTCGTGAGCATTGCGCGGGCATCATGGCGAAGCACAAGGTGCCGCGTTATGTCTGGTTCCTCACTGCACTGCCGCGCAATGCCAGCGGCAAGTTCATCAAGCGCGACCTGAAAGAACAGCTGACCAAGGAACTGGATAGCGCAGCGGCGAACTAGCGCCTGACAGTAGCGATTATTTTGAGCAAGCCCTCCAGCCTCTGGGGGGCTTGCCTCGTTTTGGGGAACGCCATTCTGCCGCGCGCCAGGAATGGCGACCCCGGCAGGATTCGAACCTGCGACCGTCCGATTAGAAGTCGGGCGATAGTTCAATGAAAACAATGTCCGACTGTGTAAAATATCCGAAATCAATTCGAATGATTTCAATGTGTTACGGTCGCTATGTAAAAATTCAGGCGAGGGGTTTGAGCCAACTTCGCGCTTTCCAATGGGGATGAACTGCGGGTCGTTTCGTACCGCATTCGGAGCATACTACACGGTCACAAATCGAAACTACGGTGTCAGTTGAGCGAAAGAGCGATAGCGCTAGGTCAGCCTGGTGCCTGCATCGAGGATTCGAGCAGACAACTCGAAAATCGATGATCTCACCGCGTTTCTCTATTTCGTTGATAGTGGGAAGCCGTGTCATGAGGTTCAGCATGATTGCCGACAATGAGCATTCCAAGATCGCCTATGCGACTATGCACAACTAATGCAGCGTTTCCCCCTGATATTCTCTGCACGGCACGGCGATGCACGATTGGCACGTTCTATGCATAGTTAATTTAGTGAAAGGAACACGGTACAATGCCAACGAATAGGGATCGGATTGCAGAAAAGAACAAGTTGGACGTCCCGTCTAACATGTCTGTCACTGAACCAACTGATGCTCCATTCGGACCGATTGCGCGGTGGCTTGCCCGAAATGCTCGGCGCGCCCTGATCGGTGATGAAAAGCAAAGCGGTGGCATACTGGGTCACGAGAGACTTTCACCGCGCTTGGAAGGTTGGATTCAGAAAGCCGGTTTCGACGATTATTCGCTTTCTCGCTACGTGGAAGGTGCAACGAGTTGGGCGACCGCTGACCCCAAAGATTTTCGTGCAGAAGCCAACAATCGGATCAAAGAGCAGCACGCAAGATACTGTAGCGTTTTGAAGCCTCTTTTTGAATTGGTCATTCTTGATGGGCACCCGAATGGCAAAATGCTAACCAAGCACTTCGTTCTCAAAGAATCTTACGAAATCTTGGTTGATTGCTATGCAGGCGACGACGACAAGGAAATCTTGGCACAGCGAATTAGAGACTCAAACGTGTTGCCCGATCCGTTACCCGTGTTTGGAACATTCGAAGGATGGTTCCGGGGAACCAACTTGGAAGCATTGATAAAGTAGCCGGACTCAGACTCCGGAATCATGAGCATAGCTTGCCCTAGGAATAGGGCATGACGAGCCCCTCAACACGTTGCCTCTTAATCCGGAAAATGCTGGATGAACTGAATCAGCGCTATGACGCCGCCACGGTTCGTGGCGAATCCGATGTGTATCTAGCGCTATGTCGCTTCAAGATTGATGAACTACAAGCCGCCCTTGCGCGAGAGGAAAAGCGCGCGGCATGAAGATCAACGTCTTTCATGTAAAGCCCCCCCATCGCATTTTGTGTCAGGGGTGCCTGAAAACGCGCCCCGCGATTGTATACGTTACGCATGATCGGAAGATGGTTTGCAAGCGTTGCTGCTTGCGCCTAACGAATAATCCCGATGCTGTTGAAGACGCCTGGTCTTCGATGGCTCGAAAGCCTGTTCGGGATCGGCCGGTAAACCCGCCGAACGGTTGGTACGTCACGAACAGCGCGCGATGGTGTCTCGACTATGCGGGGCACTTCTATTCGCTGTTCCCCGCTGAAGACGAAACGGGTTGGACCGTATCGAAGCGCGTTGGCAAAACCAAATTCGAAGTATTGGGTGTGATACCCAGCCTGGCCGACGCCAAGCGTTGGTGTGAGTCTCAAATTGCTGCGGCTGTCCCAGCCCAGCTCTAATCTAAAAAATTTAAAGAAAACAACGTCACACGGCGCACAATGCTGCACAAATCGCTATTTGTGCGCTAATAATTTACACGATGCATTGATTTTATTGAATTTTTTGAGATTCAGCGCGCACAAGATTTGGCAAGTGTACTGAGTAGCGCGGCTGCTTCGCAGGATGCTTAGCACCGCGCGCGTTTGGACACTTACCAGAATTGTTCCGTCTTTACAATGAGTATGAAAGGACAAATTGCCCAAGTTTGGTTCGAGCCAATCCTGGCGCGCTAAGTAGCGATTTGGAGGCGGCGCTGGACAAAATCTTTGGTAGAATGAATTATCAACATTTCGGAGTGATGCTCTATTTGATTCATGTGTAGAATTGGAGTTTGCGTGAGCATGTCATGGCAGACGGTTTGGGCGCAAAAAAGTGTTCCGGTGATTTGGCGTAGAAGCCCCCCGATTTGGGTGCGTCTACCTTATCTCAAAGGGAATCGCGAGTGGATGCGTCCTGATAGAGGGCATCAACCTGAGTGGAACAAACCCCAAAATCGTTGGCAAGTGCCTGCTTCTTGGTTCAATCAGCTCGTCGACAAATGCTTGGATAGGTTCGGGGCGGTTTATATAATCGAGCCTCACCGCCCAATGATGAAGTGCGCACCTGCTTGTCGTGATGCAAAGGGTCATATCTGCGAGTGCTCTTGTTTGGGTGCAAATCATGGCAGTAATCATCATGCCGGTTGGTACGATGTAAGTGAGACCTTTTCATTCAAATATGGTCAGTCCGAACTAATGAGCCGCCGTCTGACTAAGCGCTAGGGTTTCCGCGACACTCCGTTGTTATAAGGTTGAAGGATCTGAATAGGAAAGCGGTGAAGCAGTGACTGGCAAACTCAAAACTATTCTCAGCGGTGTGACTTTCTGGTCAGTGCTTGTCTTCCCGCTGATCCTAATGTGTATAGTTTTGATATTTTTGCTCATTACCAATGTAAATGCTGGGTTGTCCGCGATACTTCTACTTGGTGGGGGAGCAACAGTTTGTGCTCTCTTCTCAATTGGGCTCGCGTCAATCTATTTCGATATTCGATCTGATCATCGAGAAATCGAGAAGCAGCGTAAGCAGAGACACACTAAATAAGACCTCACTCGGATGCTACCTGCCATGATCTGATCATCGCTGGTTGCTTTCTCGACCTTTGGGGGTCGCGCAGTGGGGCGCAACAGAGTGTATTCGAAAAGGTAGGTGAACTATGTGTGGTATCGAATGGTGCTCATTCTCATGGGAAGCGTTCATGGGGCTTCTAGCAGTCTTGGGGGCGATTGTTGTAGGGATAATGCAGGTCCGAATTCTTAAGCGTCAGTCTGAGATAGCCGCTGATCAATACCAACTGCAGCAACAACAGTTGAGATCCGAACTTTATCAGAACCGCGCGGAAGTCTATGCGGTAGCTCACGATTGGTTTGATGTTGCGCTTTCGCAGAACCAATTACCATCCTTAGCTATGGAACGGGAATTTAAGAAAGCTGTTGGTGCCGCAGAGTTTTTGTTTCGTGATGAAGTATCAGACAGCATGCGGAGTTGGTTCTTGAAAACGGGAAGATACTTTGGGCAGCGTGATGCAGGTAACATGCAAGAGGCTATGCACCTCGAATCCGAACTGCGTGGGGAGTACGAAGGACTACAAGCGTTGTTTGAACCGGAAATGCGGCTGGGTGAACAACTAGAAAGTACTGACGAAGACTGATCACTGAAAGACCTTCCGTATATCCCCTTTTGTTTAGAAGAGAGCAAAGCGGAAACCGGCGGCATAATCAAAAAGAAGTGCGCGCAGGTTAAAACCCCAAAATGTTACACTATAACATGCCATTTGGGCCAGTGTTGTGCGTGTGTTCAACACCTGCTGACTGAGAGCACGCGAACGGCACGCCGTCTATTCGCCTAGTACCGGACCCTGTGTCCGGAAGTCGATTTCTCCACTGTGAGATTTTTCTGTCACTGCCAGCGAATGGTTCGCTAGGTCCGAAACAGGAAAAGCAAATGAAACTCCCTGAACTACTTGAGCAGCGCGCCGTGAAGATTGCGGAAATGCGATCTCTTCAAACCACAGCCGACAAAGCATCCCGTGACTTGTCTGGCGAAGAACGCACTCGCTTCGATGCTCTTGAAACCGAAGTGAACGGTCTCGACTCCCAAATCAAACGCGCGAAAACCCTCGACAACCTGGAACGATCTGCGGAAGCGACGCCGCTGAATGTTGGTACGCGAGACTTCCAAACCGAAGCGTCGCGCTACAGCCTCACACGCGCACTTGCTCATGCTTCCGGGCTTCGTGTCGATGCCGGTCGCGAATTGGAAGTGTCGCAGGAAATCGAAAACCGTTCAGGCCGCAAAGCCCAAGGTATCTTCGCCCCTGATTCCGTATTCCGCGTTCAACGCAATCCAAACATGGAACAACGCGTTGTGACGTCCGCCGGTGACGGTGCTGGCCTGGTCTTCGAAGACGGACGCCCGCAAGACTATATCGATGCACTCCGCGCAAACCTGATTACGGCGCGTCTTGGAGCGACAACGCTTTCCGGTCTTGAAGGCAATGTAGGAATTCCGAAACTCGCATCATCTGCGGGCGCGGAATGGGTCGCTGAGAATGGCGCGCTTACATCCGCTGATGGCGATTGGGACAAGGTGACAATGTCTCCGAAACACGTCGGCGCGCTGACGGAATTCAGCCGCAACATGCTACTTCAGTCTTCCCCGGACATCGAACAACTCATTCGCCGCGACTTTGCCGCTTCGCTTGCTGTTGCGCTGGACGCGGCCGCGCTGGTCGGCGGTGGTTCGAATGAACCCGATGGTATCATTACCCAGCTAGTTGCCGGTTCCGGTCTTGGGACTCTTGGTGGGCCGACCTGGTCGGAAGTGCTTGGCATGATTGCCAACATCGAACTGGCAAACGCGGCAACCGGCCGTCTCGGTTGGGCAGTCAATCCCGGCGCGGTACGCACCCTTCGCAGCACGCCGAAGCTGTCATTCGGGTCGCCCGCAACGGACGGTATGGGCGGGTTCATCATGGACGGTCCGAACGAATTGGCAGGCTATTCAGCCGCGTCGACCACGTCGCTTCCTGGGTCACTTGGTTCCCCGGCCGTGGGTTCCGCGATCTTCGGCGACTGGTCCAGCCTACTTGTGGGTTATTGGTCTGGTGTCGACTTGCTGGCGAACCCTTATGCGGCGGTTCCGTACAGCAAGGGCAACACGCAAGTGCGCGCGCTCCTGACGGCTGACGTTGCTGTTCGCCACACGGAATCGTTCACCGCTGCGACGGACATTCCAGCCGCCTCTTAATCAAGGATTGCCGCGCGGTTGGAGTTCGCCGCGCGGCATGGGGGCGGTGGTTTGCGGGAATGTTTTCTTCCTTTCATTGACCGCTGTTTCGGGCCGTCGCCCCCATTCTTGCCACCAATGGATTTAATCATGACACAGACACTTGAACGCCGCGCTGCGGAATTGGAAATCAGGGCACGGGGCCGAACCCTCGAAGGTTACGCCGCCGTGTTCGATCAGCGCACCCGAATTGACGACTTCGACGAAGTGATCCTGCGGGGGGCTTTTGCCGACTCCCTTCGTGAAGGCGACAAACTAGCTCTAGTCGATCATGACGCGTCGAAGCTACTTGCGCGCACTCGCAACGGTTCGCTGAAACTGGCCGAAGATACGCGTGGTTTGCACTTCGAAATCGCCGCCCTTCCGAAGACAAGCCTTGCCGACGATGTGCTTGCACTTGCTGACGCCGGTTCGCTTGGCGGCGCGTCGTTTGGCTTCATGGTCAAGCGGGATGCATGGCAGGGGTCGTTGCGGACGCTAGAAGCCATCGACCTTCGCGAAATCTCCATTGTGAACGCCTGGCCAGCTTATCCGCAAACAACTGTCACCGCGCGTTCAGCGGCGCTAGCCGGTCGATCTGATCTTGCGCGCCGTATTTCACTCCTGGAATTGGGAGGTCGCTAATGTTTACCCGACTTCTGAACGCGTTCGGCTTTGAGCGCCGCGACTACAATCCTGCTTTCGCACCGGATGCATGGGGGCGTGCATTGCGACCCGCTTCTTACGCCTCACCAAGCGCGGTACTATCGAACGTCGCGGTTGCAACCCGGTGCGTTGCTATTCGGTCGGAAATGCTCGCAGCCATGCCTCTGAAACTGTATCGACGCAAACCCAATGGGGACAAGGAACGCGTAACCGATGGACCGTTTGCCCTGGTCTTGGGAGACTTGTTCAACCCATTGATGACCGCGTTCGAAGGGAAAGAATTTCTGGTTCGACAACTAGACCTGACCGGCAACGCATATGCTCGAATTGAACGGAATGGAAATGGGCAGGTTTCAGCGCTTTGGCCGATTCCAAGTTCTGCCGTGACGGTTGAGCGTCTCGAAAGTGGTCGGCTTCGTTATCGCGTCACACAATCAAACGCACGGGGTCCGGCTATCCTGTTGCAAGAAGAAATGCTGCATGTTCGCGCTTCGTCTGACGACGGACTTCTTGGGAACTCTCCAATCGCTATTGCGCGGGGAGTCTTGAGTCGCGCGATCAGTGAGAGTGAGACTGCGCAAAACCTTGCATCCAATGGTCTGCGTCCAGCGGGAGTTTTGGAACACCCTGGGAAACTAGGGGCAGAAGCCGTGCGGAATATTGGAGATTCCCTGATGGAACAAGGGGCCGGACCATTCAAAACGGGCCGCCCGATGGTTCTTGAAGAAGGCATGTCTTGGAAAGGCGTTTCGTTTTCGGCCGTCGATGCGGAGTTTCTGGAATCGCGCAAACTGTCCAACGAAGATACCGCGCGTATCTTCGGGGTTCCCGGCGGGGCGGTGGGTATTCGTGACAGCGTTTCTTACGGAAGCGCAGCGGCGGACTCCCAAGCCCTGGTGACGAATTGTCTTCAGCCGCTCGCCGAACGGCTCGAACAAGCCATTATGCGGTGTTTGCTGACACCTGAAGGTCGCCGCAACTACATCGTGGAATTCGATCTGAGGGGCCTATTGCGTGGGAACATGCAGGACCGGTTTGCCGCGTATCGGATCGGCCGCGAAATCGGCATTTACAGCGCTAACGACATTCTACGCGCCGAAAACGAACAGATGATTGAAGACGGCGACGAATATTTGAAGCCAGTGACGCTTGCCGGGTCATCCGCACCAAGAAGTGGGGGTGAAGATGTTTGATCGTATCGACAATGACCCGTCACGCCTCGGCGAATTGACAGACGTTGATCTAATCGCTGCGGAACGAATGCAAACTTGCGCGGGTCAGATTATCGCAACGCAACTGTTCAAGCGCCTCAACCGTGACGGTGTCGCGGCTGGGAAGCTTCTTGAAGACACGTTGAATTTGCCGCCCGAACGGATTGTAAAACGTGCGCGAAAAGCCAAACGGTGCACCGATGAAGGCAAGTCTCCAAGCGCGGCTGACCTTGCTGCACTCCTGGTTTGGTGCCGCGCGGAACACACCGCTATCGATACGGAAATTACCCTTCGAGACTCACGGAAGGCGACACACCAATGAGCGCCGACGAGATCGCGGAATACAACGCTGTTTTCGAACACTGCTTGGCCGAACTTGTGAAGGCGATTGAGCAGCTTCCAACTGACGAAGAGACTTCCGATAATGCAGAGTGATCGCCTGACGTCGGCGGAAGCGGCCGAAGCGCTTTGCATGACGGTGCAGGGCTTCTATCGGCTCGCGAAAAAGCGGCAATGGTCAGCTATCGAAATTGGACCGCACCAAACCTATGAGCGATCCAGAATTGAGGCTGAAGTCACTGACCGCTTGAAGCGCAAGCAATCGCGGATGACCCCAGCCGTGCGCGCTCATACAGAGAAATGCGCGGAGACAATCCGGCAGTATTGGGCTGAACGCGGTCACGAAATTCATGTGGAAGCCGTGGGGAGTGATATTCGATCTGACCTGGTCAATGGACTGCCAAGACGATGAAACACGTGCGATTACGACTGCCGACCAAATCCCAGATTGAGCGCGTCGTGAAAGCCGCGAGGTCGGCCGGATTGGACGTTTCTGGTTTCCGCATTGAGCCTGACGGCAGTATCGTTGTGTTTGACAAGTCGGCAACGCCGAAGGATGAATTTGCCACATGGCAGGAAAGCCGCCCGAACTGAAGAACGTCCATTTCGTAAAGTACCGTCAAAAAGACGGGCGGTTGCGCTGGTACGTCTATGCCTGGCGCGGCGGTCCAAAGATCATGGACGGGGCAGGGGAGCGCAAGCCACCCCTGACGTCCGAAGCGATTTCCGAATTCTACAAGGCGCATGAAGACCGACACGCGCCACCTGCCGAAACATTTGCTGCGCTGGTTGTGGCCTACCTTCAATCGCCGGAATTCACCGGTTTGGCGGATGCCAGCCGCCGCGAGTACCGGCGATGGACCGACCGGGCTGTTGAACAGTTTGGAAGCGCGTCGCTTCGCCTATTTTCCGACCCACGAATGCGCGGTGAAGTGATGAAATGGCGCGATCAGTGGGCTTATTCACCTCGACAATCCAAGTACGCGATCCAAGTCTTGTCGCGTGTGCTGGCTTGGGGACTTCAACGGGGTATGGTGGCGACGAACCCCGCTTCACACGTCCCCTCGCTATACAAGGCTGACCGGTCCGATGTGATCTGGACGCCCGAAGAAATCGAAGCGGTTGCGGGCGAAATGCATCCTCACGTATCGCGGGCTTTCCGATTGGCGGCCCTTACCGGCCTGGCCCGTGGTGATCTTGTGGGGCTTCGTTGGGATGAAGTCGGTCGCGACTGCATTGAACGACGGCGCAATAAAACCAAGGTTTCCCAGATTGTTCCAATATTCGATGAAACGCGCGCAATCCTGTCAGAATGCCCAAAGACGGCAGTGACGGTTATCACGAACCAATGGGGCAAACCCTTCACCGCGCGCGGCTTCTCAATGGCTGTAGAGCGCGCGAGGGACAAGGCGGGGGTCGCTGAAGGGAAGCGGCTTCACGATCTCCGAGGAACGTTTGCAACGCTGTTGATGTCGCGCGGTTTCGAAGATCGTGAGATTGATGAAATCATGGGTTGGCAAACGGGCAAATCGAGCCGCATTCGCCGAAGCTACATTTCGCGACGGTCTGTCGTGGTCGCCGCGATTGAGCGGTTTAGAGCGAAACAAGGCGGCTAAGGTTTCGGCGGTTTACTTAATTCACTCAGCGAAACGGCAACCCCCACCCCAGTTACTAACATCGCGACTATAAGACTCTTTGTTACGAGCCTGTAACCATATGGTATCTCTTCAGCGGTTGAGGCATCAAGATCGCCAACTTCAATAACCAATCCTATGAAGGTTAGAACCATTGCTGCGAGAATCATCCATAGAGCAAAGGAAAAGAGGACAGAACCTGACCGTTTCTCTCGAATGGCTGGAAGAGATATGGCCCAAATTGTGGCTGTGAAGCCAAACATACCCGCAAGCATATAGATTATTTGTTGAATACTTTCGGTGGGCAACGACTTATCCCTCGATAACAGCGGGTTGAGTCTAGCACAGTAATCGCGATTCGGAACTAATCACGAACTTTCGCGTAAAAATTCTGTAAAAACGTTTCGCCGGTGGTCGCTAATGCCTTGAAAACATGGCGACCCCGGCAGGATTCGAACCTGCGACCGTCCGATTAGAAGTCGGGTGCTCTATCCAGCTGAGCTACGGGGCCGGATCGTGGCCGGCGGGCATCCTAGTGTGTCCAGGGCTGCTTGCGATTGGCGTCGAAGTTAGCGCTATAGGACTTTACAAGCCGTTTCCGCTCTTCAGATGGCGTAACCGTGAATGTCAGGCCCTTGCTCTTGGCATACTCGATCGCCTGTTCCTGCGTCTCGAAGGAAAGGCGGATCTGTCCGGACGTGTCGTCAATGCTGGTCCAGCCCATGAGGGGGTCTGCCGAGCGCTTGGCGTCATTGTTCACGAATTCGAGAATCCAGGCTTTGGTCTTGCCTCTGCCGGAGGTCATCGCGCTTTTGGCGGGCTTGTAGATACGCGCTTGCATGATGAACCTCACCGCTAAGAAAGTGAATGGTCGGAGCGAGAGGATTCGAACCTCCGACCCTCTGGTCCCAAACCAGATGCGCTACCAGGCTGCGCTACGCTCCGGACTCCCGTAATAATGGGGTCGCGCCACGGCGCAAGCCCCTTTCGGCTGTGAATTCAGTCTTTTGTGCGCAAGCGTCGCACCAGACCCTCTTGCGCAACGCTTGCCACGAGGTCTCCGGCCATATTGAAGATCATTCCGCGATTGAATCCACGTCCTTTGCCGGCAAATGGGCTGTCCATGGAGTAGAGGTGCCACTCATCGAATTTGATGGGTCCATGCAGCCACATCGCGTGATCCAGGCTGGCCGACATCAATTCCTTGTGGTTCAGCCAGGTAATGCCGTGCGGGCGATAGCTGGAGCTGAGCAGGGCCATGTCGGAGGCATAGGCCAGCAGGCAATGGTGCAGCGCCGGCGGCACGTCGATGGGGCGGCTGACCCGGAACCAGATATTGTGGTGATCGTCTGCGATTTCGGGATGGATCAGGTCCAGCGGAGCCACGTCGCGGATTTCGATGTCGCGTTCGCGGGCAAAATCCTCGCGTAGGGCCTCGGGCAGGCGGTCGGCGATTTCCAGGCGGCGTTCGCGAAGATCCTTCAGGCCGTCGGGGCCGTCCACTTCCGGCATCTTGTGCTGGTGTTCCCAACTCTCCTCGTCGGTCTGGAAGCTCGCCGCCATGTTGAAAATCTGTTTTCCGTGCTGGATCGCCACCACGCGCCGCGTCGTGAAGCTGCCGCCATCACGGGAATGGTCAACCTGGTAGATGATCGGCACTTTCGGGTCGCCGGGACGGATGAAATAGGCATGGAGCGAGTGGCATGTCCGGTCTTCCGGCACGGTGCGGTAGGCCGCCACCAGCGACTGAGCGATGACCTGACCGCCGAAAACCCGCTGGCTGGCGCGCTCATCCGGGCTCTGGCCGCGGAACAGGTCCAGTTCCAGGCGCTCGATATCGAGCAGGGACAGAAGGTCTCCAACAGGGTCGGTCATGCGTGGTCTCCAAATCGTGTGATCAGCAGCTAGCAGAGGCATTCGTGGATGCAAACTGTGCAAGTGCGCGATTCCTGTCCAATCCACCTTTCTCTGGTCACAACATGTTCACCATATTCCGGTATTGGCAGGTATCATGGTTAATCCCGCCGCTCTTCCTGCCGCCGTCCCGTTTCGCGATTCCTTCTCGCAAATGAAGCGTGATCTCGATTTTTTACGCATGGCGATCCGGATGCACAAGCTGATCGGCGACGTTACGCCGGACTCCCGGCAACTCGTTGCGGACGATTTCGAGGAGAGTGTCGACAAGCATGCCGGGAACATCGCGTTTCGGTTTGAAGGCAAGCTCACCACATATGCCGAATTCGATGCCACCGCGAACCGGATTGCCCATTGGGCGCTGGCGCACGGACTGAAAGCCGGCGACCGGGTTGCGCTCTGCATGGAGAATTGCCCGGACTATGTCGCGATCTGGGTCGGCCTCGCCAAGGTTGGCGTCGTCACCGCCCTGGTGAACACGCATCTGGAAGGGGAGTCACTGAAACATTGCCTCGCCATTTCCGACGCCACTCATGTGATTACCGGCCCGCATCAGGACCGTGCGGTCTGTTCCGTCACGGCTGGAATGGAAAATGCCCCGAAGGTCTGGACCCTGGGCGGCGCCCATGGCGAAGACATCGCGGCCATGATGCCCAATCTCTCGTCGGAACGGCCGTCGCGCGAATTGCGCGCGCAGTTGCGCGGCAAGGACATGTGCCTTCTGATCTACACGTCCGGCACGACGGGCATGCCCAAGGCAACCCGGATCACGAATTCCCGCCTTCAGATCATGCTGCGCACCTTTATCGCGCCTTGCTATACCGGCCCGCGGGACCGGGTTTACATCACGCTGCCCCTGTATCACGGGACGGGCGGCATTTGCGGCGTCGGCCAGGCCATGATGAGCGGCGCCAGCATCGTGCTGCGCCGGAAATTCTCGGCCAGCGCCTTCTGGGATGATGTGGTTGATGAAGGCGTCACCTCGATCGTCTATATTGGCGAACTGTGTCGCTACCTCCTCAATCGCCCGCCGCACCCCAAGGAGCGGGCGCACCGGCTGCAAACAGGGTTCGGAAACGGCCTGCGCCCGGAAATCTGGACGGAATTTCGCGAGCGGTTCAACATTCGGCATCTCGTGGAATTCTATGCCGCGACGGATGGCAATGTGAATTTGATGAGCATTGACGGCACCGTGGGCGCGGTCGGGCGCATTCCGAAATGGCTCAAGGCGCGGTTTGACCATGTCGAGTTCGTGAAGTTTGATCTCGAAACGGAAGACGTCGTTCGCGGCGACGATGGATTCGTGATCCGCGCGGAGACGAATGAGCCTGGCGAAATGCTGGGGCGTATTGCGGATACCGAATTCGAGTTCGCGGGATATCATGACCCGAAGGCGACGGAGAAGAAGATTCTCCGGGACGTGTTTGAACCCGGAGACAAATGGTTCCGGACGGGGGATCTGATGCGCAAGGACGAAAATGGCTATGTCTACTTCGTTGACCGGGTTGGCGACACGTTCCGCTGGAAGGGAGAGAATGTCTCCACCAGCGAAGTGAGCGATGCGATGATCCGCGCTGACGGGATTGCCACGGCGAACGTCTATGGGGTCGAAATTCCGGGGACAGAAGGTAAGGCTGGCATGGCGGCGGTTACGTTGAGTGGCGACGTCGATTTCGAAAGCCTGCACTATGAGCTGTCTTCAAGCCTGCCCGCCTATGCCATCCCGATTTTTATTCGTATCCAGCGCGAGCCTGATACGACCGGCACAATGAAGTATCGCAAAGTGGAACTGATGAAAGAGGGCTACAATCCGGACATGGTCGATGACCCGATCTGGATGTACCATCCCGACCGGCGCCAATATGTGCCGTTCACGCAGGACCGGTATGACTCGCTGATCTCCGGCGCGTTCCGCTTCTAGGTCTCAGGCGACCCGGCCCATGCGCTCTTCGAGCCGCGTGGAAAACCAGGAAATGATCCGCCGCCACAGCTCGTCCTTCAGGATGGCGCCTTCCACATCATGGTCAATCGACGGGTTGTCATTGATCTCAATGATCACGACGCCCTGGTCGGTTTCCTTCAGGTCCACG
This sequence comes from Hyphomonas sp. UBA4505, assembly GCF_002388685.1. Taxonomy (NCBI): domain Bacteria; kingdom Pseudomonadati; phylum Pseudomonadota; class Alphaproteobacteria; order Hyphomonadales; family Hyphomonadaceae; genus Hyphomonas; species Hyphomonas sp. UBA4505. The sequence goes on along the minus strand of NZ_DGMZ01000012.1, from coordinate 7,725 downwards.
CCATAGAGGCCATCGCCGATCAGGCGCGCGCCGCGTACGGCGGCGTCAACCACGTCTGGTGGTGCATCCTCGACCGGGAAAGTGGTGAAGCCTCCCTCGCTCGTCTTGCCATCCGGACCATGTTTCACAATCTGCCAGTGGCCGCGTGCCATACGGTATTGGCAGGCATAGAGCGGTTCGCCATTGAGGACCCCGATACGCCAATCGAACTTCGTCGGAATGAATTCCTGAGCAATGATCAGGGCCGTGTCCTTGAACATCTGCTTTGCGCCTGCGCGGAGTTCCTCGAGAGAGCGTGCCTTGACCATATTGGTACCAAAGGAACCGTCTGGCGTCTTCAGCACGACTGGATTGCCCAAGGTCTCGAACACGGCGGCAAGGTCAGACTTCTCATCGAGAATGAGCGTGTGTGGAATAGGCAAGCCAGCCTTTTCCAAGATCTCCTTCAGGAAGACCTTGTTGGTGCACCGGATCATGGATTGCGTGTCGTCAATGACGGGCATGCCTTCCTGTTCGGCGCGTCGGGCGAACTTGTAGGTGTAGTTATCAATCTGGGTCGTGGCGCGGATGAACAGGGCGTCAAACTCGGCAAGACTGGTCAGGTCCGATGGTTCGATTGTCTCAACCTCAACGCCCATCTTGGCAGCGACATCCGCGAGGCGCTTGATGGAGGAGGGCTTCGACGGCGCGGTCTTTTCATGCGGATCGACCAGCACGGCCAGCGCCCATTTGGCGGGGGCTTTGGACTTCGGCTCGCTGATGCGCCCGCTTGTGTAAGCCTGCATTGCCTCAAGGAAGAAGTCCCGGCGTTCGCCTTTCAGCTTGTGAGGCGGCACCATCCGGACACGGCCAATGCCGTGCGGAGATTTCGGGTCCAGTTCGACTTCAAGCGCCGGCACGCGGAACCAGTCGGAGACCTCGCGGGCAAGACGCTCATAACCTGGCGTTTCCGGCTTGGAAAAGGCAACGAAAAGACGCTCGATCTCCGGCGCGCCCTTGGCGCGGGCTTCGCGCAGGCGTTCGCCCAGATCGGGCAGGGCGTGCCTGTAGAGTCCCTTGGCCGATAGTTCCACCATGGTCTGGACGCTGGGGCTGACCCGGTGCCCGCGCGCTTCGGCCAGCAGCGAGGCGTAATAGCCTTCTGACTGGTAGCCATAGGACCGGCAGAGATTCAGGATGTAGGGCCGTCGCCCGGAAAAAAGCGCCGGCTTGGTGATATAGTCTGATACCTTCAGCACCTTGTGAGGCGTCTCAGCCTGAGAGATGTCGTTGGCGGATTCTACGAGTACGACCCAATCGGTCATTGATCCTCTCTCGAGACGCCGGCCAGCGGCTTCTCTAATCTAAGTGCGGCTTCTCCATCGGGATAATAGCCTGCGGCGCGCGCCATTACGCGATAACCATGGCGTTCGTAAAGACGCTTTGCGCGGCTATTTGTTTCGCGCACTTCGAGCCTGAGTGTATCGCAGCTTCGCTGCTTTGAAATGTCTTCGCATTTTTCAAGGAAAAGGTCGGAAAGCCCGGTGCCGCGCGCAGCTTCTGCGACGGACAGGGAATAGAGTCGCGCGGCTTTGCTGTTGCGGCGGAACAGGAGGACAGCTGCACCGGTCAGGCCATCCTTTCCGTCGGATACGAGGATTGCCGAATTCCCGCTCAGCAAGCGCCGCCACGTGCGTCGCGAAAACCGGTCTTCCTCCGGAAAGGCAAGCTCCAGGTCTGTCAGCGCTGCGATGTCGTCCAGGGTGGCGGCGCGAATGTCGTGCATCGGGGCGGGGCTAGCGGAGCAGAACCATGTCGTCACGATGGACGATGGCCGGGCGGCCGCGATAGCCGAGGATCGCCTCGACCTCTTCGCTATGGCGGCCGATAACTCGGGCGATCTCGCCCGAACTGTAGGCGGTGACGCCCTTGCCGACCATCTGGCCGGAGGGCGCATTCAGGGCGACGGCGGCCCCGCGCTCGAAAGTGCCCGTGACGGCGGTGATCCCCACGGCCAGCAGGCTCGCCCCACCGCGCAGGGCCTTGGCAGCGCCTTCGTCCAGTTCGATTGAGCCTTCGGGTGTCAGATGTCCTGCCAGCCACGCTGCGCGGGCATTGGCGGGCGTGGTGGCGGCGGAAATCAGCGTCGCGCGCGCGCCGTCTCCGATGGCAAGCAGGGGATGGTCCCGATTGCCGAGCGTGATCAGCGTGGAGCAGCCGGCCGCATGCGCAATTCGCGCGGCGGCGAGCTTGGTTGCCATGCCGCCAGAGCCGACACCGGCATCAGCATTCGCGCCGGTCGCCATCGCGTCATGTTCGGCGGTCAGCTGGTCGAGGCGGGGAATATGCGTTGCCTCCGGGTGGGTGCGCGGATCCGCCGTGTAGAGGCCGTCAATATCCGACAGGAGCACCAGCACATCCGCGCCCATCATCTGGGCGACGCGCGCGGCCAGCCGGTCATTGTCGCCATAGCGAATCTCGTCAGTCGCCACCGTGTCATTCTCATTGATGACCGGCACCACGCCTGATTCCAGCAAGGTCTCGAGGGTTGCGCGCGCGTTCAGCCAGCGCCGGCGATTTTCGGTGTCGCCAAGCGTCAGCAGTGCCTGGCCGATGGTGACATCATGCGGCTCGAAGGCTTGGCCGATGGCAGACATCAAGCGCAGCTGGCCGATCGCGGCGGCGGCCTGTTTCTGGTCGAGACGGTTTGAAACAGAATTGCCAACACTTTTGCGACCCAATGCAACCGCGCCGGACGAAACGAGAATGATTTGAAACCCTCTGGAACGCAGTGAAACAATATCGAATGCTAGTTTCTCCAGCCAGGCATGGCGCGGTTGGCCGTGCTCTGCGACAAGGGCAGAGCCGGTCTTCACCACGATACGCTTGGCAGAAGCAAAAGGCGTTTCAATCATCTGGCGGAGCGATACACTGCTGCGGCAAATGCCGGAAGCGAAAATGAAGCCGTTGACAAGCCGGGCGATTGACCGTCACGACAGTTGAAAAGACGAGGTTTTCTGCAATGCCCCAATTCGACATGATCCTGCTGACCCCTGCCCAGGCCGAAGGCGCCGATGTGGTGGAACACACTGCTGGCTCGCCCGCCCGCGAAGGTGGCGGCGATGAGACTTATCGCTGCGGATCGTGCAAGACCAAGCTGCTGGTCAACGTGGCGCACCACGATGCGCACGGCGTGATCGTGAAGTGCGGCAAGTGCGGACGATTCAATACCGAGCCGCATCACCACCACTAAAGCGGCGTCCAGTCGGCGTCTTCGCCGGCATTCTCTTCCTCAGCTATGAGTCCGAGGTGGCGAGAGATCTCCGAAAGGGCTTTTTTCACGCCGACACGGGTCACCCCTGAGATCAGCAGTGGTTCGCCATCATAGACGGCCTTCAGTTTTGCGAGTTGCTCCTCGACCTGTTCAGGTAGCAGCGCGTCGATCTTGTTCAATGCGACCACTTCCGGCCTCTGGGCCAGCTCAGGGCTGTAGGCTTCCAACTCGTGGCGAATGGTCGTGTAGGCGCCCGCCACATCATCCTGGGTGCAATCGATCAGGTGCAGCAGCACTTTGCAGCGCTCGACATGGCCAAGGAAGCGATGGCCGAGGCCAGCCCCGTCTGCGGCACCTTCGATCAATCCGGGAATGTCCGCCAGCACGAACCGGCTGCCAGGCCCCAGATCGACCACGCCAAGTCCGGGGTTCAGCGTCGTGAAGGGATAGTCGGCAATTTTGGGCGTCGCGGCGGTTACAACGCTCAGGAAGGTAGATTTGCCGGCATTCGGCAGACCCAGCAGGCCTGCATCCGCGATCAGTTTCAGGCGTAGCCAGATCCAGCGTTCCTCGCCGTCCTCGCCGGGATTGGCGCGGCGTGGTGCCTGATTGGTTGAAGACTTGAACCGTGTATTGCCCCAGCCGCCATTGCCGCCAACGGCGAGCAGGACGCGCTGGCCGACCTCTGTGAGGTCCGCAATCAGGGTTTCCTGATCATCTTCGAATATCTGGGTGCCCACAGGCAGTTTCAGCACGACGTCATCGCCGCCCGCGCCGGTGCGCTCCTTGCCCATGCCGTGGCCGCCACGCTTGGCTTTGTAATGTTGCTGGTAGCGGTAATCGATCAGCGTATTCAGCCCCTCAACAGCTTCCGCCCAGACATCGCCGCCGCGTCCGCCATCGCCGCCGTTCGGACCGCCATACTCGACGTATTTCTCACGGCGAAATGAGACGCAGCCCGCGCCGCCACCGCCGGACTTGATGAACACTTTGGCCTGATCGAGAAATTTCATGTCTGTACTCTTACGTGTTTCAGTCGATCCGCGCCATATTGACGTGGCCTACCATCTCTCCGCGACCAAGGCAGAAGACCTTGATCCGATCTGCCTTCATGAAGGCCAGTTTTTCCAGAACGCGGCCCGAGGCCGGATTATCATCCAGATAGCCTGACACAAAGCCGCGTTCGCCGCGCTGCTTCAGCCAGCCCACAAGCGCCTCGGTGGCCTCTGTCATGAGACCATTGCCCCAGCGGTCCGGCGAGAGCCAGTATCCGATCTCGAAGGGCAACCAGGTGCTGTCGCGATGCGCGCTGGTCACGCCTACCAATTCCCCGTTCTCGACAATCGCATAGGGGTGCTTGGTATTCTCTCCACGCCCTGCAGTGTGACCGGCAATCCAGGCAAGCGTCTGAGCCACCGTCTGGTTCGCGGGAATGCGCGCCACCATGCGGTAAACTCTCGGATCATTGACCAGATCGGCGATCCGTGCCGCGTCGCTGGCCTCCACCGGGCGCAGGACCAGCCGGTCGGTCGTGATTTGCGTACTCATGCCGTAACTCCCTCCATGAAGACCAAGCGGGCAGGGGAGGACATAATAAAGGGGAGGCAGTGGCCTGCCTCCCCTTGGAAACTGATCGTCTGAAGCGATCCGGCCACGTATCCCGCGGCCGCGCTGTCAGCCGCTTATTCTGCTGCTTCCGCGACCGGTACAATATTCACGTAGAGACGGCCGCCCGTCTTGCGCGTGAACTCAACCTTGCCTTCGGAAAGCGCAAACAGGGTGTGGTCGCGGCCAATGCCGACGCCCTTGCCTGGGTATTTCTGCGTACCGCGCTGGCGCACGATGATATTGCCCGGAATGACGTGCTCGCCGCCAAATTTCTTGACGCCAAGATATTTCGGGTTTGAGTCGCGGCCGTTACGGGACGAACCACCTGATTTCTTATGAGCCATGCTTTGCTCCGATCCTCTATAAAGGGCTTATAGCGCCCTTATGCGTCCTTGGCGAATTCTTCGGCCTGCTTGATCCACTCATCGCGAGTGATGCGGCCTGGGAAGCTCATTTCTTCTTCCAGCTCAGTGATCTGCTCTTCTTTCAAGGCAGCGACCTGCCAGAAGAAGTAGATGCCAGCTTCGTGGAGCTTTTTCTCGAGAACCGGGCCGACGCCTGAAATCTTTTTCAGATTGTCCGGCTTGCCTTCGAGATTGGCGATACGACCGCGGGAATCGACTTCCGGCTTGGCTGCGGGTGCAGCAGCTTCTGCGGCAGGGGTCTCGGCCTTTGGAGCGGCGGCCTTCTTTGGCGCGGCTTTCTTGGCTGGCTTCTTGCCGTCGGTGCTGATGCCAGTGATCTTGACGACCGTCAGGTGCTGGCGGTGGCCTTGCGTACGGCGATAGGTCTGGCGCTGGCGCTTCTTGCGAATGATGACTTTGTCACCGCGCGTTTGCTCCTCGACTTCACCGAACACGCTTGCACCGTCAACCAGGGGAGCGCCAACAGTTACGTCGTCGCCATTGCCCAGCATGAGCACGGTTTCAAAGGTTACGTCCTTACCGGCTTCAGTATCCAGCTTTTCGACGGTGATCGTATCACCTTCCGCGACTTTATACTGCTTGCCGCCTGTTTTGATGACCGCGAACATGGGTCTCGTCCTTCCGGAATGGTAAGCGAAATGAATTGCGCGCGAAGCCGTTGCCGGTTCCGCGCTCGAAGCGGCGGGTAAACACCAATCGGGGCGCGCTGTCAAATGTCATCTTCAGGCGATTTCAGGTGCTTGCATGTGGCGCGCATATTATATAGTGCAGGCAACCGTCCACAGGCTCCGCGGAGAGGTGCTAGAGTGGTTGAATAGGCTAGTCTCGAAAACTAGTGAACTCGCAAGGGTTCCGAGGGTTCGAATCCCTCTCTCTCCGCCAGCAACCGTCTGATTCCAATTTGCTCAATTAAAACAATGTAGTAGTCCGGCGCCGTTTTGAGGTGTAGGACGCCAAAAGCGAATATTGTAGGACAGCTGGCGCGACACCACTTCTGCTGGATTAGCGTCACTCGTTTTATCACTTTCGGATTCGGCAAATAACTACCAGTGGCTAGCTGTCCAATTCCCATTGTCCCGCTTCGCATTCGCGATTGGACTATGTTCAAACAGCTATCTATGTCACGGTCCGAACTTCGCCGCGCCGGTTGCGTATCGAGCTAGCGAGTAACAAACCCATTGAAGGTGATGAGGCGACTTGGAAGATGGTAGATCGTATTCTGGGCGCGCTTGGTGGAAACGAAACAAAAGAGAATCGTCCGCTATAGTCTGGACATCGAGCCGACTGCGGACACCCCGGAAAACCTCGTTGGAGAAAAGACTAGTTGAGATAATGCTCGGCGGCACGAGTTATCCAGCGGTGTGACTGAATGCAAACCGGCCTCCAGTGTCGAAGACAATAAGTGCTCGAGTTCCGAAGCCTCAATCATATCGTGTCGCGGCAATCGTTATTTGCCATATGTTCCCGGTTTTTTTCTACTTGCTAAGATCGAATTCAAACGAACTAGGCGAACATGCGAGAAGACATTTACATTCTCGTTCGGCTTCCCCTATCCTTTTTACGAGGACGGAAATTATGGACAATACATCACGCAAACTGCGGGATCTGTTTTTGGTGGATCAGCCTGACACTGGTCTCAGCTTGAATAATCGCGCACAAATTCTGGTTGGTGACGCTCGCAGCATTCTCGAGGGTTTTCCTGAAGGACATTTTCAATGCATCGTTACCTCGCCTCCTTATTGGGGGCTGAGAGACTACGGCATTGATGGTCAAATTGGAGCGGAACTACTAGTTGAAGATTATATAGCGGATTTGGTGGCGCTGTTCAGGGAGGCTCGCCGAACTTTAGCGGATGATGGAACGCTATGGCTAAATATTGGAGATAGTTACACGTCAGGCGGAAGAACGTGGCGCGCTTCCGATGCAAAAAACAAAGGTCGCGCCATGAGCTACAGAGCTCCGACACCGGAAGGCCTAAAACCGAAGGATTTGATTGGTGTTCCTTGGAGACTTGCTTTCGCCCTCCAGGCGGACGGTTGGTATCTACGTACAGAAATTGTTTGGAATAAGCCGAACTGCCAACCTGAGAGCGTTAAAGATAGACCGACACGTAGCCACGAATACGTTTTCTTGCTGTCGAAGTCGAAGAGATACTATTACGATTGGGAGGCGGTTAAAGAGCCAGCATCGGATCCGAAGAAACCATTGAAGAACCGTCGAACGGTCTGGAACATTAATACAGAACCGTTTCCAGAGCGGCACTTTGCAGTCTACCCTCGTGCTCTCGTCCGAGTTTGCGTTGCTGCGGGGTCCCGACCTAACGATAGAGTGCTCGATCCGTTTTTTGGATCCGGAACTACCGGAGTGGTTTGCAATGAAATGGATCGCGACTGCGTCGGTATCGAGCTTAGCGAAGAGTGTCCGTCGTCAGGTAATTTG
>NZ_DGMZ01000008.1:0-76838 GCF_002388685.1 Hyphomonas sp. UBA4505 | reverse complement strand
CAAATTACCTGACGACGGACAGTTCTCCTAATACCAGGTCCGCAGGCCCACGAGAAAGACGATATCGTCGCCTTCACCGCCTGCGGCTTTGATCATGTCGCGTGTCTCACCGAAGGCGCTTTGCCATTCGACGCCGACATAAGGCGCAAACTCCCTCCTGATTTCATAACGAAGCCGCAAGCCGGCATCGAGTGTGCTAAGTCCCGCGCCCGTTTCCCTTTCCGGTATGTCCTGCGCGGAAAGATTTGCTTCGATCCGAGGCTGCAAGATCAACCGCTGGGTCAGGAGCAACTCATATTCAGCCTCGATGCGGGCCGTTACATCGCCTTTTTCACTGAGAAAGGCGGAAGCGTCGACTTCGAACCAGTAGGGCGCCAGACCATTCAGTGCGACGACCCCATGCGCGAGACTATCCGGTTCGATGTCGTAGCGAACGCCCGCCTGAACATTCCAGAAAGGCGCAACCGCGCGGGAATAGAGCGCCTGGATCTCGGCATCATCCACGCCCTCTCCATTCAGAGAGGCGCGGCCCTCGCTCTTGAACCAGAGCTTGTTGATATCGCCCCCATACCAAGCCTGTCCGTTCCAGTACAAACTGTCGCCCTCGTCAGACATCTGAGCCTCGAGCTGGTTGAAGAGGATGTAGAAGCTCTTCTGGTCTCCGCCTTCCGCAAGAACGTCCCGGCGAGCGTCCGCCATTGCATCCTCGCCGTAGATGGCGTCGGCCTGATCCCAGGGCGGGGTTTGATTTGTGTCTTCCGCGAACGCGCTGCCGGTCGCGTAGAGCGCGAAGCCGAGGAGGAGAGGGGCTGCCAAATTCGGTTTCATCATGATTTTCCCTCCCCATGGTTCATGCCGTGATGGTCCATGGGCATATTCATCTGACCTGCCGGCATTTTTTCAGCTGGTGTCGTATCGTCTGCTGGCGGAATGACGCTGACGACCTGCATCATGCCAGCGTGCATGTGGTAAAGCAGATGGCAGTGGAACGCCCAGTCACCGACATGTTCTGCGGTGATGTCGACGCTGACCCTGTCTGCAGGCTTGACCGTTACTGTGTGCTTGCGCGGCATGTGATGACCACCGCCATTCACGAGATCGAAAAACATGCCGTGCAAATGGATCGGGTGTGGCATCATTGTATCGTTTACGAGCGTCAGGCGAACACGTTCACCCTCGTAGAACTTGATTGACTCGGTTACCTCGGAGAATTTTACACCGTCGAACGACCACATGTAGCGTTCCATGTTCGACGTCAGATGAATGACAATTTCGCGGCCAGGCGGGCGATGGTCCTCATTCATGTCGAGCGCGCGAAGCTGGTTGTAGGTGAGCGTGCGGTGGGGGACATCATCAAGCCCGAGACCGGGTTCGCCCAAGCGGCTCATCGTCATGCCTGATACTTTTGCGACACCGGGGCCGCGCTCTATATCTGCTTCAATCTTGACGGGCTGGACCGCCGGACCATGAGGATCGGGCATCATCGACATGGCACCCATGTCGTGGCCTTTCATGTCGTCCCCGGCCGTCGCGGTGTCCGGACCATGATCCATTCTCCCCATGCCTGACATGCCCGCCATGTCTCCATGGGCCATTCCCATGTCCCGCATGGTCAGCATCGGCACAGCTCGAAGCGCAGGCGCATCGACCCGCATACCGGCACGCGGGCCGAGCGTGGCGACGGCCTGGCCGGAGCGGTCGATCGATTCGGCAACAAAGGCGTAGGCGCGCGCTTCGGTCGGCGCGATGATGACATCATACGTCTCGGCCACGCCCATCTGGAACTCGTCGGTCTCAACCGGCTGGACATTCAGACCGTCGGCCTGGACCACCGTCATCGGCAAGCCCGGGAGGCGGACATTGAAGAGGGTCATGGCGGAGGCGTTGATAATGCGCAGGCGAACCCGCTCGCCCGGCTGGAAGACCATATTGAAATTATCGGCCGTCGAATGGCCATTGATCAGGTAGGTGTAGGTTTCGCCGGTCACGTCTGCGAGATCGCGCGGGCTCATTCGCATCTGCCCCCACATGCCGCCAAGTCCGGTTGGGTTCGACAGGGTCGGGCGGTTGAAATTCAGGCTCTCGGCATTCTTCTTGAGCTTGTCGAAGATCCGGTGCGGATGCGTGAAACTCCAGTCGCTGAGGACGAGCACATATTCCCGGTCATAAGCCACTGGGTCTGTACCTGCCGGATCTATGACGATCGGACCGTAATGGCCGAGTTGTTCCTGCAGACCAGAATGGGAGTGATACCAGTAAGTGCCATTTTGCGGCACCTTGAACTGATATTTGAACGTTTCGCCCGGTTTGATGCCCGGGAAGCTGACGCCCGGCACGCCGTCCATATGGAAGGGGACAAGCAGTCCGTGCCAATGGATCGAAGTGTCTTCGGCAAGCCGGTTGGTGACGTTCATTGTAACGTCATCGCCCTCGCGCAACCGCAAGAGCGGACCGGGAAGTGTGCCATTGATTCCGGTTGCCATACCGACTTTGCCGTTGAGCCTGACCGGGAACTGCCCGATTTCGAGGTCGAAGCGCGTGCCCGAAAGTGAGGGCACACCAAGGTTTCCGTTGCTGGAAGATTTTGCCCAAGCGGGCAGGAGGCTGCTTGCCCCCAAGGTTGCGCCGGTGCCGAGCACCGTCTGCAACATACGTCGTCTGTTCAACATAATCGTCTCCATGAGGTGAATTTATGCAATCGGGCTGCTAATGCAGCGACGCACGAAATCAGCTCAGGGAACGCACCTTCAATGTGACTGGCGTTTGTTGCAGCAGGTAACTTCGGACCTCAGGCCAGGGCGTGCGGACATTGACGACGCGCTTCCATGCGTGTTGCCATGAGGGTGTAGCAAGCCCGATGGGCGTCGTATCGCCTAATACGTGCTGGACCGGGTTCGCCGTCTTGTCGGCTTGGGCGACCGTTGCTGTCTGAAGCTTGCAGTGATCAGTCTCATCATCGCAGGGCGCCTCAGGCCCATCGGCGGGCGCCTGGTGAGAATGAGCGGTGAACTCGGTTGCCATGCTATTCGTCGCCGACATATCGACGGGACACGCGCAGAGCACCTGCGACAGGCTGAAAAATACCGTCACGAGAGTTGCGACAACAAAGTTCATGACTACCACTTATACCCCATAGGGGTTTAAATCAAGAAAGAACCTCTGAGCACTCAAGGTTTGTCGTAACGGAGCAGGATCAACCCAGACCCGCGGGTCAGTCCCGAGCGAAAAGTTGCATGGCTACGCTCCAGCGCGAATTTGAACGGCCAGCAAATCATGTTAGCGATGTGAATGTCGTTGATAGGCAGCGTCGAACTTTGACAACACGAAAGGGCTGCACCACAGTTTGCACTACAAATTGCAAACAATCTGCACAACAAGCGAAGTTTTGAGTGCCATAGTGCGTTGAATTAATTTAATTTCAAGCACGATTACTGGGCGCGTCACTCGCGGTTCGGAATCCATTGTCGGCTCTTGGCGAAAGGGCAACCTGGTTTCGCTGCGTACGAGCTTCAATTCATAAATAAATTGGACCCCAGACCCTTTTGTTTAGTACGGATTGTGCCATTCCGGTGATTAAGAGACCTGCTTCCTCATTCTATAAAACATCGTAAAATCAATATCTTGCACCTGTGTCGAGAGTATTTATTGTCTTTGTTGTGCATGACTTTTTAATAAGAAATGTTGCATAATATGGAGCATGACCCCTATATTGTGGGTGATGGAGACAGAACATGACCGCGCTTGCAAAACTAAAAAGGAAATTGCGCCCCGGACAGGTGTACCGGCGCAAGGAGCTTGCGACCTGGTCAAACGCTGTCGATCGACATGTTGGACAGCTGCTTGACGAAGGACGCCTCGAAAAGGTTGGGGCAGGGCTCTATATGGCTCCGAAGAAAACTCGGTTCGGGCAGGCACCCGCCAAGCCGGAGAAGCTGGTTGAGTCATTCCTGGGGGATGACCGGTTTCTTATGGTTTCGCCAAACGCCTATAACAGCCTCGAATTGGGAACGACGCAGCTCTACAATGAGCCGGTAGTTTATAATCGCAAACGGCACGGCCATTTCGAGCTGGATGGCCGACGCTATGACTTCCGCATGCGGACCTCTGTTCCTTCAAACCTCAGCGAAGAATTCCTCCTGGTGGATCTGTTGCACAACCTCGATCGGCTTCCCGAGGAAAAGGCAGCAGTGCTTCCCAAGGCACTTAGGCGTGCGCGACGTATGGACCGCGCGCGACTGTCACGTGCGGTGAAGGATTTCGGATCGGCGCGGGCTGCAAGGCTCCTCAAGCCTGTATTGAACCCTGATCAGGCAACCGCCGCGTGACCCTCCTGCACGCACTGCCTGATTTTGCCGACCTCATCGCTGTTGCTGCGCGAAACAACACTATCGATCCGGGCCTCATCGAAAAAGACTACTGGTTGATGCACTGCCTCTGGGGACTGCAGCAGCTTGACTATAAGTTTGAGCTGAAAGGCGGAACTTCGCTGTCAAAGGGATACGGCCTCATCGACCGTTTTTCGGAAGACATCGACATCCTGATCCACCCAGAGACCGACCTCCAGTATGGCCCAAACCACAACAAGCCTGCGCAGGTAAATGCGCGTCTCGAATTCTTCAACGGTCTGGCCGAAGCCATCAAAATTCCTGGCATTATCGAAGTGGTCCGCGACGAAGAGTTCGACGACACACGCCACTATCGCGGCGCAGGCATTCGATTGAAGTATGAGTCGGTGAATCCACTGCCAGAAGGGCTGAAGGCAGGCATCCTGCTCGAAGTCGGGTTCGACCAGGTGGCGCCGAACCGGCCATGTACGATTTCGTCCTGGGCTTACGAACTTGCAGTCGAGAGTGGGATTGCAGACCTGACCGACACCCGCGCGGTCGATGTGCCTTGCTATGAGCCGGGCTATACTTTTGTCGAAAAGCTCCAGACCATCTCAACGAAATTCCGAAAGCAGCAGGCGGACGGCGACATGCCTGTCAATTTCATGCGCCACTATTATGACGTGTACTGCCTGCTCGCTGACGCCTCAGTGAAAGAGTTCATCGGAACAGACGCGTACAAGGACCACAAGGCCAAAAGGTTCCGCAAGGCAGATGAACCGGACCTCACCAGGAACGAAGCCTTTCTGTTGAGCGACGCAGAAACGCGAAAGGCGTACGCGGACGCTTATGCGAAGTCACGAGCGCTTTACTACAGGGAGCCTGCACTCTTTGACGATATTCTGGCACGCATCAGCCGGCGCCTGCCGGAACTTTGAATGATCGTTGCTCGCAGGGAAACCTCTAACCCTCTGAAATAAAAGGAATTACTAGCTTACTCTTTTGTTGGGTGCGCCCTCCCGCACCCAAACTGGCCCTCGATGTCCTCACGGATATCGGGGGCTTTTTCTATTGGGCCCGGAGTTTCAAGCCTGTCTCGCTGGGATCACCGCGACCGTGAAACGGGAGATACAAACCAGGCGGTCAGTCTCATCAGTGATGCGGATGGACCATATCTGCGTTGTCCGGCCGAGCGCTTCCGGCGTGGCGGTTCCGTACACATACCCTTCTTTCACAGGCCTCACATGATTGGCATTGATCTCGAGGCCGACACCGATCTGCTCGTTGGAATCCAGAGTCAGGTTAGCTGCGATGGATCCAACGGTTTCGGCCAGAGCCACAGATGCTCCCCCATGCAGCCGACCGTGTGGTTGGAGCGTGCGTGCGTCGACGGGCATGCGGGCCGTCAGCGAATTGTCGGTTATGCCCGTGACGGTGATACCCAGATGGTCAACCATCGTCCCTGACTGGTTTGAACTCAGGGTTTCAAGATCGGGTAGACCATTTTTCCAGATCGACATGTCGTCTCCATATGTTGGCACGAAGTCGACCACAGCATGGGAAGGGCGTTGCTCACAAGTCCTCACGCAGGGACAAAGCTAGACATGTTTGGCGAGACGAATCTTGCGGCCAGCCGACAGGTGGTTGGCGGCGGCGACGATGGCGTCGGCGTCGATCATGAAGTGCCTGTAGAGATCATTGATCGTGCCGGTCTGGCCGAAATGTTCGACGCCAAGCGGCGCGGTCCGGTGGCCCATGACTGAACCGATCCAGGCAAGTGTTGCCGGGTGGCCGTCCGTAACGGTAATCAGCGTCGCGTCGCGCGAGACTGAGCCCATCAAGCGTTCGATCTGGCTGACGGCGTTATCCTGCCCGCGCGCTCTGGCGCGGCGCGCAGCGGTCCATCCGGAGTTCAGGCGATCGGCAGAGGTAATGGCCAGCACGCCGATATCGCGCCGGTCATTGCCGATGCGTCCGGCTGCTTCGATGACTTCGGGCGCGACGCAGCCCTGATAGGCGATCACGACCTCACAATTCGGGCCCGGTTCCCGAAGCCAGTAACCGCCATCGACCACGCCGCGCCTGAAATCCGCATCATCGCGCGCTTTTAGGCCGAGCTGGTCAATGGAGCGTGTGGTCAGGCGCAGATAAACTGAGCCACCGGTTTCATCACGTAGCCAAGTGCGCTCATCCGGGTCACCCTCACCGCTGCGTTGGAGATAGTCGAAGGACCAATCCATGATGATCGAGAGTTCATCGAGGAAGGCTGGTTCAAAAGAAACAAGCCCGTCCTGACTCATGCCGATCAGTTGCGCACCGATAGATTGGTGGGCGCCGCCTTCCGGGGCCAGCGTCACTCCAGAGGGCGTGCCGACAATGATGAACCGGGAGTCCTGATAACAGGCATAATTCATCGCATCGAGGCCGCGCGCCACAAACGGATCATAGACCGTGCCAATGGGAATGATGCGCTCGCCAAACAGGCTGTGTGACAAGCCGGCCGCGCCGAGCATCAGGAAGAGGTTCATCTCGGCGATGCCAAGCTCGATATGCTGGCCCTCGGGAGAGAATTGCCATTTTTGCGTTGAGGGAATGCGCTGTTCCCGGAACGTGTCGCCCTTGGCTTCGCGTGCGAACAGGCTGCGCCGATTGACCCATGGCCCGAGATTGGTTGACGCGGTCACATCCGGGGACGTGGTCAGGATACGGTCAGCCAGTTCGCTGTCGGTCTTGGCGATGGCATCGAGGATCTTTCCGAAGCCGGCCTGTGTGGATTGGTTGCGATCGTCAAGGAAGACCGGGCCGGAGCTTTTCACGATAGGAGCGTCGAACCGCCTGCGGCCTTTCGCGAAGAAGGCGGCGTCATTCATCAGCGCCGTCAGGCCATCAGGATTGTCGATCCCGGCGAGCACGTTCCATTCCTCGCCCTGCGGCACGCCCATGCGCTTCTGGAAATCCGTCATTTGGGACGGGTTCATCAGGCCGGCATGATTGTCCTTGTGCCCCGCCAGCGGCGTGCCGCAGCCCTTGATCGTATAGGCGAGGAAGACGGTGGGCTGGTCGTCTGTGACCCCGTCAAACGCTTCGGTCAGCGTCTGGACGCACTGACCGCCGAGATTGTTCATCAGGGCGGAAAGCTCGTCATCGCTGCGTTTTTCGAGCAAGGTCGTGACGTCGCCCTGATCGCCGATGTCATCCATCAGGCGTTTGCGCCATGCTGCACCGCCTTGATAGGTGAGAGCCGAATAGTCAGCATTCGGACAGGTCTGGATCCATTCCTTCAGGGCCTTGCCGCCCGGTTCCTCGAATGCCGCGCGTTGCAAGACGCCATGGCGCAGAACGACTGTGCGCCATCCAAAGGCCTTGAAGATGGCATCGATTTTCTCCCACAGTCCCTCGTGCACGACACCGTCAAGGCTCTGTCGGTTATAGTCTATGATCCACCAGGTATTGCGCAAATCATGCTTCCAGCCTTCCTGAAGGCATTCATAGACATTGCCTTCGTCCAGCTCGGCATCCCCCACGAGGGCGATCATGCGGCCAAGCTGACGATCACTCGCCCACGGTTTGGCTTCGAGATAATCCTGCATCAGCGAAGCGAAGGCCGTGATCGCGACGCCAAGGCCAACAGAGCCTGTGGAGAAGTCGACATCGTCCACATCCTTGGTGCGGCTCGGATAGGATTGCGCGCCGCCATAGCCGCGAAAATTCTCGAGCTTTTCGCGCGTCTGGTTCCCCATCATGTATTGCATGGCATGGAAGACCGGCGAGGCATGCGGCTTCACCGCAACCCGGTCTTCCGGACGCAGTGTATGGAAATAGAGGGCCGCCATGATCGACACCATCGAGGCGCAAGAGGCCTGGTGGCCGCCGACTTTCACGTCGCCTTCCTCTTTTTCGCGGAGATGGTTGGCATTGTGCACGATCCAGGAGGACAGCCAAAGCAGGCGTTGCTCCATGGATTTCAGCGCCTCGAAGTCGGTCATTGCGAAAAGCCCTGTTCTGGCAGTCTGCGCCGGGCGGACTGCAATTTGAATACAGGTTCGTACCATCAGCCGAGCGGCAGATCATCCCTCTCGATGATAATGACAGGGCATGTCAGTGCGTCTGGCCGCCGAATGTTGAAACAAAACTGCTTCGATCGTGATCAGGCGAAGAGATCACCTGTTTCCACGTCGCGCGCTGGAGCCATATCGTCACCGCGATAGAAACAGGGATGTTTGATGCGGCTGAAATTCCTGTGCCGCTCATAATGGACCCAGCCGCCATTGGGCATGCGCTGGCTGAGGATCGGCGCATCGCAGACGGGGCAGGCGGAATGGCAGGATTTTTCCGGCCCGCCGCTGTCGCTTCGCTCGATCGGCATCCAGGAGGACGCGACCTCCACCATCTGTCCGGAGGGCAGACGGCGCATATGTGCCCGGCGGCGAATCCATTTGATCGACATCTCAAGCTCCCTGCTTCGGCCGATCCCAGAAGGCGCGTGATTCGGTTAAGCGAAAGTGGGCAGACAGCCGTCCCCGCTGTCGCTGTCACAGAACTTTATCACTGCCGACATTAAACCGTACAGAAATCCGCATATCGCTGCGACAGCTGCAAAGGGGCAATGCTGTGACCAGTGATTTTGAATTGGTTTACTCCTTGGAAATCAAGGTATTGGATCTCGAGAAGAAGGTTTTGGAGCTCGAAGAATCAATCGCAGGCCTCACGCAGCAGCTGCATTCGGTTGAAAACGAAGCCACCCTCAATGTTCCTGACGAAATCACCGAGAAAATTCGGGAAGGCGAGAACCCGGTACGGGTTGTCCGCCAGTACCGCCTGATGACCCAAAAGGATCTGAGTGATGTGTGCGGCATTCGCCCGAACCATATTTCGGCCATAGAGCGCGGCATGTCCTATGGCCTCAAAACAGCCAAGCGATTGGCTGATGCGCTTGACGTTCCTGTAGATTTGCTGACTTGAGATCCCATGAAACTGATGACCTCCCTCGCAGCTTCGGCTGCTGCTTTCGTTCTGGCTGGATGTTCCAATGGTGCCGACGACGCGCCACGGCCCGTTTTTCCGGACGCTGAGCCAGCCACACAATTCACCCGCGCCTACTCCATGACCGAAAGTCCGGACGGACAGGTTCGCGTCTTTGCCAAGGAGAATGGCGACGAGACCTGGCTGTACGAGGTGCGCCGCGACGGCAAGGCCTGGGGCGAACCTGTACGCCTTGAATTTCCGTCAAAAAGTATTCTGGTCGGTCCCAGCTTCAACCCCGTGGACGGCACGCTCCTGTTCGCGTCAGATGCCGAAATGCCTCAATGGCCTGGCCGGAAAGATTTGAACATCTGGCAAGTGGAACTGGTGGATGGCGAATGGGGGCAGCCTGAACCCCTGTCGGGCGACGTGAATACGGGCGCGAATGAAACCATGGCGGTTGTCTCGGCAGACGGTCTGATGGTGTACACCTCGAACAAGAGCGGCAGCTATAATCTGGCCGACGCCCGCCGGGATGATGAGGGCAACTGGATCAAGCAGCGTGACCTGGAAGAGGTCAATGATTTCCGCACGAATGATCATCTGGCGCTTACGGCAGATGGACGGACGCTGTTCTTCTACTCGCATCGCGCCCCCAAGATCGGCATTGTCGACATCTGGATTTCGAGCCGACAGGAAGATGGCACTTGGGACGCGCCGAGAAATCCCGGAGAGCCTCTGAATTCTGCAGGTATAGACTATGGGCCCGGCCTTTCCGCGGATGGGAAAACGCTGTTTTTCTCGCGGGAAGGCGATCTGTTCCAGATTCCCGTATCGGTCGTCCTTGCCGGCGATCCTGACGCCTGATCCCTTAATGTTCCGGGCGATGCAGCGTTAACACGGCCGCGTCGGTCTCCTTCTCAGGAGTGCCGCGATCACAGTTGATTATCGAGCCTTTTTCGCGTGCCTGACGTTTCTGGCGGCGCGCTCACAGGCCGTGGACTGCGGGTTCATGAAGGTTAGTGCAGCCGTCATAAAAACTTTGCGGAACTGTGCGGAAACCGTCGCGGGTCACTGCGATAAGCCGCTTCGGATGCAGGTGGCCATGGAATCACTATTGGCCCGATCCAACGAATTATTGCTGAGACCGGCATCCTTCATTGGGGCCACAAAGGGGTAAAGAATGAAACTCGGGAAGACCTTGAAGCTCGCGACCATGGCGAGTGTTGCCGTGCTGACACTCGCTGCGTGTTCGGACACGACGATTTCCTCACCAGGAGCATCCGAAACGCCGGTGAGCCCACCGCCGCCACCGCCTCCGCCACCGCCGCCGGCCGCAGCGACTATCGATCTGGTCCCGACAGCCGGCTGTCCTACGGGCACGGCTGAAGCCACATTTGCTGCTGTGGCTGCCGATGGCTTCTCCGACGTCGACGTGTGTGTGCTTGGATCCGACGCTACAGGCGGCACGACGATCACGGCCGACCTTGAAATTCCAGCCAACACCACGATCGCCATTCAGGGCCCCGTCTTCATCGGTGAAGACAACAAGGATAACGCTGGAACGCCCGTCACGCTGACGATCAATGAGGGCGTTCGCTTCTTCGGCGCGTCCGCAGGCGGCACCGCGACAGCCACCGATGACTATATCGTTGTGACGCGCGGTTCGACGATTGCGGCAACGGGCACTGAGGCTGCTCCGATCCGCTTCACGGCGCGCGCAGCCATGAATGATGAAGAGACCGGCTCCAACCTGATCGAAGCTGGCACCAATGCTCAATGGGGCGGCCTGGTCATCAACGGTTTCGCACCGATCAATGCGTGCGGCGAAACCACTGCAACCGGCGGCACCGCTGACTGTGAGAAAAGCGGCGAGGGGTCATCCGGTCTGTTCGGCGGCGCAACCGCTGACGATGATTCCGGTAACCTGAACTATGTAATCGTCGAGTATGCAGGCGCCCGCCTGACCAATACGGACGAGTTGAACGGCATCGCCTTCCAGGGCGTTGGGTCCGGCACGGACGTTGACTATGTTCAGGTCCACAACAATCTCGATGACGGTATCGAATGGTTTGGCGGTACTGTGAACGCGAAGCACGTTGTCATCACCGGCGCTGGCGATGACTCGCTGGACTGGACCGATGGTTGGCAGGGCAAGCTGCAGTTCGCAGCTGTCCGCTCGACAGTTCCTAGCTCTGACGATCCGCGCGGCATCGAAGCTGACAACCGTGACGGCGAGAATGACAAGACGCCATTCTCCAGCCCGAGTGTTTCCAACTTCACGCTCGTCGGCACAGATGGCAATCAGCAGGGCATCCTGCTGCGCCGTGGTACACAGGGCAACATCGTGAACGGCATTGTGACCGGCTACGCAACCGGCATCGACGTCGATAACCCTCAGACCTTTACCGGCTTCTCGGATGGCGATCTGGTGATCGAATCCCTGCTCCTCGACACGGCTGAGAATTTCGCTACGGACTCCGACGGTGTTCCGACCTTCGCGGCTTCTGCGAACATCCGGACGGGCAACAACTCGCTGGTGGAGAATTTCTTCCCTGGCCAGCAGGAGCTGAACGTTCCTGTGTCCACGGTTCTGGCAGCTGACGCCTTCTTCGATACCACCACCTATATCGGTGCATTCGGACCAACCGAAACCAGTGCAAACAGCTGGGCTAACTTTGCCCTCGCTGGCACGCTGTTCGACGAAGAAGAAGCCGAATGCCCAACCGGCACGACTGAAAATGGCGAACTGGACGGCAAGAAGCTGTGCCAGATTGATGGCTCCAGCTCCATCACGTCAGACCTGCGTCTCTCCAATGGAGACGAGTTGATCTATGAACTGGTCGGTCCGGTCTTTGTCGGGGTTGACCGTGGTCCCGATCCGGCTGCACCGCTCGCAGGCTCTGCTGCCGCATCGCTTACGATTGATGCGGGTGTGACGGTCGTCGGTGAAGGCAATGACGACTACCTCGTCATCGCTCGGGGGTCTCGCCTCCTGTCGAACGGCACCGAAGCTCAGCCGGTCGTCTTCACCGCCAAGACGGTTGTGGATGGCACAATCGCGGCCCTCGACCAGGACACCAAGGGTGTTTGGGGTGGGATCGTCATCAACGGTCGCGCTCCGATCAATGCCTGTAACGAGACCACTGCGACGGGCGGCACGGTTGATTGTGAAAAGTCAGGCGAAGGTTCCTCCGGCCTGTTCGGTGGTGCAACTGCCGACGATGACTCCGGTCAGATCTTCTACACCCGCGTTCAGTATGCTGGTACACGCCTGACCAATACGGACGAACTGAACGGCATTGCCTTCCAGGGTGTCGGTTCGGGCACCGAAGTTGATTATGTCCAAGTCTACAACAACCTCGACGACTGCTTCGAATGGTTCGGTGGTGCGGTAAACGCCAAACACCTGGTCGCAACGGGTTGCGGTGACGACAGCATCGATTGGACAGATGGTTGGACCGGTTCGCTGCAGTACGGCATCGTCTACGCCGGTGCGACAAGTGCAACGGGCGGCCTTTCGGGTGACCCACGCGGCATCGAGGGTGACAACCGTAATGGTGAGAACGACAAGACGCCGGTCTCCAGCCCGGATCTGTCCAACATCACGATCATTGCCAGTGGCGACGCTGCTGCAGACACGGGCGCCGTGCTGCGTCGCGGTACGCAGGGTACGCTTGTGAACGCCATCATCCTTGGCTGGCCAGATGCCGGTCTGGATGTCGATGATCCACAGACGCAGACCAACGTTACAAATGACGACCTGCTGATCCGCTCGCTCTTCCTCTCCGACAATGGTGAAGACATCGAGAGCGGTGACACGGACGACGTGACCTTCGTCACAGCTGACAATGTTGTGACCGGTCAGACGGTGACCATGTCCGGCTTTGCCTTCCGGTCGGGCCGTCCTGGTCTTGTCCCGGGCGCCAATGAGAACGCTGTTCCCGTCTATGACGTGACCGGCATCGGCAACCTCGAAGCCACAACATATATCGGCGCTGTAGAAGATGCTGATGACATGTGGTTTCTCGGCTGGACGATCGATCAGGAAGGTAACCTGACATCGACCAACTAAGCCGGCCTTGAACAGATTGGATGGGGCGGCAGACTCTGCTGCCCCATTCCGTCGTTCAGACCAGAGACATTTCGGCGGGGCTGAGTCCCGTCAGCCCATTACAGGAAACCTCAAATGAAACGCCTCCTGTCTGCCCGTTCCTTGCTGTTGACCGGAGCCTGCCTTGCCTGGCTGTCACCGGCATTCGCTCAAGAAGACTCCTCGCCATCCGACTCCGCTCCTGCTGTCGAGCAGGAGGAGGAAGCCCGTCAGGAAACTGTCGTCGTGCGTGGCTTGTTCATTCCGGATGAAAAACGCTCCACTTCCGAAGTCGCCGCTCTCATTGATGAAGGCGATTTCTCGCTGCAGGGAGACGGCGATGCTGCCGCTGCCCTCGCGCGTGTTGCCGGTATCGCCACGGCTGAAGACGAGTTCATTTACGTCCGTGGTCTCAATGAGCGCTACTCGACCGCGCTTCTCAACGGATCACCGCTGCCAAGCCCTGCGCCATTGCGCCGGGTCGTGCCACTGAACCTGTTTCCGACATCCGCTCTGAAGAGCGTTCTGGTCCAGAAGACCTATTCACCAAACCTTCCGGGCGAATTTGGGGGCGGTCTTGTCGATTTGCGCACCAAGACCGTGCCGGATGAAGCCTTCTTCACTGTCGGCGCAAAACTTGCCCGCGATACGTCGACGACGCTTCGCAATGGCCTGATGTATGACGGGACAGATACCGACATTTTGGGCTTCGATGATGGTGCTCGCGACCTGCCTTCCCTGGCAGATGGTCTCACAACTGAGTTCGGCCGTCAGTTGACTGACAATTCATCCCTCCTGGTCATGCAGGAAGGGGAGGTTGCTCCGAACTTCAGCATCGATATGTCGGGAGGCAACAATTTCGACCTCACGTCTGATATCTCGATGGGCGTGATCGCCGCTGTCGGATATGGCAATTCCTGGCAGACGAAGCGGGGAACGCGGGGGTATGGCGACCTTGAGGGTGACGGTCTCCGGTCAGCTTTCCAGCAGGATCGTTTGAGCACACAGAATACGATTGATACGAACGCCTTGGCGACAATTGGTTTCGAGGCATTCTCCGACCATGAGATCAAGTTCACCGGGCTTGTGACCCGCTCCTCTGAAAAGGAAGCGCGGATCATTACCGGCGAGAACAATGAAGACGTCAACCAGCGCCTCGATGCTTTGGAATGGGTCGAGCAACAGCTCTGGTCCACGCAGGTCCAGGGCGAGCATTTCCTGCCTCAAGTCATGGATATGAAGGTGGAATGGCGCGCGTCATATTCCGAAGCGCTTCGGGATGCCCCATACCAATTGTCGAACATCTACAACATCAATGATGCCGGCGTGCCGATCCTCTCTACCAGCCCTGCTGCGAACCGTATGCAGTTCAGCAAGGTTGAGGATGATACCACGGATTTCGGGATCGACGGCACATTGCCGATGACGCGGGACGGGGAGTGTACGTTCCTTTGTGAGGCTGACCTGAAATTTGGCTACAGCTATGTTGAGAATGATCGCGCAGCCACCTCGCTGCTCTACGATATCAACGGTGTCGGCGGTACGGACCGCACTCAGCGTCTCGATTACATCTATGACTATATCTTCCGGTCGGGTGTTGGCTCGATTACGGAAGTAGCTGGTGAGCAATTCCCGCAATTCTATGTTGCAACGCTGGAAATTGATGCCGCTTATGCCGGGATCGATGCTCAGATCACGCCCTATATCCGGGCTGCGCTGGGCGTGCGTTTTGAAGACGCGATCGAGGCCATTGATACGCAGAACATCAGTGGCGATCTCACCGGCAACACGGTGGAAGGGGTCATCGATCAGTCTGACTGGTTGCCGGCTCTGACCATCACCTGGAACCCGATCGAGGATTTGCAGGTTCGTGGGGGATATTCCGAAACGCTGACGCGTCCCCAGTTCCGCGAACTGGCCCCGGCTGTGTTCGTCAATACGGAAACCGACGCCACCTTCTTCGGTAACCCGTATCTCGTGAACGCGTCGATCAAGAACTATGACCTGCGCGGCGAATACTATTTCGCCCGTGACCAGTTCGTGACGCTCGGCCTGTTCTACAAGGATCTGGAAAACCCGATCGAGGAGATCCTGGCCGGTACAGAGACAATTCAGACGACGTTTATCAACGTACCCTCTGCCAAGCTGTACGGATTTGAAGTCGAATACGAACAGCTCCTGCCATTCGACCAGTGGACCGGCTTGGGCTTCTTTGATGATCGCGAAGTTCAGGTGAAAACCAACTACACCTGGTCAGATTCCGAGATCGGAGCAGATGGTGAAGTGGCCTTCAATATCGGTACGAATCTGAACCCGGTGCGCGGCACCACGACGGCTGCCGGGCGTCTCGAAGACGGGCGCCGGATGCAGGGCCAGTCCGAACACCTCTTCAACGTCCAGCTGGGCCTTCTCAATGAAGAGGCGCAGTCCGAATACAACCTGCTGTTCAATTATGTCAGCGAGCGTATCCGGTCGGGTGAGAACGGCAACCTGCCCGCAATTCTGGAGCAGCCGCCAATGACGGTGGACTTTGTCTGGAACAAGCGCTTCCAGTCTGGCAGCGGCCAGTATGAATTCTCCCTCAACATCGAAAACATCCTTCAGGAAGACTATGAAGCTTTTCAGGAGCGCGGGGGTGACCGCGTGGATGTCGATACGTACGAGCAGGGTACCATTTTCAGTATTGGCCTGAAACGTATGTTCTAGCTTCGGCTCTGATATTGCATATCATCAATTACAGGTCCGCGGCCATTGTCGTCGCGGACCTGTTAGCTTAGGGGAAACCCTCTTTCGAGGGGCTTGATATTGACGGAACGGCTTGAATCTCTTGCAATTTTCGCTCGGCGTAGCGTCGGGCCTGCCTTGCGCGTGATTGAGGTCGCCTTGGTCGTGGGCATTGGCTTGGCGACGGCAAAGCTCATTTGGCTGGCGGTAGAACCGGGCGGGGCAGTCTCTCCGGACATCCCGGTTCGCTCCGTCGTGCAGCCCCCGCAAGGTATCGCAACCAACATATCCGTGGATACGTCCCGGCTCCTCCACGAAAATCCGTTCGGCGCGGCCTCCGCCCTCGTGGCGGATATCCCGGACGCGCCGGAAACAAGTCTGAACCTCAAGCTGCGGGGTGTCCGCGCATCGTCGGAAGAGGCCGGCGGCATCGCCCTCATCACCACACCAGACAACCGGACTGCAGCCTATTCGCCCGGCGAAGCCATCCTTGAGGGGGTCACCCTTCACCGGATTTATGGGGACCGCGTCACGCTCCGGAAGGGCGGCCAGACGGAGGCCCTGACGATGGAAGGCGGCGCCGGCCTGCTATCGGTCCTGACCACGCCGGGCCAGCCTGACCCCGAGAGCAATAATTCTGCCACGGGCTCCACCAGCGCTCGGATCGCCCGCGCCGACCTGATGTCCAGCATCACGATAGATCCGGTCCATCACGGTCAGGAATTTGTCGGCTACCGTATCGGCTCCCGGGGTGACGCTGACGTGATGACCCGCGCGGGTCTTCAGCCCGGCGATGTGGTCGTGGGCCTGGATGGCGCAGACATCAATGACGTTCCTCCGGCAGAGCTTGCCCGGAAATTCTCCGATCCTAATCCCGTTCGTCTGAAGATCGACCGGGACGGAAAGACAATTGACCATACCCTCGCGCCCGAGGAGGCCCGATAGACATGAATTTGAAAACCCTCTTGTCCGCAACGGCAGTTCTCGCAGCATCTCCGTCGGCCTTTGCCCTGGCCAATGAGACGCCGGCGGATACGGCGCGGCACATCCTGAATTTCGAGGATGTCGAGCTGTCCGCCCTTATCGCGGACGTGTCGACGGTGACGGGCTACACGTTTGTCGTGCATCCGGAAGCGCGCACCAAGCGGATCACGGTCTCCTCCACCACTCCGC
The DNA here is from genome assembly GCF_002388685.1 of Hyphomonas sp. UBA4505. Lineage (NCBI taxonomy): Bacteria > Pseudomonadati > Pseudomonadota > Alphaproteobacteria > Hyphomonadales > Hyphomonadaceae > Hyphomonas > Hyphomonas sp. UBA4505. The sequence continues at coordinate 59,561 of NZ_DGMZ01000008.1, read as the reverse complement.
TGACGCGCCAGCAAGTGTTCGATGTGTTCCTGTCCTCCTTGCGCGTGCACGGATTTACGGCGATCCCGGCCGGTAAGGCCACATATCGCATTGTCCCGGAACAAAGTGCTGTGGGTGAGGCGGGCATGGGGGCATACGGATCGAACGCCTTCACGACCGAAATCTTCAGCCTCCAGCATCTGAACGCCCTCGAAGCAGCGAAGATGCTCAAGCCGGTGATTGACGAGCAGGGACAGGTGATTGCCAATGCCCAGTCGAACACTTTGGTCGTTGTGGATTATGCGTCCAACATTCCCCGCTTGCGCAGCATGGTCGACAAGATTGATGCCGACCCTTCGGTGACGGAAACCATCCAGCTGGCCAACACCTCCGCCACGGAAGTCGCGAACATCCTGACCTCTCTGAACACCAGTGCCGGCGAGGACGCCTACAAATCCAATTTCAGGGCCATAGCGTCCGAGGCGGGCAATGCGCTGATCCTGCGCGGTGATCCGGCCGCCGTTGAGCGCGCCAAGCTCGTGACGGCGGACCTGGATGGCCGCGACCGGCTTCAGGACACGATCCGGGTCGTCCCGCTGAATAATGCGGATGCGGCCGATGTGGTGCCGATCCTGCAGCAGGTGGCCTTTGCCATCGACAAGCGCCGCGGACTCGCGGATGCGAGTGAGGCGACCACAATCGCCCACCATGATTCCACCAACTCGCTGGTCATCAGCGCGGCGCCGGAAACCCTGCTTAGCCTCGAGCGCGTCATTGGCGATCTTGACCGCCGCCGCGCCCAGGTTCTGGTGGAGGCCATCATTGTCGAAATGGCTGACGACACGGCGCGGCAACTCGGTCTTCAATTCCTGTTGTCAGGCACCGGCAGCAGTTCAGTCCCGTTCGCCACGACAAATTTCTCGGCATCGGCGCCAAACCTGCTCACGCTTGCGGGAGCGATCAGCAGTGACACGCCATTTTCAGGGGACGAGGACAGCGCAGTCAGCGACTCGCTGACAACGGCGGCGCTCAACTCGCTACTGGGATTGACCGGGATCACGGTTGGGGTCGGCGGGCAGGATGGTGATACATTGTTCGGCGCTGTACTGACGGCTGTGGAAGCGGACACAAATTCCCGCATTCTCTCTAAGCCATTCAACATGACTCTGGACAACGGAACATCGTCGCTGCTTGTCGGGCAGAATGTGCCAATCACAACCGGTCAGGTGCTGGGGGACGATAACACAAACGCTTTCACGACCGTGGATCGCAAGGATGTGGGGGTTGGGCTGACCGTTACGCCTCGAGTGTCGAATGATGGAACGATCCGTATGCAAATAACGCAAACCGTATCCAATGTGGCCGGCGCTATTACGGCAGGTGTGACAGATATCGTGCTCAATACGAGAGAGATCAATACCAGCGTGATCGCCGACGATGGTGAGATCATTGTCCTTGGCGGCCTTATTGAGCAGACCGAAGCCTTTTCCAATGAGAAGGTGCCGTTGCTTGGGGATATTCCTGTTGCAGGTCGCCTGTTCCGGACGGAAGGCAAGTCGCTTGGTCGGACGAATCTGATGGTCTTCATCCGCCCGACGATTGTTCGCGACCGTGCCGGAGCAAAAGCCGTTACATCACGCTCCTACAACTATATCCGCGCCGAAGAACTCTGGGACGGAGAGGGGAGCGACACGTCCTCTATCGACAATTTCATCACAGAAGTGCTGGGAAGCCCGCCGCCGCAATGACGCCGACCGATTTCGCCCCGACGCAATTCACATACGCCTTTGCCAAGGAGAAGGGACTGGTCGTCCTGCCCGGACGGGAGCAGCTGACCGTGGCTGTCCGTCAGGGCGCAGATCCGCTGGCGCTGGTGGAGGCACGACGCGCGCTCGGCAGCGTGTTTGCTCTGGAATCTCTGGACAAGGACTCCTATGACCGGTTGCTGGCCGAGGCCTTTGCGTCTGGACCGATGGCGGATGATGACGTCGATGCCGCCGTGGAGAGCCGGGGCGGTCTGGAGAGCCTGATCGACGATATCCCGAAAGCTGCAGACTTGCTCGACGGGCAGGATGACGCGCCGGTGATCCGCCTGATCAACGGCCTGATCCACGAAGCCATCAAGCGCCGCGCGTCCGACATCCATATCGACCCGTTCGAAAACCATCTCTCGATCCGCTACAGGATCGATGGCGACCTCGTCGAAGTTCTGACTCCGCCGCGCAAACTGGCCGCGCCCATCTTGTCTCGGATCAAGGTCATGGCGCGGCTCGACATAGCCGAAAAGCGTCTCCCGCAGGACGGCCGGATTTCTCTGTCAGTAGGCGGACGGTCTATTGATGTGCGTGTGGCCACACTCCCCACCCGGTATGGGGAGCGGGTTGTGCTGCGTCTGCTCGACACAAAGAACGCGCTGGTCGGCCTGCCGGAACTTGGCATGGATGCTGACACGCTGGAGCGTTTCTCCGATGCGCTGGCCCAGCCAAATGGCGTGATCCTTGTCACCGGGCCGGTCGGCTCCGGCAAGACGACGACGCTCTATGCGTCGCTCTCGCGCCTGAACAACGGTCGCGACAACATCATGACCCTGGAAGACCCTGTTGAGTATGGTCTGCCGGGCATCAGCCAGACCCAGATGGACCACAAGGTCGGCCTTACCTTTGCGGCGACGCTCCGCTCCATTCTTCGCCAGGATCCAAATGTTGTTATGGTCGGCGAGATCCGGGATTCCGAAACGGCGGAAGTCGCGTTTGAATTCGCCTCCACGGGCCGTCTCGCTCTGTCCACACTCCACACGAACAGCGCTGCCGGGGCAATCACCCGCCTGCGTGACATGGGCGTCGAAGCCTACCTGCTCGCGTCCACGCTGCGCGCGGTGATGGCACAGCGCCTCGTCCGCCGCCTCTGCCCGAATTGCAAGACGGAGCGTCCGGCCACCGCGGTGGAACTCGACGCTCTCGGCTTTGGCGCAGGTGACACCGTCATGGTGGGCGAGCCGAATGGCTGCTTCTCGTGTGGCAATACCGGCTTTGATGGCCGGATCGGTATCTATGAGCTTCTGGTCGTGGACAGCAATATCCGCGACCTGCTCGGGTCCGAGGCCAGCGAGCACCGGATCGACGAAGCCGCGTTTTCCGGACATGACCGCCTGATCGACAATGCGCGGCGCTATGTCGTCTCGCAGGAAACCAGCCCCGCTGAAGTGCTCCGCGTCAGCCGCAAGGGAGGTGGGTGATGCCGGCATTTGAGTATGTCGCCGTCGATGATCATGGCAGGCGCCAGAAAGGGATTATTTCCGCCGAAAGCCCGCGTTCTGCGCGCCGCGAATTGCGCCTGCGGGATCTCATGGCGCTCGATGTCATTCCCGTCAGCGAGCAATCGGCCAAGGCAAGCCGCATCGGCGGCCGGATCGGCGAAAAGCAGCGTGTCCTTCTGGTGCGGCAATTGTCCGTACTCCTGCAATCGGGCCTTCCGGTCGAACAGGCGCTTGGCGCCGCCGCAGAGGATGCGACAACCCCGCAGGCCCAGCGTGTCCTGCACGCCATCAAGACCGAGGTCACCGAAGGCGCGCGTCTCGCAGACGCGATGTCAGTCGCGCCAAAGGCGTTTCCACCGCTCGTGCGCTCGGTCGTCTCTGCCGGCGAACTGTCGGGACGGCTTGGCGACGTCATGGAGCGCCTCGCGACATATCTGGAGCGTAGTCACCAATTGCGCCAAAAGGTTCAGGCAGCGCTGATCTATCCGGCGGTTTTGGGCATCATGGCTGTCGGCATGATCATCGCCATGATGTTGTTTGTCGTGCCGCGCCTGGTCGAGCAATTCGACCTGTTCGACACGGATCTGCCACTGATCACCCGTATCGTGGTCAATCTCTCCGAAGCCCTGCAATCACATGGTATCCTGATCGCTCTGGCGCTCGCGACCCTGGTCTTCGCCGTGGTCCGCGCCTTCAGGGTTCCCGCGGTGCGCCGCGCAATTGATCGCTACAGCCTGAACCTGCCTATTGTGGGCCCGCTAAACCGGACCGTCTGCGCGGGCCGGTTCGCGCGTGTCTTCGCGACGCTCTCCGGCTCTGGCGCGACCATTCTTGAGGCTTTGAGCGGGGCCAAGGGTGCCTCGGGCAATCTCGTCTTCAGTGAGGCGGCAGAACAGATTGGCGAACGTGTGCGCGAAGGCGGCTCCTTTGCCGGCGCGCTGAAGGCCACCGGTGTCTTCCCGCCCATGATGGTGCACATGGTCTCCAGCGGAGAGGCCGGGCGCGACATTCCCGGCATGATGACCCGCGCGGCAGACTATCTGGACAATGAATTCGAAACGGGATCGTCCACGCTCCTGTCCCTGCTGGAGCCGCTGATCATTGTTGTGCTCGGCGGGCTGGTTGGCCTGATCGTTCTGTCGGTTATGTTGCCGATCCTGCAACTCAATACTCTCGCTATCGGATAGGAGGCAGTCATGCACTTAGTCACGCCCCGCACCCCTCAGGAAAAGCGCCGCAAGACGGCGGGCTTCTCGCTCGTGGAACTCATGGTGGTGGTTTTCATCATGGGCCTGCTCGCCACGCTGATCGTCGTGAATGTCGCCCCGGCGACCGACCAGTCCCGCATCGGCAAGGCGCATTCCGACATTGCGGCGCTCGAAAGCGCGCTCGATATGTATAATCTCGACATGTACGGATACCCTTCCGCAGATCAGGGCCTGGCGGCGCTGAGCACGGCGCCCACCGGTGCACAGGCCGCGCAGTACCGCCCCGGAGGCTATATCAAACGCATGCGGACTGATCCCTGGGGCAATGAATACGAGTACGCTTTCCCTGGCACACGGTCGGGCAGCGCCTATGACGTCTTCTCCACTGGTCCGGATGGACAAGCCGGAACGGACGACGATATCGGGAACTGGGATCCCGCAAGCTGATGACGCCAATCCTGTCCTCTCAATCCGGCATGTCTTTGGTTGAGGTTCTGGTTGCGCTCTTCATTCTGGCGCTGGCCAGCGCCGCAATCGTCATGACGCTGCCCCGCCAGCCGTCCCGTCTTGACCGGGAAGTGGCGCGGCTGGAGCTGGCCATTGACCGTCTGGCAGACGAGGCCATCGCCTCGGGCGAGGTGCGCGCCATCCGCCTGGGGGAAGATGAATATGCGGCCGAAGCCTGGCGTGACAGTCGCTGGGTCGCGCTGCCGCGATCGGCGCACACATTGCCATCCCCTCTGGCGATCTCTGTCTCAACATCGCGCCGGGGGCTTCAGGAGAGTGATCCGAAGGATTGGCCGCACATCGTGGCCGACGCGACCGGCATCGTGTCAGCGCAGCCGCTGACCCTGATCGAGGGCACGGACCGGCGTGTCCTGACCGTGTCGTCGTCCGGCATGGTCGAGGTGGAGCGCTGACATGACGTCTCCGCGTTCACAGCAAGGCTTCACGCTGGTCGAAGTGCTGGTTGCGCTCGGCGTGTTCAGTATTGCTGCCATGTCGCTGGCGCATCTCGGGAACGAAACCCTTGTTGGCGCGCGCCATGTGGACCAGCGGTTCCTTGCCACTGTCGAAGCGGACAATCTGATGGCCGAGGCGCTCGTACGCCCCGGAGCCATTCCGCCGGGTGTGAACACCGGGGAAAGCACGCAGCGCGGGCGCAGGCTGACCTGGATGCGCACGATCAGCGCCACCGGACGGGAAGGCCTGTTTTCCGTGTCCGTGACAATAGGCGATGCCGAAACGGGCCAGCAACTCGTGAACCGTCAGACCCTGATGCGGGTGCCGACATCATGAGCAAGTCGGCCGGGTTCACCTTGATCGAAATGTTGGTGGCGCTCGCCGTGACCTCGCTGCTCATGGTGGCGGGATCGACCCTGTTGATCCAGACCTTGCGGTCCGGCCAGATGGTGGAGGCCCGCACAGAGATGGTTCGCGATCAGGATACGGCCCATAGCCTGCTGCGGGATGACCTCGCCACTGCGACCCTGCGCCTGACCCAACCGCCCAATGGGCTCGATGCTCCCAAGGCCTTCAGCGGCGGATTCTCCACACTGGAGCCCTTGCTGGCCTTCACCCGGGCTGGCTGGATCAATCCCGGTAAGGTCGAGCCACGGGGCGACCTGCAACGGGTGGAATACTTCCTGACCGACGGAAGCCTTGTTCGCCGCGCCTGGCTGCGCCCTGATCCGGTCTACAACACGCCCTATGCAGATCGCGTGATTGCCGAAGACCTCGACAGCGTCGGTCTGCGCTTTCTGACCGGCACCAGTTGGCAACTGGACTGGCCGGGCCAATCAGACACGCTACCGGATCTGGTCGAGCTGACTTTCGTGTTCGGAGAAGGCGATGAGTTGCGCCAGCTTTTCCTTGTTGGGGGCGCAGGATGAAACGCTCGCACCGTTCCGATCATGAGCGCGGCGCGACCCTGCTCAGCGTCTTGCTCATCATCGTCCTGATGTCGACAGCGGCGCTCGCGGCGACCGATGCGCTGGCGCGGTCTGTCAGCGTTTCGCGAGTCTCGGCCAGCCGGGCCGACAGCTTCTGGGCAACACGCGGGGCCTTGTCTGTGGGTGAGGCATTTGTGAACGAGGCCCTGGCAAAGACAGACGGAGCCTTGACGCCAGACTCCCTGTTGTTCCGTGAGCCGATTGTATTTGCGTATTCGCGTGGGACAATTTCCGTCCGGTTTTACGAGGCCACGAATTGCCTGAATCTGAATGCGCTTTCGCTGGGGGACGGTGAAGCCTCCGCCGGGAGCGTGTCCCCCGACCAACTCCACCGCATGCTTGAGGGCGCAGGCCTGTTCAACAGCGAGGCGCAGCATCTGGTGGATTCGCTGTCCGACTGGATGGACGCGGATACCAGTCCCCGCGCCTCCGGCGCCGAAGATGGCGCGTATGGAGGCCGGGCAATCCCTCATCGGACGCCGGGACAGCGGCTCGTCTCTATCAGCGACCTGCGCGCGATCGACGGCTTCACTCCGGATGTAATGAACGAGATTTCGAACCTGGTCTGCGTCCGTTCAAGGTCGGATGATGCACCGCTGAACATCAACACGCTGACAGCGGCTCAGGCGCCACTGCTGGCAGCGCGCTTCTCCGACGAGTTGTCCACAAGCGAAGCCGAACAACTGATCCTGTCGCGCCCGGAAGGGGGATGGCTGAATGTTGGTGAATTCCTCCTGTCGCGGGATGTGGCCAGTATCGCGCCGGAATTGCGCCGGGATAGCGCGCTGTCGATACGCTCCGATCGGATTGGGGCTGCCATTTCGATTGCCTCCGACACGGGCACGATTCGCATCGATGCGACCTATGGGCGTGGCACCGATGGCATTTATGTCCTACAGGGCTCAAACAGGAGATCTGGCTGATGCGCCCGAGACTTTACACGGAAATCCCGAGGGACGGCGAAAACTGGCGGTTCGTGCGGAGCGGTCCGTCCGGTCTGGAGCCCGTACCGGAGGGCGCAGGCATTCCATCTGGTGCGGATGTTGTCGTCTTCGTTCCCGGAACCGAAGTGACAGCGCACCGGGTGCGTGCGGCGGCCCGGCGGCCGGTAGAACTGACGCGCCTTGCGACGTTTGCGATCGAGGATGATCTCGCCGTGCCGGTCGAGTCCGTTCACGTCGCCGTATCTGCGGATCAGGACGATGCGGGGTTCCGGATAGTCTATGCCGTGTCGCACACAGTCATGCAGCATTGGCTGGACCAGCTTGAGGCGGCCGGCCTCGGATCGGCCCGGATTGTGCCGGATCTGTCCCTGTTGCCGCCAACCGAACAGGTCGATTTCGGTCGCTATCAATTGCTGACCGTCGAGGGAAGTCCCGTTGCGTTCGACAATGACTGGCCGAGTGATGTCATGTCGGCGCTCCTCAAGGGCACGGAGGCAAACGCCGCTCCCCGCCGCGCAGAGTCCCTGACCGAACTGGCGCTCTGGGCCGAGGCGGCGCCGCGCCTGACCGATCTCCGGCAGGGCACATATGCCCGCGCCTCTGAAACCGGCATCTCCCTGAAACAGTTTCGCTTGCCCGCGGCGCTTGCAGCCACCCTGTTTGTGGCATGGGGCGCGCAGACGGCGCTGTCGGTGCATACGATGAAGAATCTGACGACGGCGCTGGATGCGGAATCCCGCGCGCAATATGCCGCCGCTTTCCCGGGCCAGCAGGTGCCGTCCAATCCTGCCGCCGCCTTGCGCTCGCGCACCGGGTCAGCGACCAGCGTCGCCGCGCCCAGCTTCCAGCAGACCAGTGCGGCGCTATACGGAGCGGTGGAGAGTGTCAGCGGAGCGAATTTGGTCAGCTTGCGCTATGACCGCGCCATCGGTGAGCTCCGCGCCACGCTGACATATCCGGCCTTTGGAGCTGACCTGGATCTGAAGACGGCGATTGAGGCCACCGGCCTGCAGGTCAGCTTGGGGGATACGCGCCTTGAGGATGGACGGGTTGTGGGCGATCTGTCGATTGGAGGCCGGTCATGATGGGATACTGGAACAGCCGCACCGGACGAGAGCGGGGATTGATCGGCGTGGCACTCCTGCTCGTGATTGTCGCGCTCCTGCAATTCGCGATCGTGCGGCCCCTGATGGCTGCAAAGGCGGACTCGAAATTGGCTCTGGAAGCCGCCAGTCGGCAGCTCGACGTGGTCTCGGCGGAGCTCACCTCACAAACGACGCGCGTGGCCGGTGCCACTGCCGCCCGCGCCTCCAGTCAGAACTTACGTTCGGATCTGTTGCAGCTTGCCAATGCGAGAGGCCTGTCCGTGTCGCGGTTGCAGACCGCAGATGACGGCCGACTGATCCTGCAGTTTGAGCGGACGGTGCCGACTCTGGTCTATGCCTGGCTGGCCGATGCGGACATGCGCTATGGCGCCGTGCCTGAACGCGTGACCATGTTCGCCGAGGAGGCTGGCTATGTGCGGGCAAGTTTTGAGTTTGCGGGAGGCGGGTCATGATGCGGACAGGATTTCTCTTTGTCGCGCTCTTCGTCATCACGCTGATTGGCGGTCTGATCGCTTTCGCGCCCCTGTCCTTTGCCTTGCGCCAGTCAGGTATCGCGGATCGCGGCGTCAGCTGGCAGCAGGCGCGTGGGTCGGTTTGGCATGGTCAGGTCACCGGCCTGTCATGGCGCGGCACGCCGCTCGGTGCGGTCAATCTCGATTCCGATGTTTTGCGTTTCGTGACAGGCGGCCCGTCGCATGATGTGTCGTGGAGCGGGCCGTTTGGCCAGGGGCGGGGCAGGATCAAGGCATCCGGATCGTCTGTTGTGGCGGAAGAAGTGTCCTTGAATATTCCGCTAACGGAGCAGGTTGGCGCCGATCCTGTTATTGCGCAGCTCGGCAGCAGCCTCCGACTCTCGAACGGCTCTGTGAAATTGTCTGGCGACCGGTGCGAGGCGGCGGCGGGGAATGTGACGAGCGATGTGGCCCGCCTTGCCGCGGCATCGTTTGGCCGGGACTGGCCCGTCCTCAGCGGTCCGCTGACGTGCACGGATACCCGGTTGACTGCGCAATTGTCTGGGGATGCGGGGGACGGCACACGCATTGTCCTCAAGGCTGTTGCACAGGATGGGTTTGAATTGGAACTGACCAATTTTGATGATGAATTGCGCGCTGCCTTGCTGGCTGCGGGATTTACAGACCGGAATGGTGCGCTGGTCTACACGCGGTCCATGAACAGAATGGAGACAAGGCCATGAGGCAGGTAATTGCGATTGTCGCGGGGGCGCTGCTGCTGGCGGCATGTGCGAGCGGCGACAAGAAGCGGCCCGTTCCGCCGGCGCCGGAGGTTCCCGAGGCAGGCAATTTACCAGCGCAGGATCTTGCGGATGGCGAGTGCGCGCTGTTCCTGTGGACCCAGGGCGCGCCGCGACGCTTCATCTACTTCTCCAAGGCAGGTAGTCAGACGGCCGAAACCATGCTGTCTGAAACCCAGCAGACCATGGCTCTGGTCCGCCAGGGCGGGACCTTGTTCGGACAATTCATGACCGAAATGGATTACACGACCATCGAAGGCGAGACGATGTCCCTGCGAATCACGCCCGGCGAGATGGTGGAGGGCGGGCAAAAAATCTCAACTGGCCGCATCAAGCTACTGAATGATGGAGGTTGGGAGACCGTGATTCCTGTGGCGGGTTTGCGGGCGTGCCAGCCGGATGCTGAGTGATTGCAGGGCCTTCCGGCAAGACGCCTCCGAGTAGCATACAGATAAGATACGTAAAAGTGTCATTACTTGACGCAAATCTGTCACACACGGTATTGTGACACTTATGTTACAGAAACAATACAGATATATGTCAATCTCCGCTCTGGCGCTTGCGGCGCTGGGACTGACTGCGAATGCCCAACAGGCTTGTGACCTGTCGGATGGTCTCGGCCTGCAGCCTGCTGCATTCCAGACTGAAACCGAAGCCTGTTTTGAGGGCCTCAATGGCGTCACGCCGGATACGTTCATGCAAGGCCAGCTTGGTCAGTTCGCGGCCGCTGACCGCAGCGATGCGGGCAAGGCGAGCCTGACGAACCTTGCGACGCTGAACGAAGCTGCACGTATCCATGCCTATGACATGGCGGTTCGGGGCTATGTGGCCCACGAGGACATGGAAGGACGCAGTCATCTCGACCGGGTCCGCCTGCTGGACCGCACCCACCTCGTGGGGGCATTCGGCGCCAATATGGCCATTGTGGATGACTCGGCTACGCCTGAAGAAGCCTATCGTGCCCTGATGGCAGACCCCGCCAACAAGGCCAATCTCAAGCGCGGCGAGTTCGACCATACCGGTGTGGCGGCTGTGCGCGCCAATGGCCGGATCTATTTGGTCCAGCTGTTCTCCCGTGTTGAAGGGACGCTGCAGGCTCCGATGCCGACCCAGGTGAACGGCAAGACTGACCTCAAGGCCGTCTTCGCGGAATCCCGCGCTGAGCCACTTGGCTGGTCGGTTGTCTCCACGTCCGGCAATGTGCTCGCCAAGGGCATCGGCGATAGCGTCCCGGCCAGCGAGTTGAAGGGCCAGTCAGGCTATCTGACCATCGACATGGCGCTCGGCAAGGACCGCTACACGCTCAAAGGCCCCGCGGTCTCACTGTTCTAAGCTGCGCACCCTCTCCAGATACGAAGAAAGCCGGTCCCTTCAGGGGCCGGCTTTTTTCATTGGAGCGGGTGAAGGGAATCGAACCCTCGTCGTCAGCTTGGGAAGCTGCTGCTCTACCATTGAGCTACACCCGCGACCGTACACCTATCTGATCCTGAAATGGCGGCCGCGCAAGAGGGCGAAGCGCCCATGCGTTGGTTCCTAGTCGAGCGTCACCACCACGACAGAGCGCGCCGGAATGGAGAGGACAAGATCATCCGCAGTACCGTCCACAATATAGGGGGCCGGCTGCACCCGGTCCGGCCCGTCGAACGTGTTGTGGGAATCCATCTCCTCTCCCTGCAGGATACGGCCGGTGGCCTTGCTGGCGCCGAAAGCGCTCGCATCGACCAGATGGTCGTCATGGGCAGACGCATTCACCAGGGCCAGCACGATGCGGCTATCCTCCGTCCGCGCGGCGCTGGCGCTGATGGCCGGCACCGTAACATCCCCAAACACATAGTCCGGTGACTGAAGATTCATTTCCAGCGCTTCGGCGCTCATGAAGGGCTGGTACATGTCAAACACATGATAGGTGGGCGTCAGCACCATGTCCGGCCCGTCAGTCAGGATCATTGCCTGCAGGACATTCACCATCTGGGCGATGTTTGTCATCTTCACGACGTCGGCATGCGCATGGAACAGGTTGAGGTTCAGGCCGGCCACGATGGCGTCACGAATGCTGCCCTGCTGGTAAAGCGCGGGCGGATCGGTCGCCTCATCCTGGTCCACCCACATGCCCCACTCATCCACGTACAGGCCGAATGCGTCAGCGGGCAGATCGTGTTTCTTGAGAATGGCCTTCTGGTCCTCGATCACGTCCGCCATGCGCAGGGTGCGCTTCATCGTCGAAGCCCATTCCGCCTCCGGGAAGCCGGTCGCGGCGCCCTTCTTGCCCCAGTCGCCGGTGGGCAGGGTGTAGACATGCAGGGAGATGCCTTCGGCCAGATCGGCGATATAGGGATGTTCCAGGATTGTGTCGGCATATTCCGGGTTTGCGTCATGCGCGCCGGAGATGATGCGCACCGGCTGGTCGCCGGCCGTTTTCGCAAAGCTCGCAAATTGCGCGTAGAGATCGGCATAAGCGCCCGCCGTGATGGCCCCGCCGCAGCCCCAGGTCTCGTTTCCGATGGACAGATAGTCGACTTTCCATGGCGCATCGCGGCCGTTTGCGCGGCGTTCCTCGGCGCGGTCTCCGCTTTCGGCCGTGAGATATTCCAGCCAGTCGGCGCCTTCCTTGGCCGTGCCGGTGCCGAGGTTCAGATTGAGATAGGTCTTCGCGCCCAGCCGTTCGGCAAATTCAAAGAATTCATGCGTGCCGAATTCATTGCTTTCCGCTGTACCGCCCCAGACCATGTTGACCCGTGCCGGGCGGTCAGCCCGCGGGCCGATGCCGTCGCGCCAATGATAGAGATCAGCGAAGCAGCCGCCGGGCCAGCGCACGACCGGCACGTTCAGCGCCTTCAGCGCATCGAAGACATCATCGCGAATGCCATCGGTGTTGGGGATGTCACTGTCGGGGCCCACCCAGATCCCGCCATAGGGCTGTGTGCCGACATGTTCGAGGAACTGGCCGTAAATTTCCGGCGCGATTGTGTGGGTCGGGGCGTCGAGATCCACATCAAGTGTGGCCTGGGCGGCGGCTGATCCCAGGCAGAACAAAAGGCCGGCAAGGCTCGCGGCGATACGGTTTTTCATGATTGGCTCCCTACGATGTTCTTTATTTTAGCGCTAACATTCGGCGGGTCCGGGCCGATTAGTCAAGCTGCAATCGTTTCCGCGCCGGAGTCATGCGGCACTGGCTAAGCGGGCCGGTTGAAGATAGAAGGCCGCCATGAACGGATTTCTCGCAGTTGCAGCAGGCGGCGCCATTGGCGCGTCGCTCCGGCATGGGGTCGGCCTTATGGCCGTGCGCCACCTGCCGTCTGGCTGGCCGCATGGCACATTCGCCGTGAATCTGCTGGGCAGCCTGCTGATGGGCCTCCTGGTCGGTTGGCTGGCGCTGAAGGCCGAAGGGCTGCACCAGACGACCCGGCTGTTCCTGGCGACAGGATTGCTCGGCGGCTTTACCACCTTCTCGGCATTCTCGCTGGAAGTGGCGGAATTCCTGCGCAAGGGCGAAACCCTGAAAGCAGGCACCTATGCGGGGCTCTCATTGATACTGGGCGTGATCGCGCTGTTCATAGGACTTTTGATTGCCCGAAAGGTATTCGCATGAGCGGCCAGATTGTTACTGAAACGGTTTCCGACAAGGAATCCGGCACCCGGCTTGATCGCTGGGTCAAGCGCCGCGTGCCGGTCACGCAGGGCCAGATCGAGAAGATGCTCCGCACGGGGCAGATCCGCGTCGATGGCTCGCGCGCCAAGGCCAATACGCGCCTTGAGACCGGCCAGCAGGTGCGCCTGCCGATCATGGACGCGGACGCGACCCGTCCGGCGCAGAAAAAGGCCGAGCGCGTTTCCGAGGAGGACCGCCAATTCATCCGCGACCTGATCCTCTACGAAGATAACGAGATGATCGCCATCAACAAGCCTGCCGGCATCGCCGTGCAGGGCGGATCAGGGCAGGGCCGCCATATTGATGGCATGCTGGCCGCGCTGGGCGATGGCGAGCATCGCCCGGTCCTTGTCCACCGGCTCGACAAGGATACGAGCGGTGTGCTGCTGCTGGCCAAATATCCGAAGGCCGCCGCGCAGCTGTCGGAGAAGTTCCGTAGCCGCGACATGAGCAAGGTTTATTGGGCCATTACCGTTGGTGTTCCCAACCCGCCCTTTGGCCAGATACGTTGCTGGATGGTGAAGGGCATTGAGGACGAGAACGAAGAAGACGGCTACCGCGTCATCCATCCCAAGGCCCGTGGCCGCCGCGACGCGGACCGCGAACGCATGTTCCGTTCGGCGCAGGGCGTCGAGGGCGCACGTCATTCGATCACGGACTATGCGGTGATCTCCACGGCAGGGCAGAAAGCAGCGTGGGTGGCGCTGAAGCCGGAAACAGGCCGCATGCACCAGCTGCGCTTTCATATGCTGGAAATGAATACGTCCATTCTCGGGGACTTCAAATACCAGTCCCGCCGCGAAGTGCCGCAGGGCCTTGCGCCCGGCATGCACCTTCACGCGCGCAGCCTCATCATACCGCGCCAGACTGGCAAGCCGATCAAGATCGTCGCGCCGCTGCCGCCGCACATGAAGCAGACTTTTGAATCCCTCGGCTTCCTCGAACAGGAAGCTGGCAAAGACCCATTGGCACCGTTCATCTGATGTCGGGTTTGAAGCTTGCCATATGGGACGTGGACGGAACACTCGTCGACAGCCGAACCTCAATTCATGAAATCATGGTTGAGGCCTTCACCCTGTCGGCCCTGACGCCGCCGGAATATGATGCGACGCGCCGAATTGTCGGGCTCAGCCTGCATGAAGCCTGCGGCCAGCTTGCGCCAGACGCCAATGCCGCCGAGATCGACCGGCTGGTGAATGATTATCGCGAGTCCTGGGTTCGCGCTCGGGCCCGGCCAGATTTCACCCAGCCGCTTTATGATGGCGCGCTGGAAACGCTCGAAATGCTGCGCGAGGAAGGCTGGCTCATCGCGATGGCGACCGGCAAGACTCACAAGGGCATCGAAAGCCTTTTCGGGGCACACGATATCCAGCATTTCTTTGATACGGTCTGGTGCGCCGATGACGGCCCCGGCAAGCCGCATCCGCACATGGTGGAACAGGCAATGGGGGCCCTCGGCTGCGCGCCGCATGAAAGCCTCATGATCGGCGATGCCATCCACGACATTTCCATGGGCCGTGCGGCAGGCGTCTACACGCACGGCGTCAGCTGGGGCTTCGGCGCCGCCCACGAACTCGAAGAAGTCGGCGCCCACGAAATCCACCATGAGTTCGACACGCTCCGCAAAAGCCTGCTGGCGTTTGAGCCGGCCCTGTAGCACTTCCCCTCTTGGAAACCCGCCCTCATGGGCGTACATGCCCGGCCATGACTGACGAGACCGAGACCCAAGAGACCCCGAAGCCGAAACGCTTCTACGAGAGTGCCAAGCCGGAGCAGATCCCCGGCGGCTGGACCGTGGAACTGGATGGCCGCTCCATCAAGACGCCTGCGCGCGTCGCCCTGAAGCTGCCGACGGAAAAGCTGGCCAAGGCGGTTGCCGCTGAATGGAATGCGCAGGACGCAGAGATCGACCTGATGTCGATGCACCTCACGCGGCTTGCCAATGTTGCGATCGATCGTGTGCCGGAGACCCGTTACGAGATGGCGGATGAACTGGCCCGCTATTGCGAGACCGATCTTGTCTGTCACATCGCCGAGGAGCCCGAGGAACTGGCTGAGCTGGAAGAGGCCCATTGGGCCCCGCTGCGCGCCTGGGCCGGACAGGCGCTGGATGTGATCCTCGTGCCGGTCGAAGGCATCATTGCCTCGCCCCAGCCGGATGCTTCGCTGGAAGCGGCGCGGACCTATGCGCTCGGTCTTGATGACTTTGCCCTGACAGGCCTCCTGTTCGGATGCGGCCTTTACGGGTCTGCCGTGCTCGCCATGGCCGTGGTCGAGGGCGAACTGACGGCGACCGACGCGTTCGAGGTCGCCCGCATTGACGAGGCCTGGCAGGCCCAGCACTGGGGCGAAGACGATGAAGCCAAGGCCGCCACGGCGCTGCGCCGCATCGAGGCCAAGGCGCTGGAAACCTGGCTCGTCGGCCTCGGCTGATCGCCCTGTGCAACAGCGCGCACCCGCAGTTGAACGAAGATGAACCGCAGCGAAACCTGCGATGAACGCCGCGCTCAGGCCGTGTTCCTGTGGCGCGTGGTCTGCTCGGCACATGATGAAGAAAATCATGAATGTCCGAGTGGCTGCCGTTGCCCTTGCTGCGTCCGCCCTCATCGCCGCCCCCGCAATGGCCGACCCGGCCCGGGGCAGCATCGCCCAACTTGAGACCCGGCTTGGTGCGACAGGCCTGTCGATCCAAATCGGCCACAATGCCCCGACGGGCCGTCATGGCCGGTATCGCGCCAATCAATGGGGCCAGTCGCTCCGGCAGGAACGCCAGCTGCGTCGCAACGCCGTTCAGGCCTGCCGCGCCGCGATCAGTCGCACGGCATGGCGGGCCGGCTTCCACGATGTCGATTTCGATGATGACCGCCGAATCCAGCAGATCGGCCCGAACGGCTTCCGCATCCGCTTTGATGATGTGGAATTCGAGAACCGCCGCCGCGAGCGGGAACGCGACGTCACCTGTCTCGTTCGGCGGGGACAGGTCGCCCGGCTTGACGGTATTCCGCAAACGGGTCAGGCGCGCAATCGCGGCCAGAACGGCCACAGCCGCTACGGCTACTGACGCAACGGCACCCCTGGCGGCGGGCCGACCAGAATGATCGCCCTGCCGCGGCGCCCCGGACCAGACATCCGGGGCGTTTGCGTTTTCAAGGGCCTAACGCCGCACTTGCCTTTGTTGCGCTGCCGTATAATCACGGGGGAGTAAACAGAAACAGAAGGCCGGGAGAGCCCCATGAAGGACGTGATCGAAGCGCTGGAAGCCAAACGCGAAGAGGCCCGTCAGGGCGGTGGCGCTGCAAGAATCGAACGCCAGCACGCCAAAGGCAAGCTCAGCGCGCGGGAGCGTATCGAAGTGCTGCTGGATGAAGGCAGCTTCGAAGAATACGACATGTTCGTTGAGCACCAGTGCTCCGATTTCGGCATGGATGAGCAGAAGATCCCCGGCGACGGCGTTGTCACCGGCCAGGGCACCATCAATGGCCGCCTCGTCTATGTCTTCTCGAAAGACTTCACCGTCTTCGGCGGCTCCCTGTCGAAAACCCATGCCGCCAAGATCGTGAAGGTCCAGAAGGCCGCCGTGATGAATGGCGCGCCAGTGGTCGGCATCTTCGATGCGGGCGGCGCGCGCATCCAGGAAGGCGTCGACAGCCTCGCCGGCTATGCCGACATCTTCATGGAAAACGTCCTCTCGTCCGGCGTGATCCCCCAAATCTCCGTCATCATGGGCCCCTGCGCCGGCGGCGACGTCTATTCGCCTGCGTTGACCGACTTCATCTTCATGGTGAAGGACACGTCTTACATGTACGTCACCGGCCCGGACGTGGTGAAGACCGTGACGAACGAGGAAGTCACCCACGAATCCCTCGGCGGGGCATCCGTTCATGCGGCCAAGTCCGGCGTGGTCGATGGCGCGTTCGAGAATGACATCGAGGCGCTGGTCCAGATGCGCCGCCTGATCGACTTCCTGCCCGGATCGAACCGCGAAGACCCGCCGGTCCGCACCGTCTATGATTCCGCCGAGCGCGTGGAAGACAGCCTCGACACGCTGATCCCGCCCAACCCGAACTCGCCCTACGACATGCGCGAGCTGATCGAGAAAGTGGCCGATGAAGGCGACTTCTTCGAGATCAGCCCGAAATTCGGCGCCAACATTCTCTGTGGCTTCGGCCGCATTGAGGGCTCCACGGTCGGCTTTGTCGCCAACCAGCCGATGACGCTGGCTGGCGTTCTGGACATTGACGCCTCCCGCAAGGCGTCGCGCTTTGTCCGCTTCTGCGACTGTTTCAACATTCCGGTTGTCACCTTCGTGGACGTGCCGGGCTTCATGCCGGGCACCAAGCAGGAATATGGCGGCCTCATCAAGCATGGCGCGAAACTTCTGTTCGCCTATGCCGAGGCGACTGTGCCCAAGGTCACCGTCATCACCCGCAAGGCCTATGGCGGCGCGTATGACGTGATGAGCTCCAAGCATCTGCGCGGCGATGTGAACTATGCCTGGCCGACGGCCGAGATCGCCGTGATGGGCGCCAAGGGCGCGGTCGAGATCATCTTCCGCAAGGATCTTGGCGACGAGGAAAAGATCGCTGCGCACACCAAGATGTATGAGGACAATTTCGCAAATCCCTACGTCGCCGCGCGCAAGGGCTATATCGACGATATCATCATGCCGCACTCAACCCGCCGCCGAGTCGCCAAATCCCTCCGGGCCCTGGCCAACAAGCAGCTGGAAAACCCCTGGAAGAAGCACGATAATATTCCGTTGTGAGGTCGGTTGATCCAGTTAGAAAGACAAGTAGATATCCTAGCGCGCCTGATCGAACGATCGCGCGCGTATTTCGACTTGTACAAATTTATTGAAGGTAGCGATTATCGTCCGCAGATAATCGATCAGATGAATGAATACTTTTGGTTCTTTCGATTCCAAGGGCACATTTTGAGGTATGTGCTCATTGTTGAACTGGGCGCGTTGTTCGAGAAAACGAATAAAAGTGTGTGTTTCCAGTCTGTGTTAGAACGTGTGAAGTCCCGGATTCATCATGTTAAACACGCGGAACTCACGCAAGTGCTTGAGGGCACTCACGTAGTTTCAAGTAAGGTTAGCACCCTGCGCAATAAGGCTTTTGCTCATCGTGATTCACGATTGGATTTTGACGATGCATTTAAGGAAGCAGGTATCACGCTCAATGAAATTGAATCGTTGATTGAAGCGTCTAAGGCATTGGCGGATAAGCTTTGCGACGAGTTTGAAGTAAGACCGCCGGCTTTTACAACCGTTGAGACCATCGGCGATTGCAAGCGGCTTTTTAGACAGCTTGGAAGCGAAGTGTAGGCGAGGTTCGTCTAGTAATGCATTGGCCTCGCACTGCTCGTTACTAGTCATCCCGGAATTTGCGCAGCAAACATGCGGGACCCAGTTTTCGCAATCCCGCGCTCGTGCCTCGACTTCGCTCAGCATGAGCGCTCGGCAAGGAAGGGTACGTTCAGGTGTAACCGACAAAAGATCAGCCAGTTGACCTCAACCTAGGTTGAGCAATTACAACACGGCCTTACTCTCAGCATGCGCATGAAAGGCCCGTCCATGATCCTCAACCAGATTACCATACCCTGCCTCGATTACTCCGCCAGCGTTGCTTTTTATGAGGCGCTGGGCATGGTGCAGATTGTGGAGGCTCCGCCGCGCTATGCCCGATTCGAGAGCCCAGATGGCAGCGGCGCGACCCTGTCGCTCCATACGGTCAGCCCGCCGGTCGGCGCGTCTGCGGGCTCCGGCACGGTGATCTATTTCGACCATCCCTCCGCCGACGCGCTGGATGCGCATGTCGAAGCGTTGAAAGCGCAGGGGCTTGTCTTTGACAGTCCACCGACTGACGAATCCTGGGGCTGGCGCGAGGCACGGCTGCGCGACCCGGCGGGCAATGAAGTCTGCCTGATGTTCACCGGAAGGGCTCGCCGCTTCCCGGACTGGCGCGTGGATGGTCGCGCTAGCTGAGCCGTTTGAGCGCACGCGGCCAGGCGTGAGGATACGCCCGGCCGTCGCGCATTCAGATCTGCGGCGAAGGCGTCAGCGCTTCTTCTTCTCGACGCCCAGCATGGAGTCGGCTTTCAGCGTCGGGTTCGACGCATTGGTCTTGGGCTTTTCCGCTTTGGGCTTGCGGATTTCCTTGTTCGACTTCTTCTGACCTTTGGCCATGAGGGTCTCCTTTGGCTTGCGCCATTTGGTGCGGCGCAGGAAACCGGGCGCCGGCGATCCGGGCAGAAACAGTCATTGCAGAGGGACTTGCCGGGCAGGTGCACCCGGAATGGCGCAGCGGCATGGGAGTCAGATAGGCGCGCATTGCAGCGAATGTAAGGCGTGTCCACGCGGCGGGGTTTCGCGCCTCCGGCTGAGCCGCGCCGACCCGCCCGCGCTGATGCTTCGACTTCGCTCAGCATGAGCGCTATAGGGCGGGCGATGCCTGATGGACTCATCCTGAGCGAAGTCGAAGGATGACTGGTTGCGGTCAAGCCCGCATCCGGATCCCGGATGAATCCTGCAGATTTTGCGGGATGACAAGATTGGTAGCTGACGGAGCGCAATCCTGTCCCCCCTCAAATCAGCCCATCCTGCCGCAGGCATTGCCCCGAAAATAAACTTGTCCTCCCCCTCTGTGGACGGAGGTAGAATAGGCGGTGATGGACTGCTCGCTGTTCTCCCCCATTCAGAACCTGCCCTGGTATCTCTACCCGGTCTGGCCATTGATCTTCTGGCGTATCCAGCGCCTGAAGGCATGGTTCCGGCGCGCGGGCGGGCCGGGCTCGCAAATGCTGTGGGGCGTGGACGCGCGGGGCAGGGTGACCATCCTGGCCCTGTCGGACGATTTGTCAGGTCGCAAACGCGCGCCATTGCCGGGGGCGGAGCCTTCGCGCGCCCTGCATGCTGCGCTGAGCGGGAAATTGCTGGATGCCAGCCCCGCCGCGTGCCGCGCGAAAGGGCCCGGACAATGGCGCGATGGATGCGTCCACTCTTGGGCCGTTTATGGACCAGTTATGGACACGTACGGCGCCATATTGCCTTTGCCGGACACCTGACCCGGCCTTTTCCTCCCGACATTTCCATCCTGACCTCCAAGCGCCTTCACGGGCGTCGCCTCTGTTGGCGCATGGCCCCCGATCCGCCCGGTGCGGCGGGGCGCACTTAAGGCTGTTTTTTTTGAAGTTTCGGCTATAGTAGGTGCCAGTCCCGCAACACGAACTGGAATATCTGCTGCATGAAAGCCGCCCCGCACCCTCAACAAGCGCTCCGGCTGGAAACCCTTCGCAAGTATGAAATCCTCGATACGCCGCGCGAGACGGATTTCGATGAGATCGTGGAACTGGCCTCGAAGATCTGCAATGTGCCGATCTCGGTGGTCAATCTGATCGATGAAGACCGCCAATGGTTCAAGGCCGAAGTCGGCATTGGCGCGCGCGAAACCCCGCTGGTCACCTCGATCTGCTCGCACGTCGTGCTCAGCTCCGATTTTGTCGAGATCAACGACACCCACAAGGATCCCCGCACGGCCGACAATGAACTCTGCATGCCCGCAGATGGCTTGCGCTTCTATGCCGGCGCGCTGCTCAAGGCGAAGAACGGCATGCCAATCGGAACGCTCTGCGTGCTGGACAACAAGCCCAATGCGCTGAATGATTTCCAGAAGGCTGCCCTTCACACGCTTGCCCGCCAGGTGATGCGCGAACTGGATCTGCGCCTCGCGCTGAGGGAGCAGAAAGTCCAGCGCAACGAGATCGACCACCGCGTCAAGAACTCCCTCCAATCCGTCGCCTCGCTCGTGCGGGTCTACAAGGGCCGCGCGGAACGGGGCGAGGATATGGCTGACGCCTTTGACGCCATCGGCCGCCGCATCGAAGCCACCGCTGCGCTCCACCAGATGCTGCATGACTCGCCGCTGGATGATGCCGTCATGATGGATGACTTCCTCAAGGAAATTGCCAGCCTGCTGCAGGATTCCGCGCCAGACAATGTCAGCATTTCCTGCGAGGCATCGCCGGTTGCCATCTCGACCTCGGTGGCCAGTTCCATCGCTGTTATCGTCAGCGAGTTCGTGGCCAATTCCATCAAGCACGCCTTTGTCGACAGCCAGTCCGGCCATGTCGCCATTTCCGGCAAGTCCCTGGCGGACGGCACGCTCGAAATCACCTGCGAGGACAATGGCGACGCAAACCCGGAATCGACCGCCGCCAAGACATCCGCCAGCGGGCTCGGTAAGCGCATCATGAAAGCGTCAGCCAGCCAGATCGGCGCGACGTTAGAAAACGGACCGGGCCCCAAAGGCTATCGGATGGTGTTGACCCTTCCAGGATGAGCCCGCTCGCAACCCTTGGTGGCTTACGCTTTGGGAGTGAACCGGCTCTCTCAGGCGCTTGAATGACAGCTGGAACTGCTAAAACTTGACCCTGCGCGACGCAGATGCTGGTGAGTGGGGCTCATCCTGTAGTAAATGCAGCAGAACGCGAGGCGCGGACGTCGCTGAGTGAGGGCCGGCTGCCTCGGAACAACAAGCTTGTGGGAGCGCCCACAACTCAATCGCTGTGATCTGGGTTGTGTTGAAAACACTGCAGAAATGGCGAGTGGATGACGGAAAAAGCACGCGAGAGTGGCACCGCCGGGAATCAGCGACATATATTGTTCTTAAGGCTCGGTTATGCATTTGTGCCGAACACGATGGTTAAGGCGGGTTGGCCATCCGTTGTGTCCAGTTTAGGACGCCATCGAACAAGGGGGACGAAAGCGCGATGCTCTCAGACTTGATATCATCTGAACTGCCTTATCTGCGGCGCTATGCGCGCGGACTGATGGGAGAACAGCAGAACGGCGACGAAGCTGTTGAGGATATGATCGAGTCGTTGATCTTCCGGATCTCGGTCGCTCCCGACCTCAAGTTCCAGAAGGCAGACCTGTTTGCCGAGCTCGACAAATCGATCAGCAAGAGCGTTTCTGAACTGTCCGACGAGACTGGTATTGCCAAGATCATGAATGCCATGACCACACTTCAGCGGCGCGCGCTGTTGTTGACGGTTGTGGAGGGCTTTTCCGTTCAGGAAGCCGCCCGAATTCTGGCCGTGACGATCACTGATATCGAAGACATGCTCAGGGAAGCGGAAACAAATATCGCCAATGAGGTCAGTACAACTGTCCTGATCATCGAAGACGAGTCGATGATTTCCTATCAATTGTCGCAGATCGTCAAAGAGGCTGGCCATGAAGTCGTCGGAATTGCAACGACGCAGACCGAGGCGGTCGAACTGGCAGCAGAACAGACGTTTGGACTGATCCTGTCAGATTTGCGCCTCGCCGACGGATCCGTTGGAATTGACGCTGTGAAGGAAATCTTCGCGAACATGAATTCCGAAGTGCCGGTCATCTACATCACCGCCTATCCGGAAATGTTGCTACAGGGGCAGGACAACGAGCCCTCTTATCTGATCCCGAAGCCATTCGAGCCACTGCATGTGCGCACGGTGGTGGATCAGGCGATTCTTTCCGCGTTTCTTGGGCAGGAAACGGCCTGACTTGCGCTTGGGCAAATCAGGCCTGATCCGGTTTTAGAATGAGACCCTGATCCCCATGCGAATGTTGCGGCCCGGTGCCGGAACCGCATCCTTCAGAACTGACGTCGAATACCGCACTTCCTCGTCTGTCAGGTTGCGGCCTTCCACGAACAGCTGTGTGCCATCCTTGCCAAAGCCAGCTTCAGCCAGATCAATTGCCGCGCGCAGGCCCGTCGTTACGTAGCCATCGGTAGGCAGAATACCTGCACCTGGATCATCCTGGTCGGCTGCCGCCGTCAGGGTCCAGCCAGCAGACCAGAGACCCCAATCAGCGTCCAGGGCCGCATGGAATGTGAGCGGCGGCAGATAAGGCACGTTGTTGCCATCATTCAGTTCGCCTTCAACAATATCCAGGCTGGCCGAGGTCACCCAGCTGGCACCGAGCAGACCCTCCGGGAACCGAGCTTCAGCCTCAATCTCTGCACCTGTGAACTTCGCGCCCTGTTGCTGGAACAGGAAGACCGGAAGTTCATCCAGCTCATCAACTTCCAGTCCATCTTCTATCGCGACGCCCGGCGTCAGATAGATGAAGCCGTCGAAGTCCGCATGAAAAACGTTGCCGCTGATGCTGAAGAGATCATTTTCCCAGCGGAGCGAGGCTTCGATATTCGTGCCTTTCTCCTTGTCGAGTGAGGAGTCACCGATTTGATACTGGCTCGTCGCAAGGTGTGGACCATCAGCGAACAGTTCGCTTTCATTTGGTGCGCGCTCAGTATAGCTGACCTGACCGCCGATCCACCAGCCTGATGCCACATGTCTGTGGCCACCAGCGGATGCGCTGAACAGATCGAAGCTCCGTTCGCCCTGAACATCATTGTCGAGCTCGGTACTGTCGAAGCGAAGCCCCCCTTCCAGAACCGAATAATCGTCCAATTGCAAGGTCTCGAACACGAAGGCACCGAACGTCTTCGTTGAAGTGGGAGTCAGGAAGGCTTCGTCCCCATCTGCGCTGAAGTCCTTATCGAGGAATTGGACACCGGCTGCACCCTCGATCTCACCAAATTGATGACCGAGCTCCAAGCGTCCTTCCGTCCCCTCCGTCGTGAACTTCGTTCCGGGTTCGCCTGGGCCTTCGAATTCGACATGCTCATAGTCAGCATAGGACAAATTCCCCGAGATACGGGTCAGAGGGCCCGCATCCAGCTTCGCGCCACCCCGAATATCATAACGGGTCTGTTCCAGATCGATAAACGGGGATTCTGCCTCGTGGCTTTCCTCTTCCTCATGGTCCTCATCGTCGTGCTCTTCTTCCTCATGCTCATCATGTTCGTGGCCTGAAACGCCATAGCTCGACATTTGCTGACGCAGGGCGAAGCCGAGGAATGCGTCTTCGCCAACCCACGAGATGCCGGCTGAGTAGGTTTCAGACTGAAGGAAGGAGTTTTCCATCGTGTCGCGGACTTCTTCATGCTCCTCGTGCTCTTCGTGTTCCTCTTCGCTCTCTTCTTCATGCTCGGCTTCTTCAGCCGCGCGTGCAGCAGAAGATTCGGCAAAGCCCGGAATATCGTAGTCACCGAAGTCACGTGCAGAGGCTGATAGTGTCAGCACAAGCGGGCCCGTCGCAAAGCGTGCCTTTCCGCCCGCCTCTGTACCTTCATTCACACTATTGTTCGCGGCGAAGCCCTCAAATGACACCGGTTCATCCGGCAGGCTTTCGACGATCAGGCCGTCAATGACATTGACGACGCCGCCAATTGCCTGGCCGCCATAGGCCAAAGCCGCCGGACCGCGCAGGATTTCAATCTTCTCGGCGTCGATACCATCAGTTGCGACCTGATGGTCCGGCGAGGCGGCAGAGGCATCGAGCGCGCCGATTCCATTCGTCAGAACCAGGACGCGCTCAGCGCCAAGACCCCGCAAGACCGGGCGGCTCGCGCCTTGCCCGAAAAAGGTCGTGGACACACCGGCTTCTCCAGCCAGTGTGTCGCCGAGTGTGCCGGAGAGCTTCTCGATGATTTCTCCGCGATTGATCGCGGTGACGTTACCGACCATTTCGTCGGTGTCCCGTTGAGGGCCGACGCCGGTCACAATGACCGTATCAAGTGTCTCGGGGGCGTCCTGAGCGAAGGCAAGGGGGCTGACGCCCAGCATTAGCGATGCCGCAACGACGCGGCGGGAGATATGGGATTTCATGTTCCGGGAGTCCTTCAGACAATAGGGAATGCCACCCGCAGGCGGCAGAATTGGTCGCTATTGCTGAAGGGAAGGCGGACTTCGCGGCGGTGGGGCGCGGCCGGGCGGCCGGGTCCATGTTGGCTGCGAAAATTGCGGCTCGGTGACCTTGGTTTCGATTGCGTAAATATACGGACTGGCCGGCACATCCGGCAGTACGATTTGAATGCTCGCCACAGCAGTCAGGTCGCAAGTAACCCCGTAGTGATCGTGCGGCTGGTCGGCATGCGCCGCGGCATGCCCCAGCGCCAGCGCCTGAACGAAAACGAACAGGGCTGCGAGGAATGCCAAACGGTGTGTATGAGACGGCCGGACGCGCATGGTTATTCTGTTACATTTTCGTGAGCTGAGCCGCAAGCACCAACGCACGTAAAAACATTACGATCCGCACTTCCTGCTTCAGCTTTCACGCTTCAGTAACCAAGGCAGCCCATCTTCGCGAAAGTTAATGAAAAGCCTTGAGCTGTTAAGAGGATGTAGCATGTCGAAAAATGCTGTGCGCTGGGGCGCAGATGTTGGTTGCCAGAGCAAAGTCAAGCCGCTGGAAATCCGCAACGACCTTTCCGATCATGGGCTGAAGGGCAAGCGCGCCCAAGGGTATTTGGGGCTGAATCGCCAATTCACGAAGGTGACAGCGAAGAAGGACGGCCGCGACGGCCTCCCGGCGTCTGATGCGTCGACCCCTGATCAGTGGAGTGAATGCGAGCAGCAGATCGCTGAACGCGCAGAAGACGTGCGCCGCGGTCTCGGGACATGGCTGACCACGACGGCGGCGTCGGTGCGCAATTACATCAGCGACTATACGCCGATAGATATTTATCCGGACCAGCTGCGCGAGGCGATCAAGTCCGAAGAGAACGAATACCGTCACTACGAGCTGGACGATGTGCATGATGCGAAGGAGACGCATTCGGCAGCAATCATCGAGCTTCAGCAATTCAAACTGCGTCATGGAGACCGGATCGGGGATCGCACGCCGGACATCAAGAAGAACATCGAACAAGCTGTTGCGATCCTGATCTTCATCATGATCCTTGAGGGCGGTTTCAACGCACTTCTGTTCAAGGACGCGCAGTCCAATGGCCTGATGGGCGGCCTGATGATTGCCTTCGGCGTGTCTTCGGTAAATGTCGTGTTTGGCGTGATCGCAGGCTTCTTTGGCCTGCGTTATCTGAACCATCCGGCGCTTCCGGCGAAGATCATGGGCGGTACCATAGCGATGGTCTTCGTCCTGGCCGGCATCTTCCTCAATTTCTTTGTCGCGCATTTTCGCGACGCAGTCGAAACGGGACTGCTTGCGGCGACAGAGGCGGGGACGCTCGGAACCTTCTCAATGTTCTCGATTGCGCCCGGCGACGTCGTCATGTCGATGTTCCCGAACATCTTTGGCCTGGAAAGCTTCCTCGCCCTTGGCCTGCTCTTCATGGGGCTCGCTGTGTTCGGGCTGGCTGTGTATGAAGGCTATGACCGAATTTCCGATCGCTACCCTGGCTATGGCCGTGTCTGGCGCAAGGAGCGCCGCGCCTATGAGCGTCGCCAAGAAGTTCGTAATGGCGTGCGGGATGATCTGTCCGATTACTTCTCTAGCTGCCGTCTGTGGTTTGAAACTCAGCAATCCCGCCACGTCTCAGCCAAGCGTGAGATCGAAAAGGCCATGAACCTGCTCGAAACCCGCCGCGATTATGCGTCTGCGATTGCAGCCCGCGCCGCCGATCAGGAGCGCAGCCTGAAAGTCGCCTATCGTCAGGCCCATCGCCGTGCGCGCAACGCCAATCGTGACCGTCTGGGTGATCAGGCCCCGTGCCCGGAATATTTTAGTGAAATCGTCACACCACAATTGCCGCCGTTCGACTATTCCAAGGAGCGGGATCAGGCGAACAAGGCGATTGCAGCGATTGACAACAATATCAAAGCGCTGAACCAGACCCGCGAATGGCTTGAACAGCACATCCAGCAGGTCCAGAAAGGCCTGTCCTCAATCGAGAAGAAAGTTGCTGACGAAATCGGCAAAGTCCGCGAGGCCAAGGGATCTACGCATGTTCCCGTGGACCAGGCTCGCCGGGCCTAGAAGGAGACATAAGGGATGCCACGTCGCAGAAGTGACAAAGGCCCATGGTTCTGGCGTGGAATGATTGCGCTGATGCTGGGTGTCGTATTTGCCTTGTTCGCCGTTGTGGCGTTCAATCAGCCGCCATCCCTGATGGCTGATTCCAGCTGCCGTATGGACCGCAAGGACCCGGCCCATACGATCATCCTGATCGACCAGTCGGACCCGTTCAATCCGAATGATCTGGATTGGGTCTATGAGTTCGTGGACGCTGAAGCCCGCGCCCTGCCCAAATACGGACGTTTGACGGTCATGACGCCGAACGCGGCAAGCCCTTATGATCCAAAGCTTGTTTACTATGCGTGTTCGTCGGGGAGCGCTGCAGAGGCCAACCCGATCTTCCAGAACCCGAAAATGATCGAGCAAACTTGGCAGACCCAGTTCTATGCGCCGCTTTTGGAGAATGTTGAAGCAGCACTGACCGACACGCGCCAGCCGAGTTCCCCGCTCGTTGAAGCTGTGTACTCGATCGCCGACCGCGCCGATTTCCAGGCTGGTGAAACCAATCGCCGGATCGTGCTGGTCTCCGACCTGATGCAGCATTCGGAAGGGTTCAGCTTTTACCGCCTTGGTGCCGATTATGAGGCCTATCTGGACTCAGATCTGGCCAAGATGAGTCCGGCTCTGGAAAACGTCGATGTCGTTGCCCGTATCGTGCCACGTCAGATCTATGACCTGCCCATGGCCGACGTTAAGGCGTTCTGGCGTGCCTATTTCAGCGAGGCGGGCGCGGATTATGGCTCGGTGAACTGACTTCACCGCCCCTATTTAGGTCTCGCGATCGAGGTTGTTTGGCCCTATTATTGCAAGCTGAAGCCCAAAGAAGGCGCAGTAAAGGGAAGAAACTTATGTTCAACCTCCGCAAAGCAAGTCTGGCCGCGATGGCATCGGCCGCACTGTTGGCCGGGTGTTCGTCGGTTCCCGTGCCTGAGGAAGCTGGCATGGCCAGCGGCGCCAGCGTGGTGACGCCGAAACAGCAGGAATATCTGGCAGCGTTCAACGCGCCGCGCGGGCCGGTTCGTGCGACCCAGACCGGCATTCGCCCCGGATATAATTTTGTCGGCGTCGCCGAAACCGATCTCACCGAAACCCTTGAATGGCAGATCGTTGCGCCGAATGGGGTTGTGGTCGAGCAGGGGCGCACAATTCCCTACGGATTTGACAGCGGCTCCGGCGCCAACGTCCAACTGGTTGTGACCAGCGGACTACGCACGCCAGCGACCAACCTCGTGCTGGTTGTGGAGGGTGTTGGAAAGAGCCATCCATTTGACGTTTCGGAAGATATCTTCCGCGACCTCAAATACGATACGTTGAGATACTTCTACCACAACCGTGCCGGCGTTCCGATTGAATCCGAGCATGCTGGCGGCGAGCAGTGGGCGCGTCCGGCCGGACACGAAAAAGAAGTGCTGACCTGTTTCCATGGCAAGGACATGTACAAGATCAGCTGGCCCCGCTGTGACTATACGCTGGATGTCTCCGGCGGGTGGTATGATGCCGGTGACCAGAGCAAATATGTGGTGAATAGCGGCATCAGCGTCTGGACGTTGCTGAATGCCTATGAGCGCGGCACATCCGGATTTGAGGATGGCGCGACGAACATTCCGGAATCCGGTAACGGCCTGAATGACCTGTTGGATGAGGCGCGCTACAATCTCGACTACATGCTCGCCATGCAGGCGCCTGACGGCTCAGAAGCCGCCATTGTCCAGGGCAACATGAAAGGCAAGTGGCAGACCAAGGCACCGAAGATGACGGATGTATCCGGTATGGTGCATCACAAATCAGGTAATACCGAGTGGCCATCGCTGCCGATGATGCCTCACAAAAACACTGGCCCCCGTGCCCTGTTCGCACCCTCCACGGCGGCGACCCTGCATGTGGCGGCCGTTGGCGCGCAGTGTGCCCGTGTGTTCCGCGGCGTCGATGATGCGTATGCCGACAAATGCCTCGCGGCAGCCAAGCGCGCCTATGCCGCGGCGCAGCGGATTCCAGATGCATATGCCTATGGAAATTTCCCCGGCACAGGGCCCTACGGCTCGACTGATATTCGAGGTGAGTTCTATTGGGCCGCCGCTGAAATGTACGTCACTACAGGCGAAACCGCCTATGCCGATGACCTGAAGACCTATCAGGGCGAGCTGGACGCATGGCCAGTCAGCGGCCTTCAGGAGCCCAACTGGGGCGACACGATGGGCCTCGGTATTCTGTCGTTGGCGCGTGTTGCTCCGGACGAATCCCTGCGGAATGAGGCGGCTGAAGGTTTGCTGCAGACGGCAGATGCGTACCTCACTCAAATTCGGTTTGAAGGATACCAGATCCCCCTCAATCGCGGTGTCTGGCCGTGGGGATCGGTTGGAACTCTGGCCAATCGCGGTCTTATTCTTGGCACTGCCTACGACATGACCGGCAACGTTCAGTATCGCGATGGCGCGTTGGACCTGTTGGATTACATCCTTGGCCGAAACCCCCGCGATATCTCGTACATTTCCGGCCATGGTGAGAATGCCTTCAAGGCTCCGCATCACCGTCATTGGGCCGGCGCACAGTATCGGGGATTCCCGCTTCCGCCTCCGGGCGCTGTGTCGGGTGGACCGAACAACACCAATCCTGCTGGTCCGGTTTCCAGGGCCATTATTGACGAATGCCAGGCCCAGACCTGCTACGCCGACCACGTAGACGCGTATGAGCTGAACGAAGTGGCGATCAACTGGCAGGCGGCAACGTTCTGGCTGGCAGCCTGGGCCGACGACATTGACCGTGCGAAATAAGCGCTAGTCTTCGAAGACGCCGATGACCGGCACATGGTCTGAAGGTTTCTCGAGCTCGCGGGCCTTGCGATAGATCTCTACCGATTGGAGTCTGTCGCAAGCCTGGGGCGAGCAGAGCAGATGGTCGATCCGGATGCCGTGATCCTTTTTGAAAGCGCCGCCCTGATAATCCCAGAACGTGTACTGGTGTGCACGATTATCGGTCAGTTCAAAAGAATCCGCCAGACCCAGATATTTCAGTTTCCGGAATTCTGCGCGCGTCTGGGGCAGGGCGAGTGCGTCGTCCTGCCAGACGGTTTCGTCCCAGCAATCGGCAGGTGTGGGGATGCAATTATAGTCGCCGCAGAGGACGAAGGCTTCGTCCAGCTTGAGCAGCTCACGCGCATGCCGTTCCAGCGCGTCCATCCATTCCATCTTGTAGTCATACTTCGGGCCGGGGGCAGGGTTTCCATTCGGCAGGTATAAACCGCCCACACGGATTGGGGTGTCGCTGAGGATCAGCGCCTCGATATAGCGCGCCTGTTCGTCTTCGATCGTTGGCAACCCTTTGGTCACGTCTTCAATCTCGTGCTTGGAGAGCAGGGCGACGCCATTATAGCTTTTCTGGCCGAGAACAGCGCAATTCCAGCCGCGTTCCTCCAGTTCCAGATAGGGAAACGCGTCGGTCTCGCACTTGATTTCCTGGAGGCAGACGACGTCGCAATTGATGGCGTCGAGGACTTCCAACACTGTGGGAAGCCGTGCCTTGATCGAGTTGACATTCCATGTGGCGATACGCATGGCTGTTCTTTAGCAGCTTCGTTCCATTGTTCCAGCGTGAGCTGCTGTATATATTCAGGGAATTCTTGAAGGAGAGAGGCATGTCGCCAAGCTGGATTCAATTGCTGATCGTCGTGGTCGTTGCCCTCCTTCTGTTCGGTGGACGTGGTCGCATCTCCTCCATCATGGGCGACATGGCCAAGGGTATCGGGGCCTTTCGCAAGGGCCTGAAGGATGAGGAAGAGACCAAATCCGTCGACAATGACGACATGGTCAACGTCACCCCGAAGAAAGACGAGACGAAGGCCTCGTCATAAGCTGCCGAGTGGAGGGCGCTTAGCATGCTGCCCGGAATCGGGTTTTCCGAACTCCTGTTGTTGGGCCTTGCGGCGCTGATCATTGTCGGCCCCAAGGATCTGCCCATGATGATGCGCCGGGTTGGCCAGTTCGTCGGCAAGGGCCGCGCCATGGCACGTGAATTCCAGGCTGCCTTCGAAGATATTGCCCGCCAGAGCGAACTCGACGAGCTCCGCAAAGAGATCGAAGATCTGAAGAAAGACAACACGATGCAGAAGGCGCAGGACGATTTGGCCGCCTTTGAGGCGGACGTGAATTCTGCGGTCATGGAAAAGAGCCCGCCGCCCAAACCCGCCGCGCCGGCAGTGGAAACAGCGTCTGAGCCGAATTCCCAGCCAGCAACACCACCGGCCTCGCCGAAAACCGGGGATGATGCTGCGTGACCCACGTGCCGCCGAAGGACGAACAGCCAGACTTCACCGATGATGAAGTCGAGGCGAGCCGGGCTCCGCTGCTGGAGCATCTGGTCGAGCTGCGCGCGCGCCTGATCAAGGCTTTGCTGGCGCTGTCGGTCGCCTCGATTGTCTGCTTCTTCTTCGCCGAGCCGATCTATGACTTCCTGCTGGCGCCATTTGCGCGCGTGGCCGAAGGCATTCGCGGGGCGCCGCTGGAGTTGATCTTTACTGGCCCGATGGAGTTCTTCTTTGCCAAGCTGAAACTCGCCGTATTCGCCGGCATTTTCCTGTCCTTCCCGTTTATCGCCTGGCAGGTCTACCAGTTCGTGGCACCGGGCCTTTACAAGAATGAGCGCGGGGCCTTCTGGCCGTATCTGGTCTTTGCACCCTTGCTGTTCACGCTCGGCGCGGCGTTTGTCTATTTCCTGATGCTGCCCATGCTGGCGCGGTTCTCGGTGTCGCAGGAGAATATCGACAGCACGGTCGCAACCATCAAATTATTGCCCCGCGTATCGGAATATCTCTCGCTGGTAATGGCGTTGATGCTGGCCTTTGGCCTGTCGTTCCAGCTGCCGGTGATCCTCAGCCTGCTGGGGCGGATCGGGATCGTTTCCTCTGACGCGCTCGCCAAGGGTCGGAAATATGCCATTGTCGGCATTCTCTGCTTCGCGGCCTTCTTCACCCCGCCCGATGTAATCTCGCAGATACTGCTGACCGTTCCAGTCCTGATGCTCTACGAAATCTCCATCTGGTGCGTGAAACTGATCGAGAAGAAGCAGGCCGAAGAGGATGCTGCGAGGGAATAAGAAATTGTGCGGCGATTTCCCCGAGCAGGCCCACGATGAGTGCTGGGTGCGGCTCCACGTCCCAATTTCCCAAAATGCCTAAGCATATCCCCCGGTTGCAGGCAGGCCCGGCGCGGATTAGAGCAATGACCGACTGATCAGACAGGACCACGCACATGTTCGACATCCGCGCCATCCGCGAAAACCCCGAGGCTTTCCGCGCCGCCTGGAACCGGAAGAAGCCAGAGCTTGGCAATGTGGTGGACGATATTCACGCGCATGACGCGGCCCTGCGCACGGCTGTCACGGACAAGCAGGAAGCGGAAAAGCTGCGCAACGAGACCTCCAAGCTGATTGGCCGGGCCAAAGCCTCGGGCGATGAGGCGGAGTTCGAGCGCCTGCGCAAGGTCGTGGCCGACGCCAAGGACACGATTGAAGCGGCGGGCGAACAGGAAGAAGCCGCCCGCAAGCTGCTCGACGATCTGCTCTATGGCCTGCCGAACATTCCGCTGGCCGAAGTGCCCGAAGGCCAGGACGAGGACGGCAATGTCGAGCAGGCCCGCTGGGGCGAGCCGAAAACCTATGATTTCGAGGTGAAGGACCATGCCGATCTCGGCGAAGCCCTCGGCATGATGGATTTCGAAACTGCGGCCAAGATGAGCGGCGCACGTTTTGTTTTGCTGAAAGGCAAGCTCGCGCGCTTCGAGCGTGCGCTTGCCGCTTTCATGCTGGACGTGCAAACCGAAGAGCATGGGTACACGGAATGCTCGCCGCCGCTGCTAGTCAAAGATCAGGCGCTCGTTGGCACAGGGCAGTTGCCAAAGTTCGACGAAGACTTGTTCAAAGTCACGGGTATCGATTCAAAAACCATGGCATACCTGATTGATCGGTATGGTGCGAAACACGCCGAAATTTTGGCTGAAGTAGAGAAACTCGAGTCGAAATTTTACCTCATCCCCACCGCTGAAGTTCCGCTGACAAACATTGTCCGCGACAGCATCATCGAGCCCGGCGAACTGCCGAAACGGTTCACCGCTCATACGCCTTGCTTCCGCTCTGAAGCGGGTAGCGCGGGACGCGACACGAAGGGCATGATCCGGTTGCACCAGTTCAACAAGGTCGAGATGGTCTCGGTCGTCGCGAATGAGGAAGAGGGGCTGGCCGAACTCGAGCGCATGACCGAATGCGCCGAGGCCATCCTGAAAAAGCTCGACCTGCCATTCCGCCGCATGCTGCTCTGCGCAGGCGATATGGGGGCAGGGGCACGCAAGACCTATGACCTCGAAGTCTGGTTGCCGAGCCAGGACACGTATCGCGAAATCAGCTCATGCTCCTATTGCGGCGACTATCAGGCCCGCCGCATGAGCGCACGCTATCGACCGGAAACTGGCGCCAAGCCCGAATTCGTCCACACGCTGAACGGCTCCGGCCTCGCGGTCGGCCGCACGCTCGTGGCAATCCTCGAAAACTATCAGAATGAAGACGGCTCCATCACCGTCCCGGAAGCCCTGCGCAACTACATGGGCGGCCTTGAGGTGATTTCGGCATGAGAATCCTGCTGACCAATGATGACGGCATCAACGCGCCGGGCCTTGCTGTGCTGGAAGACATTGCGCGGGAAATTTCTGACGATGTCTGGATCGCCGCGCCGGAAGAGGAACAGTCCGGCAAGGGCCGCGCCATTTCGCTGACCCATCCGGTCCGTACGCGCGAAGTGGGCGACAAGGCCTGGGCCGTGGCGGGCACGCCGTCCGACTGCGTCCTGCTGGCGACGCACAATCTGATGCCGGAAAAGCCGGACCTTGTGCTGTCCGGCGTCAATCGCGGCCAGAACATTGCCGAGGATACCAGCTTCTCCGGCACGATCGCGGCGGCGCTGTTCGGTATGCAGCTCGGCATTCCGTCCATCGCCCTCAGCCAGTCGCAGAGCTTCCGCGAGCGCGGCTCCCTGCCTTGGGACACCGCCCGGGCTTGGGGCAGCAAGGCGATCAAGCCGCTGATCGAGCATGGTTGGCCTGGCGATGCGGTGATGAATGTGAACTTCCCGGATGTTGAGCCCGATGAGGTGAAGGGCATCCAGATCACCCGTCAGGGCTTTCGCGACGAATCGATCATCCATACCGACCGCCGCGAAGACCTGCGCGGCAATGATTATTACTGGATCGGGTACAAGGGCAAACTCTCCAAACCGGATGCTGGCACCGATTTGCGGGCGATCTATGACGGCTATGTCTCCATCTCCCCGCTTCATGTGGACTTGACGCATGAAGTATTCCTCCGGACGCTGCGGGAGCTATGGAAGACCTGATCACCGATCCATTCCGTGCCGCCCGACTTGTCCTGCGCTTGCGTCAGGAGGGGGTCACGGATGATGGCGTGCTGAGAGCGATGGAAACGGTCGACCGGGGAGCCTTTGTCGATGATCCCGCCCTGAAAGACCTTGCCTTTGCTGACTGCGTGGTGCCCATCCCGTGCGGCCAGACAATCCCGCGCCCGGCGGCGACCGGGCAATTGCTTCAGGCGCTGGGCCTCGGCCGCGAGCGCAAGGCGCGTCTTCTGGTGATTGGCATGGGGTCTGGATATATCGCCGCATTGGCCGGTCAGCTTGCCGCGGATGTGTTTGGCGTCGAGCGGTACAACAAGCTGACCGATCATGCGCGCCAACGGATTGTGAGCCTTGGCCTCGACAATCTTGCGGTGCGCTACGGCGATGGCCTGCTCGGCTGGGCTGAACGCGGGCCATATGACCGCGTCCTCATCACGGGGCTAGTGGATGCGATCCCCCAGGCTCTGTTCGACCAGCTCAAGCCCGGCGGATTGGTGATCACACCGATGCAACACGAAGGGCGCCAGCAGATTGCGCGGATGGCGCGCGACGGCACAACTGAATGGTTCGGCCTGTCGCATGAGTTGGCGCCTATGGTGCCGGGAAGTTCCCAGGCGCTATAGTTGCAGTGGTTTCATCTGCAGGGCTTGTTTGCCAATGCAACTGCCCACAGCTATAGGAGCAACACATTTTCAGGGGTCTATGGGAGAGAACCAAATGCTGACCAGACTTGCCACGCTGACCGCAGGCGCCGCCATTGTAACACTGCCGGCCTTGGCGCAGGCCGCGCCAAGCGCGTCGGGTCCGAGCATCATGAGCCAGGTGCTACTGTTCCTGCCGCTGATCCTGATCTTCTACTTCCTGCTGATCCGCCCGCAGCAACAGCGCGCGAAGAAGCACAAGGCCCTGATCGAGAACATCAAGAAGGGCGATACGATCGTCACGTCCGGCGGCATCGTCGGCAAGGTGACCAAGGCGGGCGACGAGGAAGTCACGGTCGAACTGGCCGAAGGCGTTCGCGTCCAGATCATCAAGCAGATGGTGATCGACGTTCGTGGCAAGAACCAGCCTGTCGCCGCCAACGATTAAGGGCCTGCAGGGCCCGCTTGCGGCCCTTCGCATGACAAGGAATTCCGCATGCTTCAGTTTCCACCTTGGAAGGTCGCGCTTGTTCTTCTGACACTGGCATGGGGTGTCGTCATGGCGCTGCCGAATGTCGTGAACATGGATGATGCGCCGGGTTTCATGCCCAAAAAGGGCGTTAATCTCGGCCTAGACCTTCAGGGCGGCGTTTACCTGATGATGGAAATCAATCCAGACGAGGTGATTGCCAACCGTCTGGAAGTGTTTGCCGGTGATGTGCGCAGCGCGTTTACCAATGTGACGCCGTCCGAGCGTATTGGCCATCTGCCAGACGTGAAGGGGCGCCAGCTGGAGATTACGCTGACGCGTCCTGACGCCGAAGGCAACTTCCCGATGGACGAGGCGCTCCGTCGTATGCGCAAGCTGAACGGCAATGTGGAAGGCGCG
Source organism: Hyphomonas sp. UBA4505 (assembly GCF_002388685.1). NCBI lineage: Bacteria > Pseudomonadati > Pseudomonadota > Alphaproteobacteria > Hyphomonadales > Hyphomonadaceae > Hyphomonas > Hyphomonas sp. UBA4505. Next base: position 23,425 of record NZ_DGMZ01000008.1, on the reverse strand, counting down.
ATTGGCGGCGCGAAGACGTACGAAATCGAACAGCTCGGCACAGACCGGATTCTCGTCACGGTTCCCGCCGCATCAGAAGAAGCGTTGATGAAAGACGCGCTGGGCAAGACGATGACCATCGTTCGTCGCCGCGTCGATCCCGACGGTGTTTCCGAAATCTCGATCACGCCGCAGGGCAATGACCGGATCATTCTTGAGGCGCCAGGCGAGCCCGACCCGCAACGCTTGAAGGATTTGCTCAGCCGTGACGGCAAGATGACGTTCAATCTTGTTGATGACAGCCCATCCGCGATCACCTCGGCGCAGGCAGGCGTGGCGCGCGCGGGCTATCGCTTGCTGGAAGGGCCGACGACCGGGGCGCTGCTTGTGCGGAACATTCCGGAAGTGACCGGCGCAGATATTGCCAACGCAGCGCAAGGTTTTGACGAAGGTAACCGGCCACAGATTACGTTCCGCCTCAACAGCAATGGCGCCCGGAAATTCTACGACACGACCCGCAACAATTCCGGCAAGCTTTTTGCGATTGTTCTGGATGATGTGATCATGTCAGCGCCGCGCATCAATGAACCGATCCCCGGCGGCAATGTTCGCATCACGGGTGATTTCACCCAGGAAGAGGCTCAGGACCTTGCCGCGATCATCGAGGCTGGTGAAATGCCAGCCAAGGTCCAATTCCTGGATCAGCGCACGGTCAGCGCCACGCTGGGGCATGACTCCATTCGCGCCGGTACACGTGCATCCATGATCGGCCTCGCGCTTGTGGCGATCTTCATGATCATTGCTTATGGCCTGATGGGAGGTTTTGCCGTTGGCTCGCTTGCGGCGAACATCGTTCTGATTCTTGGGGCGCTCTCTGGGCTCGGCGCTACGCTGACCCTGCCGGGTATCGCAGGCATCATCCTGACCATCGGTATGGCGGTCGACGCCAACGTGCTCGTGTTTGAACGTATCCGCGAAGAACAACGCAATGGGCGCTCTCCCCTCACGGCCGTTCAGGCCGGGTATGAACGTGCCTTTTCGACCATTCTCGATGCGAACGTTACAACCCTGATCGCCGCCATCATTCTCTACCTGCTCGGTTCAGGACCGGTGAAAGGCTTCGCCGTGACGTTGGCCATCGGTATTGTCACATCGGTGTTCACCGCCTTTGTCGTGACCCGCTGGTTCACGGTCATGTGGTTGAAAACCTTCCGTCCCAAGAAGCTCGCGGTCTAGGCCCGGAGGAGATACGATATGCTACTCAAATACTGGCCCCAAAAGACCAATCTGAGCTTCATGAACCTTCGCCTGATTGGCGCAGTTGTCTCAGCGGTGCTGATTGCATCTTCCATCTTCTTCCTCGCGATGCGGGGTCTCAACTTCGGTGTCGACTTTGCCGGTGGAACAGTGATGGAGCTGGAGCAGACGGACACAATAACTGTGGAAGGTGTGCGTCAGGCGATGCCACTCAACGCCGATGTGAACAGCGCGGTCGGCACCGATGCTCGCAGTATCGTGGTCGTGAAATACGGCGAAGCAGATGCGTCCATTCTCGGGGAAGAATTTCAGGCGCTGTCTGCCACCGACCAGGCCGAACGCGCAACGGGCGCGACCAACGAACTGGTGACAGAAACGCTGAAAGAGGCGCTGGGCATAACTGACGAGCAGATACTCCGCAACGACTCGGTGGGCCCCAAGGTTTCGCAGGAATTGTTTAGGGACGGGATCACGGCGCTGATTGCAGCCCTTGCGCTGATGCTGGTCTATATCTGGTTCCGGTTCGAGTGGCAGTTCTCGGTCGGCGCCGTGGCGGCGCTCGCACATGACGTGATCATCACGCTCGGCGTGTTTGCGTTCCTTCAGATGGAATTCAACCTGACCACTATTGCGGCCCTGCTGACAATCATTGGTTACTCGATGAACGACACGGTCGTTGTGTTTGACCGGGTGCGTGAAGAGAAGCGCAAGTATAAGAAGATGGCCGACAAGGAGGTTATCGACCTTGCGCTGAATGGCACGCTATCCCGGACCTTGCTCACCTCTGGCACGACCCTGTTGGCTTTGATGGCGATCTTCTTTCTGGGCGGTCCAGTCCTGCGCGGCATGAGCTTCGCGTTGATCTGGGGCGTATTTATCGGGACGTACTCGTCCATCTTCATCGCCTCGACCATCGTTCTGGCGTTGGGCATGGATCTCAACAAGAAACCGATTGAGGATGTTCCAGGCTTTCAGGGCTGAACGCGCCTGTCCCCGGCCTAATTGTCCAGGACGATAACCTTGTCCATCAGCGCGTCGATGGCTTGTTGTGGCGTATCGCTGTGAACCAGTGATGCACGGAAGCCTTCCGGTGTGAACTTGCCGTCGATGATGTGTTCCATCAGTTCGAAGAAGGGCGACCAGAATCCGTCTTCGTCGAGGAAGGCCATTGGCTTGGCATGCAGGCCGAGGCGTGCCCAGGACAAGATTTCGACAGCCTCTTCCAGCGTTCCGATACCACCTGGCAAAACGATGAAGGCATCAGACTCATCAAACATCATCTGTTTACGGGTGTGCATATCGTTGACGATGCGATGCTCAACATCCTCGTAGATGCGTTCCTTGTTGAGCAGGAAGCGTGGCATGATGCCCAGCACATCGCCTGCGGACTCATGGGCTGATCGCGCGCAGGCCCCCATCAGGCCAACGCCGCCTCCGCCATAGACGAGGCGGATATCGCGTTTGGCCAATTCGCGGCCCAATTCTTCGGCCAGCTTGATATAGCCCGGCTGAACATCGTCGGACGCGCCGCAATAAACGCAGATGGATTTGATATTCGTCATGCGGGGTTCACCTTTCATACCTGCCTCAGCGAGGCGTGCCGTTGCCCTATATGGGGCCTCGTATTCCTCGACCAGTGACAATTTCAGGACGTTTCGCTGTTCGGCGCAACATGCAGGGTTTGCTGATCTGTCATTTTGTTCCCATATGCGGGCGATGACGAATCCTCACGCTGCCGCCGCTGACCATGACAAGATCGAAAGCGCTGATGGCGGGATCGGCGCCTCCATTCTGCGAATCCTGAAGCTGCTCGCGCGGCCGGAACTGTCGAAATGGCGGCCAATCATGGTGATCGCAATCTTGATCACACTCGCTGCTTCGGTGTTGGAAGTGATTTCGCCCTTGCTGCTGGGACACGCGATCAACCGCGCTGTTCCGGAAGGTGGCGAAGCGGCGGCCTTCGGCGCGGCCGCATATTGGCTCGCGGTCGGGATTGGTGTCCGCTTTCTTGCTGCGGCCATGCCGCAGGTGCGCGACTGGCTGTTTTCTCCCGTCAGTCAGGACGCACAACGCGTCGCCAGCGTGGACGCTTTCGGGCATGCGCAGTCTCTTTCTCTGAACTTCCACCAGACTCGGCGGACCGGCGCACTCAATCGGGTCATCGAGCGCGGTGCCAGTGCCATCGACTATTTGATTCGCTTCCTCGCCTTCAATATAGGGCCGACCTTCGTGCGGCTGGTGCTTGCCTCCATCGCGCTCGGCGTCGCTTATGATTACCGCCTGTCCCTGATCGCGGTCTTCACGATCATCATCTATGTCATCGCCACGGTAATCATCACCGAATGGCGCGTGCGCCAGCGCCGCCGAATGAATGAAGCCGACACGCATTTCCGAGCGACCTCTGTCGACATTCTGACAAATTTCGAAACCGTGAAGGCTTTCGCTGCAGAACGCCGCGAAACCGGCCGGTTCAACGACGCGATGCGCAATTACAATCATCGGTATGTCGATGCTGTCCGGTCCATGTACGTCCTGAACGCAACGCAAGCGGTGGTAATGAATGCAGGCTTGTTGGCGGTGCTCGTCCTGTCGGCCTGGAATGTCATTCAGGGAACCATGTTGGTCGGCGACCTGACAGCCGTCATGCTGATGCTGCTGTCACTCTATGCGCCGCTGAATATTCTCGGTTGGGCCTGGCGCGAGATCAAGCAAGGCGCGGTGGACCTCGAAAAGCTCTACGGGCTGCTCGCCATGAAAACCGAAGTGGCGGATGCGCCAGATGCGATGCCATTGTCGAAGCCGACTGGGCATGTCGAATTCCGCAATGTGGGTTTCAATCATGAAGGCCGTGCAGTTGGCGTGCAGGATGTCAGTTTTGACTTGCTGCCCGGCCGCAAGGTTGCGTTTGTCGGCACATCTGGGGCGGGAAAGTCGACGCTGCTTAAGCTCCTGTTCCGCTTCTACGATGTCGATCAGGGCAGCGTGTTGGTCGATGGGCATGATGTGAGATCGCTGACACAGGAATCCCTGCGCAAGGCGCTTGGGCTCGTGCCTCAGGACGTTGTTCTGTTCAATGACACGATCCGGTCCAACATCGCTTACGCTCGTCCCGATGCCAGCGACGAGGAGCTGCGGGATGCTGCGCGCCGGGCGCAATTACTCGATTTCATCGAATCGCTGCCCGATGGTTGGAAAACACGCGTTGGCGAGCGAGGCTTGAAACTGTCTGGGGGTGAGAAGCAGCGCGTGGGAATTGCCCGCGTGATTCTGGCCGATCCGTCCATCCTCGTGCTGGACGAGGCCACGTCAGCGCTGGACAGTGCGACGGAAGAGGCCGTGCAAGACGCGCTTGAGGATGCCGCCGAGGGGCGTACGACATTGATGGTCGCCCACCGCCTGTCTACTGTGAAATCTGCTGACGAGATCATCGTTCTCGATGCCGGGCGAGTGATTGAGCGCGGCACACATGCAGACCTGCTGGCAAAAGGCGGCAAATATGCTGATATGTGGGAAAGACAGGCCAAGAGCGCGGAGATCGCGCTCGCTGCGGAATAGAAAAGGCTGGCGGGCATGACCGAAGACCTCGAACGGAAGACGACGCCCTGGATGACCGGCGGGCTCGATTGGGAGGGCGTTGCGGCTGCGTTGGCCTCCCTTCTGGTCGGCCTGTTGCTAAGTTGGGTCTGGGATCCACTCTTCTGGGTTGGGTTTGCCGGGATGATCGCTGCCTTGATGGCGGCGCGCTGGGCCAAGCGAACCGCGCCAGATCTTGCCAGCGGCATTGTGGCGCCGTGCGATGGGGTGGTGGTATCAGTGACCCCAGCCGATCCGCCGGGCGAATTGCGCATGGCCGGCGCGGAAACTACACGCATCCGGATATCTTCGTCGCCGGCCACAACGAACCGACTCTACGCGCCGATTGCTGGCAGTCTGGAAAGCCTCATTACGGAAGACGGCGAACAAACTGTCCCATTTGCCATGCGCCCAGATGCAGACGGATTGGCGATTTCATACCTGTTGTTTGAAAGCCGTGCACAGCAGGTAGGTGTGCGCATCGCGACAGGCGGTCTTGGCCCACGTCAGGAATTGGAAGCTGAATCGGGCGATATCATGCGACTTGGACGCGTGTTCGGAAAACGACGGCTGGGCGGCTGGTGCGATGTGTATGTTCCGGCCAAAGCCGGCCAGTTGATTTGGCCTGGCCAGACATTGATCGGGGGGGAAACCGTGCTGGGCCGTCTGGAATCCGATCGCGACGAAGGCTCTTTCGAAACGATGTCGGGAGAGGCAGGTGAATTGCCATTAGGCGTGACGGAGGATGAATCGGTCGAGGAGGACGATTATCCGGAGCCCGACGAGGCAGATACACCTGACGATCCCGCTGTTATGCTGGCGCGGTTGAAGGAAGCCACCAAGAACAAACCTGAAGACTAGTCTTCCTGCTTTGGCGCATCGCGATTCATCCACGCGAAGATCGGCTTGAACGGGATGATCCAACCGATTCCTGCGAATACGTAGAACAGCATTTCAGCCCATTTCGGCCAACCTGAGACAATCGGACCGACTGAGCCGACCATGATAATCCAGCAGACCATGAAGGCCAGCAGGATCAGGCTCGCGACAATTTTCCTGGTCGGATAGCTCATGGGTATGTCTCTCAACTGCACATGCGACTTTGCCGCCTCTTGCGCGGGCGTCTGCTTGGATCATGTATCTCGCATGAGCGAAACGTCAAAAGTCAGCCCCTCCGCTACCTGGATCCGCCGCTGGCTGATCCTTGTCGGTCTGATGGTCTATGCCATGATCCTGATTGGTGGTGCCACACGCCTGACGGATTCCGGCCTTTCCATCACTGAATGGAATCCGGTCAGTGGTGCGCTGCCGCCGCTCTCAGAAGGTGCGTGGCAAACCGAGTTCGCGAAATACCAGCAAACCGCTGAATACCAGTTCGTCAATCAGGGCATGTCCATGGCGGAGTTCCAGAAAATATTCTGGTGGGAGTGGGGGCATCGCTTTTTTGGGCGCATGATCGGCTTGGTGGCTGTTGCGGGTTTTGCGGTCTTTGCCGTTCGCGGTTGGCTGACCAAACATCTCACTTGGCATCTGATCGCATTGATCGGACTCGGTGGTCTGCAGGGCGCCATAGGCTGGTGGATGGTGGCCAGCGGCATTGGCGAGACCACGCGCGTGGACGTCGCGCCTTATCGGTTGATGACCCATTTCACACTTGCGCTGTTGATTATCGCCTACGTCACTTGGCTCTGGCACGATCTTGGCAAAGAGCGCCGACCGGCGGTAGCTGGGCTCACCCGAAGCATCGCCGTAATACTTCTGGTCGCGATTTTCATCCAGATGGCTGCCGGCGCCTTGGTTGCCGGCCTTGATGCGGGCCGGTCCTACAATGATTGGCCGTTGATGGCGGGAGAGCTCGTTCCGTCACACTATGTGGAAGAAGGCCTCGGTGCGCGCAGCCTGTTTGAAGGCCGCGCTGCAACGCAATTCAATCACCGCATTCTGGCCTATGCCATCTGGGCCGGATCATTGGCATCCGCCTGGGCGTTCCGGAGCACGCCACTGCGACAGGAATTTCGTTGGCTGGCTGTGCTCGTGACCCTACAGGCAGTGTGGGGAATTCTCACGCTTGTGCACGCCGCCCCGATGAACCTGGCTCTGGTTCATCAGGGTCTTGGCGTAATCGTTACGCTGATGGCAGTGCGTCTTGTCTGGCAATCGCGTGGGACGTCTAGCGAGAATCGTCCAGCGTAAGGGGGCTTGGATCGACGAATACGGCCTGATGCTGGTCCGGGGCGGTTTCGCCCGCGATGACAATCACACCGCCTGGATATCCACCACTCATCATCGTGCCCATGGCGGCCATCGCATCCGGTGCATCTGGCGCAATAACGGTAATGCCATCCCGAACGGTGATTTCGGTGTTGGTCATGCCCAAATCTGTTGAGACCTGAAGCCCACTGCCGTCTTCGATGGAGAGCAGGGCATCAAAATCGCCACGTGTGAGCGACGCTGCGCTTTTGGCACGCGGGGAGGCAACCAGTGTGTCGCTCGTATAGGCGCAGGACCTGATCCCAAAATCTGTGAAGGTCGATTCGCTGGCATCCCAGGAAAACTCGCCATTCTCTTCCCGCACGATGCCGGTCTGAAGTACGCGATCATTGGTCGAGGTCCAGTAAGCCACTCGCATGATACCGGCTGCCCGCATCGGACCGGAGCAAACGCCGGCAATGGAGCTCGTATTTGGAACGGGCAGGTCGACCTGAGCCGGGGCGAGGAGGCCTTCGCCGTAAAGATATGCTTTCAACTGGCCCTCGCGGGTGATTCCCGGGAATATGGTCACCGTACTGCCGCCAAGCGTGGCGCTCTGGCCGCTGGCGAGGTCAGTGAGCCTGAAGTTGGCAGGTTCCCCCAGAATTTCGCCATTCATATTGAACAATTGCAGGCCGCCGCGCTCATAGGCGACTGCCAGCAGGCCTCCGAGGCCTCCGGAGAGCGCCACAGCGTTCACTTTGCCTTCCAGTGGGCGCGTGGACCATACAGCGGGAAGCTCCACACCAGCAGCGATTTCAGAGGCAGAAGCCGGTACTTCGGGGGCTTCGGCTTTCTTCGAGCATCCAACTGCTGTAAAAAGCAGGGCGAGGCCAAGCCCTGCGTTGACAACCGGGGAAGTGGCGCTTAAACGCCAGCGCTTGAATTGCATTCCATGAACTCCGAAAGCGAGAGGCTCTTAGTAGAGCGATGAAAACCTATAACGCACCAGCCAACGTAGAGCACAACTGGGTCGTGATCGACGCGACCGATGTCGTCGTCGGACGCCTTGCTTCATATGTCGCCAAGCGCCTGCGCGGCAAGCACCGTGCTGACTTTACACCTCACATCGATACGGGCGATCACGTCGTCATTATCAATGCTGACAAGGTGAAATTCACCGGTCGCAAGATGACGGACAAAGTGTACTATCGCCACACCGGTTATCCGGGCGGCATCAAGTCCACGACGCCGGAAAAAATCCTCAATGGTCGTTTCCCTGAGCGCGCGCTTGAACTCGCCGTGAAGCGGATGATGCCAAAAGAAAGCCCGCTGGCCCGTAAGCAGTTCTCGAAACTGCACGTGTATGGCGGCGCGGAGCACCCACACGAGGCCCAGAAGCCCGACACTGTCGACTTCAAAGCCATGAACCGCAAGAACATCAAGGCGGCCTGATCAACATGACTGACACTGCAAACTCCCTCCAGGATCTTGGCGCCATGTCCGGCGCAACCGAAGCTGAAGCTCCGGCTGCTCCAATCGAGCCGAAGATCGACGCTCAGGGCCGTGCTTACGGCACCGGTCGCCGCAAAGAGGCCGTCGCCCGCGTCTGGATCAAGCCCGGCACTGGCAAGATCACGATCAATGGTCGCGATCAGGAACAGTACTTCGCGCGCCCTGTGCTGCGCATGGTAATTGCTCAGCCACTGGTCGAAGCTGGCCGCGAAGGCGAGTTTGACATCATTGCAACTGTGAAGGGCTCCGGCCTTTCCGGTCAGGCAGGCGCTGTGCGTCACGGCCTGTCGCGTGCCCTCGTCAACTACGAGCCAGGCCTGCGCGCCGTGCTGAAGCCATTCGGCTTCATGACCCGCGACCCACGCGTTGTCGAACGCAAGAAGTATGGTCGTGCGAAAGCACGCCGCAGCTTCCAGTTCTCGAAGCGCTAGGCCGCACACCGAATATCATTATTCAGGCGGGCGCTTCGGAAACGGAGCGCCCGTTTTGTTTTGTCCGGAATCGGGAACACACAGATTATGCTGCCCAAAGTATTCATTGATGGCGAAGCCGGCACGACCGGCCTTCAGATTGCCGAGCGACTGTGGGCTCGCACGGACCTTGAGCTGATTTCCATTGATCCGGACAAGCGCAAGGACAATATCGAGCGTGCGCGCCTGATGGATGCATCCGACGCGGTCATCCTCTGTTTGCCCGATGATGCAGCGCGTCTTGGGGTGTCCCTCGTGAACAGTCCGAACACGGTGATCATCGACGCATCTACAGCGCACCGGGTTGCGAGTGGATGGACTTACGGATTTCCGGAAATGGACAAGGGGCAGCGCGCCGCGATCCAGGCGTCCCGGCGGATCTCCAATCCAGGCTGCTATCCCACAGGTGTGATTGCGCTGTTGCGTCCGCTGGTCTCAAAATGGCTGGTGCCAACCTCTTGGCCCATCGTGGTCTCTGCTGTGTCGGGCTATACTGGCGGCGGCAAGGCCATGATCGCCGAGTTCGAGGATGAGGCGTCCGAAACGTACTCTGAAGACAATCACCGCATCTATGCGATGGGACAGAAGCACAAGCATCCCCCTGAGATGAAGAAATATTCCCGGCTCGAGCACGCTCCCGTCTTCATGCCGTCAGTGGGGCGTTATGCGCAGGGTATGATCGTTGAAATCGGCCTGCCGCTCTGGGCCATTCCGGGTAAGCCACGCCGTGCGCAAATTCACGCGGCACTGACCTCAGCCTATCAAGGCGAGCGATTTGTAAGTGTGGCCTCCCTCGCAGACTGCGATGCCTTGAAGGGTGTTGAGCCAGAGGCCTGCAACGGAACCAATCGGATCGATCTGTTTGTCTTCGGCACGGATGACGAGGCGCGACTTGTGGCGCGTTTTGACAATCTCGGTAAGGGCGCTTCTGGCGCGGCGGTTCAGAACCTCAATATTGCGTTGGGGCTGGACGAGGATGCCGGATTGACGGCTTGAGCTTACTTGAGCCTGATATCCTCAAGACGAACTCTGGCATAAGTGCCCGGCGCAGCGCCGAGGCCCATGTCCTTTGGCTGCTTCGCAATGACTTTGCGACCGGACTTCGGCCGTAGCCAGTCCCACCAGGTCGGCCACCAGGAGCCTGCATGCTCCTCCGCACCTTCGAGCCATTCCGCGCCAGTTTCTGGCAGCGCGCCATTATTGGTCCAATGGCAGTATTTTCCGGAATCCGGGTGGTTCACTACGCCGGCGATGTGGCCTGAGGCGGCGAGGATGAAATTGGTCTTGCCGCCAAATACCTTGGCGGTGCGGTAGACACTTTCCATGGGGCAGATGTGATCGTCGCGGCTGGCCTGCACCATGATCGGGATATCGACCTTTTGCAGGTCCACTGTTTCGCCGAGCACCTTGAACTTGCCGCGTGCGAGCTTGTTCTCTGCGTAACAGTCCTTGAGGTATCTGCGGTGTACCTTGCCCGGAATATTGGTCTGGTCAGCGTTCCAATACAGCAAATCGAACGGCCGCGGCTCCTTGCCCAGCATGTACTGGTCAATGACGTAGCGCCAGACCAGATCAATCGGGCGTAGCCAGTTGAAGGTTTCGTACATCATCGTTCCAGGCATGATGCCGTCATGTTCCTCGATGATGGAGTCGATATAGGCGCGGCCATTATCGTCGGTGAAGACTTTCAGGTCTCCGGCTAGGCTGAAATCGGACTGGGATGCAAAGAAGGTGGCTGACTTGATACGGTCGTCGCCGCTGGCAGCCATGTGGCCGAGGGCTGAAGAGAGTAGGGTGCCCCCGATACAATACCCGACTGTATTGAGGCCCTTCTGCCCAGTCGCCTGAAGCGTGGCTTCGACGGCGGCATAGATGCCATTCTTCACATAGTCGTTCCACGTGTAGTCGCGGGTCACTTCGTCGGCCGAGCGCCACGAGACGACAAAGACTGACAGGCCCTTGTCTAGCAGCCAGCGGATCATCGAGTTTTCTTCGCGCAAATCGAGGATGTAGAATTTGTTGATCCAGGGCGGGAAGATCAGCAACGGACGCGCATGGGTCTGCTCGCCAGTTGGTTTGTACTGGATCAGTTCGATCAAATCATTCCTGAAAACAACTTCACCGGGCGCCGTCGCGATGTTCTCGCCGAGTTTGAACGGCGTCTCGTCAGTTTGGGTGATGTAGAGTTTGCCATTGCCCCTTTTTACATCGTCGCGAGCCATCCGGATGCCTGCCAGCACGCTCTCACCGCCACTTTCGAAGAAGGTGCGCAGGGCCTGCGGATTGCTGCCGAGATGATTGGTCGGCGCGAGACTGTCGGCCAATTGCTGGCTGAAGAATTTTGCGCGCAAGTGAATATTGTCCGGCAGGTCGTCTTTCACATGATCGGCCAAGCCCATCAGCCATTTGGCATTGAGGTCATAGGCTTTGCGGATAAATTTGAAGCCGGGATTGCGATCCCATTCAAGGTCGGAAAAACGTTTGTCCCGGACCGCATTGGCGGCGCCGGTCATGCCTTCCAGTGCCATTTCCTGCCACAGCTCCATCCAACCCTGCATGAGTTGCATGTTGGCGTTCATCAATGCAACGGGGTTCTTCGCGAAGCCCTGGCCCACGGCTTGGAAAGCTTCGCCCACACCCATAGGGTCGCCATTCGTCACAGTGCCGAGTGGCCCGGATCCTGACAGGACATCTAGCAACAGGGCGTGAGATTCGGTATTGGCCAGCGCCAGCGTGGTCAGCAGGGACTGCATTTGCATGGGGTTTTGCTGGGCGAGAATCTCGGCGAGCAGTGGCTGGCTGTCTTTATTGTTCTTGCGGTCGACCATTCGTCCCAATATCGCCTTGTTTAGCCGCCTCTAACTATTCTACGGAATAATTGTGATTTAATGAGTTTAACCATGAAAAACACGGCGATTCCCCTGACAAGTGTATGTTGCCTGCTATTGGCAGCATGTACGGGGTCGTTTTCGAAGGTTCGGACCGCCATCGACCAGGCACCGGACTGGTATGATGCGCGCCGTGTGGAAATTCGTGGCGAAGGCTATCCCGAGATTGTCGATATTCCGACAATTGAAAAGGGGAATACACCGGGGCAAACACTCGAAACATCGAAAGCGCGCGGCGCTGAGTTGCGCGCAGTATTTGCGGAAAACGCGCGAGCGGTCGCGCCCGCAAATGCCGCCGCCGAGATCGAAGACCTCAGGGAATCGGTTCGGCGCGGATTTGCGGGCTTTGAGGCCAACTCCAACTTCCTGACGGATGAGGAGATTGAGGCCATACGATCCGCTTTTGATGTTCCACGAGTTACGAGGGGCCTACGGGCCGCCAACAGATGAATACAGATTTCCACAAGATCCGCCGACTTCCCCCATACGTTTTCGAACAAGTGAACCGCACCAAGGCGGCGCTGCGCGCGCAAGGTGCGGATATTATCGATCTGGGTATGGGCAATCCCGACATGCCAACGCCAGAGCATATAGTCGACAAACTGTGCGAGACGGCCCGTCGCCCTGACGTGAATGGCTACTCTGCTTCGCGCGGTATCAAGGGCCTGCGCCGCGCTGTGACCAATTACTACCAGCGTCGCTTCGATGTGTCCCTCGATATGGACCGGGAAGTCATCGTGACGCTCGGATCCAAGGAGGGGTTTGCGAACCTCGCTCAGGCCATCTCGGCGCCGGGCGATGTCATTCTTTCTCCCGACCCGTCCTATCCGCTGCATTCGTTCGGATTCATAATCGCCGGGGCATCCATTCGCAGCGTTCCTGCGCACACGCCGGAAGAGTACCTGTCCAATCTCAGCAAGGCCGTAAAATATTGTGTGCCACCGCCGACAGCGATGGTGTTGTGTTTTCCTTCCAACCCCACGGCTGAAGTTTGCGATCTCGACTTCTACAAGGAAGCCGTGAAGTTTGCGCGCAAGCACGATTTGATCGTCTTGTCCGATCTTGCTTACAACGAAATCTATTTTGACGAGCCGACCCCTTCGATCCTTCAGGTGGATGGTGCAAAGGACATCGCCGTTGAATTCACCACCATGTCGAAGACCTATTCCATGGCTGGATGGCGGATCGGCTTCGTGGCCGGCAACGAGAAGCTTGTTGGCGCACTGGGGCGCGTGAAATCCTATCTCGACTACGGTGCATACACGCCGATCCAGGTCGCGGCGGCAGCTGCGCTGGATGGCCCTCAGGATTGTGTCGACGAATTTCGCCAGATCTATCGGTCACGCCGCGACGTGCTGGTGGAGAGCTTCACGCGGGCCGGCTGGCCCATCCCGTCGCCGAAAGCCTCGATGTTTGCCTGGGCTCCGATCCCTGAGCCCCTCAAGGAAATGGGTAGTCTCGAATTCTCGCTACAGCTGATCAATGAAGCACATGTGGCCGTCGCGCCGGGTGCCGGATTTGGGGAGCAAGGCGATGGGCATGTCCGGATTGCGCTGGTCGAGAATGAGCAGCGTATCCGGCAGGCAGCGCGCAATATTCGCAAATTCCTGCAGTCCCGCGGGATCAAGGATATCCAGCCCGCCGCGGCAGAGTAGCGCGCGCCCTCGACGCATTCGACCAAACCCGCTATGCGCTGCCCCTGAAAGTCAGACACTCAAACTGAAAGGGTGACCAATTGGGGCCGTTGAGAATAGGTATTGCGGGTTTGGGCCACGTCGGATGTGGTCTCATCGAACTGGTTGAGCGGCAGGAGCGCCTGCGCATTCCGGGTAAGATTGAGATTGCAGGTGTGAGCGCGCGTAGCCAGTCTCGCAACCGGCCCGTCGATACAAGCAAGTATCGCTGGTTCGATGACGCTGCGACCCTGGCTGAAGACCCGGAAGTCGACGTATTCGTTGAATTGATCGGAGGATCTGACGGCCCGGCGAAGTTTGCGGTCGAAGAGGCCCTTAAGGCAGGTAAGCCGGTGGTCACCGCCAACAAGGCCCTGATGGCCAAGCATGGCATGGCGCTGGCCAAGCTGGCTGAAGAAAAGCAGGTCGATCTGTTGTTCGAGGCCGCTGTCGCTGGGGGTATTCCAGTCGTGCGCGTGTTACGCGACAGTCTGGCAGGGGTCGAAATCAAACGCGTGGCGGGTATCCTGAACGGTACCTGCAACTTCCTGACAACTGAAATGCTGGCAACGGGCCGCGCTTATGACGAAGTGCTCGCCGAAGCCCAGAAGCTTGGATATGCCGAAGCTGATCCTACGCTGGATGTTTCTGGCATGGATGCCGCGCACAAGGCAGCGATTCTCTCTGCCATTGCGTTCTCTGCTGACCTCGACTTCTCCAAGGTGGAAGTCTCTGGAGTAGATGGGGTCGAGCTGCTCGATTTGCGCCTAGCCGATCGCCTGGGGTTACGGATCAAGTTGATAGCAGAGGGTGTTTTGACCGATGAAGGCGTTGTGTGCCGGGTTGAGCCAATGGCCTTGCCTGTGTCGCATCCGCTTGCCCGCATTGATGGCTCCCTGAACACGGTGCGTATCGAAGGTGATCCTGTGGGTGCCGTCACCTTGACGGGCCCTGGCGCGGGCGCTGGCCCCACCGCAAGCGCCGTGATGGGAGATGTCGCAAAGCTGTTCCGCCCGGCGATCCGTCCGGCCTTTGGACGCGCAGAACACCACATGGCGCGGCCCTTCACAACTGGGCGCAAGGATGAGGTGGCCCAGTTCTTCCTGCGGGTACGACTGGCTGACAAGCCGGGCGCGCTGGCGGCACTTTCGGAGTCTTTGGCCGCTGAAGGCGTATCCGTCGACAAGCTGCTTCAAGATTCAGCAGATGATACTGGTGCAAGCCCGATTGCGATTGTCACACACCGATGCGAACGATCAAATATGGACGCGGCCTTGGCGCGATTGGAAAAATTTGCAATTGCTGTTGATCCGCCGCGCCTGATCAGGATCGAGTCGGCAAGCTAATTGCTTTAGATAGGCGCAGAGCCTTTATGTTTTGCGCGTTCGGAGAATTGAGAATTCATGAAAAATAGCGTTCTGACGCCCAGCCTTGCCGATTCCATGGTCCGTGTTACGGAATCTGCTGCCATAGCCGCCGCCAAACTGGTTGGCCGTGGAGATGAGAAGAAAGCCGATGCAGCCGCTGTGGATGCGATGCGCACGGCATTCAACGAGGTTGATTTCCAGGGTCGCGTGGTCATCGGCGAAGGTGAACGCGACGAAGCGCCCATGCTGTACATCGGGGAAGAAGTCGGCACTGGTAAAGGAGCCGAGATCGACATCGCCCTTGATCCGCTGGAAGGCACCACACTAACCGCAAAAGCCATGGCCAATGCGCTGGCCGTGCTGGCCATCGCGCCGCGTGGCGGCCTGCTGTATGCGCCAGACACCTATATGGACAAGATTGCTGTAGGCCCTGGCTAT
Organism: Hyphomonas sp. UBA4505; assembly: GCF_002388685.1. Classification (NCBI taxonomy): domain Bacteria; kingdom Pseudomonadati; phylum Pseudomonadota; class Alphaproteobacteria; order Hyphomonadales; family Hyphomonadaceae; genus Hyphomonas; species Hyphomonas sp. UBA4505. The sequence continues at coordinate 8,075 of NZ_DGMZ01000008.1, read as the reverse complement.
CCGGAAGGCATTATCAGTCTGGATGCGACACCTGCCGAGAACATTCAGGCGCTGGCCAAGCACAAGGGCATGGATGTCACCGACATGACCGCTTGTGTGCTGGACCGCCCGCGTCATGAAGGCATCATTGAGAGCCTGCGCTCGGTTGGCGCGCGCGTGGCCCTGATCACGGATGGCGATGTGGCCGGCGTAATCGCGACGACCAACCCACACACCGGAATTGATCTCTACGTCGGTCAAGGTGGCGCGCCCGAAGGCGTACTTGCAGCAGCGGCCCTCAAATGTGTTGGCGGCCAGATGCTGGGACGCCTCGTGTTCCGCAATGATGATGAGCGCAAACGTGCTGAACGCACGGGCATTACCGACTTCGACCGCACTTACTCCCTGAATGAACTCGCCTCGGGTGACACAGTATTCTGTGCGACAGGCGTGACCGATGGATCGATGCTCAGCGGCGTCAAATCCGCAGACGGTCGTGTGCACACTCACACGCTCGTCATGACATCACTCGACGGCATGGTGCGCTATGTGCGCTCCGATCATAAGGTCTGAGCCGGGCGTTTCCCGTGACAGCCTAGATGCGTTAGAATCTCCGGGAAGCGATTCCCGGAGAACCCATGGCTGACCCAGCCCTAAAGCAAGATACGACGCTATTCGATGTGCAGAGATCGGCCACGGGCCGGTTCTGGACGCTTGCGTCTGTGGATGAGGCATTGGTGCGGCGGCTCCAGCCGAGCGTCGGTGGATCCGATTTGTTGGCCAGGTTGCTCGCCACCAGAGATGTGACGCCAGACGAAGCGGCGACTTATCTGTCCCCGACCTTAAGGGAGACATTTCCTGATCCGTCGAGTTTCTCAGACATGGACAAGGCGGCCGAGATTGTGCTCGACGCGATTCTCGCAAAGAAGCGCGTCACGGTCTTTGCTGACTATGACGTCGATGGCGGTACCAGCTCAGCAATTCTCGCGCGATATTTCCGGGCATGGGGCGAAGACCTCGGGCTTTACGTGCCGGATCGCCTGGAAGAGGGGTATGGTCCTTCGCCCGAAGCTTTTCGACACTTGAAGGAAAAAGGCGCGGAACTCGTCATTACCGTCGATTGCGGCGCAGCTGCGGTCAATGCGCTGGAAGAGGCGGAGTCTATCGGTCTGCCCATTGTCGTCATCGATCACCATTTGATGGCCGGGCATAACCCTCCAGCGGCTGCACTGGTCAATCCGAACCGGCCCGACTGCAACTCTGGTTGTGGTCATCTCGCTGCGGCGGGCGTCGTTTTTGTTTTTGCTGCCGCATTGAACCGATTGGCGCGGGAACGAGGCATTGCGCCTCCGGAAGGTCTACCGGACATCATGTCGTTTCTTGACCTCGCAGCACTTGGGACGCTTTGCGACATGTCACCCCTACGCGGTGTAAACCGAGCCTTCGTGCGACAAGGGCTCAGCATTCTGTCCCGCGGTCAAAATGAAGGCCTGCGCGCGCTGGCCGAAGTATCCGGGATCAGCAAAGTGGACAGTGTGTACCACGCTACATTCATGCTGGGGCCACGGCTTAACGCAGGCGGTCGTGTGGGTGATCCGTGGATCGCCGCGAAACTTCTGGCTACGGATGACCGGTCAGAGGCAATTGCGCTGGCCGAGCGGCTGCACGCACTTAATGACGAACGTAAGGCCGTCGAAGCGGCGATTCTCGATCAGGCCACCGCACAGGCTGAGCAGGCGCTGAAGCGTAATCCAGACCGGGGTATCCTGGTCGCCGGTGGCGAAGGCTGGCATCCCGGCGTGATCGGCATCGTGGCCGGACGCCTGAAGGAACGGTTCCACCTTCCCTGCATAGTCATTGGCTGGGGACAGGGGCTGGGGCCCGTCGCTAAGGGATCGGGGCGATCGGTAACCGGTGTGAACATTGGTGATGCGATTGCAGCTGCGGCGCGTGAAGGAGTCATCTTGTCAGGGGGCGGCCATGCGATGGCGGGTGGCCTGAGCCTTGAGCCTGAGCAAATTCCAGCCTTCGACGCATGGATGGTCGGCCATATGGCGAAGTTTACGGCAGAGCGTGCTGCGGCACTGGAACTGCCCGTGGATGCGATCCTGTCTCCGGGCGCAGCATCTCCTGCGCTGGTTGATCAGATCGCCGGTATTGGCCCGTTTGGTGTCGGATCCCCTGAGCCTGTTTTCGCGCTGCAATCTGTACATGTCACGGGCGTGCGACAGGTTGGCTTAAATCATCTGAAGTTCACCGCCGAAGACTCCAGTGGGCGTCTTGATTGCATCGCTTGGCGTAGCGCTGACCAGCCTTTGGGGGAAGTAATTCGTCCGAATGCGCGGCTCCATGTTGTTGGAAAATTGAAGGCGGATGAGTGGAATGGCCGTCGGCGGGTACAGCTGGATGTCAGTGATGCAGCTGAGGCATGATTTATCTGCAGAAACCCGCCTCAAAGCGCTTTACGAGTCAGAAATGAGCAGCTATATCGCCTGTCTTCGAGCCGGTGCGGTCCCTTCGTCTATCGGTTAGGACGCCAGGTTTTCAACCTGGAAAGAGGGGTTCGATTCCCCTAGGGACTGCCACGGCTTGAATTCCATTGAAAAACAATGTGTTACGCGATGCAAAATCGCTGATTTTCAACACACTTTTCAACACGATTCAGTGTCGCTAGAACGCATTTCCCCGGGGGTCACTTGATCGTCGGAAGGGTTCATTATGCGTGCTAGAAGGTATCGATCTATGAGTTATGTTTATGAGAGATCCAATGGACTCTTTGAGATCAGGTATCCGATCCCTTCAGATGTCGTGAGCTACTTTCCAAAACCAAATAGCAAGCGGTTCAGAACTCATATTATCAAGTCACTTTCGACGCGGGATCAGAACGATGCCAACAAAGCAGCCATTGATTGCATCAAGGAGTTTGAAGGTGCGTTTTCCGTTCTGAGAGAAGGCGTCGCTTCCAATGATTTCAAAGCTTTTTGCCGAGTGGCTTATGAACAGGAAACTGCAATCATCACGAAAAGCTTCCTGAGCACGGAGACAGGCAAGAGCGGTCGCCTCGATCAACGCTGAGGGGATCTTCGGAGCGCCCTGACAACTACCGATACCGAGCAACTTGAAGCGCTAGTTGGGTGGCTCGTCGATCACTATTTGGATGTGACCACCAGCAAAAGTGCGTCCGTTCCAAGGGATACACCCATTCGCAATGCGATGCTCAAAGCTGCAGCCGGTGTGCTGTCGGATGCGTACACCCACGGTTTGGCTGAAATTCGCGGCTTAGCAAGACCTCCTCAACCAAAGTCTCCATTTTTGAAGGCTGAGCCAACAGTATTGCCCGCACTTGGAGATAATACACCTTTAACGCCGGAGGGGCGTAAATCTCTGGAGCAATATTGGGAGGTCTACGAACAGGTCAAACAGGATTCGTCGACACCTGTGAAAGCAAAGACTTTGGAGCGTAGACGGGTTGCGTGGACTGAGTTTCATGAACTCACCGGTTCGTCTCTTCCGATATTTAAGGTGCAAAAATCTCACATCTGGGCGTATCGAGATGCCCTGAAAAGAGCACCAGCCAGGTCGGGTTCCATATCTGAGCTCAGACGGTTAAGTTTTCCGGAGAAGCTCGAAAAAGCCCGCAATGGCAGTAATTATGCCAAGTTGACCCAGGAACCATTAAAGACCGGCTCAGGCAAATCCAAGTTGTTCTTCAGCTGGCCGTAATTCGAGGACACTTAGTGAGCAATCCTGCGGTGGGGGTCACCGAATCCAGCTCAGTTACCAGACCGAGCAGAAGAGCCTACACCACCAAAGAGCTAAATGTAATATTCACGTCGGCCCCGTTCGACAGGGTGTGGCCGTTGGAAGATGACAACACGACCGACCTTCCAACGTACTGGTTCACCGCCATTCGATCGGGTTCGCGGTACGGGTATTTCTCGACGGTTTGAGCCGGCGATATTGAATGCACCGGGGTGGGGGAAGGCGGCGATCCCTAAGACTTCTCTCCTTCGCGTCGACTGCGCTCTCAGGAGTCCGTAGAGCAGCCTAGGACCTGCTCGTTCGCACTGGTTCGCATTAAACTGACACCACCCCATCAGCGACGCAATTGCCCGAAGCGTGTCGTGGAGACGAGAGCATCGACTTCACTGACAGAGACTGCGTTGCTGTCTCCGTGTATCGAGTGTTTTAGGCAGTTGGCGGCGGCGCCAAACTCCAGGGCTTCACTGGGCTTTCGGGCGTCGACCAGTCCATAAATCAGCCCGGCACAAAAAGCGTCGCCGGTTCCGACGCGGTCTAGGATGGCTGTCATTTCGTACGTGCGCGAAAAATAGGAGCCAGCCTGCGTGCGCAGGTGCGCGCTCCAACTATGATTTTCTGCCGACTTTGAATTTCTTAGCGTGATCGACGCATTTGTTAACTGGCTGAACCGTCTGAACAGCTGCTCGGTCAGGGATTCCGCCCACACCTGACTGCCATTCTCACCTTCGCCGTCCACACCGAGACAATGGGTGCAGTCGCCTCTTCCGGCGATCAATGTATCGGCCAGCGAAGCAAGAGCTGGCATCACCTCAATGGCCGATCGACCATATTCCCACAACCGTTCGCGATAGTTCAGGTCGAGCGAAACATGTATATTCCGTCTCCGGGCTTCCTCCATGGCAAAAGTCGCAAGTTGGCGGGTCTCATCTGAAAGCGCGGGCGTAATGCCGCTGATATGAAACCAATCTGCTCCGTCAAAGGCTGCGTTCCAGTCAATATCATCGGGGGATAACTCGGAAAACACACTGCCGGCCCGGTCATACACCACGCACCCGGAGCGAAAATCGGCACCTTCTTCCATAAAGTAAAGTCCCAGCCGGCCAGGACGCCGAATGACCTGACTCGTATCGACATCGTGGGCCCGGAGGAACCGGAGCGCTTGCGCTCCGAGTTCACCTTCCGGAAGCCCCGTGACCAAGCGAGAGGCGAGACCAAACTCTGCAAGCGATACGGCGACATTGGCCTCGGCGCCCCCGTGGCAGACCTCGAAGGCCTGCGCCTGGCGCAGACGCAACTTGCCGGGGGGCTTCAAGCGCATCATGAGTTCGCCAAGTGTGACGATGGTCTTTGACATGGTCGATGCCTTTCGATGCGCGGTTCTGCCGAAAATCGGCTTGTGTGGTGTAGATGTAAACAAAAAACAATCTTGGAACGGACAGAACTCGTAATCGCTTACCTTTTCAAATCAACGAAGTAGTCGAAGATTTCCGGCACATTACCTGAGCCCATTCCGGCTTCGACGGCTGCTGAGAGATTACTTGAGGTGCCTTCGGCAATCAGGGAGCGAGAACCGAGATCCGAGACCATCTGGTTAAAGTAACGCAGATCCTTGTTTGCATTGTTGATGGAGAACCCAAGGTCGCTCACACCGTCGACCGCGTAGTTCTTGCAGAACTTCATGAACGGCGAATTGGACGGACCAGATGACATTATGTCGTAGAGCTGACCGCGGTCTACGCCGGCCAGTTTTGCCGCAGCGAAAGCCTGCGACATGGCGCAGACGGTTGTCATGCCCATGAAGTTGTTGATCAGCTTTGTCGTGTGGCCGGCACCGAGCGGGCCGAGATAAAAGACGTTTTCGCCCTGTTCCTTGAGGACCGGCTCGTACTTGTCGAACGTCGCCTTGTCACCGCCAGCCATGATATTCAGCAGCCCGTCCTTGGCGTGCGCAGGCGTACGACCGAGGGGCGCATCAATCATGCCCACGCCTTTCTTGCCGAGGTCCGCGCCGATTTTCTGGGAGGATGCTGGAATGGACGTGCCGAAATCGATGAGGACAGAGCCATCCTTGATGCCTTCTAGGATACCATCGGCACCGTAGACGAGTTTCTCGACCACTTCGGACGTCGTCACGCAGAGCTCAACGATGTCGCTTTTTTCAGCCAGTTCCTTGGGCGAGCTGGCTTCGGTCGCATTTCCTCTCGCCAGAACAGCAGCGACGGCATCCTTGTTGAGATCCATCACGATGACTTCGAAACCCCGCTTCTGCAGGTTTTCGACCATATTGCCGCCCATCAGCCCAAGACCGATGAAACCAATGACGGGTTTTGACATATTCATGACTCCTAATTCCAGAAATATTTAGATAATAAGTTAGCGCGTTAGCGCGCCGCGTGGCTTGAGCGGTTCAATCCGTCCACAGAGAATCCACACTGCGAACAACGCCAGCAAAGCGAGTCCGGCGCCGATGATGAAGACGGGCGCGTAATTGTCGCCCTGCGTGATGACTGGAACCAGGAAGGTCAGCCCGGCCGCACCGAGCTTTGCGGCCATGCCTGCAAAGCCCGAGAGCGTGCCCACGGACCTACCGCTGTAAAAATCGCTCGGCAGTGTCTGGACATTGCCAATAGCAGTCTGGAAGCCGAACAGAATGGTCGCCATGATGATGACTGAGATGGTCGCAAGCGTCGTCGTCGCAGGATCGGTCATCCCAAACACTGAGGCTATCAGCGTCGGATCCGCGAGCATCATAAGAGACGGAAGCATGATTAGGCACCCGAGGGAAATGACCATTTTGCGGGTGGCATCGACAGTCCAGCCCGCTTGGATGCGGTTCTGGGCCAGAAGTCCCCCAAACCAGGCACCCAGCATGGCGCCGAAATATGGGACCCACGCATAGAGCGCGAGTTCCTTGACCTCCATGTCATAGACACGGTTCAGGTAAAGCGGAATCCAGACAATAAAGAGCCACCAGATCGGATCAATCGCGGCAGACGCGATGATCACGCCCCAGCTCTGTTTCCGGCTCAGGATTTCTCCGGTGCCCGGTGCATAACCGTCATCCGGCTCGCCATCCTGGTCGATATCCTGATTGAGTTGACCGGTCAGGATGTATTCGCGTTCGTTTTCATTCAGCCAAGGGTGGTTCTTGGGGGGAGACTTGACGAGCACCCACCAAGGGATGAGCCAAAGGAAGCCCAGCACGCCGACAAGAACAAAGATGATGTGCCAGCTGAAGTGGATCGAAAGGAAGCCAATAATAGGGATTGAAATCAACCCGCCGATCGCCGCTCCGGAGTTGAAAATGCCTTGGGCAAAAGCCCTTTCCCTGGTTGGAAACCATTCTGCATTGGCTTTGGCCGCGCCAGGCCAGTTGCCTGCCTCAGCGATACCGAGAATGGAGCGGAAAATGCTGAACGAAACCACACCGCGCGCAAAAGCGTGCATCACTGTCGCAACAGACCAGACGCCGATTGACAAAGCAAAACCGAGACGCGTGCCGATCCAGTCAAAAATCTTGCCGAAGATCGCCTGGCCGAAGGCATAGGAGAATATGAAAACCACGGAGATGAAGCCGTAAATCTGGTCAACTTGTGCTGTCGATTTCTCCGGATACAGCTCCGCTGCGATGTCTGGCCAAAGAACACTCAATGTCTGCCGGTCAATATAGTTGATAACAGTCGCAAACGCGACGAGTCCAACAACCCACCATCTTAGGCCCGAAAGTTTCATGACGAGTATCCCTCGCCATTGAGGAAGTCTTCCCGAGCGGGGCTGAAGATGTCGAGCAGAATGCCGGCCTCCAGGCACATAGCACCATGTCCAGCACCCGACGGGACGAAAAAGCAGCCTCCTGCTTCCAATACCTGTGTCTCGCCATCGACGAAGACTTCGAACTTCCCTTCGACGACATACGCCGTCTGCGTGTGAGGGTGAGCGTGGACAGGACCGACAGCGCCCTTCTCGAACCACACCTTCACCAGCATCAGGTTGTTGTCATAGCCGAGAATCTTTCGGCGCATGCCGTTCCCGATATCTTCAGCATCGCTGGCGGGGCTGTTCATGAACAAATCCGACTGATTTGGCGTAGCAGGCATTTCTGGTCCTCCCGGTGCGATCGACGCACCTGTCTTGTCACTAAGTACTGGATTGGATGTATGCGTAGACTGGCCCGGTCCACTCAACGGAGATGCCGTCGATATCGATCACGTGTTTCAGTTCCGCAGAAGTGTCTTCCGCGAAGGCGAAAACGATGTTGTCACCTGTTTTCGTAGTCACCATATACACTGATACGCCGTTGTCGGACGTCTGGTGTTCCCCGTCAGCGACCATGA
>NZ_DGMZ01000011.1:0-390795 GCF_002388685.1 Hyphomonas sp. UBA4505 | reverse complement strand
CTCGGTACGAACATCATAGAGGAGCACGTCCGGATTCGCTGCCAAGCGCGCCGCGACGAAATCATTATCAACAAATTCAATACCTGCCTGAGCCGCCTCAACCACATCTTCCATCGTCATCAAATCGTCCGCCTGTGCAGCGAACGGCAACCCGGCACATAAAACCGCAACGGCCATCGTTCTCATCATCAGTATCTCCAATCTCAATCACCAAATTTAAGCCCGTCCGGCACCGGATGAGCGATCTTCATCAATTCGTCCCGCCGATAGGCCATCGACCCACCGTCTCCATAGGCTGGTCGATCTGTCTTATGCCCCATTAGCGTGCAGCGTAATCCATAATCCAATCCAGCTTCGAGCATTCGTTTCTCGAAAGCGTGCCGGAAGGAGTAGATAACGTGGTCTGTTGTTGGAAACAGCCCCCTTTGACGAAACGCCTTCATCAGATTGGCGGATACGAGCTCCCCGCGATCACGGTAATGCTCGAAACCCTCCGGCGCTGCGCGCATCGCCTCAAGCGCGACGCCGACCAGTGGAATATCGCGTATGGATGTCTCGGTTTTGATTTCACGGTTCTGCCGAGGGCGGATACGAATAAAAGGGACGTTGGCTTTTAGCTTTATGTCTTCTGGCAGGAGATTGCAGATTTCACTGGTTCGGCAACCTGTTTCGATCAGCACATAAATGATGCACCGTAGCTCCCAACGCAGATCATCAAAGATGCCGGGCGCGAGAATTTTGCTGCGAACCCAGTCATCCTCGAACGGCGGCACGTCGACCCGAGATTCGCCCTTGAAGAACATTTTGCGAAAAGGGTTGAGCCGCTCTTCGTCGCCCTTGTGGGAGAAGTAGGCCTCGTACAGCGTTCGCATATTGCCAATATGCCGATTGGCCGTGTTCGGCTTGGCGGGTTTCTCACCTTCCTCGCGCGGGATCATCCGCTCCATCCACCAGTTGCGGTAAGACAGTGCATCGTCACGTGAGATCGCGGCTATGGGCAGATCGCCGATCACATCAACGAAGTAATTGATTGAGGTCCGCTTGGTCTTTTCCCAGGAGTATTTCTGTTTGGGCGACTTGTTGTACTGCTCGTCGAAAGCGATTTCATCGAGATAGAGCTGGAAGGCCTCAGACACGGTTGTCTTGTCGTCTTCAGCGACCGGTTCTGGCACTGCGCCGAGCAAGGCTTCAGCATCCTGCATACTTGGTGGGTGTGCTGGAGAAGTGCCCCGTTCGAGCAGCTGTATGCGTTGCATCAAGTCAGTCAGCTCAGCAGAAGCGCCCAAAGTTTCAGCGGGTGCATAGGCAAACCCTCTCGCCATAGCCCGGGCATTCGCTGACTCGTAGCGTTTTGCTGCCGCAGCCTTGGCCGTATCGTTCGCGCTGTCTCCTTCCACCTCTGCCAAGAGAAGCGAGGTCCAATAAGCATCATCTGCCTCGACGAGTGCGTCACGCCTCATGCGCGCCACTTTCAAGACTTCAGTATCAAGCCCGACCCGCACAAAGGTCCGGGGATCGACATGTTTGAATTTGGCTGGGACCCGCCGATGGTAGTGCCAGCGATCCCCTCTAAGAAGCAGGAACTGGTCTGAATGCCTGAGAACTGTCATCCTCAAACTGTATCACAATTTGGTTCCAATTTGTATCACAATTTGAGCCACTAACTGGACTCGAGTGGTGAGAACGCGCGATGCGCGCAACATTTCTACAATGTTTTCAAGGACTTAATTGTTTGAAAAAATTGAAGAAATGGCGCGAGTGACGTGCCGCAATCCATTTTTTTATTCCTTTAATTTCAAGGACTTGAGGGATTGTAAAATTAAAATTGGTCCTTGAATAGGTCCGATTATGGTCCACAAATATGTGGACCTCCTGAGTTCGACGCGAATTACCGCGCCGAACTACTAGCTAGCATAAACTTGTGCGTGTTGGAATCCCTGAGAAAAATTATGCTTTAGGCTGGACGATCGCTCGAAGGGCTCGAAAAACTCCTTAACGAGCGAGCCATATTTGAGGCTAAATCATGTAACCTTACACCCTTGGCTATTGTTCGGCGGTTTATGCTACAGCATTACCGTCGAAACGAAGCCTTCAGGTTTCAATGCGAGCAATGAACAATCGAGCTGGCGCAAAACCTTCTCAGCCGTGTTTCCCATCAAAAGCCCCGGAATACCGACACGACCGATGGTGCCAATGACCACTGTGTCTACGCCATTGTCACTAACGAACTTTGAGATTGTCATATCCGGCGAGCCCTCAAGTTGGTGCACATTTGGCCCCATCGATAGCCCAGCGCTTTTGAGCGTCCGCTCCATGGCAGACTTATGCAGGCTTTCTCTTCTCTCCCGAAAAGCGCGAATGCTCTTTTCTGAGACTTTACCCCAGAAGTGCCGTGTTCGAAAATCATCAAAAGAGGCGCTCCAACTGGAGATAATGTGCAGATCTGCATCAAGCATGGAACTTAGTGGCTCGGATACTTGCAGTAGAGACTGTGTAAGTAAAATTGCCTGTGACTCCGTTTCCTGAGGATCAATCGCAACGGCAATTTTCGGCTTCCCAGCAGACATTGTTTTTGCCCGCACGAGCCAAACTGCCGACGGGCACTTACGCAGCAATTCCATTTCGATTGCGCTGTACCCAGCGCCTTCAGATTCTCTCCGAGACTCACGGATCAAGAGGTCATGATCTCCGCGCAAAACCATTTTTGAAATGACTGTTCCTGTAAGGCCACTAACATCAGATCCAACATTGATATCGTCAACAGAGGGTGGCGCAGCCATGCCCGCCTCGCGCGCTGCATCTTTGAAGGCCTCCATTAGTGTGGTTCGCGAGCCGGTCTCATAAGTGTCCTGATACGTGGAAAATTCTTTTGGAAGTTTGGGCGTCACAATCGCAAGACGTAGCTTTGCGCCGTTCATCTCTGTGAGGCGCAATGCCTGGACCAGCCCTGGGCAGTCACCGGCAATCCCGTCCGAGACATACAGTATATTTTTGAAAACATTCATTTTACTTCTCCGTGCGCTTAAAGTTCACAACCAGCACATCACTTTGCGGGTCTGCGATAATGTTTTGCGCAACACTGCCTAGAACAGTGCTTACGATGGCCGATCTGCCGCGTGTGCCCATAACCACAAGGTCTGGCTGCTCGATCGCAATCGCCTGACGCAGTATTTTCTGCGGTGGCCCCTGCTTAACATGCAAGGATACGGGTGGCATTGTGCCACCAACAGGCTTAACCACCTGCTCCCACAAGGCCCCCAACTTAACCTCGGCTTCAGTGACCGCTTTTTCCATCGCGCCATCGGCAACAAATACGCCATCGGTTGTGGCGCCCACGGCATGGGTCAGGACCAGTTCCGCATCAGGTGCAATTGAGAGAGCCATGGACAGCGCTTGTTCGGACAGTGGTGAAAAGTCGACCGCAACAATAACTTTATTATAGGCTGCTGGCGGGTCATTGACCGCGATCAAAAGTGGCACATCGCCTTCCCGCAACAATCGCTCAGTAAGCGTTCCCAAAAGCGGGCGGATTTTGTCCCTTCTGTGAATTCCAAGTACGATGAGGATTGCAGCCGTTTTGCTAGCAATATCCAGAAGAGTTGAAGCCCGTCCCGTTTCGTCATCTATGAAGTAATCCGGGTAAGGGCAGACTCCGACATCGACAGTGAGGCAATTGAGGTTGACGGCGTCTTTAATGACCTGCTCTAGGGCCTGCAAACAGCCTTCACCTTCAGGGAGCCGCGTCTCGGGGTTAACGATTTGCTGAACGTGCAAGCCGGCGTTGTGCTGCATGCCAAGCTGCGCCGCGCGCCGAATGCCCAAGTTCGCACGCTGACTGCCATTGGTCGCTACGAGCAACTTGCCCAAGGCAGAACTATCATCTCCGGTCGGTCTTAGTTTTGCACCGAGTTGACTTGATAAGCCTTTCATTTTTTCACCAAATACTGCGCGTTCCCTATTTTTGGCGAGGAATAGAGGAATCGTATTCCATTCTAAAATTGCAGAGAAAGACCGCAATTTCAAAGGGTAACGACGCTTACACCTTAAGCCTGATCTCAATACCTTCTATTCGTGGGCGCACTAAACCTTTCATGACTGACTTAGTGATCGAGCGCCGCGATCTGAATACGTATGAGTCCCTATTTCCTTGTTTATTTTGGGCAAATAGATGCCGAAATCATCAGGTGCGAGAAGTAAGCGCAATCGACAAAATCAATGAGGCGGCGTGCCGTCTCAAGTCGAGGGGCGAATATTAGACTGAACCTATTATCATAAAGGCGAGCCCTGCCTTCGATCCCGTCAGGGCTAATCGTCCGTCGGAGCATACAAGAGAGTAACTTCGCACTCTTGCCTTCTATTAAATATGTGGTTGTCGCGTTAGAGATTGATCTTGCCGCAACGCTAAACGAACGAGGCCATTTTGAAACTGCCATTTCAACTTTTGTGTATATCGATCGTATTTTGCGTGATCGCCGTGCTGGATGCGCGCGCACAAGAGCTCACATTTGGCCAAATTGATCAGCAAATTAGCACAGTCTCAGAAGACACTGCCCTAACTGCGGAATTACAAACGGAAGCACTGCAAGCGCTTGAGGCTGCCCGGAGTGAGCTGGAGAGCGTGCAGCGTCTTAAAACAGAAGCCGACGCTATTAAGGGGATAATCGACAATAGAGAAACTATAAGCGCAGACATTGCCGCGCGCAGAGCTGAAACAGATGCATCACTTCTATTACCAGAAGACAGCGACACCATTACCGAGCTGACGGCCAGGCTATCAATTCTGGATGCAGAGCGCTCATCTACAACTGCTACGATCGATAGTTTGCGCCAAAACCAAACACAGCTCATCGCTAAGTCCGCCGTATTACCAGAAGAACTCTCCAAGACACGTGAAGCGCTTAATCTTCTGAGCGATCCCTTGCCAAGTGATACCGAAGACCCGGTCGCTCAAGCGCGATTGACTCTAAAGAACGCACAAAGACAGCGGCTGGAGCAAGCCCAAAAAACCATTCGCGCAGACCTTGAAAGCCTTCAGGTTCGCAAAGACATCGTGTCCGCACGGCTGTCTGCCGCTGAGGAAAGGCTGTCTGCCTTAAACGCTGTTATAACTGCCATCCAAATACGACTATCGGACACTCGCATTGGAAGGGCCGAAGAGGCGCTCGAAAAAGCAAAAGAGGTTCTCGCTCAAATTCCTGATGGCAAGGATGAGTTACGGACATTTGCAGAGGAAAACACTTTGCTTGCTGAAAAGAGATTGCTGATGGCCAGGTCCGAGCCAGACCAAGCGAGCCGCACTATGATGTCGAGCTCATGTCTCCACCAGGCGGGAAAATTCAAAGCAAAGTGCGCGCGTACATGCATGATGGTCGATCCGAAACTGCCAACACGCGGGATGTGGAAGTCGAGTCTCAGTGGTGCGAAAACTTGCGAACCTTAAACATTGAACTGGGAAAGCAGGGGCTTGGCGCGTCGCTTGCCCATGTGGACAAGCCTGGGAGCGGTGCGCCACATTTCGTGGATAGCGCAGTCGACCCCCACTTCAAGAGCCAAAAACTAAAACAGCAGAAGCGAACTTAAAGAGCTTGGAAAGAAGACTACTCAAGATAAAGAACCCACCCGATCAGACCTTGTAGTGGGCAAATGGTTTTCAAGCTGCGTGCTCTGCAATAAAGTCCTTCTGGGGGTGAATGACGCCAGACGGAGAAGCTAAAACGGAACAAAACGCTTTAGGTTCGCAGAAGCCGAGGCGTTTTCGCGAGTGCTCGCCCATCGACAAACCCCTTATTGGATCGCATTTTCATTTGGCACTAACGTATTAGCGACCGTTGTCGGCAGTCATGCACTAGGGTACATCAAGCTCGGTCAGCTATTCCTCGCTCGCATCACTCTTGCGTTAGCGGGGGCGCTGACAGTCTTTTCTTTCGTGCTCGCGTTTAGAGACACGAGCGACAATTTTGCGCACTGACCCAAACCAATTGTCCAGCCCCCAGTTTATGGGTCACATTCCACTAGCGTTTCAGGGATGGGCGGCCGCATGCCTAGAGCCTGATGTGGCCGGACACGATTGTATTGCCGGAGCCAGGTGTTGATGACGGTTTGAGCCTGGTGGAGTGAAGTAGACCACTCAGCATTCAGGATTTCACGTCGCAGCGTTCCATTGAACTCGCAGCCGCAATTCAGACAAGGCACGATGAAAAGTGGGCCGTAAAGCATATGACCAAACTATTCTGATCATCTCTGGACAGATACTTCCATGGTTCGGCTACTTCTCCGGAAACAGTCCCGGCATCCATCGCGCCGCCAGCTTCGCTGGAAATGCCAACTTCAGCGGCGCGCGTGTTGTATCAGCCGTTACCACACCTGCGTCAATCAAAGCGGAGGTCACTCGCCGCGCCTGTCGGTCTCCAACAGACAAGAGATCGGCGACATCGCCGCGCGGAAGCACGCCGCGATAGAGCAAGGCCTCCAACACCAACCCTGATTTTGGCGGCAAACGATCAACGCGCACCTCTTCCTCCGTCCAGAGAAGGATCCGGTCTCGCAGGCGTCCGGGCTCAACCAGCCCTTCCATGAACTTTATCTGATCGAGGCAGACTTCCAGAAAGAAGACCGCAAACCTCGCAAGAGCCTCCTCGCTAAGCGTGCCGCGCCCATCAAGGTCTCCGCGCCGCGCGCCGTCGCATGCCTGAAGCTGCGCCTTGTATTCAGCCTCACGTCGCGCAAGGCCGCGCGCCACCGACCAAATACCGCCTGTGTCGAGCGCGTCCCGGAGCATGGCATAAGACATCAGGCGCACGACGCGTCCATTGCCGTCAACGAAGGGGTGAATCCAAAGCAAGCGATGATGTGCGGCTGCCGCCGCGATTAACGCATCTACGCGACCAAGCCGAGCATAGGCGTTCTCGAAACGCTCCATGAATCGGGGGATCGCGCCGGAACTGATCGCGACATGCCTGCCGACCTGAACATCGCGGGTGCGATAAGCTCCCGGAACAACGGGAACGCGCTCTCCGGTGTCCGGGTTGTCTGCCCAGAGCAAATCATCAGGAAGGTTCTCACAGAAGCGCCGATGCAACTCCATAACCGCGTCTGCTGATGTGGCACGCCCTTCCAGGCCCCCGCCATCTATCCAAGCCTGCACTTCAATATGTGCTTTGGCCTCAAGCTGCAGGTCGCGCTGGGCCGCATCTGCGCTGAAATCATTGTTCAGGGCGCGCTCAATATCGATGGGGTGCGTGTCGTGCCCTTCAATGAGATTGCTATAATAGCAATTCATAGCGCGCACGAGATCGGACAGAGCGGTTACCACACCATCTGGCAAGCTCCGCCTTAGCCCAGCAGAGCGCTCAGCCACCTCGACCGCAAGGTCGCCCAACTGTCCCCGATAATGGCTGGAAGAGCCTACAAGCATAGGCTCCATCGCCCCGACGCCTTCGCCGCGATCTTCTGCCGGAACAATGTCCGCTTTGGTGTCCGGTTCTTTATCAGTCATATACCCATATATAATTGAACATTATGAACAATTCCATAGTCAATACCGGCTAATTCATGTCCGGTTTACTGGCCGCATCTACCATACACCCCTCCTACTACGTAGGAGGGGTGTATGGTGAAACCGTCCCAAGCGCCCAATCTGGATGCTCCAGATCAAATCTCTCCATCACCTCTAACGCGAAGGGGTGCGCGATTTTCAGCAATTCGTCTCGGCGATAGTCTAGCGATCCGCCATCTCCGTAAACCGGACGGGTTGTCTTGTGCCCCATAAGCAAGCAGCGCAGGCCATAATCGATGTTGGCTTCCTGCATCCGTTTCTCGAACGCATGCCGAAAAGAGTAGATACGGTGATCGGGCGTCTCGAACAGACCGCGATTGCGGAAGTTCTTCATCATGTTGGCAGAGAAGAGCTCGCTGCGATCCTGATAGTGCTCAAAGGCGCGCGGCGCGGCTCGCTTGGCTGCTTCAAGAGCAATCCCAACCAAAGGAATATCGCGCGCTGATGTATCAGTTTTGATCTCGCGATCTGTCCGCGCCTTGATAGAGATGTAAGGCACGGGTTCATCCATGTGAAAATCCTCTACACGGAGATTGATGATCTCACTGGGGCGGCACCCGGTCTCGATTAGCATCAGTGTGATGAGCTGAAGTTCAGGTCGCCATTTGCGCGTGGCTCCAGGTGCCAGAACCTTGGCCCTAACCCAGTCTGAAGAGAAGGGCGGAACCTCAACGCGCGTCTTGGCCTTGAAGTGCATATTACGAAACGGGTTAGGCCGCTCATCCTCGCCAATATGTTTGTAGTATTCGCCATAGAGCGATCGCACATTCCCGATGTGGCGGTTCGCTGTGTTTGGCGCGACCGCTTTCGTCTTGGCGTCTTTGGGTTTCACGCGTTTCGCCCAGTGCGACTGATACTCCAGCGCTAAGTCCCGCGTGATTTCCTCAAGTGGCAGGTCTCCCGCAAACTCAATGAAATAGTCCACTGAGGTTCGCTTGGTTTTCTCCCAGGAGCGGCGCTGCGCCGGGGATTTATAAAGCTGCGCATTGTAGGCAACGTCACGAACATAAATCTCGAACGCTTCCGACAGCGTGATGGAAGGCTTTTCAGCCCCGCCCAGCAGCGC
The DNA here is from genome assembly GCF_002388685.1 of Hyphomonas sp. UBA4505. NCBI lineage: Bacteria > Pseudomonadati > Pseudomonadota > Alphaproteobacteria > Hyphomonadales > Hyphomonadaceae > Hyphomonas > Hyphomonas sp. UBA4505. The sequence continues at coordinate 382,174 of NZ_DGMZ01000011.1, read as the reverse complement.
CTCCGCATCTTGGGGTTTGGGTATCTCGGACGGCCCAGCCTGTTTCTGAACAGCCAGCAAGCGCGCGAGCGCTTCCTCTAGTGAGGCCTCCGTCGCAAGATGATCTATCGGCTGGTAGGTAAAGCCTGCCGCCAGCGCCTTGCACGTCGCCATCTGGTAGCGCCGCTGCACAGCTGCCGATACATCGCGATTAGCTCCCGGCCCCGCTTCCTCGGCGATTTTGAGTGATGCCCAATAATGGTCATCCGCCTCAGCCAGCAGGTCCCGCTTGTGACGGGCCTGTTCAACTGATCTGGTGCCAAGGGATTCTTTGATGCGCTTTCGCGAATCGAGGTGGGCAAAGCGTGACGGGACCCGGCGATTATACCACCAGACCCGGCCTCTTAGCTCGAGGTAAGAATTGTCTTCTACACGTTTCATGACGCTGACCATTGGTCCACAATATGGTCCCAATTTGGTCTACAATTTCCGGCCATTCTACGCATAGAAATGCAAACGATCCCGAAAAAGTCGTTTGATTTCAATGAGTTATAGAATTTACATTTCCGAAGAAATGGCGCGAGTGACGGGGCTCGAACCCGCGACCTCCGGCGTGACAGGCCGGCACTCTAACCAGCTGAGCTACACCCGCGCATTTCCTTGCCGAAACTCGGCGAAGCGCTTCTCTATTAAACCCGGCATGGCGGGTCAAGCGGGGAACTTCACGCGAATTTGCACTTTTCTGTATAAAGCTGTCATTCCCAAGCCATATTCCCATATCAGGTTAGACTCCCAGTCCTGAGGTTATTCCATGAAGCGCGTTCTCCTAATTGTTTCCGGCATCGTGGCACTGCTGATTATCGCAGCCTTTTCAGTGCCCTTCTTCATTCCGAAATCGGTTTACAAGAACCAGATTGAGAATGCGGCGACCAACGCGTTGCAACGTGACGTGACGCTCGCAGGCGATGTGAAAATATCCGTGTTTCCGCGCATCTCGGCCTCGGTCGAACAGGTGAGCGTTGCCAATCCCGACGGATTTGCCACACCGAACATGATTGAGGCAGGTGCGTTGCGCGGCTCGGTCAAATGGATGCCGCTGCTGTCGCGGCGCGTGGATGTCCAGGAAATCGCTTTCGTGGATGCAGATGTGTTCCTTCAGCGCAAAGCCGATGGGAATACGAACTGGGAATTCGCCTCTTCAAAAGAAGCATCGCCACCACCTGAAGGGACAAATGGTTCATTCGATGCGGGAATCGAATCGGCAATCCTCAAGAACGCTTCGCTCACCTTTCAGGACGACCAATCTGGCGAAACATACAAATTGTCCGAACTTGACCTGGAAGCATCTCTACGAGGCATGGACCAGCCTCTCAGTGCGACAGCCAGCGGCCGGTTTCAGGAGCAAGCCTTCACCGTCGACATCTGGCTGGATGCGCCCGAAGCGCTCACCCGTAATCTGCCCGCTCAGGCCCGGCTGGATCTGGCATCCGACCTGGCAAATATCAAATATGATGGCAGCGTCCAACTTGGTGACGCGCCGAGTTTGAACGGCACGTTCGAAACCGTGGTGGCAGATCTGGCCGCGCTCACACAGCAATTCGAGTTGGATGTGCCGGCACGGTCAGCCTTGGGTCGTCTACAAGTCGCGGGCAAGGCATCCGGCGCGCTCGACTCACCATCTCTTACAGAACTCAAATTGACCCATGACAGTGACTTGTTGAGCGCGTCATATGAGGGATCCGTTTCGCTCAATGGTGATGGGACTGTTGCCGGCACCCTCTCCATCGCCAGCGACAGAATGCGTGACTTGCTGAGCGCTGCGGCAATTGAACTGGCCCCGGGTGATACACTCCAGACCTTTGCCGTCTCCGGTGCGGCAAACGGCACATTCAAGTCCGTCATGGTCAACAATTTGAACCTGTCGCTAGATGCATTGAGGGGCACCGGACAGGCGGGGATTGATGTGTCGGCGACAACACCGCGCATTATCGGCGATCTCAGCGTACCCGCTCTCGACCTCACACCCTTTATGGGAGAGCCGGATCCGGAAAAGACCAATCAAGGAATTCAGCCTTGGAGTGATGAAACACTCGAATTGTCCGGGCTGAAATCCGTGAACGCAAACCTCAGTCTTGAGGTCGGATCACTCACCATTGGTGATGTCGAATTGACCGATGCTGTCATGGACGTCGATCTGACCGATGGATTGTTGACAGCAGATTTGTCGCAATTCAAAGCCTTCAGCGGACTTTGGTTGGGCAAGCTGACCGTGGATGCCCGACCTGCCACACCGAAAGTCGGCTTCGACATGCAGGGCCAGAATGTTGCCGTCGCAAATCTGCTCGGAACGTTGGCCGGATTCGACAGCCTCACAGGAACAGGACAATTCAAGGTTTCTGCGCAGTCGTCTGGTACATCCATTGACGCAATCATGCAGGCAATTGACGGAGAGGTCTCGACGAGCCTTTCGGATGGTGTGGTCAAAGGCTTGAATGTTGCAGCCTTGGTACGAAGCGCCTCCTCTCTGAAGCAGGCCATAGCGACAGGCTCAATTCAGGAACTCAATTTTGGCGAAGCTTTATCGCAGAACGCCGAGACCGATTTTTCAAGCTTCAACACTGTGTTGAAAGTCAATGACGGCGTTGCGAATGTGGATGTGATGAAACTGCTGAGTCCCATTCTGGGCGTAGATGGGACCGGACAGATCAATCTGGCAGCACAGTCCATGGACCTGCGCCTTGCGACCAGTGTGGACAAATCGGCCCAAGGTCAGGGCAGCGTGGTGCAATTGAACGGCATTCCAGTCCCGATCCGTATATCGGGCGCGTGGACGAATCCGAAAGTCACACCAGATCTGAGCGGCGTAAGTTCTGCGTTCAAGGCAGAGTTGGGCTCCCGCGTGTTGGAAGAGCTTGGTGTCTCCAACTCAGCAGGCTCCGGCAGCACCGAAGATGTTATCGGCGGACTCCTTGGCATCAAGAAGCCTGACCCAGAAGCCCCGACGGACGACGCGCCTGCCGAGACATCTGCTGAAGATGTAGCGATCAAAGCGCTCGGCGGCTTGTTGAACAATCGCAAGAAAAAAGAGGCCGACACTTCAAACGAAAACTGAAATCCAGGGATCAGGCTTGGGCGGACTTCGCCGCTGGAAACTGGATAGTATTATCGGCTGCGGTCGCGACATCCGACTCCCGCTTGGGTGATGCAAAATCGGCAGGTAGAAGGTCGATAATATGGTGAAGTTTGTCGAGCGGCTTGGCCCGGCTGATGAAGAAACCCTGCAATTCCTGGCATCCAATGTCACGCAGGAACTCTGCTTGAAAATGCGTCTCGACACCCTCCGCTGTGCACCGCATGCCCAGTGAGTGCGCCAGTGCGATGGTGGCTTGCGTGATAGAACGGCTGTCTGATCGGCTTTCAATGTCTCGCACGAAGCTCTTGTCGATCTTGATCTTGTCGAACGGAAAGCTCCGCAAATAAGACAGAGAAGAATAGCCTGTGCCGAAATCATCAAGCGCAATGCCGACGCCGATCTCCTTCAGTTTGTGAAGGCGCTTGAGCGTGAAATTTGTGTCCGACATCAGGACCGTTTCCGTGATCTCGAGCTCGAGCCGTCGCGGATCGATCTTGTTGGCGGCAATCGCATTCACGATGGTCGTCATCAAATTGGATGAGTGTATTTGCAACGGCGAGATATTCACCGAAACTTTGACATGATTGGGCAGACGACGCGCCTCTGCCAAAGCCGCCCGAATGACCCAGTCTCCGATCCGGGTAATCAGACCATTGTCTTCTGCGTGCTCAATGAAGTCGCCGGGATAAACCAGGCCCCGCTCAGGGTGGTTCCATCGCAGCAAGGCTTCGCATCCCACCACATCATGTGTGTGAGCATCAACTTGGGGCTGGAAATGAAGTTCGAACTCGCTGTGCTCCAGCGCGGAATGCAAATCGGCCTCGACTTGCAAATGGGCTCGCGCGCGTTCGTCGAGCGCGGGTGTGAACATGCACCAAGTGGACTTTCCGAGCTTCTTGGCCTGATAGAGCGCCAAGTCAGCATGCTTCAGCATGGTGCGGGCATCTTTCGTGTACGGATCGAACATCCTGACACCTACCGACGCGGAGCAATTGGCGGTCGACCCCCACAGGTCATAGGGCTCGCTCAGGCGTTCGGTTATCTCGTCGAAAAAGAGTTCGAGGTCGCCCATCGTCGGACGCTGAACGATCATGGCGAACTCGTCACCACTGATCCGCGCCACCATGTCATGATCGCCGCTCAATTCGTTCAGGCGACCGGAGACATGCTGCAAGAGCTCATCACCCGCCGGATGGCCCAGCGTATCGTTCACCCATTTGAAGTTATCCAGATCGAGCCAAACCAACGCTCTTTGGACTGTTTCAACATCCGGTTTGCGGAGCGCCTTTTCCAGTCGCTCCTGCATGTTCATCCGGTTTGGCAGACCCGTCAGCCCGTCATAATGCGCCATAAAGGCAATACGATCTTCTATTTCCTTGGACTGGGTGATGTCCGATGCTACCCCGCGGAAGCCTCGGAACTTGCCATCATTGAAGATTGGCTTCCCGGTAAGGGACAACCAGCGTTCGGTCTCTGAACCTTTGAGCCTCATGGCGATATCGCGAAAGCCCTGGCGGCGCATGAGGCTGGTATTGAGCACTCTGGTAGAATCGTCCGCCTCGAACTGATCGACCAACAGATTGCCAAGCGTTAGGTAACCATTGTCATGCTCAGCGCCCTCAAACACGAGAGGAATGTCTACGAGCACGCCTCTGGCGTCAGTTTGCCAGAGCCAATCGGACGTACTTTCCTCAAAATCCCTCAACAGCAACCCAATCAGATGCGACTGCTCTCTAACCGCCGTTTCGTTGATGCTTTTGAGCACGAACTGGCGATGCGACCAGCGAATGGCTAGGATGAGTATCGCGACATAAGCCAACGTCAAAATAGATGTATACTGATATTTTGGATTTTGCTGAAACTGCATTTCCGCAACCAGTCCCAGTCCGATCGGAACTATAAAGGCAAAGGCTGCCTTGGGCAGACGCGACATCAGGAGCGCACCGGTGAACATGACTCCAGCCAGAACGACGCCCACAATCATCTGGCCATAGCTATCCGTGACATTCATCACAATGATAGGTACCGACGCCCAAAGAAGTCCGGCAATCGCCGCAACAAACGTATATTCCCTCATCACCTTGCGCGCGATCGCAAGATCGCTGGGCCGGTAGGTTCGAACCTTGTTCGTAACAAAAGCCGCTGCGCATATGGCGGCGATACAGACGAGCCATACAGACAAGGCAAAGTCCGCTGGCGTCTCCTTGAAGGACAGCCAGACAACCGACGCATTGATGAGGTTGGCCAGAACCAGAGGAATCGTGATCGTGCCCACGATTTCCAGCTGGCTTTCTCGCCAGGCCGCCTCATGCTTTCGTTCGTCGTCCGAGTCCCTAACGATCTCGGACAGCGGCCCATCGCCGCTATCCTTCATAGCCAACAGTTTCATGCGTCCACCCCGGAATTCATCCGACTTCTCGGAATCACCATTGTCAGCATGTCTAAGCGACGGAGGTGAAAATCAGTGTAGTGTGACGTCGAAAATTCTCTGAAACCGGTAACGATGCGTAAGTCATCAATCTTTGGTTGGATAAATATTCAAGGATTTCAACACGGTTCTGGCTCGCCGCTGTATCAGATCACGTTCACGATCCGGCATTTTTATCGCATTTTTCATGAGCAATGACATGCGGGGATTACCCTGCAATCGTTGGGAATGGCGGATCAGGAAGTCCCAATAAAGCGTATTGAAGGGACACGAGTCCTCATCGGTCCGGGTTTTGGAATTGTAACGACACCCGGCGCAATAATCTGACATCTTGTTTATATAGTTTGCACTGGCAGCGTAAGGCTTTGACGCAATCACACCCCCGTCTGCAAAGAGCGCCATTCCATGCGTATTCGGCAGCTCCACCCATTCGTACGCGTCGGCATAAACACTCATGTACCAATCATTGACGTGGTCCGGATGGATGCCCGCGAGAAGCGCAAAATTTCCCGTGATCATAAGGCGTTGAATATGATGGGTATAAGCATGCCGAATGGTCTGCCCCAGCGCATCGGCCAGACAGGCCATATCGGTTTCGCCGGTCCAGTAGAAATCGGGAAGCGCGTTCTGCGCATTCAGAAAGTTGCTCTTTGCGTACTTAGGGCCGCTCCACCAGTAGAGCCCCCGCACGTATTCGCGCCAGCCAAGGATTTGCCGAATGAAGCCTTCCACAGCATTGAGCGGCGCACGGCCGCATTTCCATTCCGCCTCAGCGCGTTCACACAAATCCAACGGATCCAACAAACCGACATTCAGATAAATCGAGAGGATTGAATGCCACATCCACGGCTCATCCTTTGCCATGGCATCCTGGTAGTCTCCAAAGCCAGGCAGGATCTCCGCCATGAAAGCATCGCGAGCGGCCTCGGCATCGTGACGTGTGACTCCGAACACGAAGGGTTCCAAATCTCCGAAATTGTCTGGAAACCTGTGCGTGATCATATCGAGCACGTCTTGCGTAACCTGATCTGGCTGGCAGAACCATCGTTGAGGAGTAACCGCGGATTTCGGCAACCGCTTGCGGTTGTCCTGATCATAATTCCACTTGCCGCCAGCAGGGCTATCTCCCTCCATGAGCAGACCTGTCTTCTGTCTCATCTCGCGATAGAAATACTCCATCCGCAACTGCTTGCGATGGGTAGCCCATGTCGAGAATTCACTCAGTGTCGCGATGAACCGCGTGTCGTCGCGAAGTTCCACCTCTACATCGAAGATGTTGGCCCACACCTCCATATCGCTCAACAGGCGCCATTCGCCGGGTTTCGTGATGATCAAGGTGTCGATGCCGGGATCGGCATCCAACGCACGCGCTACTTCACCGCGCAATGAGCCTTCATTTTCAGGATCCGTTAATTTGACATAGCGAACCGCAACACCCGTTGCTTCCAACTCCTCAGCGAAGTGGCGCATGGCAGAGAACACAAATGCGAGCTTCTTCTTGTGGTGGCCCACATAGGTCGCCTCTTCCATGACTTCGGCCATCAAGACAGTATCTGTGGACGGATTGAAATCAGAAAGAGATGACAGGTCGGGCGTTAGCTGATCGCCAAGAATGAGTGTCAGAGCCGACATTCGGTAGCGAAATCAGTATAGCTTCGCCAAAACGTATTCGATATCCTGACCGCGTGTTTCGAAAGCCAACTTCATCCAACGTCCGGCTTGGTCATACCAAAGCATAACATCAATATCAGAATCCATCAGATACCGCGTGGTCTCGATCTCTTCACCCGCCACACGTATGGTCTCATTCCCTTGTTCAGATACGGTGACCTCCAATATTTCTCCATTGCCGGTCGACAGCAGCTTTGAGGAATTCGTGGCGGCAAAGTTCCAATGACTTGAAGGCACGATTGAGCCTGCAACAACACCGTCGTACTCTGTGCCTTCGACCTCCAACCCATTACCGCTGCGCACTGCCTTCACCGACCCTTCATCGCCATCATCGTCAACCTGACCGGTGAGAGACACGAGTTGTCCATCCTCCCACACTTCAGTGGCGTCGAGCTCATACTTGAAAACGGTGATAGGCCCCAGGCCGGCTTTGAGGTTCACGTCAGTCGTTGCAGTCAGACGTCCCTGGCTATCCTGCCCAAACTTGACGGAGTGGGAGCCGAATGGCTCGCCCTTGCGCAGCACATCAAACTCGATCACGTCGCCCGGGCTTGGTGCCCAACTCGCATCCGACGTCTTTCCGCTTGCGGGTGCGCTGAACAGCGCGGCCGATAGCAGAATGGCTCCCAGAAAACGCTTCATTGGAAAATACTCCAGAACCTGTTGGGCCGATGGGCGACAAAGCAAATACAACTTTCGTCTCCCACAGCAGCGGGCTTGTGACGCATGCCGGGTTCACCGAGCACAAGGTCACCGCGAGAATATGTGCCATATCCATCTGTAAAACGCCCGGACAGGACAACGGTTGCCTCAAGGCCACCATGACCATGCATCGGCGCGCTTTGACCGGGCTCCAGTTTCATGAACTTTGTCCCCGGCGTGCCTGCAGATGCATATTGAACGCCGGAGAAACCGCGCCGCCAGCTCAAATCGCCAGAGGATTGGGACAGGACCTCATCAACTGAGAGACCTGACCATCGGGCGCGACCAGTTCTCGAACTCTGCTGGGCCGGGTCGGCAAGTATCGGGTCAGATCGTTCCAGCATCACACCGCCGATCATTGACCAGAGATGCGCGGTCTCAGCCCCCCTCTCACTCAGTGAAATGTGCAGGTCCCCCGCCACAGCAAAGGACTCCGGATGGTTCCCGGCGGCATGGTCCATCATGAAAGCAATATAGGTGTCGGTGTGGGTCAAGCAGGCGGTCCTGTCTCGGTTGGTCTATTCATGCTTCTTACGCAGACCGGCACGAATTGGATCACACGGGCCATGTGGGACTCACAACGGTTGTGAAAACCTCTGCGCCGCACTAGCTTCGTCCCAAAGAAAATTGACCAGAATCGGACCTAATCTGATGAAGTTTCATCGCTCGGTGATCGACCTTATCGGCAACACCCCCCTGCTTCGCCTGAACCAGGCATCTGACGAAACCGGCTGCGAAATTCTCGGCAAATGCGAATTCCTCAATCCGGGGCAGTCTGTGAAAGACCGACCGGCACTGGGCATTGTTCGCGACGCTGAAGCGGCTGGAGAGCTGAAACCCGGCGGCACCATTGTCGAAGGAACGGCTGGAAACACCGGCATCGGGCTCGCATTGGTCGGCGCAGCACTCGGCTACCGCGTGGTCATCGTGATGCCACGCACGCAAAGCCAGGAGAAAAAGGATGCAATCCGCCTACTCGGCGCAGAGCTGATCGAGGTCGATGCGGTCCCCTACAAGAACCCAAACAACTACCAGCACTTCTCGAAGCGCCTGGCCGAAGACCTTGCCAAGTCGGAACCAAACGGCGCGATCTGGGCAAACCAGTTCGACAATATCTCGAACCGCAAGGCCCACTACGACACCACTGGTCAGGAAATCTGGACCCAAACCGATGGCAAGCTTGACGCTTTCATCTGCGCGGTCGGATCTGGCGGCACGCTCGGCGGTGTATCGCTCGCACTAAAGGAAAAGAACAAGGACATTCAGATCGGTGTCGCAGATCCCGGCGGGGCTGCGATGTATGAATACTACAAGAACGGTGAGTTGAAATCCGAAGGCACCTCAATCACTGAAGGCATCGGACAAGGTCGCATCACAGCCAATCTTGAAGGTATTGACGTGGATCGCGCTTATCGCTGTACGGATGAGGAAGCGCTCAACATCCTTTTCGGCCTCGTTCAAAATGAGGGTCTGTGTCTTGGCGGCTCCGCGGGAATAAATGTCGCCGGGGCCGTTCAGATGGCGAAGGATCTGGGGCCCGGGCACACAATCGTCACGGTGCTCTGCGACTATGGCAACCGATACCAGTCGAAACTCTACAATCCCGATTTCCTGAGATCGAAGGATCTGCCGGTTCCCGCATGGATGGAGGCTTGAATTATGGAATCCGGAGACCCGCTTGTCACAGCCGAATGGCTGAAAGAACATATCTCTGCGCCAGACGTCCGGGTCGTGGACGCAACCTGGTTCCCTCCCTTCCTCAATCCCGAGAAGACGGGGCGCCAGGCATGGGCTGAAGGACACATTCCCGGCGCCGTCTATTTCGACATCGACGCCATCAAGGCAGGCGGAACCGATCTGCCGCACATGCTGCCCGATCCCGTCATGTTCTCGTCGCGTGCGCGCAAGCTCGGCCTGGGAGACGGCAACCGGATCATCGTCTATGACCAGTTCAACTTCTTCGCCTCGGCTCGCGTATGGTGGATGTTGCGCGTAATGGGCCAACGCGACGTAAAAGTACTTGATGGTGGGCTCAAGGCCTGGACGGATGCTGGTGGCGAGACCGAGGACCTGCCACCGGTGGCCGTCGAACGCCATTTCACAGCGCGCGTCCGGTCCGATCTGCTGAAGGATTCAGACCAAATGCTTGCAGCATCTGCGAACAGCTCCCACAACATCATAGACTCCCGCTCGGCCGAGCGTTTCTCCGGCGAGGCTCCCGAACCGAGAGAGGGGCTTCCCTCCGGTCACATCCCTGGCAGCATTTGCCTGCCCTCCGGCGAACTCCGCACGGAAGACGGCAGGATGAAATCCGCCGAGGAACTTGGCAAACTGTTTCCAAATCCCCTCGCGCCCACAATCGCGACCTGCGGGTCTGGCGTGTCTGCCGCTGTCACGGCACTCGCGCTGGCCCGACTCGGTAATTGGGACGTCGCGGTCTATGATGGATCGTGGGCGGAATGGGCGTCTGACGCATCCCGTCCCGTCGCCACTGGCACAGCATGACAAAGGACACTGCGACACGTCTCATCCATACGCGTGGCCGCCGGTTGGCCCAGAAGACAGTCAATCCGCCAATCGAGCGGGCGTCCACACTCCTGTTTGATACATCCTCAGACCTCTATGGCGCGAAGCCCGGCTACGGCCGTATGGGCCTGGCGGTTCATCGTGAACTTGAAGACGCACTTTGCGTACTTGAGAATGCGACCTTCGCAAAACTGACCTCGAACGGATTACAGGCCTGCGCGCTTGCCATCGGCAGCCAGGTAAAAGCCGGGGATCACATCCTTTTCACCGACTCCGCCTATGGCCCCACCGCGCGCTATCTTGATCGTCGATTGGAAAAAATGGGGGTAGAGGCGACGCGCTTCGATCCGCGATGTGGCGCAACCATTTCTAACCTGATCAAACCCAACACGCGCGTAATTTACCTGGAATCTCCGGGCTCACTCACCTTCGAGATCAGCGATACGCCTGCCATCGTGGACGTGGCGCAGCAGCGTGGTATTCGCACCATTCTCGATAATACATGGGGCGCTGGAATTCTGCACAAGCCACTGGACCTCGGCGTGGACATCTCTGTCCAGGCGTTGACAAAATATGCGGTTGGCCATGCGGACGTGTTTGGCGGCGCTGTCATGAGCCGCGACAAGCGCGTGGCGCAAGACATTATCGACTGCGGAGATGATTGGGGCATCAGCTTGGGTCCGGACGATGCTTACACGGCCTTGCGCGGCTTGCGCAGCCTGAAGACGCGCATGGATGCGCACGAGGCCGCTGGCCTCAGGATCGCGAATTGGTTGTCTGAACGCCCGGAAGTCTGTCAAGTCCTGCACCCGGCACTCGAACAGCATCCGGACCATGTCATCTGGAAGCGCGACTTCACTGGCTCAAACGGCCTGTTTTCCGTCATTCTCAACACGGTCAGCCCAGAAGGCCTGAAACGCTTCTTTGACGCATTGGAATTGTTTTCGATGGGCTTTTCCTGGGGTGGCTTTGAAAGCCTGATCATCCCGTGCGACCCGCAACTGAAACGATCAAAAGGCCACTGGATTGACCAAAAGGTCGGCCCTCTGCTCCGCATACATGTCGGTTTGGAGACCGTAGATGACCTGATTGCCGATCTCCGGGCAGGGTTTGAGGCTATGGGGGAATAAGAGCGTGGAATTGGGGGCTCGCAAAATCGGATTGATGCTGGGCCCTGCCCTGGCCGCGCTCATGTTGCTGTTCGGCCCACCGGAAGGCCTCAACCATGCGGCCTGGGGCACGGGAGCTCTGATGGCGCTTATGGCGGTCTGGTGGGCCACCGAGGCTATTCCCATACCTGCCACCTCTCTGTTGCCGCTTTTTGTTCTGCCGCTCGTTGGAGCGGGCTCACCAGCCCAGACGGGCAGTGATTATGCCAACCATATTGTCATCCTGTTGCTCGGCGGCTTCATCGTTGCCCTCGGCATTGAACGCTGGAACCTGCACCAGCGGATTGCACTCAACGTCATCAGCCGGGTGGGCACGTCGCCCGGCGCTATTGTCTTCGGCTTCATGCTCGCAACGGCCGTCCTGTCGATGTGGATATCCAATACGGCCTCGACATTGATGATGGTCCCCATCGCCATCTCAGCCAGCGCTGTGCTTGGGAATGTTTCGAAACACTTCACCACGGCACTCCTGCTCGGTGTTTGCTACGCGGCATCCATCGGTGGGGTCGCCACCCCGATCGGCACGCCGACCAATCTGATTGCAATCAGCTGGTTGCAGACCGAAGCGGGTGCTCATATCGGGTTCGCACAATGGATGGCCTTTGGCCTGCCGGCCATGGCGCTATTATTGCCGGTCGCATGGTGGAATGTCACACGCGGTATGCCGGTCCGCTCCGAAAATGCAGAAGCTGTGTCAGCTCACGTCAAATCCCAGCTTATCGGCATTGGCAAAATGACCGTCCAAGAAACCCGCGTCGCAATCGTTTTCGGGATCACAGCCACCCTATGGCTGCTCAGACTGCCACTTCAGCTATTCCTCGAAGCGTCTGGAATAGAGTTGCTCGCGAATTATGGTGGCGCGGAAGTCGACATGATGATCGCGATCTTCGGCGGGGTACTCATGTTTCTGGTCCCGGCGGGCGGCGGTGAAGATCGTGGCCTGCTCAACTGGCAGGAAGCTGAACAAATTCCGTGGGGCGTGTTGCTCCTGTTTGGTGGCGGCATCGCAATGGGCAAGGCCATTTCGCGCACCGGACTGTCGGAATGGATCGGCGAGAATCTGCGTGTTCTGGACGTGCTCCCGCCGCTAATCTTCATCGTTATTGTGGTTGCTCTGGTCATCTTCCTGACGGAAGTCACCTCAAACGTGGCCACAATGACCACGCTTGCACCCGTACTGGGTTCGCTCGCTGTTGCGCTCGGCACAGCTCCGGAAAGCCTGCTCGGCCCGGCCGCCGTGGCAGCGTCCTGTGCCTTCATGCTGCCGGTTGCCACCGCACCAAACGCCATCGTCTATGGCACGGGCCACATCACCATCCAGCAGATGATCCGCAAGGGCTTCTACATCAATCTGGCAGGTATCGTGATCATCGCTGCGGTAGGCTACTGGATCGCTCCGCTGGTCCTGTAGAGGAATCCAGCGACACGCGCCGAATTCCTCCTACACCCGACAAGCCTGCGTCCCTCAATCCCAGCCCCGTCTGCAGTCAGACATACAGGGGCAAGCTGAACGCCACCTGAACTTAGGTTAACTCAGGCAGCTGGTGGCTCGCTGACCTGGACCATCAGTTTGCCTAGATTCTTGCCTTCGAAGAGACGCGACAAGCTGGCTGGTGCATTTTCCAGACCATCGACAATGTCCGCCTCGAACTTAATCTTGCCGGCCATCAACCATTGCGCCATCTGCTGAATGCCTTCCGGAAACCGCGGGAAGTAATCGATCACGATGAACCCTTTCAGCAAAGTCCGGCGCATCAACAGGTTCGAGAAATTGTACGGCCCCGGCACGGGGTCAGTTGCATTATAGGTGCTGATCAGTCCGCATAGCGGCATGCGCGAGAAATCATTCAGACGCGCAATCACTTCATCCATGATTTTGCCGCCCACATTCTCGAAATTGACGTCGATTCCCTTCGGACAGTGCTTGTCGAGCGCTGCCCCAACGTCTTCCGTCTTGTAGTTTATCGCAGCATCGAAGCCGGCCACCTCGGTCAGCCATTTGCATTTCTCGTCACTGCCCGCGATGCCAACAACCCGGCAGCCTTGGATCTTTGCAATCTGTCCCACCATGGAGCCGACTGCGCCGGCCGCCGCAGAGACGACCACCGTCTCGCCAGCCTTTGGCTTCGCAATATCCATCAGTCCGAAATAGGCCGTCATGCCAGTTGCGCCGAGCGGCCCCATATAGGCGGTCAGCGGCACACCTGGCAGGCGCGGCAGTGCGTTCAGCGAACTTCCGGGCAGATTCGAATAGAGCGACCAGGTACCGAGACCCGTGTTTACGATGTCTCCTTCCTTCAGCCCGTCAAAACGGCTTTCGGTGACCACGGCCAGACCGCCGCCACGCATGGCATCCCCGATGCCGACGGGCGGCAGATAACCATCCACATCGCTCATCCAGATGCGATTGGTCGGGTCGAGGGACAGGTAAATCAGGCGGGTTCGCACTTCACCATCTTCCAACGGCACAAGCGGAGACTCGACCAGTTCGAGGTCTCCCTCCTTCAGGTCACCTACAGGCCGCTGACGCAAAACCCAGCTCTTGTTCATCTCAGTCATTTTTATCCTCCCATGTCTTGACCGGGAGGCTAGGTCGAATTCCGGCTAGCGCAAGACTCCGCGTCTCGTCATCCGCCACGCATATGCAAGCAACAAGGCACCAATCAGGATGATGACTGCCGCAAACGCGGGATTTGAAGCTCCTTCCGGAACATCTTTCAGCGACATCCCATGAACCATGGATGCGAGCGCGGCCAGCAGCGATATCAAGAACGCCCAAACGGCAAACCGGCTGCGCAACAGGAGCAGAATGGATCCGATCAACGCGCCCCAGACGCCGAATGCCCAGATGACATACTGCCAGACTGGAAACGAATAGAAAAAGGCTCGCTGCTCTTCCGTGAAGTTCGACATATACGGCGCCCAATGGGTCACTGTGGCGGTGTAATCAAACGCGCCAAATCCGTTCCACAGTACCGCAAGAATACCCACGACCCAGAGATGCCAAGGCGTACCGGCGGCTTGTGGTTCCAGTGTTTCACTCATGCTTCCCTCCCAGAATTGTACGCGCAAGTTTACGCTGCGACGGCGCATTCGGCAAATCCCTATAGGTGAGGGTGCAATACCCCCTTCCGGATGGGTGACGTCGCGCATGACACGGGCTACACATTCGGCCAGCAAAGGATTCCCGAACCATGGCCACTGCCCCCGTCAACAAGGACAGCCACCTCTACCTGGTAGATGCCAGCGCATACATTTTTCGCGCTTTCCACGCCCTTCCCCCTCTGACCCGGGCCAGCGATGATTTGCCAATCGGCGCCGTGAGCGGGTTCTGCAACATGTTGTTCAAGCTGCTGGAAGATCTGAAGGGCGACGAGCGGCCCACCCATTTCGCCTGCATCTTCGACAAATCCTCCATCACGTTTCGCAATGAACTGTACGACCAGTACAAAGCGAACCGCTCGGAACCCCCGGAAGAACTGCGCCCCCAATTCCCGCTCGTGCGCCGCGCCGCCGAAGCCTTCGCGGCCCATGCCATCGAGAAGGAAGGATTCGAAGCCGACGATCTGATCGCCACCTATGCGCGTCAGGCCGAGGCGAAAGGCGCGCGCGTCACCATCGTCTCATCTGACAAGGACTTGATGCAACTTGTTTCCGATACCGTCCTCATGCTCGACACGATGAAGAATAAGACAATGGGTCGTGAACAGGTCTTTGAGAAGTTCGGCGTCGGCCCGGAAAAGGTCGTCGACATCCAGTCACTTGCCGGAGACAGCGTCGACAATGTACCCGGGGCCCCCGGAATCGGCGTGAAAACTGCGGCCCAGCTGCTGGATGAATATGGCGACCTCGACACGTTGCTCGCCCGCGCTGAAGAAATCAAACAGCCAAAACGCCGCCAGACCCTGATCGACAATGCCGATCTCATCCGCATATCCAAGCAATTGGTGACGCTAAAAGACGACGTGCCGCTCGACGTACCGCTCGAAGACCTCGCCGTGCAGGATCCGGACCCAGACACGCTGATCAATTTCCTGGAAGAAATGGAATTCCGCACCATCACGCGGCGCGTGCGGGAAATGATGGAACTCGAAGGTACCTTGGAGTCCGCCCAGCCCGCAGAAGATCCGATCGACCGCAGCAAATACATCTGCATCCGCGATTTCGAAGAGCTGGAAGAGTGGATCACACGCGCCACCAAACAGGGCTATGTTGCAGTTGACACCGAGACCGACAGCCTCGATTCCATCGCGGCCAACCTTGTCGGCGTATCCTTGGCGCTCGCACCGAATGAAGCCTGCTACATCCCGCTCGCGCATGTCGATCCAGACAATGCGGGCGACGGAGACATGTTTGGCGCAGATCCGCCACGGCAGATCCGCATGCAGGATGCACTGCGCGCTCTGAAACCGATGCTCGAAGATCCGGCGATCCTGAAGATCGGGCAGAATATCAAGTACGACCTCTCGGTCTTCGCCACTCACAACATCGATGTCGCGCCGATTGATGACACGATGTTGCTGTCTTACGTATTGAATGCGGGCAAGCACAATCACGGCATGGACACGCTGTCGGAGCGATACCTGCAGCACAACACTATTCCGTTCAAGGAGATTGCCGGAACGGGCAAGTCGCAGGTGACGTTCGATCGGATCGCGCTGGACAAGGCGACAGAATACGCCGCCGAGGATGCCGACATCACCCTGCGCCTGTGGCAGGTTTTCAAGCCCCAGCTGCGCACGGAAAAGGTCATGACGGTTTACGAAACGCTGGAACGCCCGCTCGTCCCCGTCCTCGCCCATATGGAGCAGGAGGGGATCAAGGTCGACCGCGATCACCTCTCGCGCCTGTCATCCGATTTTTCCCAACGCATGGCTGCGCTTGAGGCCGAAGCGTATGAACAGGCTGGCCGCGAATTCAATATCGGCAGCCCGAAACAGCTCGGGGAAATCCTGTTCGACGAGATGGGTCTTGAGGGCGGCAAGAAGACCAAGACTGGCGCATGGCAGACGGACGCCGACGTGCTCGAAGGGCTCGCTGCAGAAGGCCATGGCCTGCCCCGCACGATCGTCGACTGGCGAACCCTCTCCAAGCTCCGGTCGACCTATACCGAAGCACTGCAAGCGGCGATCAATCCCGACACAGGGCGCGTGCATACCAGTTACTCGATGGCGGTTGCCCAAACTGGTCGCCTGTCCTCCACAGATCCGAACCTTCAAAACATTCCCGTTCGCACCGAGGAGGGCCGCAAGATCCGCGAAGCCTTTGTCGCCGAAAAGGGCAATGTTCTGGTCAGCGCGGACTACAGCCAGATCGAGTTACGTATCCTGGCGCATATAGCCGATATTGATGCGCTGAAGGACGCCTTCAAGGAAGGCCTCGACATCCATGCCCTGACGGCCAGCGAAATGTTTGATGTGCCTATCGAAGGCATGGACCCCATGGTCCGCCGTCAGGCAAAGGCGATCAATTTTGGTATCATATACGGCATTTCCGGCTTCGGCCTCGCACGCCAGCTGGGCATTCCCCAGAGCGAAGCCAGCGAGTACATAAAAACCTATTTCAAACGCTTCCCCGGAATCCGCGCATACATGGACGAGACCAAAGCTTTCGCCAAGGAGCATGGATACGTTACCACCGCCTACGGACGGAAAATCAATCTCTCTGGTATCAAGTCCAAAGGACCACAGCGCTCCTTTGCTGAGCGCCAGGCCATCAACGCGCCCATTCAGGGATCCGCTGCCGACATCATCAAACGCGCCATGATCCGCATGCCAGATGTACTGGCCAAAGCAAGCCTGTCTGCGCGTATGCTGCTTCAGGTCCATGATGAACTCGTCTTTGAATGCCCGGAAGCCGAGGCCGACAAATTGATCGAAACCGTGAAGACCACCATGCAGGGAGCCGCCGGACCGTCACTTCAGCTATCTGTACCCTTGGTTGTCGACGCGCGCGCCGCCAGCAACTGGGCCGAGGCGCACTAAAGAACATAAACAAGTTTTCACACTTAGGGCCTCTCCTCTATGTTAGCGTTCCCGTCAGACGGGAAGCAAAACATGGTTCGCAGCATCATAGTCGGAATGATCGCAGCATGCATGGGGGGCGCAGCGACAGCGGAGGTGGATTTATCCAAACTCAGGGCTCAGATTGAGCGCGCAGTGAAAAGTGAGGACTTGTCCGCAATAACCACAGTGTTCGGACCTGAAGTCCGGATCATGCCGGAATACCAGAAGACAATGACCGGACCGGACCATGCGGCCCTGTACTACAAGACGCTGTTTGACGGCATCGACATCAATTTGTTTGACAAAACCCTCACCGAGACAATTCCGATCGACATGCTAAAAGTGGACATCGGCGCGTTCACTCTGAACTATACTGCAGCGCAGTCCGCTGAGGCGAAGGAAGTATCCGGGCACTACTTCGATGTCTGGGAAGAAAGTGCGGCTGGCGATTATGTGCTGATCGCACAAGCTTGGAATTTCGACAGCGTGTACACGGAAATCCGGGAAACCACGATGTTCGACACTCTGTCTGGCATACATCTGGCCTTCACGCCATCAGTCCCAGTCGATTCCGGCGCGGCGTTCGATCACCTCGCCGTCAACCTGTACAATGATGCTGCGATGATAAGACAGCAATCCGACATTCTCTACCATGTCTACTCAGAAGATGCCGTTATGTACCCACATGACAGTGGACCGAGAGTTGGGCAGGAGGCCATCAAGGAATTCCTTGAAGACTATACGTCTGGCTGGCCCAGTTTTGACTATATAAAAACGGCGTCACACAGAATAGAAGGCACCGCACCTTACGCAATGTCACTGATATCCTACAATCTGCGCTGGGACTCATTGGATAATTCCGGCGTCTCCATCGGCAAGGGCATCCGCATCATGAAACGAAACGAGGATGGATCATTGCGAACCTACAGGCTTATATCAATGCACGACCAATAAAGTTGCGTCGCCGCCCCGGCGCGGGTGAGCAACCGGGACGGCGAACAGGTCAGACCTCTGTCAGAATATCCGGATATGGAAGGCGGGACTTCGGGAGCGAGGCGTTATAGTCCTGCTCAGGATCGTGATATCCGAGCGGCACAACAACGAGCGAGGAGAAGCCCCTCTCGCGCAGGCCGAACTCGGCGTCGAGCACTGCCGTTTCAATGCCTTCCATCGGCGTGGAGTCTATGCCCAAGGTGGCTGCGCCCAACATGAACTGGCCAATATTCAGATAGACCTGCTTATCCATCCAGTGCTGGACATCCTTCAAGTCCTGCTTATGGAGGTTCACGAACATTGACCGGCCACCGTGCATGGCGGGCTTGTGCGTGTCTTTGTCCACATCGAAGCGACCGTCTTTGTCTTCCTGTTCCAGCACATGCTGGAGATAGTCTTCATCCACGGCAAGGCGGCTGGCAAACACCACGACATGCGAAGCGTTCAGGATCGAGGGGCGGTTGAAGGGGTACTTCTCTGTTGCCTTGGCAACGCGCGCCTTGCCTTCCGGTGTTGAGGCGAGAATGAAATGCCAAGGCTGGATATTCGTGCTTGATGGACTGAACCGCAACAGCTCTTTCAGCTTTTCCACATTCTCGTCAGAGATCCTACGTTTGGGGTCGTAGGCCTTCGTCGTGTAACGGGCCTTGGCGTAGTGAGTGATATCATGTTTCATGGGAGGGTCCTTTGATACTTGGAAAAATGGAAAGTTTCGGGAGGGGGATTGATCAGCTCTTTGCAGAGACGATTTCGAATTCGCCTTCGGACCGGACATAGAAAAGGCAATCCGCGTCCGCGCCGCAGGCGAGATTATCGCTTGTGTTGGCCTCAAGGCCGACATAGCCTCCCGGCGCAAAGGGCGCCGATTCCGCCTTGCCCTTCAGGTGCACTTCTGGCGCGCCAGAAATCGCCACAACCCGCAGGTCACTTTGATTACTGCGCAGGCGGGCGGCCTGCCCAGCCGGCAGTTTGACCAGTGCGCCTTGTGCGCCATTGTTTTCCGGGGAGTTCCAAAGAAACGAAATTTTCGCGCCGCCGTCCCGGTCGATCCAGGTAATGTCTGAGGCATCAAGCCAAACGAGATTGGTGTGATCAAGGTTCACCGGGCGTTCGCCCGAATCGAAGGACTCATCCGTAGGTTTTACGAGATATGGACCGTCATCAATCTCGACATAGGCCATGTTGAACGCATCACCGGCCAACGTGACATGGGCCTCACCCGCCGGCTGGGTCCAGAATGAGCCGGCCGGCAGCCACATATCGGCCGCTCCCGGATCGTCATTGTGGATCACCCCTTCAATCACGACCCCGCGATATGTCACGTTGTGAATGTGGGGCGGAGACGAGAAACCTTCCTTGAACTGAACGAGGAAACCGGATTCACCGGCGGAGGTGCGATCCCCCCAAAGCGTTCCGGCCCGTGGACTTGCATCGCCCCGCGCCGGGTTGAGCGGGCCCCATTCAACCGCTGAGACCGGGACGATATCCGCCCCTGACACACCGCGAGAAACATCCGGCGCGCTGGCGCATCCAGCGCCAGCAGATACGAACAGTAGCGCGCTCAACGCGCCAAAGGGGATTTTGCGTAAGATTTCAGTCAGGGACATGGCCATTCTTGGGTCTCTTGAAGGGTGATTGGAAAGCAGGTTGCGTTACGGGATGTGGGCTCAATTGGTTGACGCCCCCCGATTTATTTATACAAACCAATTTCACAAGTACGCACAATTTTGGCCTATACGCACAGAAAGTATACTGTAGAATATGACCCGCTTTGAAAAGTATGACTGCTCCGGCGGCTGCCCCGTGGAAGCTGCATTGGAAGTGATTGGCGGCAAGTGGAAAGGCGTCACGCTGTTTCACCTGCTGGACGGCGTGAAACGGTTTAACGAGTTGCAACGTGATGTCGGCAACGTCACCCAACGCATGCTAACCAAGCAGCTACGCGAGCTTGAAGATGCCGGCCTCGTCAATCGTGAGGTCTATCCAGTGGTCCCGCCAAAGGTGGAGTACAGCCTGACCAAAAAGGGCGAAACCCTGCGTCCGATCCTCAACGCACTGAAACACTGGGGCGAGACACATGTCATGACCAGCTAAGCATTCAAAGGCTGGCCATTTAAGTACGAGCAATTTGAATCACTCCACCCCTCGTATAGTTTGAAGCAATTTGAAATTGCAATCCTGCATTCCTGACCTTAGCCTTGAGACGATTCACTAAAGAAGAAGGCCGGGAATGCATCCAATACTATTCAAGCTCTTAGTATGTTTTGTGCTTTCATTTGCTTGCAGCGCGAATGTTTTCGCTGACTATCCAGCTGCATATGTTGGAAAAGCGGAATTGCGCGACATTGCCGTCTCTCCGGACGGCACAGCGCTCGTTCTTTTGAAGACGGGCCACCAGGATGATATCGTCCAGAAGTTCGGGTGGGACGAGATCATGGTTGAGGACAGCGCCACCGGCGACACTCGATTAGAGATCAAGCAGACCTACACGTATTACAGTAAATCCGTGAACTGGCTATATGATTGGGTATCATGGCCATTCGATGACACTATTCTGTCGAGCGCCGTCGAGTTCACCGTTTCCGGAGACAAGTTCAAATCACGCTCAGTATTTCTGACCATCAACCCCGAAACGGGTGAAAAGAAAGTCCTCGCAGCCAGCAGAAAGAGAAACCTCGACAAGGAGCTCGATTCACCAAAGCTCATTGCGAGCGATGCAGAACGTCGCGAAGTCACTCTGGCCATACACAAAAAAGCATCTGTTGAGCTTGTTTCCATCAATGTGGACACAGGCAGGCAGCGTTTGCTGGATACAGCGAATTCGCGAACCCTAACATGGCTTCTGGATGACTCGATGCGTCCCGTAATGCGGATAGAAAAAAGCAAATCCGGCGGACTTCACCAATACTATTCAAGCCAGGATGGCGGTCGGAACTGGACACTGAGATTTCAACACGATCCTCTCAATGAAGGATTCTATCCGGTTTCCTATTCCTCGAAGAACAACAAATTTATCGTCGTGTCCCGGCCCGCAGACGCAGAGCATGCCGGCCTCTACGAATTCGATCTCCACACTGGTCAATTCGGCAAACAACTCTTCAGCGATTCCGAGTACGATCTCAGCTCCGCGCGCAAAAGACGCGGGTCTGATGACCTGCTCTACTCCGCACTCTGGAAGGATAAGCTCGAAAAGCACTGGTTCACACCAGAAGATGCCAAACTGGGACGAGCAATCGACTCTGCGCTTCCTGATGAAGCCAACTGGTCCGTATTCGACATGAGTCTGCATGGGCAGGCTTGGGTGATATATGTCAGCTCCCCAATCAATCCGGGAGCATATTATGTTTTGCGCAATGACCTGAAAAGACTTCGCAAGATTTCAGACGCGCGGCCTCATATCGATCTCAGTACGACATCAATGCCGCGACGGGTTGATTACCAGACTTCTGAAGGCCTTGCATTGCGGGGATATTTCACACCCTCCACACGTTCACCAGGTCACGCTCCGCTAATCGTCATGCCTCACGGCGGTCCTGTGTCTCGAGACGTGATGGATTGGGACGGATGGGCCCAGTATTTTGCGCATCGCGGATACGCAGTCTTTCAACCCCAGTTTCGCGGCTCTGGTGGCTTCGGCCAAACATTTGAGCGTCTGGGGCACGGCGAGTGGGGTAGAGCGATGCAACAAGACATTGCGGACGGAGTACACGCCCTCGAACAAGCCGGGCTGGTGAGTCCAGACCAGCCAAGAAGCATCGTGGGCGCGTCCTATGGCGGCTACGCTGCACTGGCAGCCGCAACCATGACTCCCGATGCCTACCAATGCGCGATAAGTTATGCAGGGGTGAGTGATCTTCCGCGCATGCTACGTCAGTACGACCCCTCAGACGCAGTGGACGCTTTCGTTCGGAATATCTGGACACAACGCATGAACAATGGACGCGATGATGAGACCGAATTGTGGCATCGGTCTCCAATATCCTACATTGAATATCTCAAGGCACCCGTGTTCCTGATTCATGGGACGGATGACGAAATCGTTCACATGGATCAGACCACTGCGTTCTATGATGCTGCGGTACAGGCTGGGAGACAGGCTCAAATACTCTTGCTGGATCATACCGGCCACCAGATTTACAGCGATGATACAAACACAGATTTGCTCGTCGCGATGAACACCTTTCTGGTGCAATGCATGCCGCCCGCCCCAAAAACGCCGACAACCAATGGAGCCAATCTCCCTTAAAATGCCGTAATGTGAGCCTTCGCTCGCCTTGATCCCTTGATTTCATTGCAATTGCATTGAAGGAGGGCTTTTGCCGTGACGCGAACCATGTTTGAACACCGTAGTGCAAGAAGACCGGATCCCGTTCACGGATATGGGTTGGTTGAGAAGGATAGAGCGATGACGACATTGGCGCTGGTGGATGATGACGAGAATATCGTTGCGTCCCTGAAGATCTTCTTCGAGGCCGAGGGCTATGATGTGCGCACCTACCATGATGGTGAGACGGCTCTCCCGGCATTAACGGAGACGCCGCCCGACATCGCTATACTGGACGTGAAAATGCCCCGTATGGACGGTATGGAATTGCTGCGTCGCCTGCGCCAGACCTCCGAATTGCCAGTCATCTTTCTGACGTCAAAAGACGAGGAAATCGACGAAGTTATCGGCTTCAATATTGGCGCCGACGATTTCGTGCGCAAACCCTGCTCCAATCGCCTGCTAGCGGAACGCGTCAAAGCCGTGCTCCGGCGTGCCCGCGGCGGCGTGGCCGGATCTGAAGAAGGTGACCAGAAGCCAATCGTGCGTGGCAAGTTGACGCTTGATCCGAACCGTCACGCCTGTACGTGGGATGGACATCCGGTCCGCCTGACCGTCACCGAATTTCTGATCCTGCAAGCGCTCGCCCAGCGCCCTGGCTATGTCAAAAGCCGCGACCAACTGATGGACGCCGCCTATGATGATCAGATCTACGTCGACGATCGCACCATCGACAGCCACATCAAGCGGCTTCGCAAGAAGTTCCGCGAAGTGACCGACGAATTCGATGCGATCGAGACCCTGTATGGCGTCGGCTACCGCTACACTGAATAGGCGCGGCACTTCGGAGATCTATATCGGCGGGGCGGGCGATACCCGCACCCGTCTCGTGGCCGCTTATGCGGAAGCGCGGCAACGTGACTTTGCGCATGAGGCCCATCATGATGCGCACTATTTTCCGCATTACGCGTTGCGGCGCATTCTCAATCTGGCCCGTCAGCACGCCGATGCCGGCCGCACGTTGATACTGGTCGGACATAGTTGGGGCGGCGATACAGCGCTTCGTGTATTGAAGGCGCTCCAACCGCGCCGGGTAGATTTGCTTGTCTGCGTTGATCCAGTTCCCAAATCCCGGCTGAATCCCCCTCCGACTCCACGCAACGCCCGTCGGATCATCCATGTTGATGCAAGGCCAAGTCATCCGAATCGATCGGACCAGGTGAAGGAGATGGGGCAATGGTTCGGCGGCACGCTGCGCCGAAGATTGTCGTCCGCCGATACGCGCATCGTCGCCGATCTGAATCATTTCGCCTTCGCCCAAATGATGTTGGCGCCCGGTGAAGACGGCCTGTCCGCTGCCCACCATATCAACGAACTGGACAGTCCTAAGCGATCCCGAGGCGCCAGCTCCAATTCGGCAAGCTCAGGACAAGTAAAATGAATCCCAGCCCGATCAGGAAGCTCAACGGCGAATACACACGTCGGTTAAGTGTTAGAAAAGGCGATTCAGGCGACGAGCGCTCGAACGCTGGCAGGACGCCGATGATACCCCGCCCAAGAAACACCGTCCCTGCTCCCAGTCCTGCCAGGACCAACACACCTTTCTGGATGACAGACGGCAAAGGCAGAGAAAAATACCCGCCCAGCCAAGCTGCCAGGACGGCGGCCGCAAACAGGCAAAGCGCTACCATGAAGCAGGAAAATGCCGACGGCATCTTGGTTATACCCCGACGGCCCACGACCGCGCGGGCAAGTGCCTGCTCATTCGCACACGGGAAATTGCTGCCAAACGCCCACAGCAGGTGCAGACAGCCGAGAACGAACAACACAGCCACCAGAATAGGTGAAATGAACGGTGCAATCATGCGGACACTCCTGCGGCAATGCGGGGCAGTAAAATGCGCCGCCCACTTGCCGTTCCCTCCATCATTCAATAGCCAGACACGAGACTAACACAAGCAATAGGATAACTTCATGGCAGACCCGGAAAATACGCTTCTCCTCGAAACCTCCAAAGGCTCGGTAAAAATCGACCTGCGTCCCGACCTGGCCCCCGGCCATGTCGAACGCATCAAGGAGCTGGCCCGCGAAGGCTTTTACGACGGCATCGTCTTTCACCGCGTGATTGATGGATTCATGGCGCAAGTCGGTTGTCCACAAGGCACCGGCATGGGCGGTTCTTCCAAGCCGGACCTGAAGGCAGAATTCAATGCCGAACCCCATGTCCGCGGCACATGTTCCATGGCCCGCACATCGGCCCCGAACTCGGCAAACAGCCAATTTTTCATCTGCTTTGACGATGCCAGCTTCCTGAACCGCCAATATACGGTCTGGGGTCAGGTCAGCGAGGGTATGGACGTAATCGACCAATTGGCCAAGGGAGAGCCACCGCGGAACCCTGACAAGATTGTCAGCATGAAAGTGGCTGCCGACGCCTGATCTCAGGCAGGTAGAATCCCGTATGACGGACAGGAAAATCAGGCGAAAGGCGATTGCGCGCCACGGGTCGAAGATCTTCGGCTCACGCATCGCGCGTCTGATTTTCGCGTCCAATCTTGCGGGACTGGCCATCCTCATTATCGGCGCGATGGTTCTTAACGAAATGCGTGCCGGTTTTGTTGTCTCCAAGAAGCAGGATCTTGTTGCGCAAGCTCAGATTTTTACCAGCTTGCTTGGCGACGATGCAACCACGCCTGCCCCCATGCTCGATGATGAAGCCGCGCGCCAGACGATCGTGCGCCTTAACCTGCCCGAACGGGTTCGCGCACGTATCTATTCACCCGATGGCGAACTTGTTGGCGACAGCTTCTATCTTTCAGAGCGGGTCGACATTGACGCCCTGCCGCCGCTACAGGAGCCCAGCAGTTTTGCCAGGCTAGGTGCCAATCTGTCGGAATGGGCAAGCCGTACGCTCGGCCCGATCATGCCCCGGCGCAGTTCTGATGCGCTCGTCGCTCAGAGCTTTGAGGAAGAATTCGAGATCGCCGTGCGCGGTCAGGAAGCGGCCAGTCAGCGCTTTTCAGACCGGGGCCAGCGGATCATTTCCGTTTCCATGCCGATCCAGCGTGTGTCTGCTGTCGTGGGTGTCCTGACACTGGAATCGAATGATATTGATGAGATCATTCGCTCCGAACGCGCTGCACTCATCCCCTTCATCGGGGTCGCAGTTCTTGTCGCTTTCGTCACATCGGTCCTGCTGACTCTTGGTATTGCCCGCCCACTGCGCCGTCTATCGGTTGCAGCAGACCGTATCCGGGCCGGCGCTTCTGATCGGATCGACATTCCGGCCCTGACCAATCGCAAGGACGAGATCGGCAACCTGGCCGCCTCCATGCAAAGCATGACCGAAGCATTGCTCGAACGGATTGAAGCAAATGAACAATTCGCTGCTGATGTGGCCCATGAGCTGAAGAACCCCCTCACCTCTATCCGCTCGGCCGTCGAAACCGCTGACCGGGTGCAGGATGATCCGGTCGCGCTTGAACGCCTGCGGCAAGTCATCGCCCAGGATGTGAAGCGACTGGACCGTCTGATTACAGATATTTCAAACGCATCCCGTATCGAAGCGGAAATGACGCGGGTGCCGACGGAGCAAATGGACATTGCCGGATTCGTCCACGATGTCGTGCAGACCTATGAAGCCTTCAGCCGCGAGGAGCGATCAGTATCGGTTCATTTCCGAGATGATACGATGGGTGCACGCCTGCTTGTCCGCGGGCGCGATGGTCCGCTCGGCCAAGTTGTTCGCAATCTGGTAGACAATGCGCGCTCTTTCTCGCCCCCTGGCGCAGAGGTCAATGTGATTGTCGACCAATCGAATGATGGCCCGCAAACCATCGCGCGGATCATGATCGAGGATAGCGGCCCGGGTATACCTGAAGACAAACTGGAAAAGATCTTCAGCCGTTTCTATACGGACCGCCCGGCTGGAACAGCTTTTGGCAACAATTCCGGCCTGGGACTCTCAATCGTACAACAGATAGTCACGACCCATCGCGGCAAGGTCTGGGCTGAAAACCGCGCAGAAGGGGGCGCGCGGTTCATTGTTGATCTTCCCGCGATCTAGGTCGTTACCGGTTCTTTCGGTTATCGATCAGATCATCGACAACTTCCGGTTCTGCCAATGTCGATGTGTCGCCAAGATTTGAATACTCGTTCTCGGCAATCTTGCGCAGGATGCGGCGCATGATCTTGCCAGACCGTGTCTTAGGCAGACCGGGCGCGATCTGGATAAGGTCAGGGCTCGCAATCGGACCGATTTCCTGGCGCACATGCTGGATCAGATTCTTGACCAGCGCATCATCCACTTCGACGCCCTGACGCAATGTGACATAGGCATATATGCCCTGCCCCTTCACATCATGCGGATAGCCAACCACAGCGGCCTCTGCGACAGCATCATGGCTGACCAGTGCGCTTTCGACTTCAGCGGTACCCATGCGATGACCGGAGACATTGATCACGTCATCAACGCGGCCGGTGATCCAGTAGAAGCCATCCTCGTCGCGGCGGCAGCCATCACCGGTAAAATACGTGCCGGGATAGGCCGTAAAATACGTGTCGATGAATCGCTGATGATCGCCGTAGACCGTTCTCATTTGTCCCGGCCAACTATCCGTGATCAGCAGATTGCCGTCGGCCGCGCCTTCCAATTCGTTACCGTCCGCGTCCACCAGCACTGGCTTCACGCCAAAGAAAGGATGACTGCCGGCGCCCGGCTTCATTTCGGTCGTGCCCGGCAACGGAACAATCATGGTACCGCCTGTCTCGGTCTGCCACCAAGTGTCGACGATCGGACACCGCGCTTCACCTACGACGTGGAAATACCATTCCCATGCTTCCGGATTGATCGGTTCGCCAACTGTGCCCAGCAAACGGATCGACTTGCGCGATGTCTTGTTCACTGGCTCTTCGCCTTCGCGCATCAGTGCGCGAATAGCGGTTGGCGCGGTGTAGAAGATGGTAACGTTCTGCTCGTCGCACACCTGCCAGAACCGCGAAGCATCCGGATAGGTCGGCACACCTTCAAAGACGAGACTTGTTGCGCCAT
Source organism: Hyphomonas sp. UBA4505 (assembly GCF_002388685.1). NCBI lineage: Bacteria > Pseudomonadati > Pseudomonadota > Alphaproteobacteria > Hyphomonadales > Hyphomonadaceae > Hyphomonas > Hyphomonas sp. UBA4505. The sequence continues at coordinate 354,254 of NZ_DGMZ01000011.1, read as the reverse complement.
TTGCCAGAGGTCCGTACACGATATATGTGTGCCCGGTTACCCAACCCACATCTGCCGAACACCAGAACACGTCATCTTCCTTGAGGTCAAATACATACTCGTGCGTCATTGACGCCCAGACAAGATAACCGCCAGTGGTGTGCATCACGCCTTTAGGCTGCCCCGTCGAGCCAGACGTGTAGAGGATGAAAAGAGGATCTTCGGCATTCATCGGTTCGGGCGGGCAGTCGGCGGAGATACCCTCGGCAGCCTCGTGCAGCCAATAGTCCCGCCCCGCCTCCATGTTGACCTCAGCGCCTGTGCGCTTCACGACCAACATCTTCTCAACCACACCTCCGGCAATCTCGGCGGCCTTGTCGGCGTTTACCTTCAACGGCACACGGCGACCACCCCGCACGCCTTCATCGGCTGTGATGAGGAATTTCGAGTCGCAATCGGTAATTCGCCCTGACAATGCCTCGGGGCTGAAGCCCCCGAACACGATGGAATGTACTGCGCCAATTCGCGTGCACGCCAGCATCGCATATGTGGCTTCGAGAATCATCGGCATGTAGATCGTGACGCGATCGCCCTTTTTTACACCCATCTTCTTCAGCACGTTTGCGAACTTGCAGACCGCGGCGTGCAACTGGCGATAGGTCATCTTGTGGGTGTTGCCGGGCTCGTCGCCTTCCCAGATCAACGCGACCTTGTCACCACGCGTTTCCAAGTGGCGGTCCAGGCAGTTTGCCGACACATTAAGGACACCATCAGAATACCATTTCACATGTAGATCGCCGGTCTCCCAGGAGACATCCTTTACGACCGTGTAGGGTTTGATCCAGTCGAGCCGCTTGCCGTGCTCCCCCCAGAAAGCCTCCGGGTCTGAGATCGACGCGGCATACATCTCTCGATAGGTTTCCGGGCTCAGGTTCGCCTTTGCTGCAAACTCCGCCGGCACTGGATAGGTTTTCGCTGCGTCGCTCATGAAAGGCTCTCCGTCTGGCATGTTTTCTGTTCTCACCTCAGAATGCATACTTTGTCGAGAAGGTGAACCGGGTGATCGAGCCATCAGCTCCACTTTCGACCTCGCGGAGGCCGTGCATCAATTCGGTCCCCAGTGTCACATTCGGCGCAACGTCCCAGAGAATGGCCCCGAACACCGACTGGACAGACGATGTCACCGTGTCAGCCAGATAGTCCGGATTGTCGATGAACAGGCCGGAATAGCCGCCGCTAAACCGCGCCGTTTCCCCGAAAGCGTGGCGCCAGGCAATCAGCCCGCCATATGAGGGCACCGCTTCCAGCTCCCCGTTCGGGTCGAGGGCCGTCGAGCGGCTGGCGGCCAGCCCGACATAGCGGCCGATCCCGTCGCCTCCGACCAGGTTGAAGCGGATGTCATCGGTGTCCCCAACATTCAAGCGGCCCGAGACGCTGAGGCCATATCCGAAGGTTTCGTCTTCGACCGTGCCGAAATCGGCCCGCAGCTGGCGCGCGATGCCGGCGATCGAGACATTGCCGAATTCACCGCTCATATTGTAGCGGGCCACGACGTCCGGGATGAGATTCTCGTCCCGCGACCCCGAATTCAGGGTTGTCGTGTTCGGATTCTCGACGGCAAACATCCAGTTGCCATGCGTGTAACGTATCTGCGGCTGGCGCACGAACACCATGCCGTCCGACAGGATAAGAAAGCTTACGCTTTCCGGAATGGCTGACGTGTTCTGGAAGGTCGACCATTCCTGCCCGACCAGCCAGTTGCCATGTTTCATGAAGGCCCGACGCAAACGTGGCGAGTAGGAGTTCGAGACCAGTTCATTGCCCTGCCCCGATCCGAGGAAATCCATCTCGATATGCGCGCTGAGCGTCTTGTCGCCCACAGGCCGGGATGCGGCCAGGAAGAAACGAGAGGATTCAGCAGTAAAGTCCGTGGACGTTGTTCCGTCCCCACCGATGGGTGTCGCACCGGGAATGTAAAAGTCGCGCGCGATGGAACTGCCGGAGATGGTGCCATCGCTCAGCGAGGTGACATGCACGTCCGCATCCACAAAGCCGCCGAACTTCAGCGTCGTGTCACCGACCCTGAATCCATCTGTCGGAGGAGGAGGCGCGGCCTCCGGCTGGGCGGCGACCGGCTGGACGCGGACGATTTCTTCATGCCCGGCGCGCGTCGCGGCCAGTTCGGATTTGAGTTCGGAAACCATGGCCTCGAGCGCTGCGATCCGCGACTCAAGATCATCCGCTTCCGCAGCGGCGCCGAGACTTGTCGTCAGAGCTGCCGAAGACAACAGCAGGGCCTTGAAAGTACGAGACATGCATTCCTCCCTCATATTGATTATGAGAAGGAGTATCCGTTGCTTGTGCTCGGGCCGCCATTAGCCATTGGTGCTACGACAAAAGTCGTAGTGCGCTGCGGCGCGATCCATGACATACTACACAGGTTCTGGTTAAGTCCACAGACCGCAAAAGCGGCACGGATTCGGGGAGGAATATCGTGGTACAGGCACCGCGCGTGCTGATCGTGGACGACCATCCATTGTTTCGTGACGCGCTGGAAACCGCACTGGAATGCGCCTATCCCGCTGGCGCCGCCGCCTCGCATGCATCCAGTCTTTCAGATGCCCTGGCCCGCCTGCAGGCCGATGATGTGGATTTGGTGCTGCTTGATCTCAATCTCGGCGACTCGGCAGAGTTCGAGGGCCTTACCCGGCTGCGGGCCGCCAGGCCGGACTGCCCCGTTGTGGTTGTATCCGCCACGGAAACGCCAGAAGCCTTTGAAACGGCCCGTATGCTCGGTGCGGCCGGATACCTCCCCAAGAGCATGTCCCTGGACGACCTGTCGGCGGCGCTCGCCACGACGCTGGATGGGGGGCAATGGTTTCCGGAATGTGTCGGAAAGTCCCTGCCAGCCAATTGTGCCGCCGAACGCATTGCCAGCCTCACCCCGGCCCAGAGACGCGTGCTCGCCCGATTGTCCGATGGCCTGCTCAACAAGCAGATCGCCTATGAAATGGATATTTCTGTGGCGACGGTGAAGGCGCACATGACAGCGATCTTCCGGAAGCTCGGGGCGAACAATCGCACACAGGCCTTGCTGATCTATCAGGACGCCACATCGCTGACCGATTGAGCCGCGCTTTCCGTCCCTCCGGCAGTGGCACAGTCTTTCAGAAATTTGCGGATGTCCGCCGGATTGCTCGGCTTGTGAAGGATGGCAATGCCGACCGTCCTGGCGGATGACGATTCGGCGGTGGACGTGGCTGCGGTCAGCAATAAAACATTGTCGGCATGGGCGAGCCGCTTGCGTAGTCCCAGGAGCAGATCCAGTCCATTCTGCCCGTCGCCGAGATTGAGGTCTGCAATCACTGCGTCAAATTGCGCTGACTGCATGGCAGCCAGCGCCTCTTCAGGTGTCCGGACACAGGTCGCCTGACACTCCCAGCCTTTCAGCAACCGGCTCATGCCGTCAACAATGGCAGGCTCGTCATCCACGAACAGGACGCGCAGGCCGACCAGATCCCGGTCAGCCGGCTCAACCGGCGCCGACTGCATCCGGCGCGGGCGTCTATGCAATTCAGCCATTGGCACGGTCACCGAGAAAACACTGCCGCGACCCGGTGTCGACTGCACATCAATGGACGCCCCCATCAGACCTGCCAGACGGCGCACGACAGACAGGCCAAGCCCTGCTCCCCGAATGCCGGTATTGTCGGAATCCTCATACCGACGAAACTCCTCGAAGATCCGTTCCAGACGGTCTGCCGGTATGCCAGGCCCGGTATCGTGAACTTCGATCCTTACCGCATCCCCGCGTAGGCGTGCCCCGACAAGGACTCCGCCCGACTGTGTATATCGCCGGGCATTCGAGATGAGATTGCGCAGAATGCTCTTGAGAAAATCCGGATCGGCAAGCACTGCCAGCTGTGTGGGTGCCAGCCGCACGGAAAGCCCCGCCGCCTGCGCCATCGGAAGCGCCTCGTCGACCAGGTCTTCCATCAACGGGCCCAAGGGAAGGCGTACGGGGACTGCCTCGACCTGGCTATGGTCCAGACGGGATATGTCGAGCAATCCCTTGAGTAATTCATCTGCAGACTGAATGGATCGGTCCGCGCGTGCCGCCAGATCACATTCTGTGTCACTGGCCATGAGCGATCCAAGATACAGCCGCGCGGCGTTCAGCGGCTGCAACAGGTCATGACTCGCCGCAGCCAGGAAGCGCGTCTTGGACGCATTCGCGCCTTCCGCCTCTTTCCGGGCAAGGGTGAGATCTTCTGCCATTTGCTCAAGCTCACGGGTTCGCGTCTTGACCCGGCTTTCCAGCAACTCGTTTGCCTCAACCAGGGCGCGTTCACGCAGCTTGTCGTCGGTAATGTCAGCAAAAGTGGTGACATACCCGCCGCCCGGCATGGGGTTGCCGCTGATGCGCAGGTAGCGCCCGTCCGGATTTCGCCTTTCATAGGTATACGGACTGCCGGATCGCATATGTCCGACGCGCCTGCGCGCCTCCTCGACAGGATCCCCATCGATCCAGCCAGTGTGGATGTTGTGCTCGATCAGTTCAGCCACGGGAACACCAACGCCCACCTTGTCCGCCGGATAATCGAACAAGTCCACATAGGCCGTATTCCAAGCTACCAATCTTTGATCGGAATCCACGACGCTGATCCCCTGCGGGACATTCTCGAGCATGGATTGCAGCATGTGGCGTTCAAACCGGGCCGCCTGCGTCTTGTGATCCAGCATGGACAGAACATCCGGCAGGGCCACATCGCTGCCACCGATCGCCGAGGAAAGGACGACCCGTGCCGAAGATGAACCGAGTGCGCTGGCGAGCAGTTTCTCGGTGCGCTGGACCAGTCTCCAGTCCGCAGGCGCATCTCCGGTTGCGACAATACCTGTTTCAGTCTCGAACTGGTCAAAGGCATGGTCCACCGCTTCCGGCGTGAGAAAGCGGGAAGCGAGTGTCTTCAGGCCATTGGGCGACACCTGGAAGGCGTGGCTCTCGACCGCGCCTTCCGCGATCTCGACCACTTCATCGCCGCTGACAAAGGCGGATGCCTGAACCCGGTCCCTCAACCGTTCCCGTGATCGTATCGATACGATTGCGAACAGGAACAGATTGGTGCCAAGGCTCCACAGGACGCCATGGGTCAGACTGTCATCGATCCGCAATCCGAACAGAGCATGCGGGTCCAGAACCCTCGGCACAAGCGCGGCCATCGCATCATACCCGAAAATGGCGGGCAGGAAGAGCGTGTAGGCCCACAACCCCATCCCCGCGACCAGACCTGCGAGGACACCGGACCGACGCCCACCTCGCCAAGTGACCGCCCCGATCAGCGCCGGAGAAAATTGCGCTGCCGCGGCAAAGGACAGGAGGCCGATCTGGGCCAGCGCACCTGTCCCCGCCACGCGGTAATAGGCATAGGCGAGAAGCAGCACGACCACGATCACGATGCGCCGGGCCGACACGATCCTTGATCCGGCATCTCCGCTAAGGCTGGCAAATCGTCCGGACTGCATGATGGCCGGCACGACCAGATCATTCGTGACCATGGTGGACAGGGCGACAGTGGAGATGATGACCATGCCGGTCGCAGCTGAAAAGCCGCCCAGAAAGACGAGGGTCGCCAGCAGGCCATTGCCTTGTTCGAGAGGCAGATCCAGGACGAACAGATCCGGCTGCGCTGCCGCGCCGAAGAGGCTCAGACCAGCCATCGCGATGGGCACCACGACCAGACTCGTGAGCAACATGTAGAGTGGGAACACCCATCTGGCCGTATCAAGATCCTTCTGCCCCTGACGCTCGATCATGGCGACATGGAATTGGCGCGGCAGGCAGACAATGGCCGCCGTCGACAGAAGCGTCATGGTCAGGAATCGTTCCGACACGGAAAAGCGGTCAAAGGGCTGTGTGGCCAATTCACGATCCGGCAAGCCCCCCTGCACCAGAAGGAACACCGACAGGATCGCAACAGCCACCAGTGCGGCGAGCTTGAGCACGGCCTCCAACGCCAGCACGCGCATCAGGCCGGAATTGTGCCGCGTGGCGTCCGACTGTCGCGTGCCGAACAGGATGGCAAAAATCGCCAGCACAATAGCGGTCAGCAGAACTGTTTCATTGGTCGGTGTGTTGATCGCGCCGTCTGCGCCATATGCCAGTGCCTGAAAGCTCATGCCGATGGATTTCAGCTGCAGTGCGATATAGGGCAGACTTCCTGCGACGGCGGCCAGCGTTGCAGCGGCAGCAACCGCGCGGCTCTTGCCATACCTGGCCGACAGGAAATCAGACAAGGAAGAGATGCCCTCTCGCTGTGTGACATCGCCGATCCGGCGCACGATGCCGGGAAATGCCACGAAGACGAGCGTCGGGCCAAGATAGATGGTCAGATAGTCCCACCCGCTTTGCGCCGCAGTGCCAACCGCGCCGAAATAGGTCCAGGAGGTACAGTAGACGGCCAATGCCAGCGCATAGACGAGCGGATGCTGGACAAAGCCCGGCCGCGTGGCTTGCCGGTCGCCCTGCCAGGCGATCAGGAACAATCCAAGCATGTAGAGCGTCGTTGCGCCCAGGATCAGCCAGACTGGCATGAACACCTCTCTATGCGTCTTCCCCCAGCATACACGTACTGACGCCCCGGCAAATGCGCCCTTTGTCTAAAGCCTCTGCTGCAGGCATGAAAAAGCGGGCGGCCCGGAGAGGGAGGCCGCCCGCAGCAATCACCGGGAAGTGGCGCGCTACTCTGCCGGGATCGGCGCCATGTCCTGATCGGCGATGCCATGCGGCGAGCGCTGTCCGGGGACCCGGATGTCCTCGACCAGGTCCTGGATGTCCTGCGGAGGCGGGGCCGTGACAAGGGCCACCACGATCCCCACAGCCAGGGACAGGAACATGAACAGGAAGCCGATGCCTTCAGGCGACACACCGAACCACCAGTTCGCCGGATCCGTGTCGACGAACTTGAAGTAGTAGATGTAGCTGAAGGTCGAGACGAGCCCCGTCAGCATGGACGCAATCGCGCCTTCCCGGTTCATCCGCTTCCAGAAGATGCCCAGAACGATGACCGGGAACAGGGACGCTGCCGCCAGTCCGAAAGCGAAGGCCACCACCTGCGCCACGAAGCCCAGCTTGGCCGTGTTCATCCCCATGATTCCAGCCAGGATCACGGCTCCGGCGGCCGAGACCCGTGCCACTCGCAACTCGTCCTTGTCCGACATGCCGGTAAAGAAGGTACGTCGGCACAGATCGTGTGAGATCGATGACGATATGACCATGAGCAAGCCTGCCGCCGTGGACAGGGCCGCGGCAAGCCCGCCTGCCACCACGAGCCCGATCACCCAGGCCGGCAGATTGGCAATGGACGGATTGGCCATCACGAAGATGTCTCGATCCAGCTTGGTGACCTCATTTTCGTCCCCGGCGCGGTACTGGATGATGCCATCGCCATTCTTGTCCTCGACGCCGAGCAGGCCCGTCTTTTCCCAGTCCTTGAACCATTTCGGGGTCGGCTTGCCGCCGGCCGCAAGGATCGCCGCCGCTTCGGCGTCATAGTCGGCATCATCCGCGATATAGGTCGACTCGTTCACTGTATCGATGAAGTTCAGACGGGCGAATGAAGCCACCGCAGGTGCGGTCGTATAGAGCAGTGCGATGAAGACCAGCGCCCACCCCGCCGACACACGGGCCGCGCCCGGGCTTGATACGGTGAAGAAGCGGATGATCACGTGCGGCAGGCCGGCGGTGCCGAACATTAGCGCGCCGGTGATCGCAAAGACATCGATCATCGACTTGTTGGTCTGGGTGTATTCGAGGAAACCCAGATCCTGCACCACCGTGTTCAGCTTTTCGAGCATCGCCACATCCTCGCCGCGCACATTCGAGATGAACCCCAGCTGCGGGATCGGATTGCCCGTGATGATCAGGGAGATGAAGATCGCCGGAACCGTATAGGCAAAGATCAGCACGCAATATTGCGCCACCTGGGTGTAGGTGATGCCTTTCATGCCGCCCAGAACCGCATAAACGAACACAATCGCCATGCCGACCATGATGCCCGTATTGAACTCGACCCCCAGGAAGCCGGAAAAGGCCACGCCGACGCCCTTCATCTGGCCGGCAATATAGGTGAACGAGACGAACAGGGCACACATCACGGCGATCAATCGGGCCGTGGTCGAATAATACCGGTCCCCCACGAAATCCGGCACAGTGAACTTGCCGAACTCTCGCAGGAACGGCGCCAGCAAAAGCGCCAGAAGCACATAGCCGCCGGTCCAGCCCATAAGGTAGACCGAACCGCCATAGCCTAGGAAGGCGATCAGGCCCGCCATCGACAGGAAGGAGGCTGCCGACATCCAGTCGGCCGCCGTTGCCATGCCATTGACAGTGGGGTGAACATCATGGCCGGCCACATAGAAATCATCCGTAGACGAAGCCCGAGCCCACACGGCGATCGCGATATAGGTGCCGAACGTGCCGACAACCCAGAAATATGTCCAGAAGTCCTGTCCCATCGTCTCAGGCCTCCACGCCGTATTTCTTCTCGAGACGGTTCATGGCGCGGCAGTAGTAGAAGATCAGTCCGACGAAGACATAGATCGATCCATTCTGCGCAAACCAGAAACCGAGTGGCGCACCGCCAATCGAGAGATTGTCCAGCAGGTCGCGGAACAGGATGCCCGCCCCGTATGACACTACAAACCAGATGACGAGCAGGCTGAGGGTCAGGCGGATGACATCCCGCCAATACCCTTTCGCATCAATTTCCTTGCTTGGTTCCGACACTTTTTCCTCCCTGACATTTTTATCTGTGCGGGGTTCCGCAGCTTGCAGGCTGCCGGAAGCGGACGGAATGGAAAAGATAAACTTTGGTCTAAGACGATGATCCGGGTCATCCGGTCCTGCGCCATCAATCCTCTGAGGATGGCTGCCGCACTTTGCCGGTTGCATGAGTATGGCGCCATTCCGCGACCCCTCCCAGCATCAGCCAGGCCGACAGGACAAGTCCACCCGCGAGATAGACTTCACGAAAGCCCAGCCCCGGCTGGAGTATGGCCACGGCCAGCCGAACGGCGAAGACGAGCCCTAGCAGTATGCCGAGCGCCAGCATGATATGATGTTTCACGGGCAGAATCCTCCAGAACGGAGCATACACGCGCCACGCACTTCGGACAGGGGGGACTTTGGTCTAAGGGGGCTGCTGCCGTGCCCTTGCCATTCCGGACGGTATGGGCTATCCGCGCGCCTTCAGAAACGGCGGCGCAAGGCCGTTCGTGTCAGCTTCTTACCTCATCCCAAGATGGAGAGGCGGAGTCGAGGGCGAAAGGAAACCCCATGTCGAAATCCAAGATTAGTTTCAATGTCGAACTGCGTGAGCGCGTAGGCACCGGCGGATCCCGCGCAGCACGTCGTGAAGGCCTCGTGCCCGGCGTTCTTTATGGTGGTGGTGAAGACCCCGTCGCGATCTCCCTGAAGCGCAACGAAGTGCTCAAGGCCATCGAAACCGGTCACTTCCTGTCGTCGACTGCAACACTCGTTCACAAGGGCGAGAAGCAGATGGTGATCCCACAGGCGATCCAGATGCACCCGGTCTCCGATCAGCCCATGCACGTCGATCTGTTCCGCGTCAGCCGCGATCAGAAGATCAAGGTCGAAGTCCAGGTTCACTTCATCGGCGAAGAAGTTTCCCCTGGCCTCAAGAAGGGCGGCACGCTCAACGTGGTGCGTCACACGGTCGAACTTCTGGTTCCAGCCGGCAACATTCCGGAATCCCTGGAAGCAGACGTTTCCGAGTTGGAAGTCGGCGACAATGTGAAAATCTCCGACATCAAGTTGCCGGGCGATGCAGAGCCAACCATCACCGACCGCGACTTCACGATCGCCACGATCGCTGGCCGTACGGCAACCACCGAAACCACGACGGAAGAAGGTGAAGAGGCCGAAGGCGAAGAGCCAGCAGCCGAAGCTGACGCAGAGTCGGAAGACTGATCGGTACATTATGGTCTCGTGTGTCCAGCCTTTTGGGGCTGGGCACACAGCCAAACCCTGCTAATTCGGAAGAGGGAGGCCAAGCCGTGCTCATTCTTTCCGGTCAGGGTAATCCAGGCGAAAAATATGCGAAGAACCGGCACAATGCCGGTTTTCTTGTCTTGGACGAGATCCATGCCGCCCATGGATTCCAACCCTGGCGCTCCAAATTCGAAAGCGAGATTGCGGAGGGCTTTATCGGCCCCGGCCGCATCAAGACCCTGCTGGTGAAGCCGCAGACTTTCTACAATGAGACCGGGCGTGCGCTCTCCAAAGTGGCTCAGTTCTACAAGCTCTCTCCGGAAGATATCGTTGTCCTGCATGACGAGATCGACCTTGCGCCTGGCCGCGTCCGCCTGAAACAGGGTGGCGGTCATTCCGGCAATAATGGCGTTCGCTCGATGATTGCCCACCTCGGCGAGAACGTGCGCCGCGTGCGAATTGGTGTCGGCCACCCCGGCGACAAGTCGCGGGTCATGCCTTACGTATTGTCCGATTTCTCAAGAGCCGACCATGACTGGTTCGATCCGCTGGTCAGGGCGATTTCCGACGCGCTGCCTTTCCTCGCCGACGGCGATGATGAACGCTTCCAAACCGAAGTGATGCGTCTTGCCCCAGCGCCAAAGCACGATCCCAAACAGAACCGATAGCGCCGTCGGTTAGCCGTCGAGTTTGGCCAGTACCGACTTTTCAGCGGCTTCTGCCATGGCAACAGCGCCGACCGTACCATGCGCGGGAACAGGGCTGCGCCCCAAACCGAGGCAGGCTGCGTAGAAACCCTCATCAGCGGCTCCCAGAGGGTCCGGCAGATCCGCAGCGATCTCTACCCTCACATCATATGGCGTCGTATTGACCAGTTGCCGTGTCAGGAAGTCGATGGAGATCTCGCCCGACGGATAGACAACGTGCATGGAACGCTGGCGCGCTTCCGCTGCCCGGCTGGCCATCAGACGCGCCACGCCACCGCTCGCATAGGTGAACTGGGCGTTTGCTTCGTCGATATGATCAGAATGAACCCGCTTGCCACTCGCCATGACGCCGGTGAACTCATTCCCCATCATCATCGCGGCAAGGTCCAGATCGTGGATCATGAGATCCCAGATGACCGAGACATCGCCTGCACGATTGTCTGGCGCCGGCGGTCCGGCGCGGAGGGATTCGATCAGCAGGGGTGTCTCTTCGATCGCCAGCACGCCCATTGCCCGCGCGACAAACCGCTCCTGATGCCCCACCTGCAGGATACGGCCGCGGGCCGCGGCCTCATCAGCGAGATCACGCGCAGCCTTGCCGGTCAGCGCCAGCGGTTTCTCGACGAGCACATGGCAGTGCGCCTCAATGGCCTGCCGCGCCAGCTTTTCATGCCAGATAGCCGGAACCGCAATGACGATTGCATCACACGCATCCAGAAATGCCTCGTAATTGTCGAAACCCTTGGCGCCGAACTGGCTGGCGATCCGCGTCGCGCGCTCAAGATCGATGTCGTAAACACCGACAAGCTCGGTTCGGGCAGACGCAGCGGCCTTCTGGGCGTGATAGTTTCCAAAAACTCCGGCGCCCGCGACGCCGACTTTTAGTGTGGTCATAACAGATTAGCCCTCTTCCCACCTTAAAGACACTGCATCGCCAAGTGCTGCAAGTCTTGGGCTCAGGCCTCGCTCACACAGAGAATTACAGAATCTTTCCGTCGCCCCCCTTCACACGTCCGGTATGCCGGTCCACTTACGCCTCTACAAAATAGAGGAAGGAAACATCATGACTGCACTCACATCCACCGAATGGTCCCTTGCCGCCCGCCCGGTTGGCATGCCGAAATTGTCAGATTTCCAGATGAAAACCATCGACATCGCCCCACCCGGCGCTGGCGAAATCCAGGTCAAGAATGAGTGGATGTCGGTCGACCCTTATATGCGCGGCCGCATGCAGGACCGCGAAAGCTATGTTCCGCCGTTCCAGATCGGTGAAACCATGCAAGGTGGCGCTGTGGGCCGCGTGACGGTTTCCAACCACCCAGACTACAAGGAAGGCGATCTCGTCTCCTCCATGGCAGGCTGGCGCACGGCGTGGGTTGGCAAGCCCGAAATGGCCATGGCTCAGAAGCTTCCCGAAGTCGGCCTGCCGGAAAGCGCGTTTCTTGGCGTCGCAGGCATGCCGGGCCTGACGGCCTATGCAGGTCTGCTACGGGTGGCCGAACTGAAAGAAGGCGACACGGTCTTCGTGTCCGGTGCAGCCGGTGCGGTCGGCTCAACAGTGGTCCAGATTGCCAAGATCAAAGGCTGCACTGTGATTGGTTCGGCGGGCGGCAAAGAGAAATGCGACGTCGTCAAATCGCTCGGCGCGGATCATGTCATCGACTACAAGGCCGCTGGCGGCTTCGACGGACTTGTCAAAGCGCTGCGCGAAGCAGCTCCCAAAGGCATTGATGTCTATTTCGACAATGTCGGCGGCGATCACCTGACCGCTGCTATCGAAGTTGCCCGGCCAATGGCGCGTTTCGCCGAATGCGGCATGATTGCGCAATACAATGAGACCGGCCAACCAACCGGCCCGCACAATGTTATTCAGATCGTCGGCAAACAGTTGAAGATCCAAGGTTTCATTGTATCTACGCATGCCGATATGCAGCCCGACTTTTTCCAGGACATGGCAAAGTGGATTCCGTCTGGTCAGATGAAATACGAAGAGACCGTCAAAGAGGGTATCGAAAAGGCACCCGAAGCATTCATCGGCCTGTTTGAAGGCGCCAATACCGGCAAGATGCTGGTCAAGCTGGGGTAGTTATGTCGCGTCTGTTTGATGCCTATATCATGGTGGACTGGAGTGCCGCGTCCAAACCTGTGACGGGCAAGAACTCCATCTGGATCGGGATTCTTGCAAAAGATGCCCGGCTCAAGCTGCAGTACCAGTCCGTCAATATTGATACGCGCCTCAAGGCGCGGACTTTCCTTGATGGCATCATCGCCAAGCTGACAGGGCGCGGAGACCGCGTCCTGATCGGCTTTGACTTCTCGCTAGGTTATCCGGCAGGCACCGCGGCCGCATTGGGCCTCGACACATCGACCAAGGCACCTTGGCAGGCCATGCATGCGCACCTGGCATCCAAGATGAAGGACAAGGCCGACAATTCCAATCCGCGCTACGCGATTGCGGCAGGCATGAATTATGCGATCTCGAAAGGACCTTTTCCTTTCTGGGGGGCTCCCGCACGCGATGTCGTCTCGACACTCTCCGACAAGAAGCCGGAATTCAGCGGTCAGGTCCTACCTGAGTACCGTATCGTGGAAACCCATCTGAGAGACTCAAAGCGTGGACAGCCGAAATCGGTCTGGCAGTTGGCTTATACGGGTAGCGTGGGCAGCCAGTCGCTGACCGGAATTCCCCATGTGCACGCGCTCAGGCAGTCACTACCCTCCTCACGCATCTGGCCATTCGAATTCGAGGATGGCGAGATGACCGAGGAGACGCTTGAAGGCATTCAGGTCGTTATTGCCGAAGTCTACCCGTCACTCATTCCCTCAAAGCCGGAAAAGGGGGAAACGCCAGATGCTGCACAAGTCCGCCAGATCGCCCATTACTATTCGGAAATGGACGAAAAAGGCCGGTTGAATGGGCGAATTTCCACAAATAGTTCTCTTGACGAGGGAAAAATATCGCAAATTCAGTCAGAAGAGGGCTGGATTCTCGGCGCATAGCCCGTCTTTATTGGGCTTTCGTCATATTCACGCCTTACGAATCGTGGGTATGTCGCTGCAACGGCGGGGGATCGCCGTTTAACATTAGAGGAGAACCCCTATGAATAAGGGCGAACTTACAAAAGCTGTCGCAGGTGAATCCGGTCTGTCGCAAAGCGACGCCGGCAAGGCTGTAGACGCTGTTTTCGACGCAATTGCTGGTGCCGTGAAAGACCGTCAGCAAGTGGCGATCGCAGGCTTCGGCACATTCTCGGCCAAAACCCGGAATGCTCGCACGGGCCGCAACCCAGCCACCGGCGAAGAAATCAAGATCCCGGAAAAGACATCGGCTGCTTTCAAGCCGGCTTCGGCTCTGAAAGACCTCTAGGGTTCCTCAGGACTGATAGGTCCTGACCATGGAATTCAAGCGGCGCGTCGGCTCGGCTGGCGCGCCGTTTTCCATTCCAGCAACATGGTTTGCAGTATCCCGGCCGTAAACACACCGACAAACACCCCCTCCATCATGCCGCGTGCACCCCGGCCTTCGACAATGCCGAGCCAGTAGCAGGCTGGCAGCATCACCAGGAAGAACGAGCCGATATGAATAAGGCTTGGCGACCAGACGATCTCCTGCGCCCTGAGCGCGAATGAGGCTGTCGCCTGCAGCCCGTCAAAAACCGTTACAAATGACACCATCACGAGCAGGGCAGCGATGCCGGATGCGAGATGAACACCGTTGATCACGGCATCATCCTTCACGAGGAAGCCGGCCAACGAATTGTTGAAAACGATCAGCACCACACCAAGCGCCACTCCCATCACAAGTGTGGCTGCCACGCCAAGACGCCCTGCATCCCGCATCTCCGTCAGGTTTCGTCGGCCATAGGCCTCCGCCACGCGGACGCTGGTGGCGGTCGCAATGCCCAGATAGAACATGAAGCAAAGCCCCATGATCTGAATTGCATAGCCATAGACAGAGTTGGCAGCGAGGCTGATCCATGTCGCGATCACATAGGTCAGGTTAAACCCACCCCACTCGGCAACATTGCTGATGGCGGTGCCCGTGCCGACCGACAGCTGCCGTTTGGCCTCGTTTTCGGGACTGGTTGGTGACTTTCTGAAGGCGGGAGTCAGCAAGATCACGGCAACGAGCAACAAGATCGTGATCAATAGGCGAGAGCCTGTGGTCGCCCACGCCACACCTGCGGCCCCCATGGGCTCGAACCCCCAAAATCCGCCGACCAATGCGAGGTCAATGATAACGTTGAGTAATACACCGAAATACATCACGGCCGAGACCAGCAAGGGTCGGCGCAGCGCTTCCAGATAGTAGCCGCAAACCGTGGAGATCATGAAGCCTACCATCCCGTAGGACAGGATGCGGGTTACGCCCGCCACGGATTCAGCGACCGTATGAGGGTCGACCGATGCCGCAACCTCGGTCGGGGGAGCAATATCGACAAAGAGCCATGTGAACAGCGCGCTGGCCGAAAAATAGACGACCGCCATCAATAGGATGCCAAGCCAGACGCTGGTCCACAGGCCGCGCCGGAAGATGCGTCCGCTTTCCTTCTCACGTCCAATACCGAGCAGTTCAGAGGTCAGCACCTGCACACCCAACAGAATGCCGAGTCCCAACCCGAGCGAAACGCCCATCGGCAGCCACGAGTTCAGAATATATGGCAGCTCACCGGGCGCATATTGCCCAAGCACAACGGCATCCGTCACAGCCATCAGCATTTGCGACATGCGCGTGAAGGCTATCGGTACCGATAGCCGCAACAGGTCTGCAATGTCGGCTGGCCGCGCCCAGGCAGGCCAGCCCAGGCGGTGCGTGCGCATGGAACTGTCTTTCTATCCCGCTTTGAGCTCGGCGGTGCCGGAGGCCCCGACGGACTGCAGCTTCTCTGCGATCATGAAAGCCAGTTCAAGGGCCTGTTCGCCATTCAGGCGAGGATCGCAATGAGTGTGGTATCGAGACGACAGATCTTCTTCTGAAATCGCCTGAGCACCGCCGATGCATTCGGTCACGTCCTGGCCAGTCATTTCAAAATGTACGCCACCCGGATAGCAGCCTTCCGACGACAGCACGTCCACGAACTGGCGCACTTCCGACAGGATGCGATCCACGGGACGCGTCTTGAAGCCACTATCGGTCTTCAGCGTGTTTCCGTGCATCGGATCACATGACCAGACCACGGTCCGGCCACTTTTCTTCACGGCGCGCGCCAGTGGCGGCAGGCCTTGCGCCACACCGTCCGATCCGAAACGAGAGATCAGAGTGATCCGGCCCGGCTCGTCATTCGGGTTCAGCGTCTCGATCAGGCGCAGCAACTCGTCCGTTTCCAGTCCGGGTCCGCATTTGATGCCGATCGGATTCCGCACGCCCTTGCAGAAATTGACATGAGCGTGGTCTATCTGGCGCGTACGATGGCCAATCCACAGCATGTGAGCTGACGTATCGTACCATTCGCCGGATGTGGAATCGATGCGTGTCATCGCTTCTTCGTAGCCGAGCAATAGTGCTTCATGACTGGTATAGAATTCGACCTGAGACATTTGCGGAACGCTATCGGGCGTCACACCACAAGCTTTCATGAAGTCCAGTGACTTCGAAATCTGGTCCGCCAATTGCTCATACCGCTCGCCCTGCGGGCTACGGTCAACAAAGCCGAGCATCCAGCGGTGGACGTTGGCGAGGTTCGCATAGCCGCCCTGGCTGAAGGCGCGCAGCAGGTTCAGCGTGGCCGCTGACTGGGAGTAGGCTTGAGTCAGACGCTCGGGATCTGGAATGCGGCTCTCGGTCGTGAAGTCCATGCCATTGATATTGTCACCGCGATAAGAAGGCAGCGTCACCCCATCAATCGTCTCGATGGGCGACGACCGCGGCTTGCCGAACTGGCCAGCAATTCGGCCAACTTTGACCACGGGCTTCGATGCCGCAAAGGTCAGCACGACCGCCATCTGCAGGATCACGCGGAAAGTGTCGCGAATATTGTCGGGATGGAACTCCTTGAAGCTCTCGGCGCAATCGCCGCCCTGCAGTAGAAATGCCTCTCCGGCCGCCACTTCGCCAAGGCGCTGCTTCAATCGACGAGCCTCGCCAGCAAAGACCAGCGGCGGAAAGCCTTTCAGCTTCTCCTCGACTGCAGCAAGCGCGGCAGAATCCGGATAGTCTTCCGGAATGTGCTTTGCTGGCAGTTGGCGCCAATCTGAGGGGGTCCAGGTCATCTCGGTTACTCCAATTATGAGCCGCATTAATCACATGGCAGGCACACGCTCAAGTTTCACTATAATTTCACAGCAGATTGGTGGAGGAATCATGATTTGGCCTTTTAGTAATTGCATAGGCCTTTTGTCGCTCGGAGAACCTCAAATCTAGTCATGTCGCACGTCTATATCAGCCACTCCGCCAAGGATTTCGATGCGCTTCTGGAGCTGCACGAAGCCCTCCGCACGGCGGCCATTCCTGACTGGTATGTGCCGAACGATGGGGCTTCCCGCGACATGGCAAACCAGTCGATTGACGACGCGTTTGCCATGATTGTTCTCGTGTCGGCATCCTCCGTCCGGTCCAAGGCCGTGCGCCAGGATGTCGAACGCGCCAAGGCACGCGGCCTCAAACTGATCCCGTATCAGATCGACAAAGCCCGCCTGAATGGCTTCTTCAAGCATGAAGTCCTGCCGCACCTTCGCCTGTCATCGACAACGCCAGACGGCATCAAGCAACTCGTGAACGAGACGCGGCAAGCCTACAAGAGCAAATGCCCCGTGCTGGCGGTGATGAACTTGAAGGGCGGCGTCGGCAAGACGACGATATCCAGCCAGGTCTTCGGCGCATGGCAAGGCGCGCTTGGTGGGCGCATCCTGCTGGTTGATCTCGATCCGCAATACAATCTCACTCAGACCTTTTTTGAAATGGATGTCGCAGATGCCAGCGCTGCCGCAGACAAGTCGGTCATCTCCCTGTTCGAGAAGTCGCGCCTGCATGCGCGGGATGCGACCAGTCCGGCAGAATCCTGGCTCACCCTCTCCACCGACCCGTTCGCGCCTGTTCCGAAAGAAAAACTCATCCATGAATTGATGGGCGAAGGCAGTCCGGGCGGGCGGCTCGACCTGATCTCCGGCCAGTTCGAAATATCAAAGTACGCCTTCGCATCAGACCCGGCCTCACTCGCACTGATCAAGGAACACTTCCTTCAGTCCATTGAGCGCTATCGCAGCGATTATGATCTGATCGTGTTCGATACCAATCCCAACGCCACCTTCCTGACGCGATGCGCATTGGAGGCAGCCGACCGCGTGCTCGCCCCCATGCATGCCGACATCTACTCCCTGCGCGGTGTGCGCCTTCTGAACCAGGTCATCCGGGAACAGATTGCCCCCGAACACCGCCCGGACCTGTCTGTGCTGTTCAATGCGGTTGGCCGGTCGGAGCAATCCACCTTTGAAGCTGATGCTCGCAACGGCGCATACAATTCCAAAGCAGGCTTTGACCTGGCGGGGTCCTTGCTACGCTCAGCACTGCCCCGCTCTGGTCATTTGCAGGTCAAGGCGCCGCGTGAAGGCGAGCCCGCCTGGAAACAATTGGTCATCCATGCCGGTCGCGGCGGCGGGCTGAAACCCATCCGGGAGAGCCTCAAAACCGTCGCGTTGGAACTGAAATCGCTCGTTGAAGCTTGATGGCGGATGACACTCCGGACGTGTGCCCCTAGTATCAGCTCTGGTGGATATAGGGGACACGCACAATGTCGATGCTCAGATCGTTCTCGGCCTTGCTCGTTTGCCTTTTACTTGTGAGCCATGCGCGGGCTGACGAAAAACGCATTGCCCTGCTGATCGGAAACCAGGACTACCCGGCAGAAGTCGGCGCTCTGACCAACACGCACAAGGATGTGCGCACAATGGAAGAAGCGCTGGCCGCGGTTGGGTTCGAGACCCTGCCCCGGTTTGATCTTGACGAAGACGGGATGGAAGATGCGTTCGACAAGTTCGAGGCCAGCATCGGAGAAGAAGCCGATGCTGGCCATGAAGTGATCGCGTTCTTCTACTATTCCGGGCACGGCGCGGCCGCCTACGATGATCGCGAAGCGCGCAACTACCTGATCCCCGCCAAGGAAACCATCACCGCGGCAAGCCACATATTCCGCAAGGGGGTCGAACTCGAAGAAGTCCTCGCCAGCCTTCAGGCCTCCAGGGCAAAAGCGGTCTTCGTCGTGTCCGATGCCTGCCGCAACGAGCTGAAATTCGCCTTTTCGAAATCCATTGCCGACAAAGGCATGACGCGCGTATCGCAACGTCCCGGAATGCTGGTTGCCTTCGCCACAGCAGCAGGAGAGACCACGCCGGATGACGGCCTGTTCGCCGATACGCTGGCAGAGGAAATTCGCCGCCCCGGACAGGACGCAGTCGTTGCGTTCTATCAGGCACTCGCTGAAGTTTCCGACAAGCGCAAATCTTCCAGCCGCCCTTTCATGGCGCCGGGAAAACTGCCACGTGGGCTTTGCTTTGCGGGCTGCACGGCCGGCCCCGCCGCGCCCGCTCAGCCTGAAGAGCCGACGCGCAAGGCGGAATACTGGTTTGAGAAGGAAGACGAATTCTCTTTCCTGCAGGAGAATGTCGTCCTGAAGGCAACCGTCAATGGCCTAGAGTACACAATTCACGAATTTGGCTACGGCGCCCCAACGGTGGAATTACTCAAGGATTTCAATGCGGACGGCACGCTGGACGCCATCGTGTCCGTGCATGGCGGCGGCAATTGCTGTCCGGCTGAATACTTCTTCGTCGCCGACACGGGCAGCGGCCACTTCCTCGTCAGCAAGATTAAGGACATCTATGCTTGGGATCCACCGACCGCAGAACTCCATGAAGGGCGCTGGGTTGCCAAGTTCATTTCTTCCAATGAAGGCATGAACACGGACGATTTCAAACAGGATGTTCACCTGTACGCCCTGAAGGCTGACACGCCGGAGCTTGTCCTCAAGACGTTCAAGCGCGAGGTCACCGCGCTCGTCGAGCTTCGGTCCAGCATGTTCGGCTTGGACACTGATGACGCCGCGGCTACCCAGTCGATCTCATTCGACATGGACGATGATGGCACAGCCGATACTTTGACCTGCGGATTTTGGTCCCGCTGGGGCAGGCTCAGCGATTGCAAGGTGACGCTCGCGAAAGAACCTGCACCCATCCCGGTTGATACCGCCTGCAAGCGCCTCGGTATCGTGAATGCCCGACAGAACGGACTATCGCTGCTCGTCTGTGATTCCGACAATGTCCATGCCTTCAATGCCGCCTCCAACGCCTATCTCCCCGTGGAGAATTAGGCGCCGGAGCACTGACCGGAGCGTCGGCTAGGTCGCCTGCACGTCCGGTATCCATTTCTGGCGCATGGTTACCAACTCCTCGGCGGAGGAGGGGTGCAGCGCGCAGGTCCGGTCGAAGTCCGGCTTTGTGGCGCCCATCTTCACGGCGATACCAACCATTTGGATCATTTCAGCGGCATCATCGCCAACAATATGAACACCCAGGACTTTTTCGTCGGATGCGCGCACAACCAGCTTCATCAGGATGCGTGTTTGGTCACCGTTCAGCGCATTCTTCATCGGCTTGAACCTGGTCTTGTAGATATCGATTTCGCCGAACTCTTTTCGAGCATCGGCCTCGGTCATTCCAACCGTGCCGACTTCTGGCTGAGTGAATACGGCCGTCGGAATGTCACTGTGATCAAAATGCCAAGGCTTGTCGTAGAATTCCGTCTCCGCAAACGCGTGGCCCTCGCGAATGGCCACAGGCGTCAACGCGACACGGTCGGTCACATCACCAACAGCCCATACCGTATCGACATTTGTCTTCGACCACTCATTGACCGGAATGGCACCCTTCTCATTTAATTCGACGCCGGCATTTTCACAACCTAGGCCTTCCGTGTTCGGACGGCGCCCAACGCCCATCATGATAACGTCGCAGTCGAGCGTATGGCCATTGGTCATGGTCAGGTGCAAGGGCAGATCCGCCCCGTCCCGCTTCTCGATTTTCTCAAACACCGTCCCGGTGATGACCTGCACGCCAGCTTCCTTCAGACCCTCATGCACTTCGGTGCGTACATCGGCATCAAAACCGCGCAGCACTTCCTCGCCGCGATAGACCAGGCAGGTCGGCACGCCGAGACCGGCAAACACGTGTGCGAACTCTACCGCAATGTATCCGCCCCCTGCGATAACGAGATGCTTCGGAAGTTCTTCCAGATGGAAAATCTCGTCAGAGGTAATTGTATGCTCAACACCCGGCAGCTCTTCCGGAGAGGGTCGCCACGGACGCCCGCCAACGGCCACCAGAATTTTCTTTGCCGTCACGGTCTTTCCGCTGTTCTTCAGGCGTAGCGTATTCTTGTCCACGAACTCGGCCCGATCTTCGAAAATCTCGACGCCAGCATTTTTCAGATTACGGAAATAGATGCCGGATAAACGGTCGACTTCAGCATGCATTGCCGTTGCGAACGCCGAATGATCGTAGCTGACCTCCCCCGTAGACCAGCCATAGCCAGCCGCTTTCTTGATGTCTTTGCCGTACTTGCTGGCGTAAACCATGAACTTCTTCGGTACGCACCCGCGGATCACGCATGTGCCGCCCATGCGATACTCTTCCGCCAGTCCAACCTTGGCACCAGACAATGCTGCCAGACGCGCCGCACGGACACCGCCCGACCCTCCGCCGATTACGAATAAGTCAAAGTCATGTGTCGCGTCGGTCATGGGAGGGTCCTTGAATCTTTACAGGTTTCGACCACCCATATGAGGCGGGATCAGGAGAATTCAAACACCGTAGCGCCATTCTCATTGCCGATGATGACAGTCCGCGCGAGACCAATGAACAGGCCATGCTCCACAACGCCCGGCACATTGGACAATCGCGCCGCCAACGCCTCAGCGTCTGGGATGCGCTCGCAATGACAGTCCAGGATATGGTTGCCGCCATCAGTGACCACGAGTTCACCATTGGTCAGCGACCGCAGCTGCACGCGTGGGCGGTCAATACCGGAAGCCGCCAACACGTCGTAAACAAGCTTCGCAGTGATTGTGTATCCGAACGGCGTAACTTCCACCGGCAGAGGAAACTTCCCGAGCCGTTCGACCTGTTTTGACGGGTCCGCGATCACCACCATGTGATCGCTGGCATTGGCGATAATCTTCTCGCGCAGCAAAGCGGCGCCGCCGCCCTTGATCAATTGCCCCTGCGGATCGACCTCATCCGCGCCGTCTACAGTCAAATGAATGCGCTCGACCTGTTCGAAGGGGATCAGCGGAACACCAAGGCTGCTGGCAAGACGGCGTGTCTGTTCGCTTGTCTCGATACACCGGACCACAAGTCCGTCAGCCACTTCCTCAGCCAACATCTCGACAAAATACTTCGCCGTCGAACCGGTGCCGAGGCCGATGGTCATGCCGTCCTCGACATATTCCATCGCCGCCATCGCGGCATTCTCTTTCTCGTGCTCGTTCGCCATCAGCCTTCAGCCCTTTTGCTTGTCTGCCTTTTCCGATGCCTTCCGGCTCCGGAATTCAATCGCCCAATCCTTGATTTCCGTCTGACGGGCGCGCCCCAATGCCAGGGCATCGGCAGAAACGTCGTCCGTAACGACACTGCCAGAGCCAACGACCGCTCCGCGCCCAATCCTGACCGGTGCCACGAGCGCACTGTTGGAACCGATAAACGCGCCATCTTCAATGCGGACCTGATACTTCAGGAAGCCATCATAATTGCAGAAGATCGTGCCCGCGCCGATATTCACATCCGCACCAACTTGCCCATCACCCAGATAGGAAAGATGACTCGCCTTGGCCCCTTCTCCCATCGTTGTACTCTTCACCTCAACGAAGTTTCCGATGAAGGCGTCCTTCTCCAGAACCGTACCGGGGCGAAGCCGGGCATATGGACCGACGAAACAACCCGGCCCAACCTGCGCACCTTCCAGATGGCTGAAGGCCCGGATCACCGCACCAGACTGCACGATGACACCGGGTCCGAACACAACATTCGGCTCCACGGTCACATCGGCCTCAAGCAAAGTATCGTGGGAAAACCAGACCGTTTCCGGCGCAATCAGAGATACCCCATCCGCCATGGCTTGCATGCGGCGGCGATTTTGGAAAATGGATTCCGCCTCGGCAAGGTCGGCCTTGGAATCACACCCGATCAGATCGTCCTCATCGCAGCGCACGGCCTTGCAGGTCATGTCCTCGGCCCGCGCCAATGCGACAAGATCAGTCAGATAGTATTCGCCCTTGGCATTGTCGTTCGTCACCTTCTGCAAAAGGCTGAACATGGTGACCGCATCGCCTGCCATGACGCCGGAATTGCAGAGCGTTACATCCAATTGCTCGGGGGTCGCCTCACGCGCTTCGACGATTGCTTCGAGGTCTCCATGACCGGAGGTGATGAGGCGGCCATACAGACCGGGCTCGGCCGCATCAAAGCCCAGCACCCCAATCGCCGCGCCGTCGCTCAGACTGTCGAACAGGCTCCCGATCGCAGAGGCCGGCACGAGCGGGCTGTCGCCATACAGGACAACAAGGTCGCCTTCGAAACCCGCAAGCGCTTCCTCGGCGCACCGCACAGCATGACCAGTTCCCATAGGCGGATCCTGATAGGCAAGAGAGTCGGCTCCCAGCAACGCGCCAACATGATCGATCAGAATCGTTTGCGATGGGTGTGCAACAACAACGATCCGGTCGCATCCGACGTCTCTGGCAAGCGCTATTGACCAGTCGATCATCGGCCTGCCAGCCACCTTGTGCATCACCTTGGGCAGATCGGACTTCATCCGCGTGCCCTTACCAGCCGCAAGAATGACCGCTGCACGTTCTCTGGCCGGTTTTTCCACAGGTTCTGCCCTCTCGCTTTCCCTAGTCCTTTCGCCTAGACCAAAGGCCGATTCAAGGCGAGACCGAAAAGGAATTGCGGCGCATATGTCAAAACCCTTCGACGGATGGACAATAGTCTTCGACCTGGATGGTACGCTTGTGAACACGGCGCCCGATCTGCTGGAAGCGCTGAACCATGTGCTGACCAATGCCGATCTCACGCCGGTCACTTTGGACACAATCGCCACGATGATCGGTCACGGTGCCCGCGCGATGATCGTAAAAGGCCTGCTGGCGCACGGCATCACGCCGTCCGATTCGGACCTGGATGTCTTTCTTGAGCAGTTTCTGGACTATTACGCCGCAAACATCGCAGACCACTCGCATGCCTTTGATGGCGTAGTTGAAGCGATGACCACCCTGTCCGCCGGTGGCGCAACGCTGGCTGTCTGCACGAACAAGAAACAGGCCCTTACCGACCAGTTGCTGGCGGAACTGGACCTTACCCGTTACTTCGCCGCGATTGTGGGAGCAGACAGCGTACCCAACCGGAAACCGGATGGAGACCATATCCTGCGCACGATCGAGGCCGCCGGCGGTTCGCCCGAACGCGCTTTGATGATCGGAGACTCCCGCACAGATGAAAGGGCAGCCCGGAATGCCGGACTGCCCTTCATTTTCGTCCCATTCGGGTACGAAGAGGAATCACCACAACAGCTTGAACCTGACATCGTGCTGGAGCACTATTCCAGGTTGGTCTCAGTTGTGGATGGATTTGTCAGCTAAGCCGAAAGTTCACGCTGTTCGCGTGGACGGTAGCTAGGACGGGCAGAGCCCGTTTCATTTGCAATACGGCGACGCGGCATGCCGTTCACCATGTTGCTGCGTACATCAGTGCGTGCAGACCGCATGGCAGGAACAAAGCCAGCATCGATCAGGTCGACATCAACTTCATAGCCACGCTCTGCCCAATAGGCACTAATTTTCTCACGAAGGCGCTTTGCGCCGTCTTCGTCACACCAGTCTTTCATTTTTCTCTCTCTCCAGGCTGTACTGTTATTAGGGCCTTAGGCCCCCGCCTGTCCTTCTTACATGTTTATGCAGTCCGTTCGTCGGGCTGTCTTGTGTGACCGGAACATGACCATTTTTTGTGGTTTTCTCAAGGCTAATTTCGAATGAAACTAGTGTAAGGTTCTCCGATGAACATCCGTTCATAATGAACGCCTATTCATATTCATGTTATCGCAAACAAAAATCTGCTCGCAATCAGAAAAAATCTAAAGAACTACCAAATCCTTGTAACCAGATCATGGTACAGCGAGGCATTTCTACCCTTAGCGCGAGAAGTCGTCCCCCCAAGGGTGCATGCGCAAACGATTGTAATGCATGCGAGGAATGTGTTTCTGCATAGCTATAATCAGTCATTTTACGCGACTCAGCGCCAGCAGACATCCGGACTTGACCTCGACTCAGGCGCAGATTACGCCATCTGCTTCGCTGAATTGGGTGATTAGCTCAGTGGTAGAGCACTGCCTTCACACGGCAGGGGTCAGTGGTTCGAACCCACTATCGCCCACCATTCGCCCCGTTGCGCCCTGCTTCAACCTGTCATTCACTTATCCCGCGCATCTAATTCATGGTGAGCGCGCCGAAGCGCAGTATAAGGCGGTGCGATGAAATCCCTGTTCCGATCCAAGGTTATGACCTCCATACTCGGCGTTCTGATTTGGGGCTGGATGTCCCTCATTGCGCGTTCCGTCCGGTGGAAGGTCGAAGGGGAAGAGTCAGCGCGCAGCTTGTGGACCAACTATAACGGCGTCGTCCTTACGGGCTGGCATTCTCGTATCCTCCTCCTGCCCAGTGGCTGGATCCGCAACATGAAGCATTGGCCCGGACAGATACAGAACGGCGCGATGTTGGTTTCATTGTCCCCCGATGGGGAGGCCGTCACCCGCGCGATCGCCCATCTTGGGCTTCACCCCATTCGGGGCTCAGCCGGGAACAAGAAAAAGGCAAAGAAGGACAAGGGTGGCATCCGCGCGATTGCCGAAGCAGTCCGTTTGCTCAAATCGGGTACTGTGGTCTGTATCACGCCCGATGGCCCCCGCGGTCCGGCGGAAATCGTCAGCCCCGGTGCGGTCATGATTGCCCAGCGCGCGGGCGTGCCAATACTGCCCTACGCGCTCTCGGTAAAACCGGCCTCGCGCCTGTCGACCTGGGACCGCCTGATTATTCCCTATCCGTTCGCACGAGGTGCCATTGTATATGGCGAACCAATCCTCGTATCACGCGACAGCGATCCTCAGCAGATTCAGGCCGAATTGCAGAAACGGCTTGATGAGGCGACCCGGAGAGCCGACATGCTGGCGGGCTATCCTGCTGAGACGCAATCGGATTCAGACAAGACATGACAGCCGCGATCCATCTTTACCGGACCCTGACGCAGGCCGCCTCGCCTTTTCTGGGCGGCTTAATGAAACGTCGTGCCCGCGCCGGCAAGGAAGACTATGGCCGCATCAATGAGCGGCTCGCGCGCAACATGCCCCGCCGCATGCCGGGCGGCACGCTCGTCTGGCTACACGGTGCCAGTGTCGGTGAGAGCCAACTCCTGCTCGAACTGGGCCAGCGACTGCTCGAAAAGCGCCCGGACCTGCTGCTCCTCTTCACCAGCCAGACCCAGACATCGGCGCGCCTGCTCGGCCCCGCCCTGCCCGACCGTGCCATCCATCTCATGGCACCACTCGATACACCGGCGATTGCGCGCCGCTTCATCCAGCACTGGCAACCTGATCTTTGCATTTTTGGCGAAGGCGAATTCTGGCCCAACCTGATCCTCGAAGCGGAAAAGTCCGGCGCGAAACGCGCACTAGTGAACGGACGCATGACGGATTCGTCTGCCGAAGGCTGGCAGAAGCTCAGCCGAGCCTTCCAACGTCTGGTCGGTCGGTTTGATGTCGTCCTTGCCGCCGACACCGACACGGCCCGACGTTTGGAAACCCTGCTCGATCAGCCAGTCCAGTCCACCGGCAACATGAAGTCTGCCCTCCCGCCGCCTTCGGCCAGTGACGTGGAGATCCGTCGCCTGCGCGAGAACTTCCTTGGCGACCGGCGTTGTATCCTGGCCGCATCGACGCATGACGGCGAGGAAGCGATTTTCCTCGATGCCCTCAAAGGCAATGACGACACCGCGCTGATCATTGCCCCGCGCCATCCGGACCGCGGCGACGCCATCGAAAGCCTGCTCAAGACTCGCGGCCTGCCGCTGGCGCGCCGGTCCCGCGGCGAGACGCCCACACCCCGTACCCGAATCCTGCTCGCTGATACTATGGGAGAAATGGGCCTCTGGTATCGCCTGGCAGATGCCGTCTTTCTTGGCGGCGGGCACACGGAAGGCGTCGGCGGACACAATCCGCTGGAACCTGTTCGCCTCGGTCGCCCTGTCGTGACGGGTCCCGATGTGTTCAACTTCGCCACAATGATGGATGATCTGGAAAAGCGCGGTCTAATCCGGCGGCTGAAGACGCCCAAGGCCATAGGCAAGGCACTGCTGACAATGGAACCGCCAGCTGCCGAAGCGCTCGCCGCCCTGAATGAAGCGGCTGATGCGCCCATGACGGTGACTTTGAAAGCCCTGTTGCCGCTTCTTCCCGAACCAGGCCTGCTACAATGAAGGCGCCGTACTTCTGGTCGGCCGGGCTCGATCCGAAATCTCGGGAAGCTGCGCCCCTGACTCGCGCTCTGCTCAGCCCTCTTGCCGCTCTTTATACATGGGGCATCCGCCGCAAGCTGGCCAAGGCCACCCCGGCGCGCACATCAATCCCCGTCATTTGCGTCGGCAACCTGACGACCGGCGGCGTCGGCAAGACGCCCATCGTGCAGGCTATCCGCCATCATATCGAGCTGAAAGGCATTCACGCGTCCAGCCTGTCACGCGGCTATGGTGGCTCCGAAATCAGTCCACAGAAGATCTATCCAACCTGGCACACCGCAGACATGTGCGGCGATGAGCCTCTTCTGCTGTCCCAGACCGGCGAAAGCTGGATCGGCAAGGACAGGTTCGCCGGGGTCCAACTGATGGCCTTTTATGGCACCAAGGTCGCCATCATGGATGACGGCCATCAGAATCCCGGCATCGTGAAGGACCTGTCGTTCGTCGTGATTGATGCGGCTGCCCCTTTCGGCAATGGCTACGTCCTGCCCAAAGGCCCATTACGGGAACCTGTTGAGGATGGACTCGCCCGCGCCGATGCGGTGATCCTGATGGGGGATGGCGATGTCCCTCAACACGTGCAGCAGAGCGGCCTGCCCGTGCTGCGCGCCAGAATTGTCCCGTCGGGGCCAGCGCCGTCTGGCCCGCTGGTGGCATTCGCGGGCATCGGACGTCCGCAGAAATTCTTTGAGAGCCTGAAAGATCATGGCGGCGATATCAGCGAAGCGGTCGGCTATCCGGATCATCACGACTATTCCCCGAAGGAACTCGGCTTCCTCCACAAGCTCGCAAAATCCCGCGGCGCGCGCCTGATCACGACCAGCAAGGACTATGTCCGCATCCATCCTGATGATCGTGGCGGCATCCTGCAATTCCCGGTCACCGCAGAGTTTGATGACATCCGCCAACTTGACGCGCTGCTCAACCCGCTCCTCTATCCAGATGATTCATGACCCAGACCGCCCCGAAATATATTCGCCCAAAAGATATCGACAATCGAGCGACGTTTTGGCAGCGCGTTCAGTGGCGGCTGGAAACCATTGGCTGGGATCTACTCTATTGGGGGCCGATGAAGCTGCTCGGCCCAGATCGTGCCTCCAATTTTGGTGGCTGGCTGATGAAGAAGATCGGCCCGCGCCTTTCCCAGCACAAGACAGTGAAGCGCAATCTCCGGCTCGCTTTTCCGGATTGGACAGATGTACAGATCGAGCAGACCGCACTCGATGCATGGGAGAGTGCCGGCCGCGTCGCAGGCGAGCTGCCGCACCTGCCATCCATCGATCCGTACACGTCTGGAAGAGTAGACATTGTCGGTCTTGACGTGCTGGATCGCCTGAAGGCCAGCGACAAGGGTGCGGTCTTCATTTCCGGCCACTTTGCCAATTGGGAAATCATGCCCGCCACGATCACCCAGCGCCTGCCGGACGCGGTGATGACCTATCGCGCCTTGAACAACCCCCATATTGATCGACGCATCTCGGATCTCCGCGCGGCCTATGGCACCCAGATCAACGCACCCAAGGGCGTCGGCACCCGCGAATTGATGCGTGCTCTGGCCAAGGGCCAAACCATCGCGCTGATGAACGACCAGAAATTCAATGAGGGCGTCGCCGTCCCCTTCTTCGGGCATGACGCCATGACCGCGCCGGGGCCGACACGGCTTGCCATGAAATACGGTGTGCCGATCGTGCCCGTCTCGACCGTGCGCACAGGCCCAGCCCGGTTCCGGATCACCTTCCATGACCCCTTCATGCCGGAAACGACCGGGGACGAGACCGCAGACATCCAGCGCAGCGTCCAGCGTATTACGGATTTCATTGAAGAACAGGTCCGCGCAAATCCGGGCCAATGGTTCTGGCAGCATCGCCGCTGGCCCAAGGAGGCCTGGAAGGCCGCCGGCATCACCTGATCCGAGCTAGCGCTCCGGTTCGCTCCAATCAGCAGGCCCCACATGCCGACGCCGCAGACGGATCGCGAGTCCCAGAGAAACACCTACGCCGATCGCGATTGTCAGATCAGCCACCACGGTCAGCACAAGCGTGATCAGCAACAGAGCGACATTCGCTTTCTCGTCCGACATATAAGCTCGCCATTTGTGCGGCTCACTCATGTTCCATGCCGTCAACATCAACAGTCCCGCCAGTGCGGGCATCGCCAGATAACCCGCCAGGGGCGCCGCAAACAAAACGGCCATCAGGATTGTGAACGCGTGAACGATACCAGCGACAGGCGTCTTTCCGCCCGCCCGCACATTCGTCGCCGTGCGCGCAATCGCGCCCGTCGCAGGCAGGCCACCGAACAATGCAGATCCCATGTTCGCTGCCCCCTGTGCCATCACTTCGGCATTGCGTCGGTACTGCCCGCCCGTCATCCGGTCCGCCACCATAGCGGACAGAAGGGATTCCACACCCGCCAGGAAGGCAATCACAAAAGCTGATGGCAGGAGTTCCGTCACACGGTCCAGACTGAGCTCGGGCAGTTTCGGCATCGGCAACTGGCTCGGCAATGCCCCGAACCGGCTGCCAATTGTATCGACTGGCAGGTGAAACAAATACACGACCGCTGATGTCAGCCCCACGGCCACGATCAGGCCCGGGAATTTCGGTGCAACCCGCCTCAACCCGACAATCAAAACCATTGTCACAGCCCCGATTCCCACGGATGCCCAATTTACCGTCCCGCGCGCCGCCCAGAGCACTTCCAGTTTGCTGAAGAATTCCGCCGGCAGGCCGGAAGTTGTCAGGCCGAACAAATCATTCAGCTGACTCGCCGCAATGATAATGGCGATACCGATGGTGAAACCGTTCACGACCGCTTCCGGAACGAAACTGATCAGGTTGCCTGCCCTCATCAGTCCGGCGACAATCAGAATGATCCCTGCCATGAACGTCGCCAGAACGAGTCCGTCATAACCGTGCGCAACGATTACGCCGAACACGACGACGATGAATGCGCCCGTCGGCCCGCCGATCTGAACCCGGCTGCCGCCCAGGAATGAAATCAGGAACCCCGCGATGATTGCCGTGACAAGACCCGCCGCCGGGTCGGCTCCTGACGCAATGGCAATCGCCAGGCTTAGCGGGATGGCGACGAGCGCCACTGTCACACCTGCAAACAGGTCCGCCACAAAGAGCGGTCCCGAATAGGTCTGGATCGTTGTCAGAATCTTCGGCTTCATTCGTGCCCGGCCATGCCATGCCACCCCGTTACCCATACAAGTACGCCTACACCCGCACCACGCGCATCGAAAAGGGCCGAATTTGTCGCGATGGATAGATTTTCGATCTGGCAAATCGCCTTCGAAAATTCTTACGAAAGTCCGAAGAAAGAGTGTTGGGCTTCAATGAAGTGTGGAACGGAGTTTAAGGGACACTGGGATACGGTTGCCGCTGAAACTGGTTTTCTTTGCCAGTAAACCATTGCGAGTCTCAGGGGCTTGAACGAATGACCGGATTCTCACTTCCTTCAACGATTCCAGACGGACGTGAGGAAACATCCCGGCAGGCAATCAACTCTGCATTGACAGCCATTCGCCAGCACCTAGGAATGCCGATCGCCTATATTTCGGAATTCGTAGATGGTGAGTCCGTGTTTAGATATGTAGACGCACCGGGCCTCGAAAACCTGATCAAGCCGGGAGACAGTAGAGACCTGACGGATGTTTATTGCCTTCACATACTGGAAGGTCGCCTACCCGAACTTATTCCGGATACCTCCAAAAACCCCCTCGCCCTGGCCATGCCGATCACGCGCGAAATTCCGATTGGGGCGCATATGAGCATTCCAATCCGGCTTGTGGACGGCACGCCATACGGCATGTTCTGTTGCCTCAGCCCGGAAGCGAACACGAGTCTCAACGATCGCGATCTGGAAACCATGCGCTTGTTCGCAAACCTGGCCGCACAACAGATCGACAAGGATTACGAGGAACGCCGCATCCTGGAGGAGAAGCGCGAGCGTATCCTCGAGACCCTGAATACAAGCGCGTTCGCCATTGCCTACCAGCCAATTGTTGACCTCGGCCGGATGCACCCCAGCGGGTATGAAGCCCTCTGTCGCTTCTCGGCTGAACCTTATCGGTCACCGGATGTCTGGTTTGACGAGGCGGCTGCCGTCGGCTTGTCCGTGGAACTGGAACTGGCTTCAATCCGGCAGGCGGTGGAAAAGATCCGCGAGATCGCGCCCGACCAATACATTTCCGTCAATGCCTCACCTTCCACAGTGATCAGCGATCAATTCGCGAGCACCTTCCTGAATTTGCCGCTCGACCGCATCCTGCTGGAAATTACCGAGCACGCCGTCATCGACGACTATGAGAGCTTCACCAAGGTGCTGCGCCCATTACGCCATGCAGGCCTGCGGCTCGCCGTGGATGATGCTGGCGCCGGTCACTCCTCGCTGCGCCACATTGTCCAGCTCAATCCGGACTATGTGAAGGTCGACATGAGCCTGACCCGGAATGTGGATTCAGACTTGGCCCGTCGCGCACTGATCGGCGCATTGCTGTTTTATACGCGAGAAACCTCGGCTCACATCATTGCCGAAGGTATCGAGACCGAGGCAGAGCTGAATACACTGAAACTGTTGGGCGTTCGCAGGGGCCAGGGCTATCTGCTTGGCCGCCCGGAGCAGGATATCGCCAAGACGATCAATTTGTTCAGCAAGGCATCCTGACAGCATTCAGACCCTGTGCATTCCGCAAAATCGTTCTAGATTGAGCCGACAACCCCGGAGCACGCGCCTCATGAATATCGGTGAAATCATTTCAGTCGTCACCCTTCTGTTTGGGGCCGTTCTCGGCCTGTCCGCCATGTTTTCCCCGGCTTGGGCCAGCCGCATTGTCCGCCTCGTCGAGGATCCGGACCCGCTCCGCCCCGGTGGCTATTCGGAATTTCGCGCCACTTATGGCGGCCTGTTCCTGTTCGCACATCTGATGACGGCCATTCTGGTTGTGAATCTGTCGACGGGTTCCGAAGACATCCTGACGACGCTCGTTGTCCTGCCGCTCGCTGCAGGGTGGGTTGGCGCTGGCACCGGTCGCCTGATGTCCCTGGTCTTCGACCGAGCCAAGAACCGGGAGCCCGGTCTGATCCCGATCTGGATTCCGATGGAGATCATACTGGGCCTTGCTATTGCGGCGCCCTTCCTTCACTTCCTGCTCTAAAGCAACAGAAAGAATATCCCATGACGGAGCGTCGAGAGACGGGCCGCCCGCGCCGGAAACCTTCCAGCCCGAGCAAGCAACGCCCAGCCCCAAAATCCAAGCGTCCAGCCGAAGAGAAAGACTGGAGCGAAGGCGAACGGATCGCCAAATACCTCGCGCGCGCTGGCGTCGCCTCGCGCCGCGAGGTCGAACGCATGATCGAGGATGGCAAGATCACGGTCGATGGCGTCAAGCTGACCTCTCCTGCCTTCAAGGTCACAGGCCGCGAACTGATCCGCGTGGGCCGCAAGACCATTCAGGCCCCTGATGCGACGCGCGTCTGGCGATATCACAAACCGGCTGGCCTCATCACCACCACTGTTGACCCGGAGGGTCGGCGCACGGTCTTTGACGAGTTGCCCAAATCCCTGCCACGCGTGGTCACCGTCGGCCGGCTAGACCTGAACACCGAAGGCCTTCTGCTACTGACCAATGATGGCGCGCTTGCCCGCGCCCTGGAGCTGCCGAAGAACGAGCTTGAACGCACCTATCGTGTGCGGGCCAAGGGCACTGTGACCGACTACAAGATTGCCGAACTGGCCGAAGGCATCACGGTCGATGGTGTCGACTACAAGCCGATCACCGCCGTTTTCGATCGGGAAACCGGCGCAAACAGCTGGCTAACCGTCACCCTCTCGGAAGGCAAGAAACGCGAAGTCCGTCGTGCGCTGGAAGCGGTGAATCTCATGGTGAACCGCCTGATCCGCGTGCAGTACGGCCCGTTCCTGCTGGACGATCTTCGCCCCGGCGCGGTCGAGGAAGTGCCGACAGACCTGCTACAACAAGCCATCGGCCACTTGATGACGAATGAGCACGCTGCCCGGCCTGCCGAGCCGGCTCGCACCTCCAAAAAGCCTGCCCCTAAGTCACGCCTTGGCAGCAGGTCACCTTCAGGTAAGCTGACTTTCAGGAAACGCACAAAGCCTCGCTGAGACGGCCATTGATAGGTCTCCGGCGGCAAAGCCATACGGAGGTCCCTCATGCCACTTCAGAACGTTACCGAGACCTATCAGGTCGATACCGCGCCGCGGCCACCGAAGAACAAGCCTGTCTTCGATCTCGCGCCGCCAGTCGACCTGACGGACCCGACCGTCTTCTCTTCCCGCGGCGGCTACACTCATGAAGCCTTCGCGGAAATGCGCGAGAAGGCCCCGGTCATGTGGCACCCCGAACAGGTCGGCGCCGGTTTCTGGGCGGTGACTTCCTATGATCTCGTCAAGAAAGTCGAACTCGACCCGGTTATCTATTCCTCGCAGCGCGGTGGCATCCTGATGACCTATGGTCAGGAAGACACGCCCCGCCATCCGCTGCTACACTCATCCAGCCTGAACAGCCTGATCAATCTCGACCGTCCCTACCATACGACACTCCGTATGGAACATATGCAATTCTTCCGGCCCGGATTCGTGGCGGAGTTGCGCAAACGCGTTGATGTACAGGTCAACCTCCTGCTCGACGCGATGGAGAAACAGGGCCCTGTGGTCGACATGGTGGAGCTGTTCTCCGCCGAATTGCCGCTATTCACGCTGTGCGAAATCCTTGGCGTACCACCAGAGGACCGGCCGAAACTTGTCCACTGGATGCACTTCCTGGAAAATTCGCAATACCAGGCCCAGCAGGAAGGTCTCGGCAATGTCACGCCCGAACAGATCATGGCCTTCATGTCAGAGATTCAGGCCATGTTCGATTATGGTCGACATATGCTGGCCAAGCGCCGTGCCGATCCGCAGAACGATCTTCTGTCCGCGATCGCCAATGTCGAGATTGACGGCGAGCCACTGAGCCCCGAATTCCTTGATGGTTCCTGGCTCCTGATCGTCTTTGCTGGCAATGACACGACCCGCAACTCGCTGTCGGGCACAATGCGCCTTCTGACCGAATTCGCCGACCAGAAGGAAAAGCTGATCGCGAACGAGGATCTGTTTCCCAATTTCGTCCATGAATCGATCCGCATGGTCAGTCCCGTCACTTATATGCGCCGCACAGCAACATCGGAGGCGGACCTTGGCGGCCAGACCATCGCCGAGGGCGACAAAGTGGTCATGTACTATGCTGCGGCCAATCGAGACCCGTCCAAGTTTCCCGAACCGAACCGTTTCGACATCACCCGCGCCAATGCGAAGGAACATCTGGCGTTCGGCCATGGCCCGCATGTCTGCCTGGGCCAGCGCGTTGCCAACATGCAGCTGGACTCAGCCTATCGCAACATCCTCTCACGCTTCCCGAACATAAAGTGGACTGGCGAACAAACCCTCGCGCCCAGCAATTTCGTGCACGCCATTTCAAGCCTCATGGTGGACCTCGGCACATGAGCGAGCCGCTGGTCCTTCGTCAGGACAAAGACGGCCTTGCGACTCTTACCCTGAATCGGCCCGACAAACTCAATTCACTCACGGTCGGCATGTTCCGCGAACTTCGCCATCATGTGCTCGACCTCGAGGCGGATGACAGTGTGAATTGCGTTATCCTGCGCGGGGCGGGCAAATGCTTCTCTGCCGGGCATGATCTTGGCGACATTGCCGAAGGTGAAAAAGTCCCGTCACCGGGGTGGCACTCTGAAACGCTCCGCCTGATGGAGCGCCTGCCCAAGCCGGTCATCGCGGCCGTCCACGGCCACTGCTATACAGGTGCGTTGGAAGTTGCCCTCGCGGCTGATTTCATCATCGCCGCGGAAAGCGCACGTTTCGGAGACACACATGCCAAATGGGCGCTTACCCCGATCTGGGGCATGAGCCAGCGCCTGCCACGCCGTGTAGGGATTGCCACGGCAAAACGCCTGATGTTCACCGCCGACATGATCAGTGCTGATGAGGCCTTCCGCATCGGCCTCGTCGAGCAAGTTGTGGCAGACGCCGACTTCGACAGCGCCTGTCAGGACTTGGCGGATCGCATACTCGCCAACTCGCCATTCTCCCATGCGGCAAACAAGCGTCTGCTGGAGGCGACCGACGCGCGAGACTTGGATAGTGGCCTGCAATGGGAGATACTCAATTGCGAAGGGGTTGGGCCTGACATGCAGGACCGAATCGCGGCCTTTACGGGCAAGAGCAAGAAAGCGAAGACATGAGTGATTTCCTGATCCGCCGTGATGATTTGCGCGACACGCGCTGGACCCCAGCCGACCTGCCTGCCCTGGCCGACGGCGCTGCCCGTCTCAAGGTCGATACGTTTGCCCTGACGGCCAACAATGTCACCTACGCCACTTTTGGCGACCAGATGCAGTATTGGAACTTCTTCCCCGCCGCAGATGCAAGCTTTGGCCGAGTGCCCGTCTGGGGGTTCGCGACCGTGGTTGAATCCAAGACTGAACATGTGAATGAGGGTGACCGCCTGTACGGATATCTCCCCATCTCCGAACATTTTGATGTTGAGCCGGTCAGCGTCGGCAAACATGGTTTCATGGATGGCGCCGCCCACCGCCAGGGCCTCGCGCCCATCTACAACACATACATCAACACTGCTGGCGACCCTTCCTACGATGCCGCGCTCGAAGACCAGCAAATGCTTTTCCGTCCACTCTTCACGACGGGTTGGATGATTGATGACTGCCTGATGGAAACCGGCGACCCGGTTCCGGAAACCGTTGTGATCTCCTCGGCCTCGTCCAAGACCGCCATGGCGCTGGCTCACTGCCTGAAGGTTCGCGGCGGTGTCGACACGGTTGCGCTGACCTCGCCCGGCAACAAGGACTTTCTGGAGAAGACCGGCCTGTACGGGCGTGTCCGCACCTATGATGACGCCGACCGCCTGCATGCGCGCGGCCTGACAGCCTTTGTCGATTTCCTCGGACGCCCCACACTGACGGCAGATGTCCATAATGCCCTGAAAGACCGGCTTGTTCGCAGTCTCGTCATCGGCGTGACCGATTGGGAAGGCGACCGTTCGCCCATCGCGCTGCCAGATCCTCAGCCGGAATTCTTCTTCGTGCCGACTTATGCCGCTGAACGCGCAGCCACGCTCGGCGGCGCTGAGATCAATCGTCGGCTCGGCTCTGCCTTGAAGAGTTTCTACACGGCCTCGAAGGACTTCGTCACGCCGCGCCACGCCAAAGGTGCAGACGCAATCACGAAAGCATGGACGCAGACCATCGACGCCCAGGTCAGCCCCTCCGAAGGACTGATCCTCTCAATCTCCTGATCGCAAAAACAAAAGCCCCCGCTGCGGCCAAACAGCGGGGGCAGGTCGCACACCTGGAGCGCTCTAGCGTCGCTCCGAGACCTTGAATTCCATGCGTCGGTTCTTTGCCCAGGCCTCGTAGGTTTCCGCCCTGTCCAGCGGACGGGACTCCCCATACCCCATCGCCGTCAACGCTTCAGCCTCGACGCCGTGCTCGATCATATAGTCACGCACTGCTTCTGACCTCTGTTGGGAGATCACTTCATTATATTGATTGGAGCCGCGAGAATCCGTATGGCCGCCAATCTCGATGGCATACGCATCGCACAGCAACGCCACCCCGGTCAGCGCATCCAGCAATCGTTCGCTGGTCGGCGAGATGATGGCCAGATTGCTCTGGAACATGATGGTGCGGTCATCCATCGTGGCATTGAACGCAGATTGGCACCGCCCGGCATTGGCTTCGCCATCAGACAATGCCGCCAGCGCCTCGCCCACGCCCCGCTCGCCTTCTTCAACCGAGATGCCATCCACGACGAGGGTCACATCTGAGGCGACTTCGGCATTGTCCTCGAGGGCCGCCTGTCCGACCAGAAAGCCCTGCTCCTTGGCGGCCGGATCCGGCGCCAGGCCGGTCAG
The DNA here is from genome assembly GCF_002388685.1 of Hyphomonas sp. UBA4505. Lineage (NCBI taxonomy): Bacteria > Pseudomonadati > Pseudomonadota > Alphaproteobacteria > Hyphomonadales > Hyphomonadaceae > Hyphomonas > Hyphomonas sp. UBA4505. Next base: position 317,053 of record NZ_DGMZ01000011.1, on the reverse strand, counting down.
AACGGCAACCGGCCCACTGACATGCAGGCCCATCCACGGGAACCCGGCATCCGGGAATGTCCGCTCTAGCGCGCCCACCCAGCCAACACTTGCTGGCCCCGTCTCGGTGGCGGCGGGTTGTGATGCCGGGGGTGTACTGGAGACAACAAACGCCGTCCCGTCCCAGTAATAGTCGCCTTCAGCGAGTTGAACACACTGAGGTCCGCTTTCGGCGGCCACTGCTTTCGGCGCATCTGCCGATTCCCCTCCACACGCCGCGACACTGAACAGCGCAGCCCCGGCAATCGCGCGGGCAAGGAAAAGATCTCGTTTCATGCAACTCACTCTAAATATCGCGGGGCTTGCGCCGCTTCCTCATCAATCGCCAAGTCTCTGGCGATTGATTGGGAAAGTCAAAACGCTTCGCGGCTGAGGCGAAGTTCGGACCGGTCATTGCGCCTGCTTGTAGACCGTTCCGCCTTTCATCACGAAATCAACATCCTGCAATTCAGTAATGTCTTTCAGGGGGTCTCCCATGACCGCAATGATGTCGGCATGCTTGCCCGCCGTGATCGTGCCGACGACATCGGACATCTCCACATGTTCTGACGCAATCACAGTCGCTGCGCGGATGGCCTCTTCCGGCGTGAACCCCGCCTCCACCATCAGCGCGAATTCCTGCGCATTATCGCCATGCTTGGACACGCCCGTATCCGTGCCGAACGCCACCTTGACCCCGCCTTCATGCGCGCGACGCAACATATCCAGCATCAACGGCCCGACAATTGCGGCCTTTTCCCGGCTCGGTGCCGGCAGCCAGGGCTCATTGACCCAACCCGTCACCGTCGCTCCGGCCAGCACCGTCGGAACCAGAACAGCGTCATGTTCCTTGAACAGGGCGATCGTTTCATCGTCGGTATAGGTGCCGTGCTCAATGGAATCGATGCCAGCCTTCAACGCCGACACGATGCCGCCCTTGCCATGCGCATGCCCGGTTACCTTCCGGCCCATCGAATGCGCCGTCTCGACAATCGCGACCAGTTCATCATCCGTAAACTGCTGTTCCAGTCCGGCCCGCGTATTTGACAGCACTCCGCCGGTCGCGGTGATCTTGATGACGTCTGCGCCTTCCTTGATCTGCTGGCGCACCGCCCGGCGGCAATCATCCGCGCCATTGCAGATATTCTTGCCGGTGAACATCGCCATGACTTCCGGAGAATAACCATTGATGTCGCCATGCCCGCCGGTCACGCTGATCGCCTGGCCTGCGGCCCGAATACGCGGCCCCGGTACGTTGCCATTCGCAATTGCGTCGCGCAGGCCGAAGATCGCTGCGTTCGAGGCCCCGACATCCTGAACCGTTGTGAAGCCGGTCAACAATGTCTTGTAGGCAAAGCCCGCGCCATCGAAAGCCGCATCCACATCCGTGTCCTCGAACGCCTTGATCCGCTCATTCGGCCCATTCTCGCCGGTGATGTGCACATGGCTGTCGATCAGGCCGGGCAGGACATAAGCCTCCTTGAGATCTATCAGGTCCGCCCCCCGCGGCGCGCGCTTGTAGCCCGCTTCAATCGAGACGATCTCGCCGTCTTCCACCGTAATCGTCTGGCGGGTCAGGTAACCTTCCCCCGGTTCGGCCAGCACGTGCCCGGCATGAATCAGGGTTGTCTCGGCCAGTGCTGCGCCGGTTATCACGGTTACCAGCGCCGCGCTCGCAGCCAGTTTGCTCATCATCGAAGTCATCAGGTCAGCCCTCCCTCAAGGTGTCAGGATCATTTTCATCGCACCATTCTCGCGTGCGTCAAACATACGATACGCCTCTGCCCCTTCCGACAGCGGCATATGGTGGGTAATGGTGCGCTCCGGGGCCAGCTTGCCCGCCTGCACCAGCGGAATCAATTCCGGCCAATGCTGCGGCACCGAACAGGTGCCCGTCCGGAAGGTCAAATTCTTGATAAAGGCGAGCGCCATCGGGAATTTGAAGTCCATCGTCTGGTTCACGCCGATGCAAGAAACCGTGCCCGCCGCCTTGGCCAGTTTCAGCGACAGATGGATCGCCGGGTCTGCCCCGACGCATTCCACGACGCTGTCACACATCCGGCCTCTGGTCTGTTCCTCGATCACGGCCTTGGCTTCGCTCGCATCGAGCGCAATCGCGCCCATCGCCTCTGCCATGGCGCGCCGCTCCGCAACCAGATCGACCGCATAGACTTTCGCCGCGCCCATCAGGAATGCGCCTTCCACGGCCATCAGGCCAATCGGACCGCACCCGACCACGGCAACAGTCGCACCGGGATGAATGTCCGCACCCTTCAGCCCATGCCAGGCCGTTGGCAAATTGTCCGTCAACAGAACGGCCTGGTCATCACTGATCCCGTCCGAAATGCGCGCCAGGCCAAAATCCGCGACCGGTACCATCGCATATTCGGCCTGCACGCCCTGCAGGCCGGGGCCGAGCCCATAGCAACGCCCGCCATGCGTGTCGCATTCATTCATATTGCCCGACATGCAAGGCAGGCACGCGCCACAGCCCACAGCGGCCGAGATCATGACCCGGTCGCCTGTCCTGAATCGCGACACGCCGCTGCCCGTCTCGACAATCTCGCCCACGGCTTCGTGCCCGACACAATAGCCAGTCTCCTCGCTGAAACCGTGGCCCTGATAGATATGAAGGTCCGACCCGCATATCCCGCAGGCGGTCATCTTGACGATGGCGCTACGCGTATCTTCCGGTTTCAATTCGGGCGCCTCGCCATAAGCAATGTCGCGCGTGCCCTGATACAGCAATCCCTTCATGCGATCCTCCTCAGGCCGGCAGCCGGTCGGCAGGATAGTGCGGATAGCTCGCTTTCATCACGCCATGATTCAGCAGCATCTCGGCGACCTGCTTTTCGCCCGCCGCATCGAAGAAGCGTGTGCGGATCCAGTAATTCTCGACCCGGCGACTTTCCGACAGTGCCACGACCTCGCGACGCAACAGATAGGTCTCTCCCACCAGGAGCGGCCCATCAACCATGCGAATTTCCAGATCGGCAAACAGACCAATCGCAGGTTGCTTGACCGGGAATTTGGAATTTCGGTTGGAGTAGTTTCCCAGCACACTGACCATTTCCAGGGGCACAATTGGTTTGCCCCACGGCCCCGCAGCGCCATCAGAGTATACATCCATCGGCTCTGTGATGACCTTCAACTTGTCAGCCAGTGAGAAGGGATAGAGATTTCCCATATGCTGATCCGGGTCCATCGAAACCATTTCGTCGGCTGCGCCGGTCATGCCCACTTTCATATCAGCGAGGATCACGAGGTCTCCCGCCGGGCGCAGCTTTGCCATGCGCGCTTCGAGCAATGTCTCACCATGATCCGGCCCAATCGACGCGCTGGCCTCCAGCACCGGCGTACCATCCTCCTTGAACGCCCGGCACATTGTCCGCGTCGCCCCCGGCGCTGGGCGATCGACTTCGACACGCACCTTCTCACCCTCGAACACCATGTTCAGGAAATGACTGGAGAAACAGCCGCGCTCGAACCAGGCGTCGCCCCAGATTTCGGCAAGGTATGGCACGAATTGCGAGAAATGCGTCGGCCCTTCAATCGGCCCGGCCTTGATGCCGAGTCGCTCCGCTTCGCTGTCATCATGAAGGCTCTTGTGCCCATCATAAGATTGCTCTTGCAGCATCTGAGCGGGCGCGCGCAGTGGCCCCTTGATTGTCTCTGTCATGTTTCCTCCGTCCTTCATCGTCTTCTATCTGGGGTGTTCCGGCAAGGTTTATCGCGGCGGCAACAGGCCTGTCTGGCTGGCCGTTGTCAGCAAGGTGCCGTCTTCTCCGAACTGGTACAGCACGCCATGAGCGACGCCGGCAGCAAAGCCCGACATGCGCGTCACATTCAGCACCCAGTCTGTCTTCGGAAGCGCGTGGATGCGCACTGTGTTGTCGAGGCTTCGCCCGCCTCGCGTGCGGGTATGTGCGCCAAGGAAAAAGTCTGAGATCAGCGACAGTCGCGCGGCATCCGCGGGTCCGGTATCCTTCACCCGCACCCAGACCATTTCCTCCGCTGTCGCATCATCCTGATGCACAGACCGGCGCTCGATCCGTCCGGCAAGATTGTCGTCCCGCGAGAAGGGAATCTCGTGACTTTCCGCACATTCCGCTGGCGGCGGCACAGGGGGCATGTTCAAAAACTGCCGCCCCTCGCTGTCATCCCATCCGCCCAAGGCGGCTGAAACGTGCAAGACTGAGCGACCGTTTTCCGTCAAATCGGCAACCGCTTGCACAACGGTCCTTCCCTCGGCCAGCTTGCGCACCGTGATGTCGATGCGCGAGTTCAGCGTCGCGCCGCCCGCAAACTGTGCCGTTGCCCATAGCAGAGGGCGCCCGATCGCAGTCTCCAATGCATGCACGCCTGCGGCCATGGACACGCCGCCCATCAGGAATTGCCGGTCTGGCGGTCCCGCACAGGCGCTCTGGCGCGCGACGAATTCAAACCGGTTGGGGTCCTCTGTCGATTGGGTTGGTATCCAGAAGGTCGGGCGTGGGCCCTCACTGTCAGCCATCTGCGTCCTCCTCAGCATGTGTTTTCGACCGTTTTGGATCCAGCCGCACGGCAATCAATGCCAACACCAACAAGGTAGCTGACAAGCAAAGCGCCATCATCGCCGTGCCCGGCCAACCCCAGAGTTCATAAACAGATGTGCCCGCCCAGCTGCCCAGCCCGCCTCCGATGAACATCAGCACAATATATGCTGTCATCAGACGGGTGCGCACTTCCGGCGGCTGATTCAGGAACGTCATCCGCCCGGTCACATCAATCAGCGGCCCGACCACATTCATCAGCATCAATGGCACCAGCAACATCCACAGGCTGTGGCCGAACACGCCGAGCAGGCAGACGCCGGAAAACTGCACCAGCGCTACGAATGCTCTCAGCCGTCGGGGCCCGATCCGGTCGGCCCAACCACCGAAGAACGGCGTGGTGAACACATTGATCAGGGCAAGCGCCGCCAGATAGCCGACCGTATCAGCACCATAGCCCATTTCAGGACTGGTCAGGTAGAGGCCGAGCCCGAGCCACACCGCCAGGAAGACACCGAAGCCGAGCCCCTGCATCGCACCAGACAGCAGAACTTCCGGGTGTCGCCGCACAACCGGGAACACCGACATGACAAGTCCGACATAGCTTTGCTTTTCCTGCGCATCGCCGCGCCCCTGTCGCTCATCCATGATCTGCGGCAGCAACAGCGTCACCCCGCCCATCAATGCTGCAGCAACATAGTATACCGACCGCCAGCCATAATGCTCACCCAGCCAGCCGCCGCCCACGCGCGCAACGAGAATGCCGGAGATGACGCCCGTGGTCAGCATCGCCATGGTCTGGCCCAGCCGTTCGGGCGGCACGCGCTTCGACGCATAGGCCGGCAGCAAATAGGGCGTGATCGTTGAAAATCCGAGAAATGTCGAACCTGCAATGAACAGCCGGAAATCGGTCGCGAATGCCATGGCCAGCATGCCCGCGAACTGGCCTGCGGCAAACACGGTCGCCAGCCGCTTGTTGCTGAACCGGTCCCCCAGCGGCAGCAACAGGAAAATGCCGAGCGCCAGCGCAATCTGGTTGAACGCAGGCACCAACCCAATTTCCGACGGCGACGCGCCAAAATCGTCCGCCACCAGAGCGATGATCGGATGGATGTAATAGGCGTTGGCCGTCACCACCGCGCAGGCCAGCGTCAACAGCCAGATGTCACGTCGGCTCAGATACCGGTAATCAGACCCGCTGCCCGGCAGGCCGGGCGGGACGGAACTCACCCCGGCATCCCGGCCCGGCGCGCATACTCGGCCGCAAACTGCGCCAGCGGCACCACCCGCGCGGCGTTCGACTCGGCATTGGCACTGTTGGCCGTGCCATCGCGGACGCGCCCAATGATGCCCTGCAGGATTCCCGCAAGCCGGAAGCCATTATAGGCGAAGTAATAGTCGAGCTCCGGCAGGCCATTGCGGCCCGTATGCTTGCAATACATGTCGACATATTCGTCCATGCTCGGAATGCCCCAGGCCGCGAGGTCATCAATCGCCATGATCGAACCGCGCGAGGAATCCCCCGGTGGCATCACCCAGTTCATGAGGTGATAGGAGAAGTCCGCGAGCGGGTCGCCCAGCGTGCAAAGCTCCCAATCCAGCACCGCGATCACTTTTGGCTCGGTCGGATGCAGCACCATATTGTCGAGACGGTAGTCGCCATGCACGATCGTGGTCTTGTCGCCCGGTGGAATATTCTTGGGCAGCCATTCGATCAGCTGTTCCATTTCCGGGATATGCTGGGTTTCGGATGCCTTGTACTGTTTCGTCCAGCGATGGATCTGGCGGGCCACATAATCGCCCTCCTTGCCAAAGCCTTCCAGGCCTGCGGCGCGCCAGTCGACATTGTGGAGATCGGCAAACGTCTTCACCTTTGCCTCATAGATGGCGCGACGTTCAGCAGGCTCATATTCCGGCAGCGTGCCATCCCACAGAATGCGGCCCTCAACCATGTCCATGACGTAAAACATCGTGCCCACGACGCTCTCATCGGTGCACAGGCCATAAGGCCGGGCGACGGGATATCCCAGCGGGTAAAGCGCGGAAATCACGCGGAATTCACGGTCCACGGCGTGCGCACTCGGCAACAGCTTGCCCGGCGGCTTGCGGCGCATGACATATTTCTTGTTGGGCGTGACCAACTGGTAGGTCGGGTTGGACTGTCCGCCCTTGAACTGGCGCACTTCCAGAGGGCCCTGATAACCCTCGACATTGGCCTCCATCCACGCGGCGAGCTTCGCCTCATCGAATTTGTGCGACTCGACCACAGGCTTGGTGCCCGTGAACAATTCTGCAGCGGTTTCTCCCTCGGCCATTTTCTGCCCTCTTTTCTACAAGTTTTGCTGTCACACCATACTCACGGCTTACGCGACGCCAAGGCCTTCCGCGACGTCCGCATTGGCCAGCTCACACGAAAGGTTCGCACTGTGCGAAAATTGGAAACACTCGTCACCGCCCTCGCCTTGCTCAGTTTTGCCATGCTCACCCTCGTGGCGGTCATGATTATCATCCTCGCCCGCGAAATCGTATTTGTCTTCCGGCGTCTTCGCGGCGTCTTTCATCCGCCCCCCCGTCCAGCCAATCGACACCTCGTTCACACGCTCGAAAGCCCGATAGCCCATGCGCCGCTTGCTGATCCTGCTTTATCTCTGTTTCCTTCCGCTCCCGTCGCACGCCGCCGAGATTGATCCCGATCGCATGATCCGACCGGAATTGCTGGGCGAGGCCATACAGGCGATGAGCCGGCATTCCGACCGAACCAATCCGAGCCGACTGGTCATCGTCGATTACGGCCTGCATTCTGCGCAGAAACGCCTCTTCGTGGTCGATCTCGAAACCGGCCTCGTCAACGCCTATCGCACCACGCATGGCCGGGGTTCCGACAAGGATCATGATGGCTTCCTTGATGCCTTCTCTGATGTGCCCGGCTCCTCGGCGAGTCCGCAAGGCGCCTATCTCACGGCCGAGGAATATTACGGCAAGCATGGCCGCTCGCTGCGTCTCGATGGCCTCGACAAGACCAATGCCAATGCCCGTCGTCGCGCCATCGTCATCCATTCTGCCGCCTATGCCGAACCTGCGATGATCGACAACTATGGCAAGCTGGGGCGCTCGAATGGCTGCATCGCCTTTTCGCGCACCGACCTCGACACCTTCATGACCCTCGTCCCGCAAGGCACGCTGATATATGTCGGGCGTTAAGCCTCCCCGGAAAATACTTGTCACCCCCCATTCCCGGCCTAAAGTGCGCGGCTGGGGGACGAAAACATGCTGGCGGACGACATGTCTGATCATCTTGGGACAAATTGTGCGAGGCCGGACGCCTCGTGAAACTTCCAACCGTCCTGTCCCGTCTGCGACGCAAGCAAGCGCGTGTTGATCCACCGCCTCTACCGCCCGCCGCGACTTCCCCGACAGTGCCACCCGCGGCGCCGCACCCAGCCCCGCTGGAGCGGCTCAATCGCTGGCTGACCCTTGCCGCGAATGTCGGTGTCCTGCTGGGCCTTGTCGTCCTGATCGTGGAAGTTCGCCAGAACGCGGCTCTGACGCGCGCGGCGATGGACCAGCAGAAGAATGATTTGCTGGCCCAGATCGAGTTCAACATCGCCAGGCCGGAGATGTCGGTCATCTGGGTCAAGGCGATCCGTACGCCGGAAGCCTTGAGCGACACCGAGAACCAGGCGGTTGGCAGCGTCCTCGTCGCGATCATGCTGCAATGGGACCAGATGTTCATGATGCGCGATGCCGGGCTGATCTCGGACGAGCGCGTGCGCCAGCATATCGCGAACACCGCCCCCTTCTATTTCGGATCGCGGTTCGCCAAACACTGGTGGGCACTGCAGGCCCCCGGCTGGGAAGGCACGGCGATGCAAAGGGACGCCGGCCCGATCATCGCCGCCCTCGATGAGGATTTCCTCGTCGGGTACCTGGACGCACTGAAAGTGCCGGCAGAAGCGGCGGCCGACGAAACAGATGAGGGGGCGCAAGAATGACGCTGGAACAGCTCTATTTCGTTGCCGGGATTATTTCGTCGGTTGCGGTGATTGCGTCGCTGATCTTCGTCGGTTTCCAGCTCAGACACTCTGCCGACCAGCAGCGCATCGCAGCGGCGGTTGGCTATTATGACATCTTCCGCGACCATATGAAAATCCTCAGCGAAGCCGGAATGGTCGATCTGTTCCTGCGGGGGCTGGACACGGATCCACAGGAGTTTGAAGCCGCTGACAGGACGCGGCTCAACGTGTTCTACACAATGGTCACACGCGGCTATCAGGTGATGCATTACCAGGCCCGCAAGAAGGTCTTCGAGGAAGACTTCTGGCTGCATTCGCAAAACCATTTTCGCGACCATCTGGCTTCCAAATATTATCAGGGCTTCTGGAAGGCGCGCCGCCATCACTTCCCGCCCGGCTTCCGCGAGCTTGTCGACGGGCTGATCAAGGCCGGGCCGACCGCCCCATTGCTGGAGATGGAGCCATGACCCTCGAACAAGTTGCCCTCATTGCACAGATCACCGGTGTCGTCGTTGTAGCAGCGACCCTCATCTATCTTGCCCTGCAGGTCCATCAGGGCGCCCAGCAGATGCGTTCCGAAGGTCGGCAGGCGCAGCTCACCTATGACCAGACCGGCGTCTACAAATTCGTCGACTTCCCCGAACTGGGCCGCATTTTTTCGCAAACCGAAACACCGAGCTTCGAGGAGAAGACCAAGCTGTTTTTCTGGATGATCGGCCAGATGCGGGCGCGCGAGTATGAATGGCTGCAATACCAGAACGGCGCGATCACGAAAGAATCGTGGGAGACGTATCAGGGCGTCATCTATTTCGTCCTTGGCACGCCGCGCGGACGGGCCCTGTGGCAGCTCTGCCGGGGCTATTTCAATGCGGGGTTCGCGGACATGGTCGACGGCATGGTGAATGATACGCCGCCGATTGATCTCTGGGACCAGCTGCAGGCTGTGGAGTAGACGGGCATGATCCTCCGCCGCCTGACTAAGCATGTAAAAGACCAGAACTGGTTCGCGGTGGGGCTGGATTTCGTCATTGTGGTGACGGGTGTGTTCATCGGCCTGCAGGCGTCGAACTGGAACGACGATCGCGAAACGCGCCAGCGCGCGGCCGTGTTCAGCGAGCGCCTGACGCAGGACCTGCGCTATGAAGCTTGGGCCTATGAATACCTGATCGCCTACAATCGGGACGTCCGCGCCGGAGCGAAGGCTGCGATCGACGCACTGTCGGGCACGGGGCCCTTGTCTGATGAGCAATTCCTGGTCAGCGCCTATCGCGCGACCCAGTACAAATACATGGACCGGAACCGTGCGACGTTTGACGAGCTGATCTCGACTGGCGATATCGGGCTGATCGCGAGTGATAAGCTTCGAGCGACGGCCGTCTCTATCTACACGACGACGCTGATCGATGTGATTGCCGACGAGGGGCGTGAGGCGCCCATAAGGACACTGTTCCGGCGCCGCGTGCCTGCCGATGTCCAGCAGGCGCTGCTTGAAAAGTGCGGCGACCGGTTCGCACCGACTGGCGACTATGATGCGATCATCGGCTCGCTGGCCTATCCATGCGAACTGGGGCTTGCGCCGGATGCCATCGCCGCTGCCGCCACGCTGTTACGCACTGACGCAGGAATTGTGGAAGCGCTGCAGATCCGCTTCGCCGACCTGGAAACCGCGATCACCGATCTCGAAACCGTCAATGCGGACACGCTAAAAAGTCTCCGCACCATCGCAGGCAGAAACCCATGATCCTCCGCCGCCTGACCAAACATGTAAAAGATCAGAACTGGTTCGCGGTGGCGCTCGATTTCCTCATCGTCGTGGTCGGGGTGTTCATCGGTATTCAGGTCGCAAACTGGAATGACGCGCGCGCAGACAGGGGACAGGCGGCTGATTTGATGACCCGGATAGTGTCTGAGGCCACCACAGCGCGCAGCGAAATGTCGCGTTACATAGAGGTCCATCAGGGGATCAGCGATGATGCTGCCCGGTTCGCCCTGGCGCTCAGGGACAAAGACTCCTGCATGGCCATGGGGAACGAACTGACGATCCTGATTATCAGTATCGCGGATTTTCCGCCGCCACGGTTTTCCCTGGCAAACGCTGAGCAAGCGCTGAACACGGGCAGTCTGTCGCTTATCCGGTCGACCAGTATCCGCGCCAATATTCAGACCATGACGGATGAAATGGGTTTCGTCGATCGCCAGTGGCAACGCTATATCCGCGTAAAGCAGGATGCCAATCGGGAAGCGCAAAGAGTGGCCGGGGTTTCTTTGACCGGGCGCAGCGAAATCGTGGTGGTCCCCATGGGTGGCTACGATCCCGGCAGCTATGAATTGCTGACCCCCGGAAAGATTTGCGGGAATACCGAAATCATCGGTCTCGCCGCCAATGTGGCCGTCTTGCAGGCCATCTATGTTGACTATCTGGCACAGGTTGAGAGGGCACTCGACGACTATCTCGCGACTCTCAGTGAGGAGACCAGCACATGATCCTCCGCCGCCTGACAGACGCCCTGCGCAAGCAGGACTGGTTCACCGTGGTGATCGAGACGCTGATCGTGGTGCTGGGTGTCTTCCTCGGCCTGCAGGTCAATAACTGGAATGAGGCGCGTGCGGCAGAATCGCGCCGGGCCGAGATTATCAGGGCGCTGGCCACCGACCTAAGAGACGCCATCTACGTTCAGGAGCAATTGCAAGTTTGCGTGATCGACACAGGGCTTACCGTCTGGCACGCGGCCTACGAACGCGGCGAGCAGCCGGTCCCCTTCTATTTCCGGATTGACGGATCGGACAAGGCCCCCCTCACATGGACAGTGCTACAACAAATGGACATCGCAGGCCTGTTTGATCCGGTCATGCTCTTTGATTTGAACTTCTACTACTCCGAGTTGGACGGCGTAGGGGAAAAATACGTTCGTTATGTAACCTTCGTCGAGACAGAGATCCTGCCCTATGAAAAATCTGACTCGATGCATTTTTATACACCAGACGGAAAATCACTGCGGCCAACATACCAGGCGAACATGGAGCGGTTGCGTGAGTATCGGGGCGAGGTCCGGCGCCTTTCAAGCTGGTCTGCCTGTTTGACAGAAAGGCTTGAGTCCGGAAAGGAATTCTCCGCAAGCTGTTTGAGAACCGATCAATCGATACCTGAAGGTTCGCTGCTGAATCAACCCCTGAATCCGGAGATCATCCCATGATCCTCCGCCGCCTGACCACCGCGCTGCGCAAGCAGGACTGGTTCACCGTGGTGATCGAGACGCTGATCGTGGTGCTGGGTGTCTTCCTCGGCCTGCAGGTCAATAACTGGAATGAGGCCCGCGGCGAGCGGTCCATGGAGCGCCAGTACATCTTGCGTCTGCATAGCGACATGCAGCGAAGCGCTGAAGCCATCCGGAGTTCAGGCTCGTTCCTGGTACGTCAGGTCGAGAATGAAGGTGTTCTTCTGTCCAGCCTCGCCACTTGCGAAATAGCCGAAACAGATCGGCAGGCGGTGGTCGCGGCGCTCGGTTCGCTGGGAAAGTACAATTTTGCGGTTGTCGACAGGGAGCTGGTGGACCAGCTGCGGGCATCCGGCCAGTTCGAAGTGATCTCAAACCCCGACGTCCGTGAGGCCATAAATCTGATGTCTCAGGAATCCGACGGCCAGCTACGCGTCGAACCCCAATGGCTCGAGCACGCCGCGCCGTGGACCAGTTATGCGCGGCGCTTCTACTATTTTGACAGTCCGGAAGGCGTCGATTCCGGGCGTTGGGAACGTTGGGAGAATCTGGAATTCGAGCTGGAACGTGCCTGTCAGGACTTCGAATTTCTTTCAGCCGTGGGCAATACACGCGAAGCCACGCGCAACCTCTACCACTGGAACAACGCCGTCCTTGACCGTGTCGACGAGGCCGAACAGGCGCTCGCGCAAGAAATCGGCGCGCGCGGATGGGACATAGCGAAATGATCCTCCGCCGCCTCTCCACCGCGCTACGCAAGCAGGACTGGTTCACCGTCGCGGTGGAGACGCTGATCGTCATGTTCGGTGTCTTCCTCGGCCTGCAGGTCAATAACTGGAACCAGGCGCGGTTCGAGCAGGCAGATACGCAGAATGTTCTGGAAAGGCTGGAGCGTGATTTCGAGCTGCAGCTCACGCTCACCAATCGCGGTATTGGCCAGCAAGCCCTGGTGCTGGAAGCAACCAGCCGGCTCATCACGGGCATTCGTACCGGCGACCTCAATGAGCAGACGCTAAACGAAGACCTCGCGCTCGTGGACTCTGTGGCGACGTTCCCCGGACCTTCGGCGGCCTTTCAGGAGCTCGTCTCTACCGGGCGCATGCGCCTGATCGCGAATGGCAACCTGCGAGACAGGCTCTACGAATTCGACAGCTCGATCAAATTTGGCCGCGAAGTTTTCAGTGGCTCCTTCACCGCGCCGGTCGATGAGTTGGCACGTGTGCTTTTCAAGGCGAAAACACTGGTTGCACCGGGCACCCCGTCCGAGACGTTCGCCCAGATCGGAGCGGTGGAAACAGTCGATCACACGGTCCTGCTCGAGGATCCGGATATCCACATTGCGTTGCAGAACGCATATCTTACCCAGGACAATTATCACCTGTTCCTGATCCGTTTCCGTAACCAGATCAAAGACATCCTTCAGCTCCTCGCGGAAGAGCGGGAGCGGGCCTCATGATCCTTCGCCGACTGACCACCGCGCTGCGTAAGCAGGACTGGTTCACCGTGGTGATCGAGACGCTGATCGTCGTGCTCGGTGTCTTCCTCGGTATCCAGCTTGGCAACTGGAATGGCGCGCGGGCAGACCGGGAGCTGGGTGACCAATACACAATTCGTCTGGTCGCCGACCTTGAACAGGACCTGGCCGACAATCTGGTTCTGCTCGCCTATTATGATCAGGTGCTCGCGAGTGTCGTGGAGGCCGATCGGCTGTTGGCCAGCCCTGATGCAAACCCGAAGGACCTCGTTGCCGCCGCTTACCGGGCGAGCGAGTTCAGCAACAATCCGACCGACCGGGCGACGTGGGATCAGATCGTCTCTTCCGGGCATCTCGGCCTGCTGCCAAGCCAGGAGGTGGCGGATGGATTGTCCGAATATTACAAGTTTCAGGATCTGAACGACGAGACCAATAGCCTGCTGCAGGGCACGCCCTACAGGTTTGCAGTCCGGGCACTCATTCCGCTGCCCCTCCAGCTGGCGATCAGGGAAGGGTGCAGTGACACGGTCGGCGAAGCCGGCACCATTACCGGCTTTGTGGAGGAGTGTCGTATAGATGTGGATGAGGCCCTGCTCGAGGCAACGGCGCATGAACTGAAATCTTCGCCGTCAATTCGGGAAGCCTTGCGCCACCAGTATTCCATGGTTGCCACCGTGCGCAACAATATTGGCGGAAACATCGCCAGCCTCGAAGTCGTGATCGACGGGCTTCGCAATGACGGGGTCGCCCCATGATCCTCCGCCGTCTCACCAATGCGATCCGCAGGCGGGACTGGTTCACGGTCGTCATCGAAACGCTGATTGTCGTGCTGGGTGTCTTCCTCGGTCTGCAGGTGAACAACTGGAACGTGGTGCGCGGCAACCGGGTCGCCGAGGCCGATTTCATGGAACGCCTGCACCCTGATATTGTCAGGGTTGAGCAATCGTCAGAGCGCGTTCGTGCGCGCAGGGTGTCTGTCGTTGATGATCTTCGCTCAGCGACCGAAGTCATTTTTGACGTTGTTGAGCGAGACCGGCTGACTCAAGCCGAATGCATGGCGATCGCCACCTCTCATTACTACAATATCAACGTCCTCAGTTTGCCCTCGGTCACGGAGCTGACAAATGCCGGGCGGCTTTCCATTATCAGGGACCCGGCGCTACGCGCAGCACTTGTTGACTATGAGCAACGCGTTGAAGCGCTTTTGGCCTATATCGAGAAAGATCACGCCCTGGCGAATAATTTGCTGATGCTCAGACCAGAGCTTGTGAAGGTTCAACCGGTCTTTGACGCCGAGCTGGGCGAAATGCAGACACGACCCGACTGCGATTTGGAAGCTATGAGAGAGGATCGAGCCTTTCTGAATGCGGTGGCCGAAAACCTTGACGCCTATGACGCTTACCTGCGCGACGGTTTGCTGCCATGGGAAGCCCAGCTCGCTGAGATTCATCGCCTGATCGACACCGCACTTGAGATAACACATGAGGCGGCGCAATAGACGCCAGCGCCGATGAATTGGCCGAAGGCGTTCGCGCGCTGCGAAGCGTTCCGGATAGTCTCAAGGCGCTGAAGCTTCGCAATGCGCAAGTCGACGGCCGAGTAACTGACCTTGTGACCACCGTTGAAACATTTGGCATGAACGAAATATTTGCCAGGGACATCGCCCCCTGACCCCGCGCCGGGGTGCTTGAGGGCTCTCCTCCAACATTACCCAAACTTCACGCTTCACGAAGGCGTGAGCCGCTTGGACCCGGCCAGCCTGCTACCTATATCTGGTTGGAGAGAGAGGTTTGCGTTCGCTGCGTTTGTCCCCCTCCCCCCAGAGTAATGCAGCGAACCGCCCGTCATGCCATTTACAGTTCTCCCCCTACTGGTGGCATGGCGGGCATACTCTCTGATCTCTCCCGCCCGCAGATGCCCGCAATCTGCCCGGGATCGCCCGCATCATCCGATAGCGCACCCACGCCCTTGCTTTCACGGTAGTCTCTAGTAGACCGCCGCGCATGCTTACCATTTCAAATCTCGATTTTCAGGTCGAAGCCCGGCCCCTGTTTGAATCTGCCACGGCGCAGATCTCGGCCGGCTGGAAAGTCGGCCTTGTGGGCCGCAACGGCACGGGCAAATCCACCCTGCTGCGCCTGATCCGCGAGGATGTGGAAAACCCGCGCAATGACAGCGCCATCCGCCTGAATACCGGCGCCCGGCTCGGCTGGGTCGCGCAGGAGGTCGCCGCCACTGACGAGACCATTCTCGACGTCGTGCTGGCCGCTGACACAGAGCGCCACGCCCTGATGCAGGAATCCGAGACCGCGACCGACCCCGACCGCATCGGTGAAATCCATGAGCGCCTGCTCGACATTGATGCCTGGACCGCCGAAGCGCGCGCCGCCGAAGTGCTGAACGGCCTCGGCTTCACCACTGAAGACCTTGGCCGCGCCACGAAAGAATTCTCCGGCGGCTGGCGTATGCGCGCGGCGATTGCCGGTGTCCTGTTCTCCCAGCCGGATTTCCTGCTGCTCGATGAGCCGACCAACTATCTCGACCTTGAAGGCGCGGCCTGGCTCGAAACCTATATCAAGAAATATCCGTACACCGTCCTGATCGTCAGCCATGACCGCGAGCTGCTGAACCGCTGTGTCACGCACACAATGGCGCTGGAGCACCGCAAGCTCTCAATCACGCCGGGCGGCTATGATGACTGGCTGAAACTGCGCGCGGCCAAGCTCGCCCAGCTGGAATCCCAGAAAGCCAAACAGGACAAGGACCGCGAACACTTGCAGGCCTTCGTGGACAGGTTCCGCGCCAAGGCCTCCAAGGCTCGCCAGGCCCAGTCGCGCATCAAGATGCTGGAAAAGATGCAGGACATCTCCATCCCGGTGGGTGACCGCACGACGCCGTTCCACTTTGCCCCGCCAAAGGACAAGCTCGCCCCACCCATGCTGGAGCTGCGCAATGCCACCCTCGGCTACGGCGAGGACGCAGTCATCCTCGACAAGGTCAACCTTCGTCTGGACCCGGACGACCGCATCGCGATTGTCGGCGCAAACGGACAAGGCAAGACGACGCTGGTCAAATCCATCGGCGAACGCCTCTCGCTGATTGGCGGCGACCGGGTCGTGCCCAAGGCGGTCCGTATCGGTTACTTCTCGCAGGACCAGCTCGACGAACTCTCCGAAGGTGACAGCGTGCTGATGCACGTCCAGCGCATCATGCCGCCCGGCACACCGCCAGCGCGAGTCCGTGCAGCTGCCGCGGCGATGGGCTTCAGCCACGAGAAAGTGGAAACCAATGTCGAGAAGCTGTCGGGTGGCGAAAAGGTGCGCCTCCTGCTCGGCCTGATGTCATCGGCCGCGCCGCACATCCTGATCCTCGACGAGCCGACGTCCCACCTCGACATCGACAGCCGCGAAGCGCTGATCTACGCACTGAACGAATTCCCCGGCGCGGTCCTGCTCATCACCCACGATGTCTACCTTGCCGAGGCCACGGCCGACCGGCTCTGGCTGGTCAATAATGGCCGCGCCGCGCCCTATGATGGCGACCTTGCCGACTATCGCGCCCTCGTCATGAAGGCCGACCGCGACGACACCAAGGGGGCCAAGCCTGCCAAACAGGCCAAGCCGGCTGCTCCGAAGGAGATCACTCCCGAAGAGAAGAAACGCCTCAGCGCCCTCAAGAAAACAGCCCGCGACGCCGAAGACCGGCTCGAAAAGGCGAACACCGCCATTGCGAAGATCGACGCCAAGCTCGCCAGCGGCACACCTCCTGCGGACGAACTGGAAAAACTCCTGAAAGACCGCGCAAAACATGTCAGCGCAGCCGAAACCGCTGAAACCGAATGGATGGACGCTGCGGAAGCGCTTGAATTGGCGAGCTCATAAGGGACGGCCTCCTGAGTACGCGACCTGCAACAGCCGCATCAGTACCAGATATGACCGGCACGCAAAATACGCCGCCCTCTGACTATTTTTATTTGATTACGGACCGTCTTTTGCTTGCCTCGGACGTTAACCAACATTAACCTGTTGTCATGGTGGCGGTGGGGCCACTGACGAGCGCGCAGGCGCTCTTTCGTCTTGGAGACAGATAATGAACATCAAGGGACTACTTTTGTCAGCAGCGCTGACGGCTTTCGCGACTCCGGCACTGGCGCAATTGAACGCATACGAAGATTATACGATCAGCGATACCGTGTGGGAGATCGCGACAATCAAGGTCGATTCCAATATGGGGGATTATTACCTCGAAGGCATCAAATCCACATGGGTTGAATCCAATGACGTGGCCAAATCACTCGGCCATATTGAAGACTACACCATCATGGTCAGCGCCATGCCGGACAGTGGACACTTCAACATCCTCCTCGGCGTGAAGTATGCGAGCATGGCAGATATCGGCCCTTCCAGGGAAAAATATGATGCGTTCATGGCGGCCTGGGGTGAAGCCAATCAGGATAGTTCACGCGAGACATCGAAGACATATCCCGAACTCCGCAAGATTACGGGTCAATACCTGATGCATGAACTCACCATGCTGGACTCCAGCAGCGAGTAAATCCTGGTCTGAGGCCCGCTTGTCTTTCGGCAGCCGGGCCTCACCTGTCACAAAATCCGTCCCTGTCTCGTCTGACTCCTGAAACAGGGAGTTATGAACATGTGGAGACTGTGCCTGATCGCCATTGCGGCGTTTCATTTTGCCAATGGACTGGTGATGTGGTTTGCGCCGCATTTCTGGTACGAAGCCGTCCCCGGCGTTGCGATGATGGGGCCATTCAACCTCCACTTTATCCGCGACATCGCGCTGGTCTTCGGCATGAGCGCCGGGGCGCTCGCCTATGGCGCCTATGCGCGTAACCGGGCCGCCGCCATCATCGGCGCGACATGGCCGGCCCTGCATGCGCTCTTCCATATCTGGATCTGGATCAGCCGCGGCTTTCCGCTGGATCATGTGGCTTCCTCCAATCTCACCGCCATCCAGCTGCCGGTCTGGCTCGCCCTCGCCGCCGCGCTCAATTTTGCCCGCAAGGAGGCCGCCCGATGATCCGCAAACTCTTCCATGCTCAGGCGCGCAAGATGCAGCGCGCTTTCAACTATGACACCAGCTATATGCACGAGATCATCGACATCTCGCCCGGCGCGGCCTGGGGCCTGTCCCGCTTGCCCGCCTTCTACAAATATCGCGGCGCGCCCGCCGGACAAATCCCGTGGACCGGCGCATTGCTCGCCTCCACGCTTGACGGCGATTGCGGGCCTTGCGCCCAACTGGTCGTCGACATGGCGCTGGCGGGGGGGGCAGATGCTGACGCCCTGCAGGCCTGCGCCGAAGGCCGCCCGCTGGAGGCTGGCGCGATGGGGCTCGGCTACCGTTTTGCCAAGGCCGCCATATCTGGTGATCCGGTGGCGGATGATCTGCGCAGCGAGATCATCTCCGAATTCGGGGAGCAGGCCGCCCTCTCCTGTGCCTTCGCCGCCGCCTCCGGCCGGATCTATCCCGTGCTCAAGCGCGGCATGGGCCATGGCAAGGCCTGCCAGAGGCTGGACTTTGCCGGCAAAGAAGTGATCCTCCCCGCATGAGCGCCGACACCGCCATCTTCGAGGCCGAACGCCCCGGCCTGACCGCCCTGTGCTATCGCATGCTGGGCGAGCGGGCCAGCGCGGAAGACGCGGTGCAGGACACATGGCTGCGCTGGCAGCGAACAGACCGCACGCGCATCGAGAACCCCCGCGCCTGGCTGCGTCGCACCGCCGCCCGCATAGCCATCGACGCGCTGCGCTCGGCTCGCGCACGCCGGGAAACCTATCCCGGCCCGTGGCTACCCGAACCCATTGTCGAATCTCCCTCGCTTGGCGTCGAGGAGAAATTCGCCCTCGCCCAGGAATGCGAGCTCGCCTTGCTGTGGGCGATGGAGCGATTGTCGGAAACCGAGCGCGCCGCCTTCATCCTGCGTGAAGCCTTCGACGCCGGCTATGACGAAATTGCCGCCGTCACAGGCAAGTCCGAAGCCGCCTGCCGCCAACTGGTCAGCCGCGCCCACAAACGCCTGCAGGAGAGCGGCCCGCGCTTTGACGCCGCCCCGTCTGAAGTCGCGGACCTCCTCCAGCGCTTCATGGCCGCCGCCGCTGTACAGGATCATGCCGCCGTGCTTGGCCTGCTCGCGCCAGAGGCCACCGCCTACACCGATGGCGGCCGCAAGGCCCGCGCCGCACTACGTCCGCTGCGCGGACCGGCTGACATTGTTCAGGTCTTGATGGCCGTGATGATGAAGGATGCCAAGTCTGACGCTACATGGACCATGGAGCCCGCTCTCGCCAATGGCGCCCCGGCACTCCTCCGTAGACTGAACGGAAAGGTCGATCTCGTCCTCACCCTCGCCCCGGACACAACCGGCCGCATCGCCTGGCTCTACGCCATGCGCAACCCGGACAAACTGCCCGCTAATTGAGGCCCAACGCGGTGATGTCGACGCCCTGCGCGGCAAGGCCGCCCAGTACGTTTTCCTGTGTGCGTTCCAGATTATGATTGCGGGCACTGTCGCGCAGGGCCGTCAGATCCGCTTTACTCAGCCAGCCTCCGCCTCGGATCAGGGCTTCAGGCGAGTGCAGGCAGGATATGTCCGCCAGCGGATTACAGGCATAAAGCACCAGATCCGCCGCGCAGCCTTCAAGCGCGCAGCCGTCCAGACCTTTGCGTCCCAACACCTGAGCGGGCGCATCCGTCGCCGCCTTCAGCGCGTCAAACGGCGTCAGCCCCGCCGCCACCATCAGCTCCAATTCCTCGACCAGCGACAGGCCCGGCACATTGGTGAAGATCCCGGCATCGCTGCCTGCGACCAGCGTGACGCCCGCCGCGCGCAGCCATCTGGTCATGCGCAGGTGAAACGCATCCCGCTCTGCGGTGGGCCCTGCCGGTGCGCCTGACCAGTATTCGTACATGTCCGTTTCAGTGGCCTGCACCAACGGATTCAACAGGTCCGTCTCCGGACGGGTCAGCGCCGCGCCTTGTGTGTCTGCCACACGCCAGAGATTGTGAAAGGCCAGCAGCGTCGGCGTGATCGGCACGCCAGCCTCGGCGATCTGACCGGCCAGCGCCTGCGCGGCAACTGCATCTTCCCGATCGCTCAACCCATGCCAGACAAGCGACTCCACATGCTCGATCGTCTCGAACCCATCATTCAGCACCTCATCGAACGCAATGTCGAACGGCGCTTCAAATGGCACGCCCGGCCCGCGCACGCCTTCCGGCGTATGGCCCGTCACGATCATCCCCCGCGCCTCTGCCTCTTGCAGCACCGCGTCATAGGCCTCGCGGGTCAAATTCGAATACACTTTCAACCGCGTGAAGCCCTGCTCGGCCTGCCACGCCACCGCGGCGCGCGCCTCCTCCTCGGTCTCGACCAATTGGTGGTTCACCTGCGCATTCGGGCCGGCGCTGTTGAGGATCGGCCCGGTGGTGACCAGGTGCGGCCCAAGCACACTCCCCGCCTCAATCTGTTCGGCCAAGGTCAGGTGAAAGGGCAGGCCCGACATGTTGCGCACCCGCGTCACGCCCCAGGAGAGATACGCGCCCAGCTCCGCCTCATCCCAGATATGGACATGCATGTCCGTCAGGCCGGGGATCATGGTTAGCCCGCTGGCATCCTGCTCAGCGTCCGCAATCAGGCTCTCCCGCGTATCCGCTACGGCGATAATCGCGCCCTCATCCACCAGCACGAATACATCTTCGCGTACGTCTGGCGCCTCGCCCGAAAAGTCGACCACTCTTACATGCGAGATCAGCAGATCGCCTTCGAGCGGCGGGGTGGCGGGCTGGGTGGCACAGGCCGTCAACAGTGTGCCAAGTGCCAAGCTTGCCCGGCCTGCCCATTTGCGCGCGTTTGATCGGAACACCTCGGACACAGATTTGCGCATGATCCGGGCTCCAATCTCCTACTTCAGGGCGCGCCAGCCAATGTCGCGGCGGCAGAAGCCTTCCGGCCAGTCGATGGCATCGACGCCAGCATAGGCCCGTGTGACAGCTTCCTGCAAATCGTCGCCACTGGCCGTCACGGCCAGCACGCGCCCGCCATTGGCCAGCAGCGCGCCGCCTTCGTCCATGTCCGTGCCCGCCTGGAACACGGTCACGCCGGGCAAGTCATTGGCAGACTTCACGCCGCGAATGACAGAGCCCTTGGCGTAGCTGCCCGGATAACCTTCCGTGGCCAGAACAATCGTCGCCGTCGGTTCGAACCGGTCCAGCTCCAGCAGCGCCTCAAACGCTTCTTCATTGCCCTCAAGGCCGCCCGTCGCCGCACCAAGGATCGCCGGCACGATATCGCCCGCGAGGCCCTTCATCAGAACCTGGCATTCGGGGTCACCGAAGCGCGCATTGAACTCAACCACTTTCGGCCCGTCCGTTGTCACCATGATGCCGACATAGAGCACACCCTGATACGGCATGCCGTCCGCCTTCATGCCTTTCAGCATGGGCTGGACGATCTCGGCCTTCACGCGGGCAAGAATCTCATCCGTTACGACCGGCGCCGGCGCATAGGCGCCCATGCCGCCTGTATTCGGCCCGGTATCGCCATCGCCCGCGCGCTTGTGGTCCTGTGCGGCGGGCAGATAGATCGCCCCCGTGCCGTCGGTGATGACGAAAATGCTGGCTTCCTCGCCATGCATGAATTCCTCGATCACCAGCGTGGCGGAGGCATCGCCGAACTTGCCCGACAGCATCTCGTCGATCTCGGCATCGGCCTGGTCCAGCGTCTCGGCAATCACGACGCCCTTGCCGGCGGCGAGGCCATCGGCCTTCAGCACATAGGGCGCTTCCAGCGTCCGCAGATAGGATTTCGCCAGCACCGGATCGGTGAACTCGCCATAGGCCGCGGTCGGCACGCCATACTGAACCATGCGCGCCTTGGAGAAGGCTTTCGAGCTTTCCAGCTGCGCCGCCTGCTGGCTCGGCCCGAACACGTCAAAGCCGCGCGCCCGCAAGATGTCCGACAGGCCCTCGGCCAGCGGCGCTTCCGGCCCGATCACGATCAGGTCCGGCTCGACCTGCAGGGTCAGCTGCACCAGTTTCTGAATGTCGGTGACGGTCACATCAAAACACGGGCCTTCCTCATCCATGCCGGGATTGCCCGGAGTCGAATGCACCATGTCCACCAATGGCGACTGCGCCATTTTCCACGCCAGGGCATGTTCACGCCCGCCCGATCCGATCAGAAGTATGTTCATGACTGCGCTCAATGCGCAGGTTGGCGGCGGGAATCAAGCCCTCAGCGGCGGCCAGCGCTCAGGCGGACCGCCATCTGCGCCGCTGCTGACGGCGCACCACGGGGTCGCGGCGTGTGCGGATGCCGCGGCTCAAGCGGATCAGCGCCTCCAGGCGACGCCAGAACCGGACCCGCTCCAAAACCGGATTGGTCCAATCCGTCAACGTACAGAAATTCACATTCTTCAACGCCCGATGGTGCGCGGCATGGTGCAAGGGTGACTGAATCACGCCGGCGCGCTGCAGGCGGCGTACCCAGCCCGGCAACTCGCTCGGGCGCGCATGGGCGGCCGCGTGCACTTCATTCGAAACGAATATGCCAAGTACGAGTGCAGCCGTGAACGCAATTGGCGCGCCGATCAGCAGGGCAGCAGTTCCAACCGCCACAGCAAAGCCAAACATGCGCCCGCTGCGCGCCAAGACGCCTTTGGAGAGGAAGCCCCGTGGCTTGCGATGGTGCCGGATCGTGTCGCGAACAATCGGCCCCACCAATGGCCAACGCGGTGAGCCGTACCGATCCTGCGCCCAATGGATCACGCCGCTGCCAAGATCGGCGACCAGCCAGCCCGCGACGAACTGTGCGGCTGTCCATGCAATCACTATCAGCCATCCGGCCAGCCCCTCCCACGGCGCAAGCGACATCACTGTGTTCAATATATCAGGAAAATACAAAAACAGCGCTCCAAGTTTGTGATCACTCACTTCTCTCGCAAGAAATGGCCCGCCTTTCAAGCGGGAAACGATGAATTCCCTCGGGGCAAGCAGAGGAGCGGCACGCCCCTATCCCCGTCACAAAGCTGGACGGCTTCCAAATTTCGGCATCTTTTCAATGATATAGATATTCGAGATCGCTCTATCGGCCGACCCACTTCGTCGTACTGCCGAAGAGGCGACGCTAAAGGCATGAAATCGCCATTTCCCCTCGCCGTTCACAGCCTCACCCGTTTCTGGTGGGATGCCGCCGATTATCTCGCCTCAGTGGCCCAGAAGCGGCTGGGACTCTGGCCGGTGCCCGCCAAACCCTTCCTGCCGCGCGCAGAGCTTGAGGAACTGGCCGGGCGCGTAAGCTTCCTCGAAGCCATCCTGAGACGCCTGTTCTGCCTTGCGGCGCTTGAGCTCGGCCCCCTGCCGCCCCCCACCGCGACGGCCCGGGTAGAGCCGGATACCGCAAAGCCCACCTCCCGCGCCGGCACCGCTCATGCCTCTGAACCGGCACGCCCTTCCACCCGTCGCGCCATTCCCCGCTTCCGCCTCATCGAAGCGACGAAAGCTACCCCTGCCACACCGCCAAGAGCCCGGTTTCGTACCGGTCCCCGCATCCGGTTCCTTGACGAAGAGACGCCCGTAGACTTGCGGGATTATCCTGCAAGCCCAACTGACATTTTACCGGCCGGAAAGCTCGTGCGACACTTGCTGGCTGTTAACCACGCGCTGGATCACGCGGCCGAATACGTCGCCAGAATGCGCCAGATAATGGTGTCAGCAGGCCCGGTGCTGAAGCGTGCTGTGCCGCCCGTCTTCAAGACGCGAAAACTGAGGCATTTACAACAGGATAGCGCCTGCCAATTGCACGCGGCCACTTGGGATTTCCTGTCGCCGGACACGTCGTGAAATTTGCTGAAAACATGAGCTTTCCCGCGCGGTGCCACAAGGCATTCGCGGCGCTGGTCGTGGTTAAGCAAACCTTTCCGTCAGCGGAGAAATCCTGACCCCTGATTTTACCGAGAAGTTATCCAGTTCTGGCAATGTGCAAACCAGAACCTTTGGGCCAGGTGCGGCCAAAACCGGGGTGGGTAATGATGACGAACACGAATTTGATCAAGAGGACCGTCGAAACAATTCGCCGGTTCAAGGACGAAACACAGGGCAACATCGCGATCATTTTCGCGCTGATGACCATTCCGCTCTTCCTTCTCATGGGCTTTGCGATTGACCTGCAACAGGTCAACACCGCAAAAAACCGCGTCCAGTTCATTCTGGACAGCGCGGTTATCGCGGGTGCCCGCGAAATGCAGGAAGGCAAGAACGACACCGAAATCAAGACGTATATCGAGAACTATTTCAAATCGGCAATGAAGGCCCAGGGCAAAGGCACCGATTGTGCCGAACCCGTTGCGTCCATTGCCAGCGAGTCGCAGGATCTTTCGGTGAAGGTGCGCTGTGCACAGCCGACATCGATCATGCAGATGACGGGCACGAAGGAATTGAACTTCTCCGTCACCTCCGCTTCGACCTATGGTATCGGTAAAGTCGACATCGCTTTCGTATTCGACATCTCCGGATCGATGGGCGGCAGCAAGATGTCCGCTCTGAAAAGCGCGGCCGACACGGCGATCAATGTGCTTGTGCCTGCAGACGATGACGGCACGACCGGCGAAGTCCGCATCGGAATGGCCTCCTATTCCTCCATGGTGGACGCAGGCGAGGACTATTTCTTCAAGGCAACCGGACAATTGCCAATTCGCACATACACCTTCTCGTACGATGAAACCTACGAGTCTGGCGGCGACTGGGAAGAAGTCTGCAAATGGAAAAAGAAAAGAGGAAGATGGTATTGGACCTGTGACGACGAGTGGGTGCCTAACTACGCCACCCGTACAGTCACCGAAACCAAGACGATCAACAATACTTGCGTCAAGGAACGTGTGGGTGACGAGCAATTCACCGACGAAGACCCAGGTCCATTCCAGTGGATCGAAGCCGCCGAAGCGTATGGCAGCGTCAACTGGAGAGGCGATGTCAGCTGGTACACAGAATCCTGCAACCCGATCGGTCCACTGCCCATGACCAGCAATCGCGACAAGTTGTTCGATTATATTGATGGCCTTAACGCCAGCGGCGGTACGGCGGGTCACCTCGGCATCGCCTGGGGCTGGTATCTGATTGCACCGGATTGGGACGTCGTCTGGCCCGCCGGCTCTGACCCTTATCCCTATGATGAGCCGGATTCGGCCAAGGCCATGATCATCATGACCGATGGTGAGTTCAACCAGGAATACGACACGTCCAACGGTGACTCCTTCGACCAGGCTGAAACGATGTGTGACGCCATCAAGGATCAGGGCATCAAAGTCTACACCGTCGCCTTCCAGGCCCCGCCTTCGGGTCAGGCCATCCTCAATTATTGCGCGTCGGGCGACGACTTCGCGTTTACTCCGGAAAGCTCCGAGGAACTGACCGAAGCCTATACCAAGATCGCCCAGTCCATTTCGGACCTGCGCATCCGGTATTGATCTCTCACTCTGGCAGCGGTGCGGGCGCATCGCTGCCAGTTTCTTCATCCAGATTTTTTTGCTTACATTACAATGTAATGACCCGAGGATCACAAGGGCACACCCTTCCTGGGCGGGCGGCTCGGCCGCCTGATCTGGGTTATGGACAAATGCCTCTGATTCACAGTAAAAAAGATGTTGATAACAGCGCATTGTGCGTTGGACATTTTTTTCGGGAGCCCCGTCATGAAGCGGGATCGTCTGTCTAGCGCTCCCTCTCCGGTTGCGCCTGCCCCTGCCCCTGCCTTGTCAGCAGCGGAGAGCTCTTGGCTTAGCGCCATCATCACATCGTCATCCGATGCGATCATTTCAAAAAACCTGGACGGTATCATTGCCAGCTGGAACCCGGCCGCCGAGCGCGTGTTCGGTTACACACCTCAGGAGATCATAGGCCAGTCGATCCGCGTATTGATCCCGGAAGATCGCCAGAGTGAAGAGGATGAAATCCTCGCTACGATCCAGGCCGGCCGCACCGTGGCGGATTTCGAAACGATCCGTCTTCACAAGGACGGCACCGCAATCCCCATCATGGTCACGGTCTCTCCCGTTCATGATACAAGCGGCACGATTGTTGGCGCCTCGAAAATCGTGCGTGACATCTCTCGCGAGCACGAAAATCAAGAACGCCTCCGCCAGAGCGAAGCCCAGTTCAAGGCGCTCGCAGACAACATCCCTCAGCTGGCTTGGATGTCGGACCCTGAAGGTCAAATCTTCTGGTACAACAAGCGCTGGTATGAATATACCGGGGCCGACGAAGAAACGACACGCGGACATGGCTGGCGCTCCGTGCACCATCCCGAACATGAAGCGCGCGCCACCGAACATTTCCTGAATTCGCTGAAGACCGGACAAGTCTGGGAAGACACATTCCCCCTGCGCGGCAAGAATGGAAAATTCCGCTGGTTCCTGTCTCGCGCGCTGCCCATCCACGACAAGGATGGCCAGATCGAGATGTGGTTCGGCACCAATACCGACGTGACCGAACAGAAACAACGCGAGGAGCAGATCCAGCTTCTACTGGGCGAGGTAAACCACCGCGCCAAGAACATGCTGACCCTTGTTCAGGCGATTGCGCGCCAGACCATGGCCAGCGGCGACAATTTCATGGATCGCTTTGCTGAGCGTATGCGCTCGCTGGCCTCCAGTCAGGACTTGCTGGTCAGTTCCGGCTGGCGCGGCGCGCGGGTCGAAGACATCATGAATTCCCAGCTCGCGCACCTGGAAGACTTCATCGGGACCCGGATCAAACTGGAAGGCCCTCATGTTCGCCTGACTTCCGCAGCGGCGCAGTCGCTCGGCATGGCTCTCCACGAGCTTGCCACCAATGCTGGCAAGTATGGCGCCTTGTCCAATGATACCGGCCAAGTCGATATTCGTTGGAACATCCGTCAGGAAGAAGGTACGAACCGATTTGAAATCAGCTGGACGGAAAGCGGCGGCCCACCCGTCATTGCCCCTGACCGGCGCGGCTTTGGCTCCACGGTCATCGAGCGGATGACGCGCATCGCCTTTGGATATCCAGTCAAGCTAGACTTTGCCCCTGAAGGCTTGCACTGGCATCTCATCAGCGTTGATGACCGAGTTTTCGAAGCCGACTTCGTGGCAGAAGTGAAAGACTCATCTGTAGACCTGTCCCGTTCTCCCCGTTCGCCCGCGACGGCTCAATCATCAACTGCCGGACGACGCGTACTCGTCGTCGAGGATGAAGCAATTATCGCCATCGACATGGCAGCCGCCCTGGAAGATGCCGGTTTCTGCGTGGTCGGTCCGGTGGGATCTGTTTACGAGGCGATGAAACTCCTGGACGAGCAAGTGTGCGATTGCGCCGTTCTGGACATCAACCTTGCAGGCGAAACCTCAGCGCCCCTGGCAAGTCGCCTGCTCACAAGCGAAATTCCTTTTGTGACCGTGTCTGGTAACACACAAGAATCGATAACTGAAGAATTCAGTCAGTCACCTTTCCTGTCAAAACCAATTGTGACGAGTAAGCTGTTGTCGAAACTGTCGACAATCCTGCGCGAGCCTGACCACGTGGTCAGTTAAGAAAAATCACATCACGAAAGAATCGAATTCCGTTTTCAGCAGAGGCGCTTCAACAGTTATCTGAAGGCCATCCTCCGTGATCGTGCGAGTTGAAACCAACTTTGGAAACATATCGAACAACCGCGTTCCGAAGCCAACCCGTTTCGGGGGCTGAATGCCGGGGACGCCGGTTTCGGTCCACGTAACATACAACGTATCGCCCTTCAGGGTCCACTCTACGGTCAGATGCCCGGTCGGCGTGCTGAAGCAACCGAACTTTCGCGCATTCGCCGCCAGTTCGTGCACGATCAGTGCCGCGTCCTTGCTGCCTTTCACCGACAGGATCGTATCGTTGCCTTTCAGCGTGTAGCGCTCGCTGCCCCGGCCCAGCATCCCGTCGAGTTCCTCGATCATGATCTTGCGCAGGCTCAAACCCGTCCAGTCATTTCGCGTGAGATTGGAATAGACCCGGCTCATGGAGACAAGCCGCTCATTGAAGTCATCGACAAATGTGTCGACGCTTTCAGCGCTCTCTCCTGAAATACGGGAGGTCGCCATGATGACCGAAAACATGTTCCGGATCCGATGAGCCAGTTCATTTTGCATGAAGTCATTCTGGCGCTGCAACTCCATTTGGGCGGTAATGTCCTCGGCCCGCTGGATCATGTGGGTCACGACACCATCATCATTCCGGTAGGGGTCCTGAACGGCCTGCCACATTCTGGTTTGAACCGTGCCATCCGGCTGTTTCAAGTCGTAGGGCTGTGCTTCCAAACGGGTCTGCACGCCCTCAAACACCCGACGAAACTTCGCCTCAACGGGATCTTGACGTTCTTCGACATCCGGGAAAATCTCAAAGATGTATTTCTGCCGAATACTTGCCCATTCCGTATTGGTCGCAGTCAAATATGCCTTGTTCGCATACACAAAGCACAGGTCCCGATCGAGCACCATCAACGGAACCGTCCACCTGTCAGCGACCTCACGGAAACTCAAATCTCCGGTGATTTCCTGCGTCTGGGAATCCTGATCCATGACATCCTCACTGGACTGCGTAGAAGGTCTGCACCCTCGCGCACTTCCGTTAACCTTGAATGACCAAATAGGGCCAATGTCAGCGCACTTGCCCTTGCCGCTGCGAGGTTTATGACTGTCGGAATGCCTTCTGAATCGCCCCCCTCCAATGATGTCGCCCTGTCCGTATCTGATCTCGCCGCAAGCCTGAAACGGACGGTGGAGACCAATTACGATCATGTCGTCGTGCGCGGTGAGCTCGGCCGGGTCACGATTGCGCGTTCCGGCCACATGTATTGTGACCTGAAGGATGAACGGGCAGTCCTGAACACTGTAATGTGGAAAGGCCAAGTGAGCCGCCTGCCCTTCAAGCCCGAAGAAGGACTTGAAGTCATCGCTACTGGCCGACTCTCCATTTATGAGGGGCGCTCAAATTACCAGATGATCGCCGCCTCCATGCGCCCGGCTGGCGCGGGGGCGCTCATGGCGCTGCTGGAGGAGCGGAAGAAGAAATTCGCTGCCGAAGGCCTGTTTGCCCCGGAACACAAGAAGCCTTTGCCCTACCTGCCTCGCACAATCGGCGTGGTCACCAGCCCGACCGGCGCAGTCATCCGGGATATTCTGCACCGCATCGGGGACCGCTTCCCGGTTCGCGTCATCGTCTGGCCGGCGCTGGTTCAGGGCGACAACGCCGCAGGCCAGATCACAGCGGGAATCCAGGGCTTCAACGCCATGACTGGCGCCGACCGACCCGACGTGCTGATCGTTGCGCGCGGCGGGGGCTCGATCGAGGACCTCTGGCCGTTCAACGAGGAAAATGTCGTCCGCGCGGCCTTCAACAGTGAGATCCCGCTGATCTCTGCCGTCGGTCACGAGACCGACACGACCCTGATCGACTATGTATCTGATGCACGCGCGCCCACTCCGACCGGCGCGGCAGAAATCGCGGTACCGGTTCGCTCCGAGCTGCTGCTGACAACCGGCGAACAGGGTGAACGCCTCAAGCGCGCCTTGGCCCGCCGCACCGGGCAGGCCAGGGACAAGCTGGCTGCGGCACGCCTACCCCGACCAGAAGCCTTGCTTCAACCCAAACGCCAACGCCTGGACTATGCCAGCGCCAGCTTGCCCAAGGCCGCGCTCGCCCTCGTCCAGACGGCCCGCCTTCGGCTGTCTCGGCTCGCGATTAGTCCGGCCAGCCTGAAATCGGACATACGCGCGTCGAAACAGCGCCTGCGCGACACAGCTGTTCGCGCCCGCCCGGCACTGGCCCGTTTGATCGAAACCCGCCGCACCGCCCTCGCCTCTCAGGGAAAGTTGCTTGAGACCCTATCGTATCAGTCCACACTGAAGCGCGGTTACACTATTGTGCGCGACACCAACGGAAACCTGATCCGTTCGGCCAGTTCTGCTGCGGCGAGCGACGCTTTCAAGATCAGCTTTGGCGATGGTGACGTAATCGCCCACCCGGATGGATCCAGCCCCCCAACGGCAGCAAAGCCTGCCAAAGCGAAGCCCAAGGGCGATCAAGGCTCCCTGTTCTAGCTTTCCGGCGCTGAATGCCTCCTCACAACTTCCGCGGTGATTCCCTCACTGCGCTGCCAGATTGTTAAGCAAACGTGCACGGTGTGACAAAATGGCTTCACTTGATCGCCTGCGCCATAGTTGGAAATTGTTCATCCGTATACCTCTTGCACGTATCAACAATCTAACTTTCCAGAAGTTTTCGTGACAATCTCGTTGAATTTATCGCGCTCCGCGCGAACGCCTGTTCTGCAGTATTTGCTGTAGCAAAACTTTCATTTGAGCCCATTCACCCTGCTGAGTACCCAGCGCGCGACAGCGCACGGGGCGCCTTCACAATGGGTTCAATCATGAAACATGCATACCTTTCCGCGACGGCCGTGGCCGCGCTCAGCCTTTCCGGGCAATTGTCCGCTCACGCACAGGAATCGGGAGCCGAACAGACTCGCCACCTACAGGTCGTCACCGTCACCACACAAAAGCAGCAGCAATCCTTGATTGATGTGCCAATTAACGTCTCGGTCGCCGACCAGGACTTGATCGACCTGCTGGCCGCAGACGACTTCGAAGATCTCGGAAACTTTGTTCCGGGCTTGCAGGTTCAGGCCCAGAGCCTCAACGCGCCGAGCTATTCCCTGCGCGGCGTCGTCTCAGATGGCGGCACGCCTCGCGTTGCCATGTTCCAGAACGGTGTTGCCATCGGTAATGTGTCGTTCGCCACCAACCTTGCCATTTATGACATGGAACGGGTCGAAATCGTCAAAGGCCCACAAGCGACCCTGTTCGGCCAGGGCGCCCTGGTCGGCGGTGTGAACTTCATCCAGAACC
Source organism: Hyphomonas sp. UBA4505 (assembly GCF_002388685.1). NCBI lineage: Bacteria > Pseudomonadati > Pseudomonadota > Alphaproteobacteria > Hyphomonadales > Hyphomonadaceae > Hyphomonas > Hyphomonas sp. UBA4505. The sequence goes on along the minus strand of NZ_DGMZ01000011.1, from coordinate 285,892 downwards.
GCGCCTCTCTTGACGGAAATTCCGGCAAGGTCAGCCTCGAAGGTGGCGATTACAGCTCGGTGCGCGCGGAAGGCCACTACAACTACGTGCTCAGCGACACACTGGCACTGCGCGTAGCTGGACAGGTCAAGAATATGGACGGCTATGTGCCGAACACAGCCAACTCACCCGACCTGATGGGTCAGGACACGCTGGCCTTGCGCTCCGCATTGCACTGGGAGCCGACCGAAAAGCTCCGCGCCGACCTGTTCGTCAACTATCAGGATGACGACTCCACCGGCACGCAGTTCACCTCCGGCTTCTTTGAAGTGAACGGGAAAGTCGACCCGTTCGGCGCCACCGCCATGAACGTCAATGACGATCAGGTCCGCGGCAAGCTCGGCAATGACCGCGAGCTGTTTTATGTCACCGCCAATGTGGAATACGATCTCAATGATGCCTGGTCGCTGACCTCGCTCACTGACTATCGCAACCTGTTCTCGAACGAAGCCTGGGATTCCGACGGCGCCGCCTTCAATCTTCTGCAATTCTACCAGGGGCGCCAAGCGAATACGTTCAGCCAGGAACTGCGCCTGAACTATGATGATGGTGGCAAACTGTCCGCCTTCTTCGGTGGCAATTACTTTACGGTCAGCGGCAAGGACGAATTGATCTTCTCAACCGACGAAGCCTATGCGCAGTCCCTGTTTGCGCCGTCTCTCGCTGCCGCTGTGGCCCCCGGCGCGTCTGTCGAGCAATTGGGTGCGCAGCTGGCCTTTCTTGGCCTGCCCGGCGGTGAAAACCTCGGCAGCTTTGATACGCCGCTTCAGTATTCCATGCTCGCCTTCCTGCTGGGGGGCAGCATTGTTCCGCTCTATGACGAACACCTCGAGCAACAGGTCGCGACTTACGGACGTGACACGTATGATCTCTTCGGCGACGTGACCTATCAATTGACCGACCGGCTCGAAGTCACCGGTGGTCTTCGCTACACGCAAGAGGAATTGTCGGCCAGTACGCGCGCAGCGATCCTGAAGTCCAACCCATATCTTGGTGGCCTGAACGGCGTGACGATGGGCCCGAGCATGCTGCTCAGCGCAGCGACGTTGAATAACGAAGCCTTCGGGTCCGCTGATACGGATGGCGCTTTCACCTGGCGCCTGAACGCGGCCTACCGTGTCTCTGAAAACGTGAACGCCTGGGTTGCCTATGGTCGTGGCCGCCGCCCGGAAGTGCTGTCGGCCTCTGGCGCGGACTATAATGTCATAGACGCGGAAACGCTGGACAATATCGAGGCTGGCTTCTTTGGTCGCTTCTGGGACAACCGCTTCCAGATGACCAGCTCGGTCTATTATGGTGAGTACAAGGACTTCCAGACCACACGCTTCGACCCGATCCAGGGTATCTTCATCACCGAGAATTCGGGCAATGCCACCCAGTATGGCCTCGAATTCGATGGTCAGGCCCTGGTCACCGACAATATCCGCCTGCTCGGCACCTATGCCTACACGCATTCGGAATATGACGACGAAGATGACAATGGAAACCCGCTGCAGTTTGCCGGCAACAGCTTCCGCATCAGCCCGGAGCACAGCTTCTCCCTCGCAGCCGACATCACCATCCCGGCTGGCGAGCGCGGCGACTTCTCGATCGTACCGAGCTATGTCTGGAAAGATCATCACTATTTCGAAGATGACAATGGCTACGACTATGCGGCGGACGGCGCGGGCGGCTTTGCTCGTGTGCGTGAATCCTATCCGGACGGAACCTTTGTGGAAGAAGAGCAGGACGCCTATGGCGTCGCCAATCTCCGTCTCGGTTTTGACAGCGCAGATGACGCATGGGGCGTCTATGTTCTCGGCGAGAACATCTTCGATGAGGAATACCTGATCGACGTTGGCAATACCGGCGGTGCGTTCGGCCTGCACACGATCATCCGTGGCAAGCCGCAAATGTTGAAAGCTGGCGCCTACATCAAGTTCTAGGCGATTGACCCACCGGGGCGGACCCGTGTTCGCCCCGGATTTCCCACACAGGAATCATTCCATGAGAAAATACCTGATCCTTGCCAGCCTGTTTCTGGCCGCCTGCAACCAGGCGGCAGATACGGTAGCGCCTGCCGGATCTCCGGCGGAGACAGACACAAATGGCGCCGCAGAGACTGAAGCGTCCGCTGCTTACAAGACGCTCGACGGTACGCCGCCAATCATTATTGCGCATCGCGGGGCCAGCGGCCTCTATCCCGAACACACGCTGAAAGCCTATCAAACAGCCATTGATCAGGGAGCTGACTTCATAGAGCCGGACCTGGTGATGACAAAGGACGGCGTGCTTGTTGCCAATCATGATGGGTATCTGTCTGACACGACAAATGTCTCCGAGCATGCGGAATTTGCCGATCGCAAAACCGTTCGCAAGACTCCGATGGGGGATCTTGATGACTGGTGGTCGGATGATTTCACACTGGCAGAACTGAAAACGCTGAAAGCCATCCAGCGCGTCGAAGGCCGCTCGCATGAGCATGACGGCCAGTATGACATCGCGACCTTTGACGAAATCATTGATCTGGTTCTCGAAAATGCTGAAGCAGGCCGCCCGGTCGGCCTGCACATCGAAGCCAAATGGCCCGCGAACTTCTCCGCTGCCGGGCTCGACATGGTCGACCCAATCCTCAACACGATCAGGGAACGCGGCCTGGTCGAAGCAGGCATTCCGATCTTCATACAATGCTTCGAGCCGACCTTCCTCGCCCAAGTCGCTGCCAAGAGTGACCTGCCTTTGATCCAGAACCTTGTCGGCCCGCCCTATGCCGCACTGCTGGGCCTCGACATGAAGCTGGAAGATATCCCCACAATGGGCGTCGGCGCTCACAAGGCGATGATTCTCACGCCGGAGGGCGGCACGACCGATTATGTCGCCCGTGCCCATGAACTCGGTAAAATCGTGCACGTCTACACCGTCCGCGACGATGAGCCCGCTGAAGGCTTCGACTCTGCGGAACAGGAACTGAAAGTCCTGATCGAGGCGGGTGTTGACGGCATCTGGACTGACTATCCCGAGACGGCAATCAATGTTCGCGACGAGGCTGAGTAGTCGCTGAAGAAACAAGCACGGCAGAAGCCGGGCCTACTCCCTGACGGGGCTGGCGATCCAGAAGGGTCGTCAGCCTCCGCCTACGGATAAGTACGCACTTGCCAGATTCCGCAAGATTCGGTATCCCGTCCGCATGCACAAGACCGCGACACGCTTCCAACAGCAGATTCAGCTTTCCAAGCTGGCGCATGCTTGTGCCTGGCGAATGCCCTGCTGACGACCTATCGTTACAGGGTGATCGACCGACAAGCCCCGCCACCCGGCGGGGCTTTCGTTTGGGTCCCGCCAAACTTTGAAGGAACTGGACCATGAGTTTTGAAACCGATGCCCATATCAAGGCGCTGACCAAGGCGTTCCGCGCCTGCACGCTGCCCAAGGAAAGATGGACCCACGCCGCCCATTGGGCCGGCGCGCTCTGCCTGCTGTCCGAGGATGAACACGCCGCTTTCCGTGACATGCCGGGAATGATCCGCGCCTTCAACGAATCTGTCGGCGGCCAGAACACCGACTGTGAAGGCTATCACGAGACCATTACCATCGCCTCACTGCGCGTGGCGGCCCATGCCCTGACGAGCGCGCCCGACGGCATGCCCCTGCATGAAATCCTGTCGCGCCTTCTGGCCGGTCCCTATGGAAAGCCCGACTGGCTGCTGGAATACTGGCGAAAGGATACGTTGTTCAACAAAAAGGCCCGGCGCGAATGGATCGAGCCGGACCTCAAGGATTTGCCATTCCCAAAGGCACCCGCATAGCGCGGGTGCCGTCAGGGGCATTTATTTGATGTCTTCTTCCAGCACCGTCATCTGGAACTGGTAAGAGGTCTCGCCCTCGTCCACATCCTTGTAAACAACGGCCAGAAATTCGGCGCCGAGATAGCATTCGACGGAATCATCGGTCTTGTCGCGGGCGACCAGGCGCAGGCCCGGATGCAGTTTTTCCTTGAGATAGGCTTCAAGGCGCAGCGTTTCTTCGCGCTCCATAATCGGGCTCCTTCAGGTCTTTCGGTTCGCGGCGCAACGTAGAGGTTTTCGATACGGTTGCAACCGCCATGCCTGTAAATCAGCTGCGCTCTGCTTCCAGCGCGCAATGGGCCGAAAGGCTTTCCAGCACAGTCTCAAACCGGCTCGGAAGCAAGCGCTGAAGTTCCGGCTTGTCGATCTGGTTGCACTCCATCAGGGACAGCACCATCGCGGTCTCATCCTGGATCATTTCCATATTTTCCAGAGCTTCCCGGCTCGCACCGGCCTGACGCAGGGCGATACCATTCTCGCGCGCAGCAATATGGCGAACCGTCAAATTCCAGGCGAGCGGAAGGATGTCGTCGATCCGCTTGGTATGGTCCAGCGCCGCAGGCCAATCCTCATCCAGAATGTGAATGAAACCGATATTCTCTTCAGTATAGGCAACGCCAACTTGTGTCGCGCCCCGCTCGGCCCGGATACGCGCGGCGATGCGAAGTTCCGACAAGGCTTCCTGCAGGGCTTCTTCATAGAGGCGCCCTTCCGGCAGCTGGCGTTGGGCAGCAAGGGCCACCAGAGTTGTCCCGACGCCGTGATGCGCCATCTGTTCCTGTTCCAGCGTGATGTCTTCAGGATCGGCCAGGATCAAATGCGCCGCCTCGCTGAAGGCCCGATAGGCCAGCAACGCATCCCCCCGCTTGCGCAGGCACTGGCCTTTCCAGAGCAGCAGCATCGGCTCATCCAGATCACGGGCACTCGCCTGGTTCACATAGTCCACAACGGTGGAGCAGCCACCATTCCAGACAAGGGACGCATCATTGGCATCGCGGTATTCCAGCATGGCGAGCCCCGCTGCCCCGATCGCCTGATCGGATAATTGCTCGGCATCCATGAGTTGCTGAAAGGCTGCGCGAACATCGCTCGACTCGACCTCGCCGCCCCAGTCGTTCAATGCCGCTTGCAGCAGCAGGTGCTCTTCATCCTTCAGCAGGCGAACTTCCCCATCATCGGCGCGCAGCACCATGCTGACCACTTGGGACGTCACATCATTCATCGTCTTCCCAAGCACATGGCTGCGCGCGATAGAGATGGCGCGGTCCTTGTAAGCCGCAATCTGGCGGGCAGATCCGGCCTGTTGGAGTTCGCGGGAAAGCTCGCCCTGACGACGGGCAGACTCATTCTCTTCGCGGATAGCCACCAGCTGAGCCTGCGTCGATTCCCGCTGGCGGCTGGCTTCCCCTGCCACAATGCGCAGGTTTATCTCGTTGAGGCGCGCTTGATAGGCATATTCGGATTTCAGCCCCTGTAGCGCCATATAGAAATAGATCACGCTGCCGACCGCGATCACCGCCGCCGTCACCAGCAGAACCGCCAGTGCCCGAATCAGGAAGCGAAAGGCTTTCTGCTCGCCTTGCAACTCACGAAGCAGGTCCAGTGACGTAACCGGAGTCTTGCCGATATCTGATTGCGGGCTCATGCTGGGCTCCTGTGAGCGAGAATGGGCGTGTCGGCTCCGTCCCAGACAGTTGGTCCGAATACGGGCTCCAGCAACAGACGAAGGCCGGTGTCTGCATCATCCTCCCGAATGAACGCCTCGGCGATCAGGAGTTTGATCCGCATCTGCCGTTTGCGCCACATGCGCAGCGCCGCGCCAATGGCGGTCGCCACGAAAAAATTGGACGCGCCGATCATGCGTTCCGGATTCTCCGCAAACAAATCCTCACCGAATGGCAGGGGATAATGCCCGAGCAGAGTGGAGATGAAGACACTGAAAGATACGAGTGCCATGAAGATCGCCCCGAGCAAGAGATAGCGGTTGAGCCGCGCCTCTGCCTTCAATTCAGCCCGGTGGTGGCTGATCAGGGGGCTGATCGTTTTCATCCGCTAGTCCCTGTCCCTCGCCACTCGGAAGCCGATCCCGTCATCGCGCCCAGTGTCCGGAAACCCGTCACGAAACGCTGAGCGCACGTAGGAGGGCACCTTCTCCCAACTGCCACCCCGTACCGCTCGGGTGCGGCATCCCGGTTCGTCATAAATGGTCGCCGTGCCGAACCGCCCCAGATACGACCGCACGCTGCAATCGGCGATCCATTCGGCGACATTGCCATGCATCTCGTGCAGGCCGAAAGCATTCGGGGGATAATAGCCCGCAGGCATCGGACGGCGTGGCCATGTGCCTTTGGGGCTGCCATTATAGACCCGTGATGCGTTGAAATTTGCTTGTGAGTCGCTGAGCGTCTCGCCGGTATGGAAAGGCGTGGTTGTGCCCGCCCGCGCCGCATATTCCCACTCGGCCTCGCTCAACAGGCGATAAGGCTCGCCCTCCACGCGAGTGTTCAGCCAGTCGATATAGGCCATCGCCTCAACCCAGGTGATATTGATCACCGGGATTGCTGGTTGCTGCCACTGATCGCTGCGTGTTTCGTCGCTCGCTTCATTGCCAACGCACCCTCCGGCCGCGATGCACGTATTGATCTGCCCCCAGGTGATCTCGGTTGCGGAAGCCGCAAAGGGTTCAATCGTGGCGCGCCATTGCGGGCCTTCATTATCCTTGCGCTCTTTCTCTCCGTCAGGTGAGCCCATCAGGAATTCGCCACCCGGAATGGCCACCATTTCCGGGCAATCGGGGCAGTCCCGGAACTTGCGTTCGGAAATGTCCCCGCCCAGTGTGGCCGCATTGAAAGCCGCTGCGCGAAGCAGGCTGGAAACTTCCGTGAAGGCGGGCGTTGAAGCGCCGCCGCCTGTCTCTGCCGTGGCACCGCCTGCGCTACGCGCGGACGAGTTGCGCGCGCCATGCGGTGGCAGGCGGGGCGAGTTGCTGATCGGCGCCGGCTCGGGCGCTGCGCCGCCATCACATCCAGCAAAGCAGAAATCAGCGCCTGTAAGGCCGGAATTGTAGAAAGGAGTCTGCAGGCCGTTGGTGGACTGGTTCACGCGATCCGCGACACGTTTGAAAACCTGTTCAGCGATCAGATTCTGCTGACCAATTGTCTCGGCCAGCGCCAGAGCAAAGGTCGAATTTCCGCCCTCGCCATCATAGGCGACATAGCCGGGCGCCGTGGAATAGGAAATGAGCAGGCCGCGCGCAGGCTTCACCTCGGCCAGTCCGCCGGCAGCGCTGCGCGTTGCGCTGGGCAACGGATTGTCGCGACAGGCATCGAGAATGACGAAATTCACCGCATTGCCGGCATGCTCAACATAGCGCAGTGCATCCCCAAGACGTGGCGCCTGTCGCCATATGTCCTGCTCTGAACGGGCATTGGCGTCCACCGGAACAAGATAGTTCAGCCCCTGCGACTGCACGCCATGCCCGGCATAATAGATCAGGCCGACGGAGGCCGGTCCGCCAGCTTTGAGCCGCGCGCCATGACTGGCAAAGGCCTGCTCCATTTCTTCTTCAGTGCCATCCAGCACGAGATCGACGGAAAAGCCGACCTTGCCGAGCGTGTCCGCCATGAGCCGGGCGTCTCTTGACGGATTGGCGAGCTGCCACCCGGTCTGCTGGTAGCCTGAATTCCCTATGATCAGGGCGTATCGAGGGGGATCGCCGCTTTCGGCCAAGGCAAATGGGCCCAGTATCAGGCATAGGAAAGCTGTCAGTACGGTCCGAAGCATTGCGGGCGTCCCCTTCCGCTGGTCGCTACATCGTCCCCCGAGCGCGCAGTGTTAACTAACCCCAATTCCCGGTTTGAGAAAAGGGGTCAGCTGGACCGATTTGCCAAAAGCCGGATCAGGCCTTGCCGGGACGTTGGGCAGCTTCCGGCTGTACCGCCAGCAATTTTGCCTGTCCGACCCAGTCATCGCGCTGGATACGGCCCTTGAAATGCTCGAGCTTGTCATCGACCCACTTGATCTCGTCCGGGCCCCATTCGGCAATCTGCCAGAAATAGAACACGCCGATTTCATTGAGCAATTCGGCCAGCATCGGGCCAATCCCGTTGATGCGCTCAAGATCGTCATCCTGACCGAAAGCGGCGCTGACTAGCAAGTTCGCCTTGTCATCCGGCCGACGGGCCGCCGCGATGGGATCGACGCCTCGGCGAACCTCAACTGTGCGGACGGTTTCGGCTGCAGCCGGAGGAGGAGGGGGTGGAGGCGGCGGTGGTGGCGCAGCCGGAGGCATTTCGGCTTTGGGCGTGAAATGCGCCTGAGACAGCGGCACGCGCTGGCTATAGTCGATTTCGGTGCGCGAATAGGCCGTTTCCTGCAGGGTGCGCACCATATGGTGCATCGCGGCCATGCCATATTCGATGGAGGTCAACCGATCCTCGACGGCGCCCATGTTCAAGCGGGCCTCCATCTTGCGCAGCGAATTGGTGACGCTGGACAGGTCAGGATCCTGCAAGTTGAGGACAGATTCCTGAAGCGCAGCGAGACGACGTTCCAGCGGCGCAACATCGGGAAGCGACTGCATGTCGATGCGGAGCGCTGCCATCGACGATTCGAAGTTGGCGAGACGCGCCTGGATTGGCGTCAGGTCTACGGGCGTACGGTCCATCACCGACACATGGGCTTCGAGCGCCGCCAGTTTCGAATGCAGCGCTGCGGTGCCCCCCTCAAGATCGGCAAGTTTGTTATGGGTGATCCGCACATGGTCAGGTGCGCTCTTCATATCACGCTCGATCTGGCGAAGCGTTTCAGTAACCGGACCCAGGTCAACTTCGGTCTGGGACAGCTCACCAATGGCGGTTTCAAGACGGGCCAACCGGTCACGCAGGCTGTCGACATCCGGCACGCGCAGCGACGCGAGCGACGACGACAAGGTCTGCAGACGGATGGTCATGCTTTCGTTGTCTGCCTTGCGCTGGGCATCCAGCCCTTCCGCAAATTCGGCGAGGCGCGCCTCCATCTGGCCAAAATCACTGCGAATCGGCTCAAGATCCGTCATCGGCACGTCGAGATTTTCGAGTGCCAGTTCAAGCCGGGCAAGACCGCTATGGATCGGTCCCAGATCAACTTCCGGCACTTCAGGAAATGCCGGCATTTCCTGTGGCTCTGAATTGACCAGAACGTTCACATTGTCCTCGATCCTCGACAGGCGTGCCTCCAGGCTTTCGAGGTCAGTGTTCTTCAACTGCCCCACGGCCATGTCGAGATCCGCCAGCCGCGAAATGACGGGGTCAAAGCTGGACCCGCTATCGGTGAGCCGGGTCTCGATAGATTCAAGGCGGGAATTGATCGGAGATACGTCAGGGATGGGCAAAGCCGTCAGACGGTCGCCAAGACTGTGAATATTGGCGTGGAACTCATCTCGCGTGACAGGCGCGGGCAAACTCGAAAGCCGCTCCTCGATAGCCGCAAAATGCGCGAGCAGGTCATCGCGGGTCACACCTGACCGCATTTCCGAAAGCGCGCTGGTCTCCATCAGCTCTTCATAGCTCTCGGTGACATCCTCATAGCGATTGCGCATCCACCAATAGGCCAGCATTGCGCCCGCCAATGCGGCGAACAACATGAGCAGCAAGATCTGGATGAGAAGAAACCACATGATGTTTACTTTCGACGTATCAGGAGGAAATCATTCGGAAACACGGATCACCCGTATCTCTATTCGGCGGTTCAGGGCGCGACCCTGAGCGGTCGTGTTCGGCGCGACGGGGCTGGCATCGCCATAGCCGGTCGCGACCAGCCGGTTCTGCGGTACTCCCCGCGCGATCAGCGCGTTGCGGACTGCCTCGGCACGCGCCTGGCTCAACTGGCGGTTGGTTTCAGGCAGACCCGTGCTGTCCGTGTAGCCCGCAATGCGGAGCGAACCGGGACATGCTCGAACGGCTTCCGCCACATCATCCAGCAGACTGGCGCTTCCGGCTCCGATGACTGCGCTGGAGGATTGGAACTCGATCCGCGCATCACCCAACAGGTCGGACAGCGAGGACTCGCAGGAATCCACGGCCTCACGTGAAATGATATCGACCGCCCCGACTTCGCCCATGGGGACAGGTGCCAGCGCAATGTCGCGGACCGTCGCCGCATCTGCGGCAGGCAGTTCACAGCTGAGCGAGAAGCGGTTGGTATTGAAGCCCGACACACCGCGATCGCAACGCGAAACCGTGTCCACGCCGCGCAGGGCAATTTCGAGGAAGCCGTCGGGTGACGGGTCATTGGTGATAGACAAGCTGTCCTGCACGGACACGATGCGCGGCGGATCGATTTCCGTACGGGCCGCCGCGACTACCTGCTCCCGAACCGTATTGTTTGGCATGTCGCCGTCCAGCGTCAGCACTCCATTCGCGACCCGGAACGACCAGTTGATGCTGCTGGCGGAGGCCGTCTCGCCCAAACCAGCCCAGTCGAATCCGTCGCGCACGCGTGTGACGGGCCTTGCCATTCCGAGCAGGGTCGAAGCACGCGCCTCGCGCACCGCGGCGAGGGCTCCTTCGGCGGCCTGCCGACTTGGCGGGCGGCCTTCCAATGTCACCCACTGGCCGGACACACGCGGCCGGGCCCAGGCCGCATCAATATCAGCAAGTGCCTGAGCAGCAGCGCGTTCGGTTGAAAGCTGAATGACACCAAACGCAAATGGCCAGAGTGCAAACGCCATGAGCAAGCCCAGCGCGATAATTGGCGCGCCACCATACGGGACAAATGGCAGCCGGTCGCTCTGTGCCCGACGCACCTTGCGCGTGCGCAGAAGCCGGCCTTCGGTGCTGGTGTTCTCACTCAAACTGCCGCCCTCGATTCACATGCAATCAACGCCCCACCCGATACCGGGCATTGCGCTAAACATTATCTGAAACAGAGGCGTGCAACAACATTCCGATCCCGAAATGAAACGCTGGTAGAGACAATAAAGCTGCCAAAACTTGCTACAATTCAGCCGTGACGAGAGTTGTATTCACCGCGAACGCCTGTCAGGCGAAACTTGGGATTACTTGCCCATCTCGTCGGGAATCGTCTGGTCCATGGTCTGAGCCGGATGACAGCAGGACGGGCCGCTGACAATCCGGGCCGGAACGCCCGCAACGGTGCACTTGGCGGGCACATCTTTCAGCACGACACTGCCGGCCGCAACCTTGGCTTCGTCACCGATATGGATATTGCCCAGAACCTTGGCTCCGACCGAAAGCAGGACACCCTTGCCGATCTTCGGATGGCGGTCGCCGACTTCCTTGCCTGTACCGCCCAATGTCACACCGTGCAGGAGCGAACAGTCGTCGCCAACAATCGCTGTTTCACCAATCGTGATGCCGGACGCATGGTCCAGCATGACGCCGGTACCGATGCGGGCGGCGGGGTGAATGTCGACGCCGAACAGTTCCGAAGCGCGGCTCTGGAAATGGAAGGCCAGCGTTTCACGGCCTTCGCGCCAAAGATGATTGGCGACGCGATAGGTCTGAAGCGCGAGGAACCCTTTGAAGTAGAGGAAGGGTTGAAGCATGCCCCGGCAAGCCGGATCACGCTCGAGAACGGCCTGCATGTCGGCTTCCGCCGCAGTCACCAGAGAGCGGTGTGTATCATAAGTATCACTAAGGATATGGCGCACCTGCTGGGTGCTCATGACCGGGCTCTTGAGCTTCTCAGCCAGATGAAATGACAGCGCCTGACACAGGGTCGAATGCGCCAGGATCGCGGAGTTCAGATAGCTCGACAGGGTCGGCTCATCCGCAGCAGCAGCGCGCGCTTCAAAACGCAGGCGGTTCCAGGCGGGCGCCGGGGCGCCGATATCCGGGTTCTCTGGCATGTCTCTTCCTTCCAGTCCCTGACTAAACGAGATGGGCGATTTTTGCCCGAGTGCAAGTGTTGGCAGCCAATTACTCAGCCGGCATTTCCGAGCGGTTAAACACATGACGCATCGCGGTGCGAACGGGTTTTGCTGTCGTGATGCGGAATATTGCGGGCGTGAAATACAGCGCCAGCAGCGCCGACCCACCAACTCCGCCTGAAATTCCCGCTGCCAGCGGCATCCAGAAAGAGTCCCCAGTCAGCAGGATCGGCACAAAACCACCCATGGTCGTCAGCGTCGTTGCCACGATGTGCCGGGTGGCATCCACGACCACTTCGCGCTGGGCAATCACATCGTCGGCCATCGCTGCGGGATTGGCTCTCAACAGGGACAAGACCACAATCGAGCCGTTGATCGCGATCCCGAACAAGCCAAGCCCGCCAATGATGGCGTTGAAACCAAATGGCAGATTGAACAGCCAGACGCCGAAGAAGGCGAAACCGAGCGACAAGAAACCGGAGGCAAGCACAAGCAGCATCATGCGGAACGAGTTGAACACAAGCATGATCGCGCCCGCCATCACCATGACAAGCGGCACACCTACGGCGGCAAGATTGCCAACCGCATCGCTGGAGTTTTCTGCCTCGCCACCGACGACGACTTCATACCCTGCTGGCACATGAAAGCCGGTTTCCGCGAAACGGGCCTGATAGTCTTCCAGCACCGGTGCCGGCAGTGTGTAGGGGTCCAGATAGGCCAGGATCTGATTCATCCGCTGGCCGTTCCGGCGCGTGATGACCGCTGTCTCCGGAACGAGCGTCACCTCGCCCAATGCGGAGATCGGTGTGCCTGAACCATTGCCAACCGTTGCCGAGCGCAAATCTGACATGCCGGACCGGCGCGACATCGGCGCGATGACTTTCACGGGCAATTCCTCGGTGCCTTCAAGGACCGATCCAGCCCGGACACCTTCGAGCTCTGCGCTAAGGTCTGCCGCAATATCAGTCAGGCGCTCGCCCGCCATTGCAGAGGCGGCTTCATCGGCCTGCAAGCGCATGGTCGGCGCGCCAAGCTCCAGCGAAGCCACGGTGTAGGTAACTCCGGGGGTTTGTCCGAGCACGGCGCGTGTCTGGTCCCCAATCATGTTCAACGTGTCAAAGTCATTCCCCATGATGCGGAACTCAATCGGCGCATCCGCAGGCGGGCCCTGTTCGAATGGCAGTGCCAGGAAACGGGCGCTCGGAAATTCTTCGCGCACCCTGCGCTGGACTTCTCCGACGATTTCATGCGTCCGCTCATTCGAATCCAGCTGGACCCAGCCAGACGCAAAGCCTTCAACGCCTTCAGTATTGTTGATGATATTGTAATAGACGCGCGGAGAGGGCTGGCCGAGCACCCATGTCACATCCTCGACCCCCTCGATGCCACTGATCATCTCGGTCGCGCGATGGACCAAATCAACCGTATCGTGGATGTCGGCCTCGGGCGAGAGTTGCAGCGACACTTGAAACTGGTCACGTTCCGTTTGCGGAAAGAATTGTGATGGCAATTGACCAACGAGCCAGAAGCCGAACACCGCAGGGGCGACACCGGCCAGAATACCAAGCGGCGGATAGCGCAGCACCATCTCAATAGAGGCGCGATAACCATCGGAAATGAAATCATTGGTGAAGCCGTCGCGCCACCATCGACGCGGCCGCTTTGCATGCCCCGTCTCCCAGCCCCGCTTGCGGTCAAACCAACCGGCCATGGCCGGGATGACGGTAATGGATACCACGAAGGAGGCTGTAATCGAGAACACGACTGACAGGCCGATCATGCCGACGAACTCTCCTGCCCCGCCGGGCAGCATGGCGATGGGCGCGAAAGCAAGCGCCGTTGTCAGGGTGGAGGCCGCGAGCGGTGCTGCCAGATGATTCAGGCTCTTGCGGATCGCTTCGAAACGGTTCTGCCCCTTGGCGCGCAACTGGTCGAATTCGTCCACCACAACGATCGCATTGTCGATCAACAGGCCAAGTGAAATGACAAGCCCCGTCACCGACATCTGGTGCAGCGGGTGACCAAAAAGGCTGAACAGGATCAGCACGAGGCTAACCGTCAACGGGATGGCCATGCCGACCACGATGGCCGAACGCCACCCCATCGTGACGAACAGGACGAGGACGACGATGAAGGCGGAAAACAACAGGCTCTGCGCAAGACCATTAAGGCGGTCATTGGTGTAGAGACTCTGGTCGAAGATTGTCTCGACCTTGAGTCCTGGCGGCGCGGATGCCGCAAAATTTTCAGATATCTCACGCGCACCTTCAGCCCATTTATCGACGCGCTGGCCGGGCGAAATATAGACGCCGACCATGACCGTGCGGAGATTGTTCTCATAGGCCTGCTGAGTGGACGGATCGGCAAAGCCCTTCTCAACCCGGGCCACATCGGCCACGCGAACAGCCGATCCGTCGGCACGTTGCAAGAGCGGAACCTGGCGAACACGGGATATGCCATCGAATTCACCCCCGACCTCAAAGCCGATCGTGCCGCCTTCACCGCGCAAGCGGCCCGCTGGTGTCTTGCTGTCAGCCGAGGCGATCAATGCCGCGGCCTGCCGGAAAGACAGGCCGGATGCCGAAAGCGCTTGTGGGTCGACGACAACGCGCACTTCCTCGACGGGCATGCCATAGGTTTCGGTTTCTTCTGTTCCGGGCAGGCGTTGAAACTGGTCTTCGAGATCAAGCGCGAGACGCCGCATGACAGTGAGCGGTGGATCTCCCTCGCCGGTCCATGTCAGGCCCACCACAAGCGTCGCGGCGCCGACATAGAGGCGTTCGACTTCGGGCGTGCCGACGCCTGAGGGGAACTGCGCACGGGCCTCCTCAACCTGCCCTCGGATCAGAGTCCAGGTATCATCGACTTCGGCTTCGGACAGGTCTTCCCGAATTTCGACCCGGACCTGCGAGAAGCCCGACCTGCTGGTCGAGGTTACATCTTCGATTTCGGGCAATTCCATCAGCGCCGCTTCAACCGGTTCTGTTATCAGCGCCTCGATCCGCTCAGCATCTGCGCCGGGGAATGGCGTCAGCACATAGCCATAGCGTTCAATCAGGGTCGGGTCTTCCTGACGCCCCAAAGTCAGCATCGCGCCCAGTCCGCCAATCAGGACTACGAGAATGGCAAGGATCGCCAGGCGCGGCAATTTGAAGAAGAGTGTCGACATCGGGTCTAGCCACCATTCACGGTGGAGGCGCGGTGAACATCCCGCGGCTCAACCGGCAAGCCAGGCACAATACGCTGCAGGCCATTGGTGATGACGCGCTCGCCATCCGTCACCGCGCCGCGCACGAAAGCGCGGTCACCATCAGTATGCACCATTTCGACCGGGCGCGTTGCAACCTGCCAGCCTGAGCCGACCGGCTCCGCCACATAGATAGTCCAGAGGCCGCGAGAGGCCGTCGACAATGCTTTCACCGGAACCCAGAAGCCCGGCTCGTCTATATCCCGCTCCATGGTCAGACGGACCACAGCGCCGGAAGCGACGATTTCGGCATCATTGATCTCGAACACAGCTGCGACCGTGCGCTGCGCCGGGTCGATCACGCCGGTCACGCTACGCAAGACGGCCTCAACCGCCCCTGTATCGGCCTGCAAAGTATACGCATCTCCAGGTATCAGACGCGCCGCGCTGTTGGCGGGTAGCCCGATGCGCGCTTCAAGATGCGCCGCTTCGACCAAGTCCAGAATCGGCTGGCCCGCGCCGGCAATCGCGCCTTCATCCGACCTGCGCGCCGTGACTACGCCATCGAACGGCGCCGGGATGCGGGACAGGTCAATCTGGACACGGAAAATATCGGCTTGCGCCTTGGCCGCTTCGACTCGGGCCAGCGCAGTATTCGCCTGGGCTTCGGCTTCATCGACCGCCTGCTGGGATACATGGCCTTGCATCTTGAGGGTACGTTGTCGCTCGACCGTGCTCAGAGCGAGAGAGTGCGCAGCGCGCGCCTCTTCGACCACAGCGGTGGCAGACGCGAGCTGGGCGCGCAGGCCGCGCGTGTCGAGGCTTGCCAGAATGCTGCCCCGCTTGACGCGGTCGCCCACATCAACGGCAATGGTCTCGATACGGCCACCAGTGGAAAAGCCCAGCGCAGAATTGCGTCGCGCTTCGGCAAGGCCGGAATAGGTTTCGTTCAGCGTGAAGGCCGTGGTCAACTCGACTGGCGCGACCTGCACCGCCATTGGCTCAGGCGCGACCGTAGCCACTTTGGGCCCCTCCTTGCTGCGCAACTGCGTCGCAGCCAGCACAAGGCCGCCGCAAACGAGCAACAGGATAATGAAGAAGAACAGCCCCTTCAGGGCCGTCGGCCGTTTGTCACGTGCGGTATCTCCGGCGGTGTGATCAATGTCGGTCATGGGTTTTGTCCTGACAGGCGGCCACTTCCAGTCCCGGCAGCAGGCTTTAGCAGCCCACGGATCTGAAGATCGGCATGGAATTCAATGAAGTCTGTTGCGGTCATCGGCTGTTGGTTCGGGACGAGCTGATGGAATTGCGGCATGTGGATGAGCAATTGCGCGAGCCCGTGAGAGGCGGCCCAGATTGATTTGGCCGCCATGACGGGATCAAGCGAGGGATCAAAAACCTCAAGCTCCTGCCCTTCAGTGACCATACTGATCAGCACACCAAAGGCCTGTCCTTTCTGAGACGCCACAAATCCGTCCCAGGATAATGGTGCGGCACAGCCTTCCGGGACGGTGCTCTGGATACTGGAAAAGGCTGCGGCGTAGTGGAAGGGGCGAGTTACTGCCGTCTCCACATAAGTTGCCACGCACGCCTTGGCGCGTTGCAGGAAAGGACGGTCTGCACTGGAGCTGCGATCAACCTTCTGAAGGAGCCGCTCGAAAAACGCCTCCTTCAACTCATCAATCAATTCGTCCTTCGAGCCGAAATACTTGTAGATTGCGGAGGGTGAGTAATCGATCTCATCGGCGAGCCGTCGAATTGACAAGCCGTTTTCGCCTTCCCTGGCGAAAACGCGCTCTGCAGCGGAAATAATCGATTCCCGCACGCGCAAGCGACGACGATCGGCTGGCGTCGCTTCGGAAGCGTTATCTGTCTGCATATGGCACATTACTCGCGCAAACCGTTCAGAAAGTGAACACTGTTCACTCTTGTACGCCTCCCCACGCAAATGCTCAAGCCTGCAATCGTTAAAGACCGCCTTTAAGAACGAGTCTCACCCTCCTATGTTGCCGCAATGACAAAGCGATTCCCTCCCGCCCCAGCCATTGCGACACCCATGCTGGCAACACGTCCAAGCGCCGAGGCGCGGCAGCTGCTCGCCTTGCGGCGCTCTGCCGGAAAACATTTCATTGGTGAGCCGGGGCCGTCTCCTGAGGCGCTGGATGAATTGCTCGAAATTGCCGCGCGGGTACCAGACCACCGCCGGATGACCCCTTGGCGGTTCATCGTATTTGAAGGAAAATCCCGCGAAGATTTCGGACAGGAGCTGGCGCGCATTCGGGGGGAAACGCTTGAAGGCGCTGAATCCCGGGATTTGCTGGAAGCCGCCGGTCTTTTTCTGCGCGCGCCCGTGGTTGTCGCAGTGATATCTGCTCCAACGGATGACGGTCGCACGCCCGTCTGGGAACAGGAACTCTCCGCCGGAGCGGTTTGCTACAATCTGCTGCTCGCTGCGAATGCGAGCGGATGGGCCGGGGCCTGGCTAAGCGAATGGCCAGCCTTCGATAAGCAGGTTGCGGGACGTCTTGGCCTGTCCGAGACCGAACGGGTCGCCGGCTTCATCTATCTCGGAACCTCAAAAATATCCCCACCAGAACGCGGACGGGCGGATATGTCCAAACTCGTGACCCGCTGGACGCGCTAACCGCGACCACGATAGGACGCAACGCCTGTATCCGGAACGTGAAGTCCGGCAGGCACCTCGCCGGACTGCCAGAACACGTCGATCGGGATGCCACCGCGCGGGTACCAGTATCCCGAAATACGCAACCAGGTCGCTTCCGTGAAATCGAAGATCTTCTTGCCGATGGAGACGGTGCAATCCTCATGGAAAGCGCCATGATTGCGGAAACTGGTAAGGTAGAGCTTCAGGCTCTTGGATTCCACCAGCCATTCGCCGGGCGCATAGTCGATTACAAGATGTGCGAAATCCGGCTGACCTGTCACCGGGCAAAGCGAGGTGAATTCGGGGGCCACGAAACGTGTCAGATAGAGCGTGCCAGCATGCGGGTTGGGCACGCGCTCCAGCTGGGCATCTTCCGGGTTTTGCGGTTGGTGGGTCTGCTGGCCGAGTTGGTCCAGGCCCTGATAGATCGGATTGTCAGCCATATTATAGGATCGCCGGTACGGGAATGAGATTGAAGGTCAATCCCATATAGAGCGCATAGCCCAAAAGGAGAACTGCTCCTTCCCAGCGGGCGATCAGCTTGCCCGTGATGGCAAACAGCGCCATCAACGCAACCGACAGGACGAGCGCGGACATGTCGCCGACACTGATCAGGCTGTGGCCCGCGCCAGAGGCCAATGCATCCGTTGTCACATCTCCACTCGGCATACTGCGCACGCTGAACGGGTGGACGAGAGCCGTCAGGCCGAGAATACCCAATATATTGAATATGTTGGAACCAATGATGTTGCCAAGCGCGACATCGGCCTTGCCGCGGAAAGCCGCGATGGCAGACGTGGCAAGCTCTGGCAGACTGGTCCCGACCGCCACGATAGAGAGCCCGATGACCGTCTCGCTGATGCCAAACTCTCGTGCAATGACTACGCCGCCGTCGACAAGCAGCTTCGCGCCGAACACCACGCCCACCAGGCCCGCCAGAGCAATGAATACCCCCTTCACCACGCCGTAATTGGCCTCAACCGTTTCGCCTTCCCCGGCGTGCATTTCAGCCACTTCGTCGCCAGCCGCCTGGTCGGCAAACACGGAGAAGGCAATATAGCCCAGCAAACATGCGACCAGCACAAATCCTGCAAGGCGTGAAAACAGGTCGAACCAGATCAACACGCACAGAAGGGCGGTAACAATGACCATGATCGATGTATCGCGCATCAGGGCGCGTGGATTGGTAATGATGGGATGGATCAGGGCCGCCACACCGAGCACGAGAAGGATATTGGCGATGTTGGAACCAACGACATTGCCAACCGCTATGCCGACGGCGCCTTCATTTATCGCGCGCAGACTGGTCACGAGTTCAGGAACCGACGTACCGAAACCGACCAGAGTGAGGCCTATGACCAGTTCGGAAATGTTGAGCTTACGCGCAACACTGACCGATCCGCGAACCAGCCCCTCCCCTCCAATAAACAGGAGGACGAGGCCGCCCAGAACCATCAGATATGTCATGAAAATCCCCACGGGAAAGATTGAAGTTGTAAATATGGGGGACAGCCAGACATCGCGCAATCAGGCCAGTGAAGACTATTTTTGCGAGCTCGGGACATATCGCCCATATGCAAAAAAACAGCTATCGGCTTGGAAGTGACAAATTTCAGCAAACTTGTTCACCGTACACTCAGCCAGAAGGCCCACATAACTCAATGAATAGGCAAGGATCGAGCACAGGATGGTAAACCGGGCAGAACGCCCAGCGGAGAGTCGTGCCCTGCCCTTTGGCAGGACTGCTGTCTGCTGTCTTGCGCTCAGCCTGATACCCGCCTGTGCCTATCTTCCTTTTACGGGCAACGACGAAACTCAAGCGTCCGACACGACCACAATTCCCGTCACGATCGAGGGGTTGCCGAGGAATCTGGAATCGGGTGCGCGCGACGCGGTGGAAATTCGCGCCGGAGCGCCGACCAGCCTTCTGGATGTGCGCCGCCGCGCCACGCAGGCCGCTGGCGCCCTTGAGGAATACCTCGCTTCCGAAGGCTATTTCACCGCCATTGTCAGCCCGGATCTCGTGGAAGACATGGACACGCGCCCGCGTCTTGATGTGGATTTGGGCGATCGGTTCACGATCGCATCGGTGGCCCTTTCCGGCGTGGATGACTTGCCCGCAGATGTCAGCAATCAGATCGACGCCGTTACAGATGAGTTGGGTATCGGCACATGGGCGGTCACCGAAGACATAGAGACGCTGGAGAAGCAGCTCGTCAGTCAGCTCCGCGATTCCGGATACGCGTTTGCAGAAAGCGAGGGCATCGATGCGCTCGCATCCCGCGCCGACAAGACCCTGGAGCTATCCTACAAGCTGGTTCCAGGCCCTCGCGTGAAACTTGGCGAACTCGTTGTTCCAGACTCGCTGAAAACCAAAGACAGCGCCATCAACATCCTCCGCAACTGGCAGTCTGGCGACTATTATGCCCCGGAGAAGATGGAAACCTTGCGAACGCGCGTAAGGGGAACAAATCTCTTCGACGGCATCGGCGTGAACATCCATAAGACAGCCGACAGCGATGGGCTGCATCCCGTCGAACTCCAGCTATCTGAAGGCAAGCGTCGCTCCGTTGGCGCCGGTGTCAGCGTCTCGACATCTGATGGTGTTGGCACGACCGCCAGCTGGGAGAGACGCAATCTGACCGGCATTGGCGACACACTCGGTGTCGATGCCCAGATCGCAACGCGCACAAGCGAGCTGACGCTGAGTTATGAGCGGCCGAATATCGGTCGCTATGGACGTGACTTCTCCGCTGAGACAGGCGTGCGCGCAGAAGAAACCGACGCCTACGACCTACAAGGCGCGAGCGTCTCGGCCAGCCTGTCCCAGCCTTTCAACGAACAATTTACGCTGTCCGCTGGCACGACGCTGGACGCGACCCGCTCCACCGACTACGAGCTGCGGGCGCAGGGCGAGGACGACTATGTCGAGCAGGTTACCCTCTCGTTTCCGCTCGGCGCGACTTACAATACGGTGAAGGCACCGCTGGACCCACAGGCTGGTAACCGCGTTTCTCTTGGTGTTGAGCCGGGTATTTCGTTCGGGGACGGAGAAGCGTCGTATACGCGGATTACCAGTTCCGCCTCGACCTATCGAAAAATCTCCGACCGTCTGGTCGCGGCTGTGCGTGCCGAAGCTGGCACGTTCCTGGGCGACGAAGGCGTGCCGGTCGACCGGAAATTCTTTGCGGGCGGTGGTGGGTCCGTACGAGGTTTCGAGTACCAGTCTCTTTCACCGACAGATTCCGACGGCAACATCATTGGCGGCGACGCCATGTTCGCCGCCTCGCTTGAACTGCGCTGGCGAAAGTCCGAGCGGTGGGGCTACGTCGCCTTTGTCGACTCCGGCTATGCAGCTGACTCCATCGACGAAGCCTTCGGCGAGATGCGGACATCGTTCGGACTTGGTGTGCGCTTTTACCCTGGCTTCGGACCGGTCCGGTTTGACATTGCCACCCCACTCGACCGCCGCGATGGGGAAGACCCGGTTCAAATCTATGTTTCCATCGGACAATCTTTCTGATGGCGGCGCTCACATCTCTCCTGGGCATGATCCGCAGACGGAAATGGTTGATGGCCATCCTGTCGGCACTCATTGCGCTGGTCGTCTTGCTCATTGCTGCACGCCTCTGGATTGCCTCAGACGGCGGGCGGGCTTTCGTGGAGTCTCAGATCGATGGCCGTGAAGCGGGGCCATTGGGCACAATCCAGATCGATGGCCTCAGCGGCGACCCTTTGGACCGGCTCGGCGCATCACGCGTCACGCTGACCGATTCTGAAGGCGTGTGGCTGACCATGGAAAATGTCGCCATCGCCTGGTCACCTGCGCGGCTGATGTCGAAGACCGTGAAACTTGACCTTGTCAGCGCCGAGAAAATCGATGTGCGCCGCCGCCCCGTCCTGGAACGGGATGAGAATGAGAATTCGGAATCTTCCAGCAATTGGGCCGTGTCCCTCGATCAACTCAGTATCGCAGAGCTTTTGTTGCAGGAAGGCGTGGCCGGTCCACGCGCTGCTTTTGATATTGATGGCCAATTCCGTTTGCCGAAATCGCGCACGTTCGATCTATCCCTGACAGCGCTTCCGCTCGAAGGTGTCGGCGACCGGGTGGATGCCACATTGAAGCGCACAGCCTCAGGTGCCTACCGGCTAGACGCAGAAGTCGACGCTCCCGCTGGAGGTACCCTGGCCACACTCTCAAATCTCCCCGACGGCGATAGTGCGTCGCTCAGCGCCCGCGCCAGCGGAACGCTGGATGATGGCGATGGCTTTGCTCAGCTGAAGATCTCAGGAGCGACCGTCGCCGAATTGACGGGCAAGATCACGGCTGGCGGCTTGTTGGCCAGCGCGGACATCAACGCATCGCGCCTGCCGATCTCCGAACAGCTGCGAACACTAATAGGTCCCTCCGCCGCCCTGAAACTTGATGGAGATATTGAGAAGGCGAGCATTCCTTTCGAATTTTCCGGCACACTTGCATCCGGGTCCATGTCCGCAAACGGTGTATATCGCAGCCGCCAGCGCGACTTCGACGGTCCGATCAATCTAGATGTGACGTTTTCTGGTCTCAAGGAACTGGTCAACCTCGATACCGATCTGGTCTTTTCAGGCTCTCTGACTGATCCCCGCGAGGCTCCCGGACTGACTGGCAATGCTGCACTACGCGCCAATGCGGGTGCGGACCTGCCTTTCAAGAAAGTCGAAGGACCAGTGGAGATCGTATCTACCGGACGATATGTTAACTTCAAAGGGTCGCTGACGGGCACCGGCATCATGGCATCGAATGCGACGGGTCGCCGGATCGCAGGCCAATCACCGAGGGTGGATGTCGCAGGCGACTACAACCGGGACACCGGGGTCGTCACCCTTGACCCTTCGACTGCACGTCTTGCCAAAGGACGCATAGCAGCAAGCGGTGCGATCAGTATACGCGAGAAGACACTTGACGTTCAGGCGCGGCTTCAACAGGTGTCTGGCCTCCTGTCATCCGCACCCGACTTATCCGCCACCGGAAGCCTCGCGGTGACGGGTCCGTTTGCCGCCCCATCAATCGTCGCAGACGTCAACGCGCATGGCATAAACGAGATGAATGCGACGGCCGCCAAAGCTTTCGGAAATATCGCGCGGCTGCGCGCCACAGTTCAAAAGACAGACTCCTCTTATCGTGTACGGACCGCCAGAATAGATGGTGACAATGTGAACCTGTCCCTATCAGGCACTTACGCACCTGGCGGGGTCGCGAACCTGTCGGGCCAATTCACACAGTCCGATGCCATCCCTATCTCGGGTTCGGCAATCGACCTCAGCTCCGGCATCTTCCAACTCTCCGGCCCAAGAGGCGTGGATGCTATAAGCCTAGCATCCTCAGGCGGCGCGTTTAGCCGTGGCTCCATTGCTATCTCTGATTTGCAAACGTCCGTAGATCTCAGACGGTCGGGCGATGGCTGGGCGGGTCCGGTCGCCTTGCAAGGTATTGCCGGCGACCACCCTGTCGAGATCACCTCCATGGCATCCTGGTCTGACGGTGTGTTCGCACTGCGGGATATCCAATCCGACTATGAGACGGCCCAGCTTTCAGGGTCTCTCTTGTATGGCGGCGAGCGCGGGCTCGACCTCAAACTCAATATAGTCGGAGACCGATTTGATCTCGGCTCGCGGCATGTCGGTGCATTTGATGTCGAACTGAGCGTGGACCGGGCCCCGGATGAAGACATGTCGATCACCGCCTCTGGCCAGGTTCAGAATGTTTGGCTCTCGCCGTCGCTTCGCTTCGACTCAGTAGACGGACAAATTCGCAATGCCCCGGAAGGCTACAATTTCGCAATACAGGTCGAACGCGAACATACTGCCCGACCCACTTCGCTGAACATATTGGGTGAGGCGGATTTCGGGGCTGAGTATCCTAGCGGCCAGATGGAACTGGATGGCTCCTTGCTTGGTGAGGCTGTCCGCTCCGTTCAGCCCGTCAGTTGGCGGTTGGGCGAAACTCCTTCGGTCGAGGCAAACATCGCCATCTTCGGCGGGAATATCGAAGCGCGCATTGCTGAGCGAACCCGTACGCCCCGCATGACCCTGACGGTCGACAGTGTTGACCTGGCTCCGGTCCTGGCTTCAGCGGGTATAGCCACGCGCCGGGTGATGGTGAATGGCAATGGAGACTTCCTGTTATTCGGAGCAAATCCGGAAGGCCAGTTTGACATAAATGTCGAGGGCCCGTTACCCGGGCTCGAGCGCGCCCTGGCCATTGATCTGGCAGGTCGACTGAGGAACGGAGCGCTGATTGTGGATGGCGCGGGCGATTATGGCGACTTGCGACTTGCGGGGTCGGCGAGCCTGCCGGTCGCTGCCGATCCAGACGGTATCGCGCACCTGGACATGGAGCGCCCCGTGCAGGGAACGGCCAATCTTCAGGGCGACTTGTCGGATTTGAGATCGCTCGCCCTGGCATATGGACATGATATTGGCGGCGTCATAGACGCATCGGCCGACCTGACCGGAACACTCACAACACCCGCATTCAGCGCTGAAGCAAAGCTGACGGATGGCATTTATGAGTTCGGGGCAACAAGCCTCAGGCTCGTGAATTTGAATCTGGACACAGATTATGTCGACCAGGCCCTAACCTTGCGCGGAAGGGGCAAAGGGGCTGATGGCGGTACGGTGAGCGTGTCCGGTACACTCTCGGCAGACGACACCAAACTCACGACCGATTTTGCTGACCTGTTGGTCTATAATCGGGATGGCGACTCACTTCGCGTGGACGGCAAGGTCAATCTCGCTGGTGGCGCAGACAAGCGGACCGTTTCCGGAAATGTCGACGTACGATCGGCTCGGTTCAATCTCGACAACCTGCCATCATCCAAAGCACAGGCCATCGACGTGCGCTGGAAAGAGGATGGCGACGCAAGTGACGGCCAAAGCGCACTCAGGCATTCACTCGCGCTGGATATGCAGATCACAGCGGATCGCCGGGTCTTCATTGATGGTCGCGGACTGGAAAGCGAATGGGGAGCAGACCTGAAATTGACCGGGACGGCTGCCGATCCTCGCCTCAACGGCATAGCGACGATGCGCCGGGGAACACTGGACCTGGCCGGGCGCCCCTTCATATTCGATAGCGGTAACGTCTATTTTGACGGTCCTCTGCGGCGGGCCCGCCTGGAGGTAGAGGCAGACCGGACGGTGAACGGGTTTGAAGCGAATGTCGCCCTGACAGGCACACCCACGAGCCCCACGATTGAGCTAACAAGTTCTCCCGATTTGCCAGAGGATGAAATTCTGTCACGCCTGCTATTCGGGCGGTCCTCGGTGGACCTGTCAGCGCTGGAAGCCGCTCAACTGGCCAATTCAATTGCGCGACTCAGCGGTAACAGTTCCGGATTCGACCCCACATCCGGGCTTCAAGCCGCCCTTGGTGTGGACCGGCTATCATTCGGAACCAATGATGAAGGCTCGGCGCAAGTAGGAGTCGGACAATACATCGCAGACGATGTATATCTCGAGTTAAACTCGGCGGGCGCGGCAGGCAGCTCCGTTGAAGTTGAGTGGGAGCCAAGACCACAGGTCTCTGTTACTTCAGAAACTACTACAGATGGCGATGCCACGCTCTCAATAAAGTGGAAAAAAGATTATTAAAAATTGCAGAGGTTTAATCCATCTGAAGTAGGATCGGGGGCGATTTAACCTGGGTTAAGCAATAGCAGATGACGCTGCTTTTTATGGGTTTTTCAGTGTTTCAAACGGGTCCAATATTGGGGCAGCAATCAGGATGAAACGCAAAATTCAGTGTGCATTCCATTTTCTTGGGTAGTGGCATCCTTGCCATAACACCCTTTGCGGGAAAATTGGTTACCTCTGATGGATATATGGAGCGAGCAGGTCATGAAGCAATCTACTTCCAGAGCCCCTACGGCAGTCGATCAGATGGTTGGCGAAAAAATCCGAAAACTTCGTCTGGATCGAAACCTGACCCTCGCTGAACTTGGCTCTGAACTCGGCATCAGCCATCAACAGCTTCAGAAGTATGAGACCGGCACCAATCGATTGAGCGCCGGAATGCTTGCCAATGTCGCGGAAGTCCTGCGCGTCTCAATCGCCAGCCTTTTCGAAGACGAGAACGCTGACGATGACAAGGACGCTGATCCGTCCGCAAAGGTTCGCGCAGAATGCCATTCCTGGATCGACCGTACGCCCTCCAAAGAGCGCCTTTCGATGATGGCAAAAGTCTTGCGGGTCATGTCGAGCGACTGATCCCAAAAGGATCTACGTGCCGGTGACTCTTGGCACCGACACGCTTTCGTGAAATTCGGCTTCAGCTTCGATCCGCTGCTTTGGGTGATAGAACTCGTCCGTGAACCAGGGCGAGACCTGCTTGTCAAATAGCGACTTGATCCATTCGATCATGAGGTTGCCAAGCGGTGACCGCCGCGTCTGCTCCGTATACGCTATCCAGAACTGGATCGGCGCCACTTCCGACATGTCCAATGCGACGAGATCCGGGTAGACATCCTGGTGGTATGTCGGCAGCAGCGCGATCCCTCCACCTCTCCGGCACAACGTGATCATGGCGCTTGCCGAATTCGTGACGAACGCAAAATCGATCATTTTCTTCAGCTCATGCGCCTTGGGGGCCCATCGCTCAACTTGCTGAACATATGATTCGTGCAAAATGCACCTGTACTGATGATACTCGAACATGCTGGAAGGCTGACTCGTTTGCGCGTCGAGGTACTCTCTGGATGCGAAACCAATATAATGAAGTGTGCCCAGTTTGTGCGAGATAATCTCCGGGTCCCGAGGTTCGGTAAACTGGATCGAGATGTCCGCCTCGTCGTTCAGCAGGTCCGGCTCCTCTGCCTTAACGTGCATTCGAACTTGCGCCTTTGGATGCGCTGTCTGGAACTCGGCCAGGCGCGGGGCGATCCAGTACGGTCCGACACCGTCACCCGATCCAATCGTGATCCGGCCTTCGGTGCCATCGGTCTTGCCGATCGCCTTGCTGAGCACTTCATTGGCGGACTCTTCCATCTGCCGCGCATAGCGCAGCACCGTCTTCCCGGTCTCCGTCAGCTCCATGCCGCGAGTTGACCGGGTAAACAGTTTGCTGCTCAGAAATTCTTCGAGCTCATCAATCTTCCGACTTACTGTCGGAGGCGACTCCCTCAACCGCGCCGCGGCCGATGTCATGCTGCCCAATTCAGCAACTACTTTGAAGACACGCAGTTTGTCCCAGTCGATCCGTTGGTTGGTCATACAGTTTCCAGAAGCCTCGAAGCTACTTGTTCAATCAATATGTTCGTCAGTCAAACGACTAGCCTGAACACAGATAGCTTCATGAATACTGAGAGAAATACTATCCTCAATACCAAGAAATACAACGGCGTGGCGTGACTTTAACTAGATTATGATCCGAGTTTGCTTATTTGACCGAGCCAGAATGCTATCAGGCAATCTGGAGGCCAAACGGATGCGCACCCTCGTCCACATGGAATTGGGAAATGCAATTCAGGGCCTACTCCCCGTTCGCTTCATTCGGGCCGGGCGGAAAACCTACTTGGCAAGCCCATGCTGCAGCACATGGTTTTTCACGTTTGAGCGACCCCATGCAGGATTGCGGCATCAACGATCACGCACATTTTTCCATTTCCACGTCACCTGGAATTGATCTGCTACACAACCAGATTCACAGGGCACGTCTTCAGGCCGTAATTGAGCAGACCGCCTCTTTGGCGCACACGTTCACCTGCTGATTCCAGGCGGCTGTAGCGGTTGAGCAGGCTGTTGATCATCTGGGCAGCTTCATTGCGAGCAATCCCTGCCCCCATGCAATGATGGATACCATGCCCGAATGTCGCCTGCTTGATCATGTTCGGTCGCTTCAGAATAAACTCATCCGGCCTTTCAAAGACAGCCGGGTCCCGATTGGCAGAGGCGTGGAAGATCGCCACCCAATCTCCTTCTCTGATTTGCGCTCCCCCAAGTTCGTAGTCCTGCGTGCATACCCGGTGGAGACGCTGAACCGGCCCGTCCCGGCGCAGGCTTTCTTCGATGAAGGCCCGCACGAGTGAACGATCGGTCCGGAGCGTCGCGTACATCTCGGGATCATCGGCCAGCACATCGATCAGATTTCCCAGGAGATAGCCCGTGGTCTCTGCGCCAGCCACGACCAGCGTCAGGCAAAATCGCACCACTTCCTCACGCGTCAGACGGCTCCCGTTCGACTCCGTCTGGATGAAGGCAGACATCAAGTCGTCGGGAACCGGTTTGCCTGTCTCGATATCGGCGTAGCGCTGGTCGACCGCTGACTGATAGTAATTCCAGAGCTCGATATTGCATTGCTGGCGCTCCGCCAGGGTGAAGTCAGAGGTCACCATGAAGGCATTGGCCCAGCGACGCAAAAGGACATAGTCCTCCTCCGGCGTACCGATCAGTTTGGTCATTACGAGCGCGGGCAAATTCGGCGCCAGGTCTTGCATGAAATCTACCGTCCCGCCGCCGACCATGTCGAGCTGCGCTTCAACCGTTGTCTCCATCCATGGCGCCACGTCGCTCATGACCCGTTTGGGCGAAAACGCCATTTGGGCAATCTTGCGAAGCTCCGCGTGGCGAGGATCGTCATGATTGACCAGCATCAGGGTCGGCGCTTCGGATTCTTCCTGCATGATATCGCGCGACGAGAAGACATCTGCGCGCCGGCAAACTTCCTGGACATCGGCATGCTTCAGCACGACCCACGCGGGATACGGCTTGTCCAAGCCGGGTATGGTGCCCGGCGGATAATCTTCAAGGCCAAACTGGATCGGCAAGTCGCGCAGATGCGCGTAATACGGATAGGGGTTCGCCATTACGTCCGGGTGATAAAGATCCCGCACGTGAAATTCATCAGGAATGTAAGGCTTGGTGGAGGCTTGTGTCATCTGGTCTTCTCCCGGGTGCAGCGGCCCAGCGCGGTGCTGGCAACCGGCATGATTGTTGAGGGTATGGATCGCGCTCGAATTTGCGTGCGCTGGTTTATTGTGTCCTTAGGACCTTTTTGTTACATGGCGCAGTTCCTTCTTGTCGGGCATTCTGGAGACTCGCTATTTGAAGGGAGATTCGACTTCGCTTATCGGCGAGGGCGCAGCAATGAACCGGAGACTGGATGGACCTTTCGAAGCGCAAACAATCGAGCAAGGATTTCCTCGACCTGTTTTTCCCGATCCACTATCTGGTCGGAATGCAGATTGAGGACGCCCTCAAATGCGGCGTGCTGACACGCCAGCAAGCCTGTCTCCTCTGGACCATCCATACGCGCGGCACTGATGGGAAGAAGATGCGTCGCAAGGACATCGCGCATGCGCTGGCGTCTTGGTACGAAGTAACGAGTTCGGCGATCTCGAAATCCCTCCGTGCGCTGTCCAAGCCGCCCCTTAACCTGATCACAATGGTCGAAGACCCCGAAAACGGACGCGAGAAGTTTGTCGTGTTGACGCCCCGCGGCGTTCAGTTTGTCGAAAGCATGATGCGCAACGGCACCGCCTTTGTGGAAACAATGGTCGAACGTCTCAGCGACGATGAAATCAGGTCCGGCATTCACTTTCTGTCCAGAGTAACCGAAATCCATCATGAGCTGGCCTCGGAGGCGACCGCAAAGCGAAAACCGAACGGGGGCGGCGCGGCAAAGCCCAAAGAGCTGAGCTGATAATCGAGGGCGGGACGCGCGTTCATTCCTAGCGTTCCGGCGTCGTCAGGTCGAACGCGACATGCACAGCCTGAGCGCTATCCTGAAAATCCCGGAAGCGGATGACTTGTCCATCCCGAATGGTAAGGATGTGCGCATAATCAGCCGCGTAAAGGCGCCCCGTCGCCTTCAGCACCATGCGTAGATGCCCGGTCACCGCCACCTTGTCGCGTTCCGCTATGAACTCGTCCTGACGAAACGTCTCGATGTCTACATCATTGCCAACATGGCCGAAAAAGATCTTGCACTTCTCCTTGCCGCGAAAAATTCCTGCAAAGGGGATGACGCTCGGACCGTAGAATTCGATCGTACAATCCTCGGCCATGACTCCGAACAATTTGTCGAAGTCACCTTCATGCACGCCGGCATACCAGGTCTGGGCGGTTTCCAATGGGGTCATCATCTTGTGAGGTTTCCTCTGGCTGAGCCTCTAGAACTGGGTGGAGAGTTCGATTCCGAACGTACGCGGCGTACCGAGGGAACCGACGAATTCGGCACCATAGGTTGTGCCCGTAAGAATCTGGTTGGTGAAATAGGTCTCGTCTGTCAGGTTTTCCCCAAACAACGCGACCTTGTATTGTCCATGTCCCGGCGCATATGTCGCCCGCGCGCGCAGGACACCATAGCTATCCTGTGACGCCACATTGATATTGAACACGGTAAAGAAGACCTGATCCTGCCAAGCATAGTCCGCCCGAAGGGTCAGATCGCCGCCAAATGCCGCAAAGTCTGCCTGAGCGCCGATATTCATTTTCCATTCCGGAGCCCGAGGCAGCCTCAAACCATCAAGATTGCGCAGAGTTGATCCCGGCTCATCCGTCAGCGGTGCGGGACGCAAGGGTTCAGTCAGCTCGCCTTCGGTAAAAACCGCGTCGAGATAGGTTACCGACCCGTCGAGTTGAAACACACTGCCGAGCAAAGCCGCAAACTCGACTTCAGCCCCTCTGACTTCCGCCTTGCCGACGTTCCGGATGATGGGCTGGTTGGCGATCGAGTCCTGCGCCTGCAGGTTTGTGTAATCATATATGAATGTCGCCGCATTGAGACGCAGTCGCTTGTCGAGCAGTCCAGCTTTGAGGCCGGCTTCATAGGCCCAGATTTCCTCGGGCTCGTATGGGGTTCGCTGGCTGGATCCAATATTGTATCCGCCACTCTTGAAGCCACGCTGGGCGCTCGCATAAAGAAGCAGGTCATCCGTAGCCGTCCATTCAAGGACGAACTTCGGCGTGGTCGCATCAAAGGTCGCAGGGCCCTCGACTGGTGCAACCACGAACCCAAACGGGTCTGGCTGGACACCATCACGGCTTTCACTTACGGCGTTGGGGAAAAATAGAACTTCCGGTGCAAACCTAACAAGAGACCCGCCCGGTGCTGACGGGAGAAAGGCGAGGTCGAAATTCTGGAAGCCGTCACGCTCTTCCTCGGAATATCGTAGACCGGCCTTCAATGTCAGCCTGTCGGTCAGATCGAAACTCGTATCAATGAAGATATTGAATGCTTCGGTTTCCTGACGCCCGTTCAGGTGCAGCTCGCAACATAGCGTGCTTTCCGGAATGCTGACCGGAAAGGGTGGCAGGACACCCGCAGTCTGCAGATCAAGCAGGCCTTGCGTAAGGATCGGCTCCCAGAAGTCGCCAAAGATGTTGTTCTGGATATCATTCTCTTCAGAAAAGTATCCGCCCCCGGCAATCCAGCTGAAACGTCCTCCGGACGGGGAGGATAGCTGGAAATCGGCGTTCCATTGCTCATGATCTTCGGCGCGATGGATGTAGGTATTGAACGTGTCTCCGAGATCAAACGAGTTCTGGAAGTCAGGATTTGAATTCTTGTAGCCGGTGATGACCTGAACATCATAGTCGCCGAGGGCCCAGTCGAGCCGCCCTGTGAGACCCCACACGCTTGTTTCGTTGAAATAGTCGACTGCCGAAAAGATGTCGCGAGAGGCGGGTGCCGAGATACGGCCACTATTCTTGATGCCGAAATAGGGCAGCGTCTGAGAGCCCTCGCGAGTCCCGAGCCAGCCCGACACTTCATCCTGGTACCCCAGGCTCGCAAAATGGAAGACGTTGGCGCGATCGTCCGCTTTGTAATAGTCCCCCGTCAGGGTGAGCATGGCGGTGGGCGTCAAATCGACCTCCACCGTGGCGCGGGCGGTGATGTCGTGCTTGTCCTCCGCATCGAATGTGCGATCGGGCTGGGATGCGGGGAGTGTCCCACGTGGCAGATGAACCGTCGTGTACCCGTCGCGATCCTCCTTCTGGACCGCCAGACGGGCCCGCACACGGTCATTGAGAGGGCCGCTCAGGGCGGCGAATGCGTGCGTGCGATCATAATTGCCAAGGATCAGTCGCGCTTCGCCGGCGAATTCATCGGTGGGGCGCTTGGTGATGATGTTGACGGCGCCACCGGTGGCGTTGCGCCCGTAGAGGGTTCCCTGTGGACCGCGCAAGACTTCCACGCGCTCTATGTCGAAGAAACCAGGACCAATTGCAGCCGCGCGCGACAAATAGACTCCGTCCAGATAGGTCGCCGTGGAACTGTCGGCACCGGCCACGATGACCGGCGTACCGATGCCACGAATAAAAATGGACGTGTCTCCCTGATAGTTGGAAACGTGAAGTCCCGGAACCATGTCTGCGACATCTTCGACGGACTGGACCGACCGGTCGAGCAATGCCTCGCTGTCGAGCGCCGAAACCGAAGCTCCCGTACTCTGAATATTTTCCTCTCGCCGCGTGGCCGTAACCGTGACCGTACTCAGAGTACGGGACTCCATCTCAGGCTCAGCCTCGCCTGAGACATCCTGCGCGGCGGCCGACTGCATGACCATTGCAAAAGCGCACACCGAAACGGTGGCGCCAAGAGCGCGTTTCAACATTGCTCCCTCCCTCCCCCGCGGTGCGAGGGTTCTTTTTGTTATACTGCAAGATGTCCCTCGTTAATTGTTTCCGTCAAGACCCTTTTTGAAACCAAGATCACTCACCTTCACAAAATCGCGCGCCTGCGGATCACTCCGCCTCAATCACCCCTCAATTTACTGCGTTGTTTTAATTTTATTTTTTTATTACACATGCACCAGAGCGATTCCGGACACCGAATCATTGTCAAACCTCGCACATTGAATAAAAGGGTCTTTAAGACCTCTTTTGCATATAAAGGACCTGAAATATGCCTGGATATACGATCGGACTGGAGGCAGGAATCGCCCACCTCATATTGGAGCGCCCCCAGTCAGGGAATGCGTTGGGCGCCGGATTCTGGAATGGACTAGCACCCGATATCTCCGCGCTCGATCGAAGTGGGGAAGTACGCGCCATGGTTCTGTCATCAGGCGGACGAAATTTCTGCGCAGGAATGGATCTCGACGAATTTGCAGGCGGTATCCCCGAGCCTGACTCACCCGGCGCCCGTGAGAGCTTCTACCATCTCGCTCTTTCCTTGCAGGAGACTTTCTCTTGCCTGGAGCGCGCACGCTTCCCCGTTTTTGCGGCAATACAGGGCGCTTGCCTCGGTGCCGGCCTGGAGCTGGCCGCAGCATGCGATCTCAGATACGCGACCCGCGACTCCTATTTCCGGATTGAGGAAATCAATACAGGTATCATGGCGGATGTCGGGGCATTGCAGCGCCTGCCGAAAATCTTGCCTGAGCCGGTTGTAAAAGAGATGGCATTTTTGGGCGAGACACTGCATGCGGACGAAGCGGCCCAGCATGGCTTTGTGACCCGCCTTGCGGATACGCCGGATGCGGCGATCAAACTGGCCATGGCCGCCGCAGATCAGGTGTGCAGGAAGGCACCTGTCGCCATCGCAGGGACAAAAGCCGCCTTGCAATGGGCACGTGACCATTCTGTTGCGGATTCCCTGGAATGGTCTGCCCGTACGCAGTCGGCATTGTGGAGCACGCATGATATTTTCGCCGCCCTTCGTGCCAGAAAAGCGCGCACTGCTCCGTTATTTGAACCACTCCTGGCCAAGCCGGTTTTGGGTGGATCAACATCCAGTCCAGGGGGCGGCGACCCGCAACCTGACTGAATGCTAATCCTTATCCAGTGTGAGTGCCTCGTACCGGATAATCCTTCTTGCGAATAAAGGTAAGGCCATCCAGCAAGCCCTTCAGCGCAGGACGCGCAAACGGGGCATTCGATACGTCCACGATCTGCAACTTGCCATCATTCCTCACGACGAACGTCGCCGGCTCTGCAAAGGGGCGGTCAGTTTCCTCCGGGCTTCGGGGGTCAGAAACGAATAGACCTAGCTCGGTCATCTGCGCAGTGCTGAGATCGTAACCGATCGTGCCCATGTAGCCGATATCGCTGGCAGAGGCTTTCGCCTTCTCTTCCGGATCAGCAGAAACCGCGATGACATCAACGTCGATCGCAGCAAAATCATCAAGCATGCGATTCAGCTCTGTCAGATAAGTCTTGCAGATGGGACAATGCTTCCCGCGATAGACTACAATCAGCCTCCAGTTCCCGTGCTCCCGGTTGGGGACGCCGAGCTTGGCGTCACCCCCACCCAGTGTGGCAACCTCGATGTCAGGAAACGATGCGGCGGGTGTCAGAGTATTGGGCATGAATTGTATCCTATGAGTATCTGCGGGCAGTTACACTAGCTCACAACTGAACAGCTTGTTCCGCTTCACGCGCGACGAAACACAGATTTGAGCCGCGCACACATCACTCAAGGTATCTGGAATTGCGCCACGGTCTTTCCAAATTCAACGGAGACAAGCAGGCATTCCGGATATGAAATGACGGTCCGACCGCCTTGCTCTGCTCGCCAGAAAAGATGGCCGGTGTGCGAAGTTGATGCCCGTGTCGGATAGTCCAGCCTCACGCAGGCGACCAGCGCGATCAATCTCATTTTTACCGGTTGCGGGCCAATTCCACATCGCACTTCCCGCGAAGCAGGGGATAGACCCTTGTTTTTGCTGGTGCCGGCTGAGGGACTCGAACCCCCGACCCTCTGATTACAAATCAGATGCTCTACCAGCTGAGCTAAGCCGGCCACGCTGGAATGGGTGTCACTACTTCGATCAGAGCGGCGGCGCAAGCGGGTGTTCCAGTCAAATTGTCATCAGTTCGCTCCGGAGCCGATTTCTTTCAAATTCCCCAACTCTGCCCCATTCGCCCTGATGGACGCATATTTCCGCCTCAAAGGAAGTCTATCCAGTCCTTCAGGAGACCACACACCAAGATGTGGCGTTGATGGGTGTCAGACGACACGAGAGCCTGAAGGAATACTGGAAATGAAACGCGCACAGATACTGGCCGGCTTCAGCATCGCCGCAATCGCCTTGGCATTCCCTGCCATGTCGGACGCCCCGAAGGCTCCGCCCCTTGAGCCTGTTCATGTTCCTTACGAAAGGACCTGCCAGGATACTCAAATCACCGTCTATTTCTCAAAGCAGGAATCAGTCCTTTCCTCTTATGCGGTTCGCTCGCTCAACACGGCTGGCGACCAGCTTGCCGGATGCGCCGTATCGGACATCGAGGCTAGTGTCGTATCAGCCGATGCTATCGACGACATGGCGGCCACCAGCCTGTCTGAAGCCCGCGCCGCCGTGGTGCTGGAAGCCCTGAACGCCCGTGGAATCCGCGCGCGTGACATTCGCACGGCCTTTGTGTCGGCCGCTGAAGCCAACCCGTCAGATGCCCTCACATTCCCAATGGCGCGCCGCGTCGATCTTACCGTGACAGCCGCCACCGGCTACGGCCTGTAGGCCTACAAATTTTCCTCCCGGAAAGTCCAGGATTCCTCACCGCGTCCTGGAACCCCTCGCCCCGAGCGCCTTGCAGCGTGTTCGGGGCGTTCTTTTTGACGGACTGCCCTGTTATTTAAGGCGTCACAATTCTTTCCTTTCCGGCGCGCATCGCTAAAAGGTGCAGGGCAACCGGGCACACGGCCCGACCTGCCCGCAACGCTATTTGGGAAAGACCGCATCTCCATGACGCAAACCCGGCGCATTCTCGTTACGTCCGCCCTGCCTTATATCAACGGCATCAAGCATCTCGGTAATCTGGCAGGCTCCATGCTGCCGGCGGATGTATATTCCCGCGTGATGCGACTGATGGGCCACGACGTGACCTATATCTGCGCCACAGACGAGCATGGCACGCCAGCTGAACTGGCTGCCCAGGCCGCCGAGATGAGCGTCCAGGCCTATTGCGACGAGCAGTACGAGATACAGCGCGCCGCAGGCGAGGGTTTCAACCTGTCCTATGACTGGTTTGGACGCTCCTCCCGCCCTGCCAACAGCGCACTGACCCAGCATTTCGCGCAAGTCCTGGAACAGAACGGCCTGATCGAAGAGCGCACATCCAAACAGGTCTATTCTGTCGATGATGGCCGCTTCCTGCCCGACCGCTACGTCGAGGGCACCTGCCCGACCTGTGGCTTCGAAAAGGCGCGCGGCGACCAGTGCGACAATTGCGGACGGCTCCTGGACCCGGTCGACCTGATTGACCCGTATTCCTCGGTCTCCGGCAGCAAGAATATCGAAATCCGCGACACCAACCATCTCTACCTGCTGCAAACGCAGATGCAGGACAAGATTCGCGACTGGGTGAACAGCAAGGGCGCCCAATGGCCTGGCCTTGCCGTTTCCATCGCCAACAAATGGCTGGATGAGGGCCTGATCGCCCGCGCCATCACGCGCGATCTGAGCTGGGGCGTGCCGGTGCTGGACGCCGATGGCAATCCGCGTCCGGGCTATGAAGACAAGGTCTTCTATGTCTGGTTCGACGCGCCTATCGAATACATCGCGGCCACGCAGGAATGGGCCGAAGCGACCGGGAATGATTGGGAAGCCCTCTGGCGCACCGACAAGGGCGCCGACGAAACTGAGTACGTCCAGTTCATGGGCAAGGACAATGTCGCCTTCCACACGGTCAGCTTCCCCGTGACGCTGCTCGGCTCCGGAGAACCATGGAAGACGGTCGACAAGCTGAAGGCCTTCAATTGGGTCACTTGGTATGGCGGCAAGTTCTCAACGTCGAACAAGCGCGGCGTATTCATGGACCAAGCGCTGGAATTGCTGCCAGCTGATTACTGGCGGTGGTATCTGATCGCCAATGCCCCAGAAGGCTCGGATGCTGCCTTCACCTGGGAAGGTTTCCAGTCTGCGGTGAATTCCGACCTCGCCAACGTACTCGGTAATTTCGTCAACCGGATCACCAAGTACACGGTGTCAAAGTTCGACGGCAAGGTTCCGGAGACAGGCGAGGCTGGCGACGCCGAAGCGTGGATGACGGCGGAGCTGCAGGAGCGCCTGCCACGTCTGATCGAACATTATGAGGCGATGGAGTTCCGCAAGGCCGCCGCCGAGACCCGCGCAATCTGGGCCGCCGGCAATGAGTATCTTACCAAGGCCGAGCCGTGGGTGAAGTACAAGTCAGATGTGGATGCGGCTGCTGTCGGCGTACGCACGGGCCTAAACCTCGCGGCCCTGTTTGGCATTCTCGCGCTGCCGATCATTCCTGACGCGGGCAAGAAAATTCTCGATGCGCTCGGTATTCCCGACGAGCATCGGAGCTTCAGGTTCCGCGACATTCCCGGCCTGTTGAACAGCCTGCCGCCAGGCATGGAGATATCTCCGCCGGACGTGTTGTTCCAGAAGATCGAAGACAGCCAGGTCGAAGAATGGACCGAACGTTTTGGCGGGAGTGATCAGGCCTGACGCTGGAATATGACGCTCAGATTGTTGGCCGGCATCTCGATGATTTTCGCGACGGACAGACCGACTTCTTCGGCCAGCGGGATGATCTGACGATCCAGGTCGCGGACTCCCCAAGCGGAATCTCGCGATTGCAGGCTCTCGGTGAATGCCGCGTTGGACGGTGCGATCTCGCCGTTCCGCGCAAAGGGTCCGTACAGGAACAGCTTACCGCCGGGCTTCAAAAGTCTTCCAGCGCCCGCAATGAGGCCGAACGCAGCCTCGAAAGGCGCAATATGAATCATGTTGATTGAGACTATGGCGTCCCAATAGCCGGGCCGTTCCACGTCTCCCCACTGACCTTTGGAAGCGTCTACGACGACAGGCCCCGCCAGTCGATCATGCGAGCTGGCGTCTCTCCATGCCTTCTGGCTGGCGCGGCTCTCCGCATCAATGTCGGAATAAGTCCAGTAGAGGTCGCCAAGCGCCTGGGTCAGGTAAGCCCCATGCTCGCCAGTGCCGGAAGCGACCTCGAGAACGTGCCCGCCTTTACAGACATGGTCACGAAACACGCTGAGGATCGGGTCGCGATTGCGCGCAACAGATGGCGAGTACCGCCGACCGTCTCCCTCGGTGCGACGGGCCTCCAGAGCGACTGGTTTGCCGCTTTCGGACTTTGGGTAGTCCCCATCAGTCCCATTTGTCATCGGGTTTGCTCGAAGGGATACATTTCCGTAGTTACGACCGCCTGCCCCAAACGGTTATAGCGTGGACCAACGGCTTTCTCCGGCAAGAAGAATGCATCCAGCCGCGCAACCATATCTTCCGACAATTGGACGCTGCCTGCCTGCCAGTTCTCTTCAAGATGAGCGAGGTTGGTCGTACCCGGGATCGGGAGAATGTTATCTCCCTTGGCGAGCGTCCAGGCGAGCGCCAATTGCGCCACTGAACAGTCCACTTCTTTTGCGCAGGCCCGTGCCTCGTCCAACAGGGGCAGGTTCCGGGCATAGTTTTCTGGCGTGAAGCGCGGGAAGATGGATCCCCGCAAATCCGACTCATGGAATTTCGCCGGATCAACCGGCGGATCGGCAAGGAAGCCGCGCCCCACGGGCGAGAAGGCCACGAGCGCCACGCCCAGTTCTTCACACGCCGCCTTGATGGCGATTTCCGGGTTGCGAACCCAGAGGGAGTACTCGCTCTGCATAGCGGCTATCGGATGCACGGCGTGCGCGCGGCGCAAATCGGCTTCGCCCATTTCCGACAATCCGATCATGCGGATTTTGCCTTCTTGTACCAGGTCAGACAATGCGCCAACCGAGTCCTCGATCGGCACATTCGGATCCGGTCGGTGCATGTAGTAGAGATCAATCACGTCTGTCTGCAGGCGCTTCAGGCTGGCCTCGCAGGCGGCCTTTATGCTTTCCGGCCGCGCGTCCAGCGTCCGCTGGCCACCGTCAAACCCCAACACACATTTGCTGGCGAGAAAGTAACTGTCCCTTCTATCCTTCAGGGCCTGCCCGATCAGCTCCTCGCTGCGCCCGAAGCCGTAGAGCGTTGCCGTGTCGAGAAAGTCGTAGCCGAGGTCCAGCGCGCGCACGAGCAAGCCTTTGGCATCCGCTTCATCCATCGGCGGGCCATACGCATGCGTGATGTTCATGCAACCAAGGCCAACCGGGTAAACCTCCCGGTCTCCAATACGTCGTTTCGCAGTCATGCTTTGGGTCCTTATGAGACGAACTGTTCCCGGAGGACGGGCTTGAGGATCTTGCCGTTCGCGTTGCGTGGCAGGGGCTCGGTCATGAAGAGGACCTTCACGGGTACCTTGAACGCAGCCAGGTGACTGGCGGCATGCGCTCTCAACTCATCTTCGGTAACATGCATGCCGGGTTTCAGTTGCACGACAGCGCCGACTTCCTCCCCAAGAATCTTGTGTGGGATGCCGACGACCGCCGCGTCCATCACAGCCGGGTGCTCATAAAGGGCATTCTCGACTTCGATGCAGTAGACGTTCTCACCACCGCGGATCAGCATGTCCTTGGCCCGGTCAACGAGATAGAGGAAGCCCTCTTCATCCAGACGCGCAAGGTCTCCTGTCACGACCCAGCCATCGCGGAAAGTCTCGGCAGTCGCTTCCGGTCGGTTCCAATAGGCCTTGCAGTTCATCGCGCCCTTGCACCAGAGTTCACCAACTTCGCCCTGTGGCACAGGATTGCCATCAGGATCGCAGATTTTCAGCTCAACGGCTTTGGGCGGCGCGCCGGCACTACCCGGACGGTTCACATAGTCTTCGCCGATATTCAGCGTTGCCGTGGCACACGTTTCCGTCATGCCCCAGCCATTGCCAGGGGCCGCATCCGGGAAGCGCTTCTTGATGGTCGAGACAAGCTCCGGCGCCGACGGTGCGCCACCATAGGAAATAGCGGCGATAGAGGACAAATCATATTTATCCCTGTCCGGATGTTCAAGCAATTGCCAAGCAATGGCAGGGACACCCCCGACAGCTGTAACCTTTTCTTCCTCGATGATCGGCAGGGCCTTACCCGCATCCCACTTGTACATGGAGACAATCTTGTCGCCGCGCAGCAGGGATGGGATCAGGATCGCGAAAGCCCCTGTGGCATGAAAAAACGGAATCGCCAGCAAGGTCGCGCGCTGTTCGTTTGGATCAGGCTCAGGTACAGGTTCGCCCTTGCGCAGGAACATACGGGCCTGGCAGGTCATGGAATTGAACATGTTGGAAACAACCGCGCGATGGGTGGCCAATGCGCCCTTTGGTTTCCCGGTCGTTCCCGACGTGTACATGATCGTTGCGTTGTCTTCCGGCTCCAGATCAATAGCTGGCCACGACACTGCTGGCAGATTGGCCCATTCATTGGCCCCGCCAACATATGTTTCCATCCGTGACACGCGCGGGTCGCCATACTCACCTTCCGGGTCGCGCGCGATGATGACGTTTTTCAGGTCCGGCAACTTTTCCCATTCCGTCCTGACACGCTCATAGATTTGTGGGTCAACGAAGGCGAGCTTCACGCCGGCGAAAGACAGACCGTATTCGAGCTCCTCACTCGTCCACCAGGAGTTCATTGGGGTGGCAATGGCGCCAAGCATGGAGGCAGCGAAGAAGGCGACGGGCCATTGCGGATAGTTACGCATGACGATGGCGACGCGGTCACCCTTCACGATACCATACGTGTCGCGCATGACGGCGGCGAGTTTGACGACGGCTCGGGCGAGGGCATCAAATGTCACGCGCTCATCTTCATATACAATGAAGTCACGGTCGGCGTATTGCATGCTGGCGAGTTGAAGCACCAGTGGAATGGTCGGCGGCGCATTCTTGTAGATCTTCATTTCGACGCCATTGATGACAGCGTCCATGAGCTCTAGCGGGGAACCTTCGGCCGCGAGCATCTCATTCGCCTGAGCGATGGACATGGCGGGCCAGTTTGGCAAAGTGTCTGCGGGCATGGGTTTCCTCTGGATGTGTGTTTTGTCCACACAATCACGCCACCCCAAAGTATTGAAGGAAAAATTGACCGTTCATCCGACAATTTTTCGAGAGCGGGGGCAAAATCATGTCCCAAAGCGCAGTACGCCGCCGACACGCCCGTTCCGAAATAGAAACAGTCGTATCGACGGCGAAAAATTCTGGATCGATTAAGAGCGGTTACTTGCCGAAATCGCAGAAACGCAGCGCGTGGTTGGTGCCATCCGGCTCGACAGCATCGTAGCTGCGTCCGGTCAGCTCATCGCCCTCACAGAGATAGCCGATCTGGTACATGGCGATCAGTGTCTCATTGTCAGGCGTCAGGTCGCTGGCAATCATGAGATCGATAGCATCCTCATGGCGGCCCAGTTGCATCAGTATATCGAACTTTTGCTGGCGAGTGGTTTCGGGCTTGTTCAACGCCGTCATCAGCGAATCTGCCTTGCCACGCGCCGTCGCGAGCGCAGGCACTGCCTTGGCATACACCGCTGTATCGTCGAGCGTGTTCACGATTTCTTCGAAATCCTCGATCGCGCCCATCACATCATAGCCTGACTGGCTGGCACGCAGCTCGCCGCGGCGCAGGAGTGTCTCGGCAAGTTGCTCTCGCGACAGTTCTGGATCGCCTGAAAGCTGGGTCAGGCGGTCGATGGCGGTCTGAGTGTTGCCAGCCTCCTCCAGACCCTCAACCGTGGTCATCGCCAGCGCGTAGCTGGACATGGTTTCAGTCATTGGTGCGACTGTGGCACCCGTTGCCTCGGTCGAGCCGGACGTGGAAGAACAAGCTGCAAGTGCCAGAGCGGAAGCAGCAGCGATTAGGCCGGAACGAATCATGGGACATCTCCAACAGGGAACAGAAGAAATTCAGTGCCTAGTCGTAGTCGCTCAAGGCGTGCGCTGACAGGGCGGTAATGTGGATTTTATGTGACCTTTCAACTGGTCAGGTCTGCACACCATTCCAGCCCGGTGAGATCATCCCGGTCTTCACCGAACTCGTGCAAGCGGACATCCGACTCGCCTGCCTCACAGATATAGCCTGCGGCGACCAGTGTTTCGACCTGCTCAGGGGTCGGCGGCAAGCCTGACGATCGATAGCGCGCAACGGCCTCTTCATGGCCACCCAAAGTCCAAGTTCCGTCAAACCATTGAGCGAGCGTAAGGAACCGGTTCATCGACACCTTGATTTGCTCTACATCGGTGCGGACATAATCGAGTTCCGTTCGCGCATTCGCCGCAAGGGCGTGATCCGGCGCGATCTCCAACAGGGCTTCGAAATCTTCAATCGCGCCCAGCCGATTATCTGCCGCCTGTCGGCGCAAGCTGCCCCGATGATACAAAGCCTGGACGCGTTGCTCGGCCGTCAGCGAGTTGAGAGCGAGCAATTCGCTTAACATCGCTTCGGCGTCGTACGGGTTAGAATCCGCCAATGCCTGCGCAATGACCGTTTCCGGTGGCGGCCCTGAATCGGCTGCTTCCGGCGCAGTGGCGCAGGCAGCCAGCAATAGCGCGGCGCTGATCGAAGTATAGAATGGAAAGCGTCTCATGCGCGGCACATAAGACCGGTTCGCCGTGCGCCGCAAATTGCTTTTCAGATAGATATCAGGCCCGGGCCAACCGGTTGATCTCGGCAATGTCACCGCGGCCCAGAGCTTCAATCGCCTTGGCGGCAATGTGACGGGCATTAAGGCCAGCCGTTTCATACATCTGGTATGGGCTATCCTGATCTTGGAAGACATCTGGCAGCGTCATTGGGCGGATTTTCAGGCCATTGTCGAGCGCGCCTACGCGGGCCAGGTGTTCCAGCACAAAACTGCCGAAGCCGCCCGTCGCACCTTCTTCGATAGTGACCAGAACCTCATGCTCGCGCGCCAATCGTTCGACCAGTTCGGCGTCCAGCGGCTTGGCAAAGCGCGCATCCGCAACCGTGGCAGACAAGCCCTGCGCAGCCAGCATTTCAGCAGCCTTTTCAGCTTCGCCCAAGCGCGTGCCGTAAGACAGTATCGCAATCGTCGTGCCTTCGCGAACGATCCGTCCCTTGCCGATTTCGAGCGGCTCGGGGTTCTCCGGAACAGCCGCGCCGGTGCCTTCACCACGCGGATAGCGAAAGGCGGATGGGCCATCATCGATCTGCGCCGAGGTCACAACCATGCGAGCGAGTTCTGCTTCGTCTGCAGCTGCCATACATATCATGCCCGGCAATGCACCAAGATATCCGATATCAAAGCTGCCCGCATGCGTTGCGCCATCAGCGCCAACAAGGCCTGCGCGGTCGATCGCAAACCGGACCGGCAATTTCTGGATCGCCACATCATGCACGACCTGATCGTAGCCGCGCTGCAGGAAGGTAGAATAGATCGCCGCGAACGGTTTCATGCCGTCTGCCGCAAGGCCGGCGGCGAACGTCACAGCATGCTGTTCGGCAATGCCCACATCGAAATGGCGGTCCGGGAATTTCTTGGCGAAAATGTCGGTCGATGTGCCGGACGGCATGGCAGCCGTGATCGCGCAAATCTTGTCGTCAGTTTCTCCGAGTTTCGCCAAGGTCTGGCCAAACACTTTCTGGTAATTTGGCGCCTTGGGTTTTGGCTTCGATTGCTCACCGGTGATTACGGAGAACTTCGAGACCCCGTGATATTTGTCCGCCGAATTTTCGGCCGGCGCATAGCCTTTGCCCTTTTGGGTAACGACGTGGATCAGGATCGGGCCGTCCTTCATCGCTTTCACATTCTCGAGAACCGGGAGAAGCGTATCGAGATCGTGACCATCGATTGGCCCGACATAATAGAATCCGAGTTCCTCGAACAGCGTGCCGCCCATGGCAAAGCCGCGCAAATACTCCTCCGCGCGCCTGGCCGGACTTTCCAGCCCGATAGGCGTGACCACTTTTTTGGCGATCCGACGCAAACCGCGATAGGGTCGCGAAGATACGAGTTTAGACAAGTAATTGCTCATCGCGCCGACCGGAGGCGCAATCGACATGTCATTATCGTTCAGGATTACGATCAGGCGGGATTTGTCCGCGCCGGCATTGTTCATGGCCTCATAGGCCATGCCAGCAGACATGGATCCGTCACCAATCACGCAGACAACATGCGTGTCGCCGCCTTGCAGGTCGCGCGCCTTCGCAAAGCCATGTCCCGCAGAAATGGAGGTGGATGCGTGCGCAGCGCCAAACGGGTCGTATTCGCTCTCGGCGCGTTTCGTGAAGCCTGACAGGCCGCCAGGCTGTCGCAGTGTGCGCATCTGGTCGCGACGCTCTGTCAGGATCTTGTGCGGATAGCATTGGTGGCCGACATCGAAGATCAGCTTGTCTGCCGGTGTATCGAAAACGGAATGGATCGCGAGCGTCAACTCCACGACACCCAGCCCCGACCCCAGGTGGCCACCCGTGACCGAAACCACATCGATGACTTCGTCGCGCACTTCATCTGCGAGTTGTTTCAATTCCGCCCGCGAGCGGCCTTTAAGGTCGGCAGGAGAATTGATTGCATCCAGCAAACGATTGGGGCGGGCGTCGGTCATTCCAGTTTAAGCTCGATCTTTGAATTGTTATTCTGACCAGACCTTAATGCGTTCTATCGAGCACAAAATCGACTGATTGCAGCAGTATATGGGCCTTTTCGCGGAAGATTGCGAGGTGTTCCTTCGCCTGTGCGGCGAGAATGCGCACCCGCTGGCGTGCACCCTCAATGCCAAGAATGGTCACGAAATTCGCTTTTCCTGCCGCCTCGTCAGTGCGTAGGGGCTTTCCAGCCCTGTCCTCGCTGCCGGTCGCATCGAGCAAATCATCAGCAATCTGGTAGGCCAAGCCAAGATCATTGGAGAAGCCCGCCAGTGCGTTGCGTTCAGCTTCCCGGGCGCGACCGACAATCGCCGCCGCTTCTGTCGCGTAGGAAATCAGCGCGCCCGTTTTGAGGCGTTGCATGCGTGTGATTGTGTTCAAATCCCGCGGGCTGTCAGATTCCAACATGTCGATCATCTGGCCGCCGACCATGCCGCGCGCGCCGGATGCATCGGCAAGCCGCTCGATCAGCATGGCCCTTACGGATGCATCATCATGGGTCTCGGTTGATGCCAGGATCTTGAAGGCCAATGTCAGCAGCGCGTCTCCGGCCAACACCGCAGTCGCTTCATCAAAAGCCTTGTGAACAGTCGGCTGGCCACGCCGGAAATCATCATCATCCATGCAGGGAAGGTCATCATGGACGAGTGAATAGCAATGTACGCATTCAAGCGCCGCGGCAGCGCGCAGCAAGGTCTTCTCGGGCGCATCGAACATGGCGCCCGTTTCCAGCAGGAAGAAAGGCCGCATACGCTTGCCATTGGCCAGAGCGGCATGGCGCATCGCGCGC
Organism: Hyphomonas sp. UBA4505; assembly: GCF_002388685.1. NCBI lineage: Bacteria > Pseudomonadati > Pseudomonadota > Alphaproteobacteria > Hyphomonadales > Hyphomonadaceae > Hyphomonas > Hyphomonas sp. UBA4505. Next base: position 241,095 of record NZ_DGMZ01000011.1, on the reverse strand, counting down.
ATCAAATTGGCTTCCGGGCCGCCTGCAGGCGGGATCAGCTGGTCAAGCGCAACGGTAACCCGGTCGGCCACCTCTTTCAGGCGCTGTTCGAACTCTTGGGCCTCGCCCATATCGAGGCCCCTTTAGTCGAAATTGGCGGACTCTGTGGTCGGCCCATTGGCCCCTTGGACAATCTGCTCAACCTTCAGCTCGGCGGATTTCAGACGGGATTCGCAGTGCGCTTTAAGCGCCGCGCCGCGTTCATAAATCGCGATGGATTTCTCCAGCTCGACTTCGCCTGCTTCCAGTTGGCGGACGATGATTTCGAGTTCGGCCAATGCCTCCTCGAAGGTAAGCTTGTCGACTGGTTTCTCTTTCGCATCAGCCATTCTTCGGCCTCATCTTCCTTGAAATTTCCGTGACACTAGAGCGGCGACCTGAGGTCCACAACCACTTCCCGACCAGATTTACCGGTATTCGTAGATGCGGTAGCTCCAATATGCGTCGCCGCCGTCATACGAACACTTCCAGCCCAGCTTCTTCATTTCCGGACGTAGCATTCGATTGAACCAGCCATGGGCCGCCAGATAGACCTTGCCCTCACTGGACGCCTCGTCGAGCTTAGACGCGGCGGCAGCGGCGCGCTGACGTGCCTGCTTCACGCTTTCGCCATCCAGCGCATGTCCGTTCAACCAAGCAGCACGGGCGAGAATATTCCACGTTTTCGGCAGATAACGCACACCCGGCAGGAGGGGAGGAGGCAATGGCGCCTCATTGAATACCGGGTCAAACAGTGCCTGCATGTGCGGCGCCGCACGTGCAGCGGTCTGCTGGGCACGCAGGCGCGCAGAAGCAAATACAATGTCAGCATCGGCCACCGATTTGACCAGGCCGTCCGGCGGCGTCTGGTCATCGGCCAGAGGGCCAATCTCGTAACGTTCCCACCAGTCGCGATACTGTTTCCAGTTCAGTCGCGGGCCCGCCGTGCGGTCGAGGGCCGGGCGACCGTGACGCGAAATGATGATGGGACCGCGCTTCCGGTCTGTCGATGTCGTGTCTGGCATCGCCATACAAATCATACTCGTTGTTGCTGGCCCCGTGACCATTGTTCCAAAATTGCCCTAACGGGGTTGCCCCCGCCCGGCAAGGCGCGTTTGTACACCCATTCACTTGTCAGGTTGTGAAATTCGAAGGGCTCAGAGCCCCTTCCAGACACGCTTGCGGCAGGGTTCTTCGTCCTGCAGCTTGCATTTGTGGAAGGTGACGAGGACCGTTTCTGCGCGACCAATCATGTGATCCATCGGCACGAAACCAATTGATGCCACATCCGCCGGCACGCGCGGCTGACAGCCTGCCCGGTCAATTACGCCTTCAATGGCCGGGCAATGCCCACTTGGAAAGCGACTGTCGAGCGAATTGTCCCGATTATCACCCATCATGAAGACATGCCCTTCCGGCACGATGAACAGGTCGGTATTGTCGCCCCGTCCACCTTTTTCCTGCCGGTGAGTGATCCACGTCTTGTCGCCAATCGTTTCCTGCCATTCATGCGCGATATCGATCGCCACGGCATTGTGCGGAACGTAACGGATGGTGCGCAGATATTCGCTCTCAACCGCTTCGCCATTCAGATAGAGCTGCTCGCCAATCAGCTGGATCTGATCGCCTGGCAGACCAATCAGACGCTTGATCATGACGCGGCCCGTATGCGGATGCTCGAACACAACCACATCGCCGCGCTTGGGTGTGCTGGCAAAAATCCGGCCCTCGGGCAACGGAATGAAGCGCCCCATAGAAAACGGCAGAGAATAGCGGTCATAGCCATAGGCGAATTTTGCCACAGCAACCCGGTCGGTTACCTGTAGCGTCGGGACCATGCTTTCAGAGGGAATCACGCGCTGCTCGTAGGCGAGCCCCGAGAACAGCAGGAACACGGGTACAAAGACGGCGAGCGTAGCGCCCCATTCACGAAGCTCTTGTTTGAGCTTGGCGCCAAGGCCTGGCGCCTCGGCGACCTCATCGTTCGCCGCAGTGTTACCATCTGATGCCATGGGGACCTCATCCATCGTCTTCGTGACGTTTGATCTGTTTAGACGAAAGAAGTCCTGATTGCGAAGACGAAAACGCCTCCTCTGCTGCAAAAGCCGGGAATGCCCGCCTTAGCTCAGGCTGTACAGGTCTATTCCGGTTTCATTCCGTGTCACAGACACATCACCCCGATAAATGAGATAGTTGAGATGCGCCAATGCCTCACCCGTGGCCATGCTGACCTCGTCGTCGGAAATCGCGCGGCCGAACAGCGTGGTGAACGTATCCACCGCCTTCATGGGCCCACGCTCCAACCTCTGAAGCAATCTTGCGAGCCCCACATGATGACCGTCAATCAAGTGCTGCAGCCGTTTGTGGGCTCCGGTAAAGGGCTCATTATGAGCTGGCAGGACAAGCACGTCTTCCGGCAGCCGCTGTTTCAACTTTTCACAGCTTTCGAGCCAGTCGAGCAATGGATTCGCCGCAGGCTCAGTCGGGTGGACGGATATGTTGGAAGAGATCCGCGGCAGAATCTGGTCACCTGAGATTAGAATATTGAGATCGCGACTATAAAGACATGCATGCTCGGGCGAATGCCCACTGCCGGTGATGACTTCCCATTCCTGACAGCCCATTTCGAAAGTATCGCCGTCAACAAGGCGGCGGTAGGAATCCGGCAACGGCATGACACCTTTTCCAAACCCGCCGAACTTTTCCTTGTACTGGTCGAGCTGGGTCTTGTTCCAGCCGGCACGCAAATAGAAGTCCAAGCCAGCCTTTGGCGCACTGCGCCCGGTGTCAGATACCAGCATCCGGCACGTTGTATATTCCAGACGAGTCATCCACAGCTCAGCGCCCCATTTGTGACAGAGCCATCCAGCCGTTCCGATATGATCGGGGTGCATGTGGGTGACGATAACCCGCTTGAGAGGCTTCTGCTCACTGACCCGATCAGCCAACAACTTTCGCCAGACGTCACGCGTCTCGTCATACGGAATCCCGGTGTCAACAATAGTCCAGCTATCGCCATCGTCGATCAGCCAGACATTGATGAATTTGAGAGAGAAATGCAGAGGCATAGCCAGCCAGAACAGGCCGGGCGCTATCTCCCTGATTTCGCCGGGAGCGGGCGCCGATTGTCCATGCGGATAATCAAGGCGCGGCCGTGTCGGCTTGCTGATTTCTGTACCATCCATGTCAGAAGGATACGCAGCTTCTTGCGTCCGTCGAGCCGTACCGCAAGGTCATGCCACAGCAAGACGCGTGCGAATATCCTCAACCAGAGCGATTGGAGCTGCCATACCGTCGACCCGGATAACGTCTTCCGGCGGGACCAGCGCGGCCAGTTGGCTGTCGAGCAGGGAGACCGGCATGAAATGGTCGGCGCGCGAGGAAATCCGCCGCGCAAGCTCATCTTTGGGCACGTCCAGCAGGACGAACAGGCATGTCCGGCCGCTCTGCTCGCGCAGACCTGTCTGGACAAAGGGCGTAAGCGCCGAACAGGCCAGGACCACCCGGTCCTCCGGCATGTCGGTCAGGGTTTTGCACAGGCTGCGCACCCAGTCGGCGCGATCTGCATCGGTCAGGGGTGTGCCGGAGGCCATCTTCTCCTTGTTGGCGGCGGAGTGGTAGTCATCCGCTTCCACAAACGGCCAACCCTCGGCCTTGGAGAGGGCTTCGGCAATGGACGTTTTTCCACTGCCCGCCACGCCCATGATGATGACCAGGTCCCTCACTTGATGGGTGTTCGCTTGCGAGGCTTGAGCTTGGTGCGCTTGAACTTCTCGCCTTTCAGCGGGGAGACTGTTTTCTCTCCAGAGGCCGGTCCCGGCTTCCCGCCTGAGCGGGGGGCGGTCCTGTCAGGGCGCCGGTCTGGCTTGCTTGACCGTTCGGGACGTTCAGCCCGCGCGGGACGATCCGGACGCCCACTCCGTTCTGCCCGATCTGAGCGCTCCGGCCGCTCCGGTCGCGGCTTGCGGGGACGGGGCATGTCACCTCTCAGCAAGGCTTCGCGTTCACGGCCACTGATCGGACGCCACTTGCCTTCCGGCAAACCTGCAAGCTCCAGCGGCCCGACACGCACACGCATCAGGTCCACAACATGCAGCTCTACCAGTTGGCACATACGCCGGATCTGGCGGTTGCGGCCTTCGTTCAGGATAAACTTCAACTCCTGCTGTTTCACTTGTTCGACGATGGCAGGTTTCAGCTGGCGACCATCCAGCTCGAGACCATGACGCAACTTGCCCAGCTTGTCGGGCGTAACATCGCCCTTCACCTTGACCAGATATTCCTTGTCGAGCTGACTCTCCGGCCCAATCACGGCCTTTGCCAACACGCCGTCTTCAGACATGATCAACAAACCGCGGGAATCCTTGTCCAGACGCCCGAGGGGCGCGAGCTTGTTGTAGCGCCCCGGAATGGCATGACTTTTTCCCGAAAGGCTATCGCCTGAGATGAGCCGCACAGCGGGAATTTCATCGCCCTCCGGCGTGCCCGAAACAATACCGATCGGTTTGTGGAACAGGATGGAAAGCTGATTATCGAGCCGACGTGCAGCCTTCTGCGCCAGATCCAACGTCTGACCGGTCTCGATCTTCTGGCCCGAAATCGCTTTCTCGCCGTCGACTTTCACCAGACCCTGCTCAATCAGGGAGTCCGCCTCGCGGCGTGAGCACACGCCTTCCAGCGCCAGCCATTTGTTGATCCGCAAGGGCTCGTCGCCGGAATAGGTTTTGGTCCAAGCCATGGCGTGTCGCGCCTCCTGATATAGTGCGGCCCGTCATATCGGCGCTGGCCGTTCCTCGCAACATTCAGTCGACATTGTGGGGCATTTCCGGCATAGGCGGGCGCCCCGCACGGAGATGATTGAATAATGACGGACCGCCGCACCGCAGCGCCCCTGCTCGCCTTTGGCCTGTTAGTCCTCGGGACCATTCTCGGCCTTGCCGGGACGGATTTGGTCCTACCTGCCGTTCCGTCCTTGCCGGAAACCTTGGGGGGCTCGCAGGCAATGGCGCAGCTGGTGCTGGCCGCCTTCGTGGCAGGTGGTTGTATCGGTCTGCTGGCCTTCGGTGAACTCGGCGCACGGATCGACCAGCGCAATTTGTTGGTCATCTCGCTTGCGGCCTATGCGCTGGTCTCGTTCGCCTGCATGGCCGCGCCGTCCCTGTCCGTTCTGGTTGGACTGCGGTTCTTGCAAGGTCTGACCGGATCTGCCGCAGCTGTGTTTGCTCCAGGCATGATCCGCGCCATGTTTTCCGAGGAGAAAGCCGTTGGCGCACTTGGCTTCATGGCGAGCATAGAATCCTTGATCCCTGCCCTCGCCCCCGTGCTCGGCGTCTGGCTGCTGCTGGCATTCGGCTGGAAAAGCTCTTTTCTCGCCCTGGGCATCTTGAGTCTAGGCGTTGCGGCGCTCGTCGCCATGCTGCGTCATCGCCTGCCCGCGCCGCCGTCGACGCGGGCGCCGGGTAGCTATCTGCGCCACGTGATCAATCCGGTCTTCCTGCGCTATGCCCTGAGTCAGGCCTTCACACTCGCCGGACTGCTTATCTTTGTGTTCGGCGCACCGGCCATGATCACCAAGGGCCTTGGCGGCGACCTGGGCGACTTCATCATCATGCAGGTTACAGGGATTGCGTTCTTCATTGCAGGATCGAACTTTGCCGGCAAGCTGTCCGCACGGTTCGAACCTGAACCGATGATCCTGTTCGGATCGACTATGTCCGCCGCAGGCCTGGCTGGTATTCTGATTTACGCACTGTTGGGTGGGACAGCACCACTGATGCTCGCCGCCCTGTTTGTGCCGGTCAATCTCGGCCTCGGCTTTCGGGGACCTCCCGGTTTCTATCGCGCGGTTGTCGCTGCGCGCGGAGATGATGCGCGCGGGTCGGCACTCGTCCTCGTGGCCATCCTTTCCACGACGGCTGCCGGCACCGCCATCGCCGCGCCGTTCGTCACATTTGGCATGGTACCACTTGCGGCGATTGGGACAGCAGTCTCCTGCGCCTCGGTCCTGTGCCTGATCGCCTTGCCGAAGCTCAGAGCCTGAGCCGAACTCACGCGATACCGAACAGAGCTTCGCTATTGTCGAGGAAAGGGGAACCGCCTTCGGTGATGCCGGAGACACGGCCCGGCGCGGTGGCCAGAACAGTCTCGGAAAAGAAGCCCGCAAGTGCCAGTTGGCGTGCCCGGAAGCTGCCTTCCTCACCGCGTGCAGCAACAGCTGCCCGCGTCAGGAAGTGCCCGCCAATCACGTCTCCCGCCAGCGCGAGATAGGCCGTCGCGCCCGCAAGCGCCTTGTCCTGATCGCGATCCTTCATCGCTTCCAGCATCCAGTCGCTGGCTTCGCGCAGGGCTTCGGCGCCAGCGCGCAACCGGTCTGCAATCTGCACAAGCTGTGGGTCATTGGTCGCGCGGGCATCTGCCGCCGTCGCCTCGACCTCACCCAGCATCACTCGCATGGACTCACCATTCGTGCCGGTCAGTTTACGCCCGACAAGGTCGATGGCCTGAATGCCATTCGTGCCTTCATAGATCGGGGCAATCCGGGAGTCGCGATAAAGTTGGCCTGCGAGTGTCTCACCCATAAAGCCCATGCCGCCATGTATTTGCACACCAAGGCTCGCCACATCGACGCCCATATCCGTGCACCATGCCTTGGCAATTGGCGTCAGCAGGTCTTCCCGCATCTTTGCAGCAGCGCGTGTGGTTTGATCCGGGGACGCCTCGGCGAGGTCTGCGGCGACCCCACAGGCATAACAGATCGAACGCGCTGCAGCGACGCGAGCGCGCATGGTCGTCAGGGTACGGCGCACGTCCGCATGGTGCAGGATTGGAGCGGGGCCCTCAATGCCTGGTGCCTTGCCTTGCTTGCGCTCCTGCGCATATTCGAGTGCCGTCTGGTAGGCCGCCTCGCCCACAGCAACTCCCTCAAGGCCGACATTCAGGCGTGCGGAATTCATCATGGTGAACATGCAGGCCAAGCCCTTGTTCTCCTGACCGATCAGCCATCCGGTCGCGCCATCATATTCCATCACACAGGTCGGCGAGGCGTGGATGCCCATCTTCTTTTCAAGACCGATACATTTGACGGCATTGCGTGCGCCAAGGCTACCATCCGCTTCAACCATAAACTTCGGCACGATGAAAAGAGAGATGCCGCGCGAACCTGCGGGCGCATCCGGCAAGCGCGCCAGGACCAGGTGTATGATGTTCTCGGCGACATCATGATCGCCCCATGTGATGAATATCTTCTGCCCACTGATGGCGTAGCTGCCATCTTCCTTCGGCACGGCTCTTGTCTTGAGCGCGCCAACATCCGAACCGGCCTGCGGCTCCGTCAAATTCATGGTGCCGGTCCAATTGCCGGCCACGAGGTTGGGAAGATATGCCTGCTTCTGGTCATCTGTGCCGTGCGCCAGCAGGGCCTCAACTGCGCCGAAGCTGAGCATAGGGCAGAGCCCGAACGACATGTTGGCCGCGTGGAACATTTCCATGACCGCCAAGGCGAGCGCCTTCGGCAGGCCCTGCCCGCCCCATTCCTCTGGCGCCGACAGGCCCATCCATCCACCCTCCCGGAATTGGGCGTAGGCATCAGCAAATCCCGGCGCGGCCCTCACCCCATCCTCGGTCAGTACGGCACCGTGCGCGTCGCCAGATGCATTGAGCGGCGCCAATACATCACGTGCCAGCTTGTTGGCTTCTTCCAGGATCGGCGTGATCAACTCGGGGTCATAATTGCCGAATGCCTCCAGCCCTTCCAATCGGGACAGGCCCGCAACGGACTGGAGCGCGAACGCCATATCGTTGAGCGGAGCGTCATAGGCCATGTATTTCTCCCAGAATCCGAATAGGTTATATCCCGAAGAGCATTTAGCGCGGGGATGGTGCCACGCCAACTGCGCCCTATAATCACCTGAACCGAACCCATAGATGTCCAGGAGACACGAATATGCGCAAAATCCTACTTTCCGCTTCCGTCCTCGCGCTCGCCGCCTGCGGTGCCGCCGAGACCACCGCCCCAGCAGCCGAGGCCCAGACGCCCGCCACTGAGACAAGTGAAACAGCTGCTCCGGCTGCAGAAGAGACCGCACCGGCTCCGGAAATGGCTCCGGCAGGCACGTATGTGCTCGATCCGACGCATGCGTCGCTTGTCTGGACGGTGAATCATTTCGGCCTGTCCAACTATACCGCCCGCTTCACCAAGATGGATGCCACACTGGAGTTCAATCCTGATGACGCGTCCGCCACATCGCTGACCGTCACGGTCGACCCGACATCGGTCGAAACAGACTATCCGGGCGACTTCAAAGCGACGCACGCCGATTCGCCGTACGACACGTTCGATGAAGAAATCGCGCAGGATCCAACCTATTTCAACGCAGGCGAATACCCCGAGATCACCTTCACCTCGACAGAAATCACAACAACCGGCCCGACCACCGGTACTGTCACAGGCGATCTGACCTTCCTTGGCGTGACCAAGCCAGTGACGCTGGATGTTACTTACAACGGCACCGCGACCTTCCCTTGGGCCCCGGAACAGCCAAAAATCGGCTTCTCCGCCACCGGCTCACTCAATCGTTCCGAATTCGGCCTGTCGAAAATGGTGCCAAACCTGGGTGACACGATCCACCTGACCATAGAGGCGGAATTCGCCAAAGCTGCCGAATAAGACAGGAACATCCTCGACATGAAGACTGAAACGTCTCGTTACACGATCGTCGCCATCACCCTTCACTGGGTGATGGCAGCCCTTCTTCTGTTCATGATCTGGCTCGGCTGGAACATGGACGACAACGAAGTACGCTTTCAGCTTCACAAATCGATCGGGATCCTGCTTCTGTTCCTCACCTTGGTCCGGGTGATCTGGCGAGTCATGAACCCGCCACCGCCACTTCCGGAAGAGATGCCAGCCCATGAAAAGCTGGCGTCTCATCTTGTCCACATGGCATTCTATGGACTGATGATCATTCTGCCCCTGGCAGGATGGCTGCTTGTCTCCACTTCCAAATTCAAGGTGCCGTCCGTCCTGTTTGAGACGGTCAGCTGGCCCCACTTGCCTGCGCCGGATTTTCTGCGCGGAGATATTGCGCACGTCATCATCGAGAACATCCATTCCAAAGGCGCTTGGGTTCTGATCATCCTGCTAGGCCTGCATGTGGCCGGCGCGGTGAAGCATGAATTCGCTGCTGAAGACGGAGTATTGAAGAAGATGTTGCCTGGCTTGTTCGGAAAGCCTGCGACACCTCCCACCGCACGAGGATATGTCCGCGCCTTCGGAACGGCGATCATTGCCTTTGCCCTCATCGCGATCATACCGATTGCGGGCTCAGGTCAATCCAGCAGCGCCACACCGCAAACTGACGAGGCCGTCGCCCCCGCAGACGAAACCATCGAAGCGAATTGGGATGTCGATTACGACGCTTCTGAAATTCGGTTCACGGGTAATTATGATGGAGCCGAATTCACCGGCACCTTTGACGATTGGTCAGCAGATGTGGAATTCCATCCTGAAGCGCTCGATGAGTCTCGTGTGCTCGTAACGGTCCGGACAGCTACTGCCGATGCTGGCAAGAAGCTCTACAATGACAGCCTGAAGGGCCCGGAATGGTTCGACACGACCACCTATCCTGACGCCCAGATCAGCCTGAGCAACTTCAGCGAAACAGACACCGGCTATAGCGCAGATGCTGCAATATCGCTGAAGTCCGAGCTGGTCACGGTGCCGCTCGACTTCACGCTTGAAATCGATGGCGACACCGCGATGCTGGCTGGAAAAGCGGTCATGAGTCGCAAAGCCTTCAATCTCGGCCAGGACTCTGATCCCTCCGGAAGCTGGGTTGGCGATGAAATCACAATCTCCGTAACGGGAACCGCCACGCGCAAATAATGCGCTGATGGCTTCCGGGGCCGCGACGCGAATGCTAAGCCCGCGCGCATGACTGCCATCGCTCCTATCGAATCCAGCACACTCCAACTGGCTGCCAGCTTCCTGCGCAAGGGCGGGCTCGTCGCCATGCCGACCGAGACCGTCTACGGGCTCGCCTGCGATGCATCAAACCCTGACGCGGTGGCACGACTATACGCAGCCAAGGGGCGTCCCAGCTTCAACCCCCTGATCGCGCATGTTGCTTCACTGGAAATGGCGCAAGCCGAAGCCGTATTTTGTGACGCAGCGTTCAAACTCGCACATGCGTTCTGGCCTGGTCCGCTTACCTTGGTCTTGCCTGTGGCGTCGACCGGGACGGTTTGCGACCTGGCCCGGTCCGGCCTCGACACGATTGCACTACGCATGCCTGCCCACCCCGGCGCGCGTAGCCTGATCGCGGGTTTCGGTCGTCCGGTTGTCGCACCGTCAGCCAACCGGTCCGGACATATCAGCCCGACACTGGCCGAACACGTCAAAGCCGATCTCGACGGCAAGGTCGACCTGATCCTCGACGGTGGGCCGTGCACGCAGGGCATCGAATCCACCATTGTCTCATTTATCGGTGACCAGCCAACACTCCTGCGAGCCGGCACGGTCGAAACCTCCGCCCTCGAAGCAGTCCTTGGCACGTCACTCGCTCGTGCAGATGAGGGCGATGGCATCTCTGCCCCTGGGCAACTGAAAAGCCACTATGCACCCAATGCCCGGTTGCGTCTCAATGCGAGCGCCCCCGAAGCAGGGGAAGCCTGGCTGGGTTTCGGCCCGGATGAGGCAAATGGGCTCAACCTCTCGCCATCTGGCAACCTGACCGAGGCTGCTGCAAACCTGTTCGCCATGCTGAGGCAACTGGATGCAGAGGCCGACCGCATCGCCGTCGCGCACATTCCGAATGAGGGGCTTGGCGAAGCCATCAGTGATCGTCTCGCTCGGGCCGCGCACCGAGATGACTGATGGAAGCAACAAACTCGAAATCGCGCAGGAAATGAGTAGGTTTACCCAATGACAGAGCTTAGCCCGGACTTCCTGACCGCCGCCCAAAACCTGCTCGGCCCGAGGGGGTGGAGCATGGCGGCGGAAGAACTCGCCAAAGTGTCGTCGCCCTGGCGCGGCACCTACAAGGGCGAGACGCCTTTCCTCGCAAAGCCCGCCACAACGGAAGAGACCGCTGCACTGGTGCGACTTTGCAATGAATATGGCGTCGCGATCACACCTCAGGGCGGCAATACCGGCCTGGTTGATGCGGGCACGCCGCATGGCGAAATCTGTGTGTCGATGCAACGGATGAATGCGATACGTGCACTCGATGCGTTCAACAATTCGCTCGTGATCGAGGCTGGCGCCCCCCTTGTCGTGGCGCAGCAAGCGGCCGACGACGCCCAGCGCTTGTTCCCGCTTTCACTCGGCTCGGAAGGCACTGCCACGATTGGCGGCCTGATATCGACCAATGCTGGCGGGGTCGCCGTGCTGCGCTATGGCATGATGCGCGACCTGATCCTTGGCCTCGAAGTCGTGCTGCCGAATGGAGATATCTGGAACGGCCTGTCGGGCCTGCGCAAGAACAATACGGGCTACGATCTGAAACACTTGTTTGCTGGCGCAGAAGGTACGCTCGGTATCATCACGGCTGCGACCCTGAAACTGTTTCCCAAGGTTCAGCGCGCGAGCGCCTGGGTCACCTGCACAACAGCAAGCGACGTCGTGAAACTGCTCGCAATGGTTCGCGACCATGCCGGCGATACGGTTACGAGCTTCGAGATCATCCCCGCCAATGCCGTCGCAATGGTACAGGCAGACGTGCCGGACACGCGCGACCCACTTCCATCTGATTTGCCTTGGCGCGTGCTGATCGAAGTTTCCATGTCGCGCGCCGAACATGCCCGCGACGTTCTGGAAGGCGCACTCGCCTCAGCATATGAGAGCGAACTTGTGCAGGATGCCGTCATTGCCGAAAGCGTCGCGCAAGCCGAAAGCTTCTGGCACATCCGCGAGACAATCCCCCTGTCGAAACGAGCATATGGCACCGCGCTGAACCAGGACATCTCCGTACCGGTCAGCCGCATTCCCGAATTTATCGATGCTTGCAACGCGGCTGTTCTGGAAAAGGTGCCTTCAGCGGAGTTTGTGATCTTCGGTCATGTCGGCGATGGCAATCTCCATTATTCTGTTTGCGAGCCAGCCAGCGCAGAGCGCCCAGTTCTACGTGGTCAGGATGAAGCAATCTTTCGTATCATCTATGATCAGGTCATGAGCTTCGACGGATCCATTAGCGCCGAACACGGTGTTGGGCGGCTGAAACGTGATGAACTGGAACGCATTCGTCCGAAGGCAGCCACCGAAATGATGCGTGCCATCAAACATGCGCTAGACCCAAACAAGATCATGAACCCCGGTCGCGTCATCAATTCCTGATCGGGTTCCCAGTTGCCTTCCCGCCAGATCGCTGTAGCGTCCACAGACCAATGCGGGAGACATAAATGCGTACACACCTTGCCGCCATCGCGCTCATCGCGCCGCTGATCGCCTGTGAGCCTACGCCTCCAATCGTAGGCGGACCGTGCAGCTATGAAACCACAATCATCTCGGCAACGGTGACCGAAGTCGATGAAGACGGCGCTTTGTTCGATGGGCCCGAGGGAGAATTGTGGGTCCCGGCCTCCTACTTGGGCACGCTGCCGGAAGTCGGAGAGACACTCACGCTGAAACGCGATCAGATCACCCAGGGCACATGCACGCCGGAAATGTACGAAGTGGTCGCAGCCGATGTCAGCGACGAGGACTAACGTCCCGAGCGGCGACTGGAAACGACCATGAGAAGGCCGTCCAGCGTCGATGCACTTGCGGAGTTTGGACGTGCGCGCTTGTCACGCTCTTTCTTCATGCGCGACTTCCTGTATTCGGATATCGCCGCGCTTCACGGCTTCTCGAACGTTCCCGATGATCCGGACCTTGCCATTACCGCCGGCACGAAGCTCTGCACGGAATTGCTGGAACCCTTGCAGGACGTTTTCGGGCGCATCGCCATCCGGTCCGCCTATCGCTCTGCTGAAGTGAATGGATTTGGCAACCAGATGCAGCGGGACAAGAAGAAGGGCTACAATTGCGCCTCGAACGAAAGCAATTACGGCCATCATATCTGGGACCGGCGGGATGCCGAAGGAAACATGGGTGCAACCGCCTGCGTCGTCATTCCAGCCTTCTACGATGCTTTCCACGCAGAAGGGGACTGGCAGAAACTGGCCTGGTGGATCCACGACCATTTGCCTTATTCAACGCTATACTTCTTCCCGAAACTCTGGGCCGTGAACATTCAGTGGCGCGAAAATCCGGTTCGCCAGATCGACAGCTATACCCCGCCGCGTGGTCGGCTGACAGATGAGAGTAAGCCGAATTTTCACGGCTCACACGAAGCGGAGTGGGCATCCCTGCGTGACGTTTTCCCGAAAGCCTGAAAGGGTCAGCTGGCAAGCGCTGCAGATATCTCCGCATGCGACGCAAACACATCCTGCGCGCCCGCCGCCCTGAGCCGGTCGCCAAGCCCCGCATCGGCATGACCACCGCCCGTAAAGCCCCACGCTGTCATCCCGGCGGCGCGCGCGGCTGTCACACCATTCACGCTGTCTTCGAGTACGACACATTTGTCGGGCCGGGCACTGATCTGTTCGGCTGCGTGCAGAAACAGGTCAGGCGCAGGCTTTCCATTGGTCACGAGGTCTGAGGAATATATGTGCGGCGCAAAAGTATCGTACAGGCCAGTGAGACGAAGTTTACGGACGAGCTTTGGTGCCTCGGAAGACGACGCCACTGCCTGCGCCCCAGAGAACGCGGCGGAAATGTCCAACACACCTTCAATCGCGCGCAGATCCGTTTCGAAGTGTTGCCAGATGCGCGCCTGCAACTGGTCGGCAAAATCCGGAGGCAAGGGGCGTCCACGCTCAATGGCATCCGCCGCGAGAGCCGCATGGAAGTCCCGATTGTGCAGGCCGACAAAACGCGAAACGAAAATCTCGAACGGATAGTCGAGCCCCCAGCCAGAGAGCATTTCCCGTTCAGTGGCGATGGAGATTGTTTCGGAGTCGACCAACACCCCATCGCAATCAAAGATCAAGGCTTCCACAGAGCCTATCCCCGCCGCCCGAACAGGCGTTCGATGTCGGCGAGCTTCAGCTCCACATAGGTCGGCCGCCCATGATTGCACTGGCCGGAATGTGGCGTCGCTTCCATCTGGCGGAGCAGCGCATTCATCTCCTCGCCATTCAGTCGTCGTCCGGCTCGCACTGAACCGCGGCACGCCATGTTCCCCATGACTTCCTCGAACCGCTCCTTGAGCGCGAGGCCCGCATCATATTCGGCGAAGTCATCGGCGAGATCACGGATCAAGCCCATTGCGTCCATTTCCCCGAACAGGGCGGGGGTGGCCCGTACACAGATCGCGCCGGCCCCAAAAGGTTCGATTTCCAGACCCAGCTCAGCCAACTCGTCGGCGCGCTCGAGCACGCGGGTCGCCTCGTCCTCAGTAAGCTCCACCACATCCGGGATCAGCAGCGCCTGACGCCTTACCCCGCCCGCAGCCATTTGGCGTTTCATGTCCTCGTAGACCAGCCGCTCATGAGCGGCATGCTGATCCACGATAACGATGCCATCCGCTGTCTGCGCGACGACATAGGTTTCGTGCAACTGAGCGCGGGCGACGCCGAGCGGAAAGTCAGAAGGCATACCTTGCGCGGGCGCGGCTTCCGGCTCCACCCGTGCGGACGGAGCGGCATCATGTCGATAGGCAGGCGGTGGTGCTTCTTGCAGCCCCGCCATCACATCGCCAGAGGGCGGAAGAGGCTGATCGAAATCAATGCCCGATGGCTGGCGATAATAGGAAGAGGGGGAAGCCTGTCGCTCTGGCGCAGATGGCAACGACCAGAGATTGGCTGACGTGGCCTCTTCGATCCGAACCTTGCCGAGCGCAGAATTCGCGACCGTGGTCGACGCTCTGTGTCCCGCCGCGGCCAGCGCATGACGCAGTGCGCCAATCATCAAACCTCTTACATTCCCCGCATCGCGGAAGCGCACCTCGGTCTTGGCGGGGTGCACGTTCACATCGACATATTCCGGGTCAAGATCAACAAACAGCGCCGCCAACGGGTGCCGGTCGCGCGCCAGGAAATCCTGATAGGCGGCGCGGATTACGCCATTCAGCATACGGTCCTTCACGGGCCGGCCATTGACGAACAGGAATTGCATCTGGGCGTTGCCGCGATTGAGCGTCGGCAGGCCGGCAAAGCCAGTAAGGCGAACATCTTCGCGCTCGGCATCAATCTCCAGCGCGTTCTCACGGAAATCACGCCCCATGATTGCGCCGAGCCGGGCCAGTTGGCCGGAGGCGCCTTCGGCTTCAGCGGCATAGCGCAGCGAGTTCCGGCCATTATTTTCCAGCGAGAAAGCAACATGCGGATTGGCCATGGCGAGACGCTTGATCGTGTCAGTCACAGCCATGCTTTCGGCGCGCTCGCCTTTCATGAACTTCAACCGGGCGGGAGTCGCATAGAACAGGTCGCGCACTTCGATGCGGGTGCCAGTCTCGCCGCGCCCGGTAAACGCCGCCGGGCGAGGGCCTTCCATCCGTCCCGCCTCAACAAAGACTTCGGCTGCGTCTTCGCCGGTCGCGCGGGATGAAATGCTGCAGCGGCTGACCGAGGCAATCGACGGCAACGCTTCACCCCGGAAGCCCATCGTGTGGATGTTCAGCAAATCCACCCGCCCGCCGGCATCCGGCACGAGTTTGGAGGTTGCATGGCGTTCCAGCGCGACGAGCAGATCGTCGGCAGACATGCCACAGCCATCATCTTCGATGATGATCCGTTTCAGGCCCCCCGCTTCGATGGAGACAGAAATACGGCGAGCGCCAGCGTCCAGAGCATTCTCGACCAATTCCTTGACGGCGGCCGCCGGGCGCTCGACCACTTCGCCCGCCGCGATCCGGTTCACGACATCAGGTGGCAGCTTGCGAATCTCGGGGCGAGGGCGGACGGAATCAGGCATCTGGTTACAATACCCCGGCTGACGCGCTTTGTCCCCGCCTGCCCGCACGGTTTCAACAGGGACCAGCCAAGGCGGGTATGTCCGGCCCGCGCCCGGCGTCCAGTTGACGCAGGCCGGTTGCCTTCCGTGCGGTTACCCCACAAAGTGCGCCGGAACATTCCGGAGCCTGAAATTCCATGAAGTTGACTTCTTCCCTCGCCGTCGCCGCAATAGTGTTGCTCACCGCTTGTGGTGGCTCCGATGCGCCCGAAACTGATACCCCGGCCGCAGAAGCACCTCCGGCGAAGGCCCCTGCAGAAGCGGCGCCCGCCGCTGCCCCCGCTGAAGCGGCGGTTGATGCGGTATCACCGTTCGCGGCCCTGCCCGCTCCGTACAATACCGCCGATTATGCGCGCGGTCGTCGCACCTGGAAGCTCTGCCAATCCTGCCACATCACGGCGGAAGGCGGCGGTAATCTCGTTGGGCCGAACCTGCATGGGCTGTTCGGTCGTGAGGCCGGCACACTGGAGGGCTTTGCCTATTCCCCTGCCCTGCAAGAAGCCGACTTCATCTGGACGCCCGACAAGGTCGATCACTGGCTGGAGAACCCGCGCACTTTCCTGCCTGGCAACCGCATGACGTTTGCGGGTGTACGCAAACCGGACGACCGCCTGGCGGTTGTCGCCTATCTGATGAGTGAGACCGGCTTCACCGCCGAAGCTACCCCGGAAGACGTCCCTGCGGAATAGACTGGTGTGATTAATGCCGGAGGATAAGGGCGAGCAGCACAGCATGCTCGTCAAACTCTCCGGCAAATTCCTCTCGATACCCGATCGCCACATCGGCCCATCCGAAATGATAGCCAAGCTTGGTCTCATACTTGTTTGAATCCGCCGTTTCGTTCCCGCGCTCGACCCAAAGCTGCTGGCTTATAAAGAAGTCCTGCCAGATATCGACGCCATAGCCGAACTCGGCGCGCTGGCGGACACAGCCATCTTCATGACGGATCACAGCGGCATCCGCGAAGACATAGAAGTTACGACCGCCCCGCAGGCCAGACAGGCCGCCGCTGAGGCGGGCTTC
The DNA here is from genome assembly GCF_002388685.1 of Hyphomonas sp. UBA4505. Taxonomy (NCBI): domain Bacteria; kingdom Pseudomonadati; phylum Pseudomonadota; class Alphaproteobacteria; order Hyphomonadales; family Hyphomonadaceae; genus Hyphomonas; species Hyphomonas sp. UBA4505. Next base: position 224,063 of record NZ_DGMZ01000011.1, on the reverse strand, counting down.
GGCGCCCCACTCGTCGCATCCGAATACGCCGGCCAGGGAGCTGCCATGAACCAGGCCGCCTTCAACGCCGACGGCCCACCCCTTGTGGGTGACCAGTTGCCGCCGCAGCGTGGCGCGCCAGAACTCCTTGTTGAACTGGCTGCCGACCTCATAGGCCACCGCCTCTGATTTTGCGGTAACCGTCCAATTCGGTGCGAAGCCATACTCGCCGTAGAGCGAAACGCGGTTTCCACGGACGCCTTCCAGCTCCTCTTCAGTGCCGACGGCCTCGGCATACCAACCTTCATGCGGTTGGGACCAAGGCCCTGCCGAAGCGGGTGCGGCCCATGCCAGCCCGAGAAAAAGAACCCCAAATTCCCTCATCGCAGAGAAACCTAGTGAAGAAATCTGGGGTTGAAAACCATTTTCTGTCTCGCGTGGAATCCATGAAAATGAAAAAGCCCCCGCCAAATTCGCGAGGGCTTTTTTAGTCGTCCATGTAATCCGCGCGCTTAGAGGCGGAACCGGATCTGGTCGGACCAGAAGCGCTCAAGGCGCGAGATGGTCTTGTTCAGTTGCGACAGGTCATCCGGACGCACGCTGGCCGTTGGCTCAAGCGCGCCGGCCTGCTTCTCGAACAGGGCCTCGACCCGTTTGCGAACCTTTAGACCGCGCTCGGTCAGGCTGAGCGTGACGGTGCGCTTGTCATCTTCGGAGCGGGTCTGGATCAGATAGCCGCCTTCCTGGAGTTTCTTGACGTTGTAGGAGAGGCTGGTGCCAGCAAAGGCGCCACGAGCCCGAAGAACAGATGCGGGGGCTTCGCCTTCGCCAATTTCATAAAGCAACAATGCCTGAACGCCGGTCAGCGACCGCTCGCCGCCGCGCTCCAGATCGTCCTTCACAACATCATGAAGACGACGGTGCGCCTGCTCAAGCAAAGACAAAGACTTCAGGAAAGACTCGCCCAACGAATTGTTCGCAGTATCCTGCGCTTCTGCAATCATCATTTTCATCACCACTCAACTATTCACTCAACTTTTGTTGTAGTTTGAGTAGAAATACACGAGCAATCCTAATGAATTGATAAGCATGCCCTTTTCTCAAGAGTAGAAGGTTAATATCCACGCGAATACATTAACCGTTACTATTACGTAACGATTTGGGCCTGTCAGGTTTGGATATCATGAAAGTATTCGCTCAAGCGAACGTGTCGACCGTGCCGCGAATGCCGTATTTCGGACTAGGCCCATGCACGTTCGGCTCTGCACGACTGTCGATCAGCATGAATACGAAAACGATCAGGCCGCCGACATAGGGAATCAAGTTCAGCAGGTACATCCAGCCGGACAGATCCTGATCATGGAAGCGCCGTACGGTGACAGCTATACCCGGAATGATGGTATAAAGTATCCAAAGCGCGGTGAAGAGAGGGAGAAAGTATCCCTCGGAGTCGTCGACGCCAAATATTGATAGGGTAAGGATCGTGTCGACAACAAACGCCAAGATGAGCGCAAGTATCGAAAACAATATGTATCCCCAATACTCTTGGCGGCGTGCGCGGCCATTGAACTTGAAATAGCTGGATGACAGACATCTGAGAAAGTACGTCCAGATACCGTCACTCTTGACTGCCATGGGCTGCGCATAGGGTGCAGCCCCCGCATACCCCTGACGAACGGGCTGCGGCGGAACTGGCTGTGTAGAGGGTTGTCCGGTAGCCTGGAGCAAATAGATATCGCGCGCCTCGTCACCCATACCGACGAAATCGACAACATGCCCCTGGACGAGCCGATTGTTGTCCCGCACCTGTGCCTGAGAGAAATTGTAGCGCACACCATCGTCTCCGAGGATGAGGCCTAGCCCCTCCACAGAGTCAGCCTTCAATACTTGTCCGCGCATACATGCTCCTGAATCGCCCCAACTTTAAGTGTGGCCACTATTTCAAGGCCTTGGCTCGCGCTCAATCCCCAAAGGTCAACTCATCGTCGCCCAATGGCTCGAAATATCTCGCCACGTCCGCATCGCTGACCTCTTCCAGCGTGGCCGGCTTCCATTTCGGAGCATTGTCCTTGTCGATAATGACCGCGCGAACGCCTTCAAGGAAGTCATGACTTTGCACTTTACGCCAGCCAATGCGGTACTCCATCCGCATGTTCTCTTCAAAGTTATCAAGTTTGGCGCCATCTCGAACCTGACGAAGAGCAACCTTCACAGTCTCTGGGGACTTCGTTCGAATGGTCGTCGCCTGCTCGGATGCCCACTCATTGTCAGCCGTGTCCAACGCAGCAACAATCTCCTCGGCGGTGTCCTTTGCAAAGCAATCATCAATCAAATCGCTATGCGCCGCAAAGCTGCCCGCTGGCACAGGATGGGTCATGCCGCGCAGGATCTCGTTCAGCATTTCGGCGGCACCGACGGAGAAATCCGCGCCTTCGATCTGCTTTTTCAGGTTCGGCACCAATTCCGATGGCAGGAATTGCGTCGCCACCCGGGCCGCAGCGACATCTGCGCCCTTCAAACGCTCCCCCGTCAGTGCCAACCATGTACCAAGATAGCCCGACAGGCGCGGCAGGAACCAACCACCCCCCACGTCCGGGAACAGGCCGATCCCGGTCTCCGGCATGGCGAACAGCGTGCGCTCGGTCGCAACCCGGTGAGAGCCATGCACAGACAGGCCGACCCCTCCGCCCATGGTCACACCATCCATGATCGCCAGCACCGGCTTGGGAAAGGTCTTCAGCGCGGCATTCATCCGATATTCGACATTGAAGAAAGCGCGCGCCTCGCTCGCATCCCCCGCGCCGCTATCGGCCAGCATGCGAATGTCACCGCCAGCGCAGAATCCGCGCGTTTCTTCTTCATGGTCGATCATGACCAAGTGAACGGTCGGGTCTGCCGCCCAGCGTTCCAAGGCGGCCAAGATGGTGTCGCACATAGGTGCGTTCAGCGCATGCAACGCCTTTGGCCGCGTCAGCGTAACTCGTCCCACACCGCGATGGGTCTCCACCGATACGTCATTCGACATGCTTTATCCCTTTGTCTCAGGCGCTTTACGCCGATCATTATCTGTTTCGCCTACCCCTACATTCGACGCCTCGCGGATCAAGCCCGACTCGTGCGTCAGGACGTTAACAGTCCGCAAATCCCGATTGGAAATTCCTGGCAATAGCAAACCGCGAATGTTTACTCGTTGAGACTATTCTTCGCCTATGAGACAGACCGACCTTCCCGGCGCAGAGCTGCGTGGACGCCGCACTCCGGTGATCGCCAAAGGTATTCTGAAACTGGGTTTCTTGCGCTCGGTGCCGTGCGATATTCGCAACATTTCATCCGGCGGAGTCCGCTTTGCGACCCGCAAGGAAATCAATCTGCCAGAAACCTTCTCGATCCGTCTGCCCAACAGTAAACAACCGCGCCTGTGTCAGCGGCGTTGGCAACTCGGTCGCGAGACCGGTGTCGAGTTTATCTGATCCATTCCCTTTGTAGCGGCAGGGTGAGGAGGCAGGAACTTCTCAAATGACCCCTCCGCCTAGCGTGGTAACAGCGCCGTATCGCAATGCCAGCAAGCTTCGGCGCTGCCTGCGCCAATGGGGCTGCCGGGCGGGATATCGACTTCAGGTGTGGACGGCATGACGGGTAGAGATGGCCTGTCGAGATGGGCTGTAATACGACGGGAGAGCTCGTCCCGCACTGCCACATCCGCTGGATCAGCTCGCCGCGAACGGGACACAATCCGGCGCGCCAGAGCGCTGAGATATGCATTGGTCTGGATCACCGTTTCAGGCGTCGCATTTGTGTTTGCGGCAAGGTCTATCAGTACGGAAACGTACCGCACTTGCTCGCGCCGCAGGATACTCGCCTGACGTGGCATGTCAGCATCTTTGAACAGCGCCTCCTCCACTTCGCGCAAGACATCACCATAGCTCAGTGCGTTCGCGTCGCGGCGTTCAGTTTCGATCAGGCGTGCAACGCGCTGCGGATGCAGCAAGGCGCCCAAGGTTTGTGAGGCCGATGTGTCAGCGGCTGTCAGAAGATCAAACATCGCCCCGGTTTCGCCTGGGAAATATTCCGCCCCCGCGCCCGCCCCACGGAACGACACCAGCGGCGGCGTCAACAGGTCGAGCGTCCGGTCTGGCAGATCAAGCACGGCCGGATCCAGCGTTGCCACCAGCGCACTGAGCGCGCCGCGTTGCTGATCTGCCGGCACAGGCGCTCCGCCAATATTGGCCTGCCCCGTTTCGGCATAGTGGAAATCATAACCGCCGATCATCTTCGCCGCTGCGTTCACCTGATAACGATGATAAAGATAGACCGGCACGATCACCGCCCGCAGGCGCGAGGTCGGCTCGCCTGACTGCAGCGCGCCGAGGCCGAACCGTTCAAGCGCTACTTTCCGTACCCGCATCACCTCCGTCAGGGAGGCGACAGGGTCTGTGCCATTGTCCCAGACGCTCGCATAGGGATGCGCGGTACCCACGCCACGCCCCTGCGGATCATCGATGTATCGCAGTCCGCTTCCCCAGGCCGATTCCAACAGTTCGTCTCCTGCAGCATTCTCGTCCGTGCCATCAGGATATTGCCGGTAGAGCCACATTGCAGACACTATGTCCCACTCACCGATTCCGACATCATAGGCAGCTGAGAAATCCAGCTCCCCATTCTGGCCAACCCAAACAAGCGGTGCCGGATAATCCATCACCGACGCGCGCTCATTCGAGGACGCCGCAAAATTGTGGGCGAAGCCAAGCGTGTGGCCAACTTCATGCGCAGCCAATTGGCGAATACGGGACAGAGCGATCTGGACAGGATCATCCGCCGCGCCAGTGCCGGTCTTTGATGCGCCCGCCAGTCCTTCAAAAATCATCCTGTCCTGGCGCACACGCTGACTACCCAGAATAACGTTGGCTTTCAGCATTTCACCCGTACGCGGATCGGTCAGTCCACCACCATAGGACCAGCCGCGGGTCTGGCGGTGCACCCACTGGATCACATTATAGCGGACATCAAGTGGATGGGCGCCTTCGGGCAGGACTTGCACGCGAAAGGAGTCCGGAAAACCAGCTGCCTCGAACGCTTCGGCCCACCAGGATGCCCCTTCAATCAGGGCGGCACGGATTTCCTCTGGCGCACCGGAATCGACATAGTAGACAATCGGCTCTTTTGCGGGGCTGCTCGCGGCAGTGGGGTCCTGCTTTTCCAGCCGAAAGCGGCGTGCAAAGGACTGCCCAACCTGTCCGCTCAGGGGCGCGGAAAAATCATAGTAGCCGACGTCAATCGCACCGCTGCGTGGATCGAACATGCGGGGCGTGTAGCCGTCATCCGGCAAGCGCACGAGCGATGTGTGCTGCACCAGCGTCACAGAGCGCGCATCAGCCGCCGTGGCCCAGACTTCCGCTTTCGGTTCGTCACTGCTCAGCGTCAGAAAGGCATCAAACTCGGCATTGTCCGGAAAGGCCAGCGCCGCCGAAACGTCCGGCATGGACAAGTCCTTCGAGATCTGGAACGCGCCGCCCTTGGGATGCTGTTTCAGCCGCGCGCGCACATCCATCGTGTCGCGCGTCAGATAGGACGACAGGTCCACCAACAATTCGCCCTCCGGTCCGGTGCCGAGAATTTCACCCGACCAGACAAAGCTGCGCGCAAAGGAATCCCGCACGGCTTTGCGCTCCAGCGGATTGTCGGCGCTGGCGCGATAGGTCCAGTTCTCGATCTCCGCGATGACCTTGTCGCCTACCTTGCGGAAGGCCACGATCTCACCGGCATTGGCGCGGCCCCGGTCCAGCCCGATCGGATTGGACCCGAGTCCCGCCGTCAGCCCCGTCGCCTGGATCGCGCGCAGGGCAACGCCCTCCGCGTCCGGCGCAGGCAGCGCGACCAGAACGCGCCCGCCATCCGCATCCAGGTAGAGGTCAACAAATCCCTCCTTGTGAACAAGCGATCCGGTTTCCTCGGCCCAATTCCCAGACTGCGCCCACGCCAGTGGAAGGACGAGCGTCGCCACCATCGCCAAAACCAGACTCTTCAATCCCCGCACAAGCGCACCTCTTCCGATCAGCTGAACCACAGCCGCACGGTGCCGCATATCGGATTGAGGTTCAATCGCTTTCCGGGCTGACAGCCCGTCAGGGCTCAGTGTGCCACCTTACCCGTCACAAGTCTGGGTATCGCGCATGATGCCGACCTTGGTGACCTTGCCGCTCTTGTTGTCGACGCCGAAATAGATGTCGCTATAGTCGTACAGCGTCTCATCGCCCTTGGTGACCACGCATTTCGGCTTGCCATAGGCCCCACGCGCCAGGATCTGCTCCGCGCCGGTCCCCACACCGATATCCGTGCGATACCGCGGGTCACGCGCGATGATCCAATAGACATTTTCATCCGCTGCGATGATGAGTCCATCATAGGTGTAAGTCGTTGCCCGCGTGCCTTCGATCGGCGTTGTGTGGCGCGGCGTGCCCATCACGGCGAACAGCTCGATCAGGCTCATACCCAACTCGACCTCGCCGACGCGCTCACCCCGGACGATTTGATTGTCATTCAGATTGGGCGGCGCACTGGCGCACGCGCCCAGCACAGCGAATCCGGCCACAATCGACAGCTTACGGACCATACGCATCGCCAGTCCTCCTTCTCTTGCACTCTACCAGAATGAAAGAACAGCGCAGCCACCGCCGCTTGTCCAGATACGGACGGCATGAAAACCTTCCCCGCACCCGCGAAAACGCTATAAATATCGGTAATGTTTGAGAAATTGCCCGAAAGGCCTAATCCTTGAGCATGTCCCGCGAGATGATGACGCGCATGATCTCGTTCGTACCCTCCAGAATCTGGTGCACGCGCAAATCGCGCACGATCCGTTCAACACCATAATCGGCGAGGTAGCCGTATCCGCCGTGTATCTGCAGGGCGTCGTTCGCAACCTTGAACGCCGTATCCGTGACAAAGCGCTTGGCCATCGCGCACCAACGCGTCGCGTCCGGCGACTTGCCGTCCAGTCGTCCGGCCGCCTCGTACAGCATGACCCTTGCGGCCTGAAGCTCGGTTTCCATATCCGCCAGCTTGAACGCCGTGTTCTGGAAGGTCGCAATCGCCTTGCCGAACTGTTCGCGCTCTTTCGCGTAGGCCACCGCCTTGTCGAGCGCGAGTTGCGCACCGCCGAGGGCACACGCCGCAATATTCAGCCGCCCGCCATCCAGCCCTGCCATCGCAAATCGGAAGCCGTGACCTTCCTCGCCAATTCGGTTTGCCGCCGGCACGCGAACGCCGTCCAGCATCACCTGCCGCGTGGGCTGGCTCTTCCAGCCCATCTTGCGCTCATTCGCCCCAAAGCTCAGCCCCGGCGTGTCCTTCTCGATAATGAAGGCCGACACGCCCTTGGCGCCGTCGTCGGAAGTGCGCGCCATCAAGACGTAAACGTCAGACGTGCCCGCGCCGGAGATGAATTGTTTCGTGCCGGAGATGACATAATCATCGCCATCCTTCACTGCGCGCGTCTTCAGGCTGGCAGCATCCGATCCCGCACCGGGTTCGGTCAGGCAATATGATGCGATCAACTCCATACGCGTCAGCCGCGGCACCCACGCCTGGCGCTGCGCGTCCGATCCGAACGTGTCGATCATCCAACTGGCCATATTGTGAATGGAAATGAATGCCGCCGTAGAGACATCCCCATAGGACAACTGCTCGAAGATCATGGCCGCATCGGTGCGCGTCAGAGCGCTGCCGCCAACTTCTTCAGAGACATAAATGCCCGCAAAGCCAAGCTCGGCCGCCTGCTTGATAACATCGACCGGGAAGTGGCTGTCTCGGTCCCATGCTTCCGAATGCGGCAGCAATTGCGCCTCGGCAAATTTGCGGGCCATGTCCCGGATCATCAATTGTTCGTCGGAAAACAAAGCACTCATTGTTAATTCCCCGTTTTTTGGCGTAAGAGGTTTCCACGGGAATTGAATGGGCAGCGCGCAATGTCAATGCAACACGCCAGCACACGCTATGGAATCGATGATGCGGACGCGTCAGAAGTCGGCGTGTTGGCCGAAGTGGACCGCGCCGCCAGCGCCCTGTTTGCTCCAACCGGCCTATTGTCCGCAGAAGCCCTGAAAGACCATGTACCCATCGACATCCTTGCCAGCGCTGCAGAGAATGGCGACCTGTTCACCGCGCGGCTGGACACCGGCGCGCCGGTAGGATTCGCGCTGGTCTCCCTGCGCGGCGGCATGCTCTATCTTGACCAGATCAGCGTCCATCCGGATCAGGGCCAGCGCGGCATTGGCGCGGCTCTGCTGACCCGTGTGATCGACGAAGCGAAGCGTCGCAAGCTGCGCCGCGTTGCGCTGTCCACTTTCCGCGACCTGCCCTGGAACGCGCCGTTCTACGCCAAGCATGGCTTTCGCGAGATCAGACGCAGTGATATGGCCGAGTGGATGCTGGAACTGGAACGTATCCAGGCCGAAGAACTCGACGTTTCCAAACGCTGTTTCATGGTGCGTAAAATTGGCTGGTTGTAGCCATCCGGATTTTGGACCAATGAGGCTCACATGACCCAATTCCCCCAAGCCTTCCCCGCCACCCGCATGCGCCGCTTGCGCCAGGCCCCATGGATCCGTTCGCTCGCTGGCGAAAACGTGCTGACGCCCGCTGATTTGATCTGGGCCGTCTTCGTCCATGATGGCGAAGATCGCATGCCCGTCGGCTCCTTGCCCGGCATTGATCGGCTGAGCGTCAAGGACGCCGCCAAGGCCGCCATTCGCGCGCGAGAGCTTGGCATTCCGGCCATCGCGCTGTTTCCCTATATTGGCGCAGACGGCAAGGACGAGACCGGCTCCGGCGCGCTGGACCCGGACGGGCTCGTGCCGCGCGCCCTGAAGGCGATGAAGGATGCTGCGCCCGAAGTCGGCCTGATCACGGATGTGGCGCTCGACGCCTATACCAGCCACGGGCATGACGGCCTGCTGGACGAAGACGGCACCATCCCGAATGATGCGACTACGGATAAACTGGTCCAGCAGGCGCTGGTCCATATCGGCGCGGGCGCCGATATCGTCGCCCCGTCGGACATGATGGATGGCCGCATCGGCGCGATTCGTTCGGCATTCGAGGAAGAAGGCTTCACCAACCAGATGATCCTCGCCTATGCCGCCAAATATGCCAGCGGATTCTACGGCCCCTATCGCGACGCCATCGGCTCGGCCGCCGCGCTGAAGGGCGACAAGAAAACCTATCAGCAAGATCCGGCCAATTCCGATGAAGCCCTGCGCGAGGTCGCGCTCGATCTTGCCGAAGGCGCCGACATGGTCATGGTCAAGCCCGGCCTTCCGTATCTGGACATTGTGCAACGCGTCAGCTCCACTTTCGGTGTGCCGACCATCGCCTACCAGGTCTCCGGCGAATACGCCCAGATAAAGGCCGCCGCCCAGAATGGCTGGATCGACGGAGATCGCGTCATGATGGAGTCGCTCATGTGCTTCAAACGCGCGGGCGCGAGCGGCGTGATCACCTATTTTGCTGAAGAGGCGGCGGTAAAGCTCGGATGATCAAGCCCGTACCTACCGCTGTCCGGCAGCACCTGCTCAGAGCAGTCACGGTACGCAACGAATTTTCAATGCAAGTTGCCGCGTCAGATTTCTTCACGCAGGAACTGCATGAAGGCCTCCACTTTGTGAGGTACATAGCGCCTTGACGGATGAACCATCCAGGCTGCCGTTCCGAATTGATTTGCGGCGCACTCGAAATCGGGAAACAGGTCTACCAGATCACCAGCTTCCAGCTCCGGCTTGCAGAGCCAATCTGGTAGCAATGTTGGCCCCAACCCGGCCAGAGCGCATTGGGTCATCGTCAGACCATGCGAGACGAGTAGCCGTCCATTGACCGGAACTTCAAAAGCTTCGCCTGCGTCGTCACGAAACAGCCAGTGCGTGCGATATCCGGGGAGCGGAAACAGGACACACTCACGCTCTGACAAATCTCTTGGGTGAAGCAGCCCGCCATTGCGCTGGATATAAGACGGGCTCGCACAGATTTGAAATTTTCGCGGAACCAGTTTGGTAGCGCACATCTCGCCGTCCGGTTCGGGACCGAACCGAATCCCGAGATCGATCTGATCGGCGACGAGATCGACTTGTGAATCAGTCAATACCAGTTCGAGTGACAGCGCCGGATACCGGTCCATGAACTTCTTGAGAAGCGGCGCGATTACGCGCTGCCCCAGCGACGTACAGGCCGTGATCCGCAGCAGGCCCTGTGGCTCTGTCGCCAGATCCTGCGCTTTCTGCCGCGCGTGATCGAGATCTTCGATAAGGTTTCTTATCTGCTCAAAATAGCTCTGACCAGCTTCCGTCGGTGCCAGCTTTCGCCGACTTCGCTGAAATAGTCGAAATCCCAACTCTTCTTCCAGTCCGGCAATCGCGCGGGACACTGATGATGGGTCGACATCTCGGTAGCGGGCCGCATTGGCGAAACTGCCAAGCTTCATCACATCGACAAAGGTTTGAAGCGCCGTGATCTGCATGATGCAATTCCTGCATGAATATGATGCAACTGGCTAGGTTTATCTCGATAACTGCACGATCCATACTTTGCGCCTCAATGCTAGGAGCGCTTCGTATGTCAGTGAAATTTCACCATCAGTTCTTTTCGTCGCTTTCCGAGGTCATGGAAGACGTGCAACGAAATGGAACCTGGCCCACAACCTTCGTGTCTCCACCATCGGCTGGGTTGGACCCACATTGGCATTCCGAAGAAGTGCACGCCTACATCATGGAGGGGGAAACAGACTTCCTGGACGCGGGGACAGGTGTCCGCACAACCGTCGTGGCAGGCGACAAAGTCATCGTACCGGCCCGAACCCTGCACGCAGAAGGCGCGGTGAAAGATAAGGTCGTTTACATACTGGCCCTACCCGAAGCGCTGGATTCGGAGAGCTTCCTGAAAATGCGAGAACCGAACGACCTGCAATCGTAGTCCACCTTGTTGTCTGCCCGCCCGCGCTCGTGCTTCGACTTCGCTCAGCATGAGTGCTCACCTCTTTACCCCGCCAGCTTTTCGAAATAGCTCATCAGCATCTGCAGGGTCAGCTCCCGTGCGCGTTCGGGGGGCTTGTCGATCAGTGTGCCGAGGGACGGGCCGAACAGGCCGGTGCCGAGAGCGAGGGTCACGCTCATCAGGATCATGTCCTCGGCAAGCTCTGAGGGGATGCCGCCCTGCGAGATCTTTTTCTGCGCCACTTCCTGAACCGCCTCGCGCACCACGGTCAGGCGGCTGGTCTCATCCGTCAGTTCCAGCCAGGCAGCCAGCCGCGCCGCGCCGCGCGACTCCAGCGCATCAAACAAGGTCTTCAGGCCTATGGCGCGCGCCTCTGCCGGGGCATCGGCGGGGATTTCGATTGCCATGATCGCGTCCACGAGATCGGCAATCATCCGCTCCATGAGGGCCTGCTGAACGGCGTCGATGGATCCGAAATGATGCAGCACGGTGGCATTCGCCACGCCCGCCGCCTTTGCCACATCGGCCAGGCGCAGCGTCTGCGGCCCCTGTTCGACCAGCAGCGTCTCCGCCGCAGCAAGGATATTGGCGCGCGATTCCTCCGGCGTTCGACGGATTCTGGGCGAGGGTTCTTTTTTCTTTATTGACATTTTTGTCAGTAGTGTTACCTGTTGCGACAAGACGATTGCCAGTTCTGTACCAGAAAGCAGTAAACACAATGACGCGCAAACGCACCCCCGAAGACATCACCATTGAACCGCGCGACCTGCGCTTTGACATGTCCGCCGCCGATGATGGCCGCCCCTGGCTGGACGGCAACCCCGTCGCCACCGCCGTTTACAATGCCATGTCGCTGACCTTCCCGGACGGCGAACGCATGTTCATGGATGCGGTGAAAGCCTATCGCGGCGAGGTTTCGGGCAAGCTGGCCGAGGATGTGAAGGATTTCATCACGCAGGAAGCCATCCATTCGCGCGAGCATCACCTGCTGAACAACAAGATCGACCGCGAAAAATATCCCGTTGCAGAGATTGAGGCGGAGATCCTGGAGCGGGTCAATTTCGGCCGCGCCGGCGGACCGATGCGTATGCTGATGGCCACGATCTGCCTCGAGCACTTCACCTCCATGATGGCCGATCTGATGTTCGATGCCGAGATCGATGGTGTGGCGATGTTCAGCAAGACAGACCCGGCGCTGGAGCGCCTCTGGCGCTGGCATGCGATGGAAGAGACTGAGCACAAGGCCGTTGCCTACGATGTCTTTCTGGAGGTCACCAAGGGCTGGTCACCGCTGAAACGCTATTTCCGGCGCAGCCTGTCCATGCTGCTGATCACGAAACACTTCACTGCCAATATCGCCAATTTCTCCGCCAAGCTGCTGGAAGCCGACGGCTATACACGCGAAGAGGCCGACCGCGCCGTGAAGCAATTCCTCTGGAAGAAACCGGCCCTGTTCGGACGCGGCTGGAAGGTCTGGCTGTCCTGGTTCAAGCCCGGCTTCCATCCCTGGGACCATGACAATCGTCACGCCATGGATGACTGGAAAGAGGCGCTCACGCCTGTCCCGGCCGAGTGATCCGTCAACTGGCGGCCTCGCGCGCCAATTGCTCGAACGGCTCGATCAAATCATCCACAAAGGCGGTCAGCTCAGCGCCGGATAGCCCCCGTTGCAATTCAATCTGCAGGGCGGTCAGCGCAGCCTGGTAACGCCGGGCCAGCCGGGCTGTGTCCGCCGTGTGCGGCAAATCCCCGGCTTCCTTCGCCGCGCTGAATCCCGCTTCAAACTCAGCCTTCATCCGGTTCAGATAGTCCCGCGCAGGGCCTGAAATCTCTGAATCCGTCGCCGTCGCTTCCAGCAGGGTCTTGAGCAGCAGGCAAGCATGCACCCGCGCGCCGGGCGCATCTTCGGCATAGGCCTGCAGGAAGCTGGTCAGCCCCGCGAGAGGCGCGGCCGCCCCTGTCATATGCGCGCGAAAGCCAGACTGCATCTTTTCGAAATACCGCTCCATCGCCGCAAGGAACAGGGCCTGCTTGCTCTTGAACGCGGCATAGATGCTACCCGGCCGCATATTCAGGGCGTTTTCGAGATCCTTGAGCGAGGTCGCATGATAGCCCTTCGCCCAGAACAGGCGAATGGCGGCTTCCAGCGCGGCATCACGATCATAGGCAGGCATACGTGTCATGTTCTCAAGATAGGGCCGCAAACCGGTCTTGTCTCGCCTTTCCGCTCACATTTGAGTGATCGCTCAAAAAAAATCTTGGTTTCACAGCGCGGCCTCCCAGATGAGGTGGGCCCCGACGAACGGGCACACAATCATCCAATGCAAGGAGCCCCCCCGGATGACCGAATTTACTCGCCACACCGAAGACACCGCCCCCGCAGAAAGCCGCGAGATCCTCGCTGGCGCCAAGAAAAGCATGGGCATCGTCCCGAACCTCTACGCCGTCATGGCCGAGGCACCGGGCCTGCTGAAAGCCTACAAGGAACTGGGTGATCTGTTCCAGGCATCCAGCTTCGACAAGGATGAGCTGACCGTTGTCTGGCAGGCCATCAATGTCGAGCATAACTGCCACTATTGTGTCCCGGCCCACACCGCCATCGCGGGCAGCATGGGTGTCAGCCAAGACATTACTGACGCCCTGCGCAACGAAACGCCCCTGCCAAGCGACAAGCTCGAAGCGCTCCGCACCTTCACGCTCAGCGTCGTGCGCAATCGCGGCAATGTCGATGACGCCGCCGTGCAGGCTTTTCTCGATGCGGGCTACACCCAGCGCCAGATCCTCGAAGTCGTGCTGGGCGTCTCCCAGAAGACCATCTCGAACTACACCAATCATCTGGCGCAGACGCCGGTGGATGCGCCATTCGCAAAATTTGAATGGCACAAGGCCGGCTAACCCGCCGCCTTGACCTGGCCGGTGCGGTCCCCCTCCCGCACCGGCCCCTTTGTTCCTGGCCTCATGCCCCTTGCCCCACAGCCCAACGCTTGGAATGTAGGGGCATGACCAAGCTTCTCATCATCTATCATTCCCGCACCGGCGGCACGCGCCAGATGGCCGAGGCCGCCGCAGGCGCTGCACGCGACGAAACCGACACATTGCTGAAGCGGGCGGAAGACACCGGCCCAGAAGACCTGCTGACCGCTGAGGGTTATCTCTTCGCAGCGCCGGAAAACCTCGCGGCCTTGTCGGGCGAAATGAAGGAATTCTTCGACCGCTGCTACTATCCCGTCCTCGGCGAGATCGAAGGCCGGCCCTATGGCCTGATGATCTGCGCCGGTTCGGATGGCGAGAATGCAGCGCGTCAGGCGGCCCGCATTGCCACCGGATGGCGGCTGAAACAGGTCCAACCACCCCTGATCATCTGCACGCACGCCCAGACGGAAGCGGAAATCCTCGCGGAAAAGACGATGCCCGAAGAAGACCTCGCCAAATGCCGCGAGCTTGGGGCTGCCCTCGGCGCAGGGATCGAGATGGGGGTTTTCTGACATTCCCTGTGCCCGTCCAAGGCTCCTGCTATCCCCCAAACCAGCCGCACAAACCCTTGAAATTGCTGGCGATCAAAAAACTTTATCCCACCCCTCCGTGCTCGGCCTATAATGCACGTCATGACAGACCCGCGTCACGCCCGCTATTATGCCTTTGTCTGGCCACTCTTCTGGCCCTGGCTCTGGCTGAATCTGCGCCGGCTCGAAGCCTGGCAGGAGGAGACCGGGCGCACTGTGCTGCTGCGCATTGACCGCTTCGGCAACATCTACATTACGGCGATGGCGGATGCGCCCAACCCACAGCGCTATCAATACACCGCGCCGGTGATCCCGGCATGGGAGCGCCCGTTACGCTGGAGCGATCTGCCCGAAAATCTCGTCACGGGCCTGGTCCCGCTCGCAAAATGCTGTGCGGCAGCGGTGACACAGGCGAAAGCCGTCACCATCTCAGGAACCTCATCTGTTGCTCCCGACACATCCTGATACGGATGACCTGACCAAATTCAAATCGACCCAACCGGAAGGCCACCGCCTCGCCGGCCATTCCTGCTGCCTGAAACGAAAAACGGCGGACACCCACTCTGGGTACCCGCCGCTTTGAATTCGAAAACTCGGAAGAAATTAGGCAGCTTCGCCGATCTTTACCAGTTCGATGTTGAAGGTCAGGTCTTCGCCGGCCAATGGATGGTTGGCGTCCAGCGTTACAGATTCCTCTTCAACGGCAGCCACTGTCACAGGGATCACTTGCCCGTCCTGGGTCTGCATCTGAAGGCGTGAGCCAACTTCCAGCGGAATCTCCGCCGGAATATCTGCGCGAGGCACATCCTGGCGCATGGCCGGGTTCATCTGACCATAGGCGTCATCACACGCAACATTAACGGTCTTCTTGTCGCCAACGGTCATGCCCGGAATGGCAGAGTCGAGGCCAGGTATGATTTGGCCGGATCCGACTTCGAATGTCAGCGGCTCGCGCCCTTCTGAACTGTCGAATGTGGTGCCGTCATTGAGGGTGCCGGTGTAATGGATGTGTACGGTATCGCCCGTTTTCACTTGCGTCATGGTCTCGCTCCAATCGTGGTGGGTGGAATTTCAGAGGCCGCGTCGCGCGCACGGGTGCTCCGTTGAACTGAGGCCATACCTAGGGCTTCTGAGGCATATGTAAACCCGCCGAGCAGCAAATGGCCCGGCGGCGTGCCGGGCCAGTACATTGATCAGTATACGAAAACTGCTTTGACGTTGACGAATTCCTTCATGCCAAAGCCGCCATGTTCCCGGCCAAATCCGGAATCCTTCACGCCCCCAAACGGCATGTTTGGAGCGGCAATGCCAAACCCGTTGATCCTCACCATGCCGGTGTCGAAATGATTACAGGCCAGCTCAATCGCGCGGTCTTCATTGCGCGAGAAAATGCCGCCGCCAAGGCCATACCGGCTGTCATTGGCAATCCGCATCGCATCGTCATCATCCTTGGCGCGGATCACCGAAGCCACGGGACCGAACAATTCGTCGTCATAGGCGGGCTGGCCCGGCGCCACATCGGTCAACACGGTCGAGGGATAATAGGCGCCCTGCATGTCAGGGATTTCACCGCCACAGCGAATGGTCGCGCCTTTTTCAACACTGTCCTTGACCTGGTCATGCAGAGTTTCACGCAGGTCAGCGCGGGCCATTGGCCCCAGATCACTGTCTTCGGCAAACGGGTCGCCGAGCTTGATGTCCGCCATTGCCTTCACAAATTTCTCGGTGAACTCATCATAGACTTCCTCAGTCACAATGAAGCGCTTGGCGTTCACACAGGTCTCGCCATTGTTGAACAGCCGCCCTTTCACGCATGTCTCGACGGCGAGGTCCACATCGGCATCTTCCAGCACCAGATAAGCGTCGTTCGAGCCAAGCTCCAGCACAGTCTTCTTCAACGCCTTGCCGGCTTTCTCACCCACCACGCGGCCGGCGCCGTCACTGCCGGTCAGGGTCACACCGCGTACAAGGTTATTCTCGATCACGGCATCGGACTGGTCATGCGAGATCAACAGAACGGTGAAGAGATGTTTCGGCAGGCCTGCGGCTTCATAAATATCGCGCAGCATCAATCCACTGCCCGTACAGGTCTCAGCGTGCTTCAGCAGAACACCGTTGCCCGCCATTAGGTTGGAGATGGAATAGCGGATCGCCTGATAGAGCGGGAAGTTCCATGGCTGGATGCCATAGACGATGCCAATCGGGGAATAGGTCACAATGCCTTTGCGACCCGACATGATATCGCGTTCTTCACTGGCCAGCTCTTTCGGGCCGTGCTCAGCAGTATAGTCGCAAATCCCGGCGCACAGTTTCACTTCTTCCTGCCCATCGCGATAGAGCTTTCCCATCTCCTTGGTCATAAGCTCGGCATAGTCATCGACATGCTTGCGCAACTCATCGCCGATGGCCTTGATGACTTTCGCGCGGTCTTCGAGACTGCGCTGGCGCCAGTCTTGGTAGGCAGCTTGGCACTGCTCGATAGCGAGCGCCATCTCGTCATCACTCATGCGGGGATAGGTCTTCAGCGTCTCGCCGGTGGCCGGGTTGATCGTCTTGAGAAGGTCGGTCATGCAGGGGGATCTCCAATCTTGCTTTCACAAGTTAAACGACCCGCCCCGCTGGCAGTTCCGATCACATTCCCGTTAGATACAGCCAGATTATTCCGGCCACGTATCGTAATTCTCTTTCATGTAAGAGAATCCATCCTCGACGATCTCGCGCAGAACCTCCATGTCGACGTCAGCGAGCTTGTTGATGTAAAGACAGCTCTTGCCGACCTTGTGCTTGCCCAGCCGGGCGAGCTTGTCGCTCATATCGCGATATCCCGGCATGATATACAGGACGAGATTGGCTTTGCGCGGCGAGAATCCGGTGATCAGCATGTCGCCTTCGCGACCGCTGTCATACTTGTAATGATAGCGGCCATACCCCACCAGGCTCGGTCCCCACATCCGGGGTGTATAGCCCGTGACTTCCTCGAACCAGCCCAGCAATTTTTCGCCATCAGCGCGGCGCGTGGGATGCTCGACCGCCGCGACGAATTCCGCTGGCGAAACTGGGGTCGGCTTGGTCTTGTTGTCCGATTTGGCCATGTGCCCCTCCCTGACCGGACGAGCCTAGCCGACCGACACCTCAGCGCCAAGGTCCAGCCAAAGGATCAATGCGGTGGCAGCGGCCAGCAGCAGGATCGAAAGTCCCGCATTGATCCACACGGCCCGGTCGGCATTCTTCTGGTCTATCCAGGCACGCGGCCGGATCTTCCGCAGCCGGAACACGATCAAGGCCGCCAGAACCAGGGCCACCACATTCAGAGACAGGAGCAAGCCTGCCCGCAATGCCAGTGTCCAGTGCCCTGCTCCCACAAAAAGACCCAGCGCCGCACCCGGCGGCAGCAAGGCAGCGGCGACCATCACGCCGACCAAAGCCGAGGCCTGCCCGCGCGTCAGGGACAGGGCCGCCGCACCACCAGCCGCCATGGCAAGAGCCAGCCCGTCCAGACGCACTTCAGCGCGTGACATCAGCTCCCGGCTTTGCAGGTCAATCTGGAGTACAAACGACAATAGCCATGCACAGACAAGCGCGATCGCGATTCCGGACCCCAGCGTGATCGAGGCCCGCTTCAGCAGTTTGAAATCGCCCAGCGCAGCGCCCATCGAAAAGCCAAGTACCGGCCCCAACAGAGGCGCGATCACCATGGCGCCGATCACAGCGGCGATGCCGTCAGAGTTCAGGCCAATCGCCGCCACAATGGTCGACAGCACGACCATGATGATGAAATCCCGGTCCAGCCGCGCGCCCGTGGAGACATCGGAATAGATCTCTTCCCGCGTCGCCTGAACCCGTTTGTCGGCCTTCTGGTCCGTCGCCTCTTCAATGTTTGGCGCAGTCGCCTCCACCGGAAGCACGGTGATCCGGAAATCATCGCACGTATCCAGCGCGGTCTGGATATTGTCGATCAGTGACTGGCCACTGCCTTCCCGCATGAAGACAGAGATCAGCTTGCGATCCTTGCGCTCAGTATCCTGAACATAATAATCGATCGGGTCGGCCGCTTTCACCGCCCGGATTACGGTATCGTAGCGTTCGTCATTCGGCAGGTGAACTTCCAACAGGCGCATGATTATCTACCCGCGATTCAAGCGTGCGATCAGGCTGGACGTGTCCCAGCGCTGGCCACCCATGGCCTGAACATCTGCGTAATACTGGTCGACCGTCGCCGTCAGCGGCAGGCTCGCCCCATTCTCCCGCGCGGCTTCCAAAGTGATACGCAAATCCTTGCGCATCCAATCGACCGCGAAGCCGTGTTCGAAGTGGCCTTCGACCATTGTTTTCCAGCGGTTCTCCATTTGCCAGCTCTGGGCGGCCCCGCCGCTAATCGCTGCGATCACTTTCTCCGCGTCGAGCCCGGCCTTCTCGGCAAAGTGCAGGCCCTCCGACAAGCCCTGGACGATGCCAGCAATACATATCTGGTTGACCGATTTGGCCAGCTGGCCCGCGCCACTCTCACCGATCAGCGTCATATTCTTGCCGTAGGCCGCCATCACCGGTTCGGCAGAATTGAATGCCTTCTCTTCGCCGCCACACATGATGGTCAGCTTGCCATTGACCGCACCGGCCTCGCCGCCGCTGATCGGCGCATCCAGAAAGCGCGCGCCCTTCATACGGCAGCGCTCATCCAGTTCGCGCGCAAGATCCGCTGACGCCGTTGTATGGTCTACCACGATCATGCCCGCGCCGAGGCTGGGCTCCAACTGGTCGAAGACGGCACGAACATCCGGATCATCGCCCAGGCACAGGAAAACATATTCAGCGCCGAAAGCTGCGGCCGCCGGGTCCTTTGCGACCTCGCCCTTGTGCTGGGCGGTCCAATCCAGGCTCTTGGTCTCTGTCCGGTTCCAGACAGTCACTTGATGGCCCTTGGCCGCCAGATGCCCCGCCATATGGAAGCCCATCACCCCCAAGCCAAGAAACGCCGTTTTCGCCATGCCAGATCTCCGTGTGTCCTGCGGACCCAATTAGATTGAATTTCAGGGAAATCACACCCTTTGTTCTCAACGCCCATAAACCAAGCCCTGCTACAAACCGGGTTCCTGTCAGAATGAAGGAACACGAAGCGCATGGCGATTGCCACCACTCATACGCAACGCTTTCCGGGCAGAAGGCCCGCTGCGCCCCGTCGCAAGATGGGGACATGGAAGATGGCTTATGCCGACTTCCTGACCGCGCTGATGGCCTTTTTCCTTATGCTCTGGCTGGTCAGTGGCGTCTCCCCGGATTCGCGGAGCATGATCGCCGACTACTTCACAGGCAAAGACACGGCCGCCGCAAACGGTCCGCTGGTGGAAATTCGCCAGTCCGAGACGTTTCGCCTTTACGAGACGCTGCGAACAGACGAGTCGCTCGCGGCCGCCGGAAACAATCTGCAACTGATTCAGGCACCAGACGGCATTCGTCTCAACCTGGTTGATACCGATGCCCGCCCCTTGTTTGCCAGCGAAAGCGGCGCCCTGACCGAAGCGGGCGAAGCGCTGACCCTTCAGCTTGGCCAGGCCATTTCTGGCCTTGCAGGGCCAATCACCATTGAGGGCCACACGGACGCATTTCCCTCGCTGGACGCGAATCGCACCAATTGGGACATCTCTTCGGAGCGCGCGAATGCTGCGCGGCGCATCCTCGCCTCGGCAGGCGTTTCCACTGATCGTGTACGCGCCGTAACAGGTTTGGCCGACACCAGACCTCTCAATCCGGGTGAACCGCACTTGTCAGCCAATCGCCGGATAAGCATATTGCTACATTCTGACGGCTAGTCGTTCTGGCGACGTGTCGGGGCGTGCTGATGAACCGGAGCCGTAATGCTATCTGAATTCGTCCAAACTTGGCCGATGTGGGCGAGCCTCGCCATCGTCTGCGCCGCGATCACGTTCTACATGCTCGACCGGTGGTCGATGGAGTTCGTGTCGGTTTGCGTGATGGCAGCCCTGCTGCTGGTTTTCATCATTCCCGGTGCACGCGGGGTCGACGGCGAAGCCATCAGCGCGGCAGACCTGTTGTCAGGCTTTGGCAACCCGGCCCTCATCACCATCATGGCATTGCTCGTGGTCGGCCAGGGACTGTTCCAGACCGGAGCGCTGGAAGGGCCGACCAAGGCCTTGCTCGCGGGATATGACAAGCGGCCCGTCTCAACTCTGATTCTGGCCTTCCTTGCGGTCTTCGTGACCAGCGCATTCGTCAACAACACGCCCATCGTCATCATGTTCCTGCCCGTGATGACCGCCATCGCCATGCGTATGAACGCGCCGCAGTCGCGCCTGATGATGCCGCTTAGCTTTGCGTCGATCTTCGCCGGCATGACCACGCTGATCGGTACATCGACAAACCTGCTGGCGGCCGAATCCTATGACCGGATCACCGGCCAGCAACTCGGTTTCTTCGACCAGACCCCTATGGGCCTGATCCTTGCGGCCGCCGGCCTGCTTTACATCCTGATCTTTTCCAAATTCCTGTTGCCGAACCGGCGCGGTCTTTCCGATGACATCGTCCAGCCCTCCGGCAAACAATTCGTCGCGCAGATCGAAGTGACACATGGCCATTTCCTGCTTGGCAAGAAACCGGTCGCAGGCATGTTCGCTGACTTGCCCGACATGACCGTCCGCATGATCCAGCGTGGCGAACGGGCGATCCTGCCGCCCTATGAGGATATCAGCCTGCAAGTTGGAGATCTGGTCATCATTGCCGCGACACGCGCCGCGCTCCAGAACGTGCTGGCGCGCCAACCGGATTTCCTGCAGCAGGTCTGGCAGGCGTCAGGCGCTGACCTTGAGGATTTCTCGCGCCCCGGCTCGCTGGCCCTCACCGAGGCCGTCATCGCCCCCGGCTCGCGCATGGTGGGCCGGACGGTCGAAATGCTCGGCTTTCGCCGCCTGACCCGCGCCGTGACGCTTGGTATCCAGCGCCGCAGCCGAATGATTCGGACGAAGCTTGGCGAAATCCGGCTGGAATCCGGTGATACGCTGCTTTTGTGTGGCCCGGTCGAAGCGTTTCGTGAGCTGCGCTCAAGCCGCGATCTGATCCTTCTGGAATGGTCCCAAACCGAAATCCCGCTCACGACCAAAGCGCTGGCAGCGCGCGTGATTGCCATCTCCATGGTGATCCTCGCGGCGACGGGCTTTGTGTCGATCCTGCACGCATCCGTTCTGGCCGCCGTCGCCATGCTGATCGCGGGCTGCCTGAACACACGCCAAGCCAGCCGGGCACTCGATCTGCGCATTTTTCTCGTGATTGGTGCGGCGCTGGCCATGGGCATGGCCCTGGAAAAGACCGGCGCGGCTGACCTGATCGCCCATTCGGTCGTCAATCTGGCTTCGCCCTATGGCACGCTGGCCGTCCTGTCGGCGATCTTTCTCGCGGTCGCCTTGCTGACTAATCTCCTGTCTAATGCGGCGACAGCCATCCTGTTTTCGCCAATCGCCTTGTCAGCCGCCGCGGAGCTGAAGGTCGAAGAACCGTTACCCTTCCTGCTGGCCGTTATTTATGGCGCCAATTGCTGCTTCGCGACGCCGATTGCGTACCAGACCAACATGCTGGTCATGGGTCCCGGGCACTACAAGTTCGGGGACTTCATGAAGTTCGGCGGGCCGTTGGTGATCATACTTTGGGTCGTCTTTACCATATTCGCCCCTTGGCGGTTCGATTTGTAAGTGTATCGTCGCACTTATGAAGTTCACTGACTCCCAGATCCTGCCCCCGGGGCTCGAGCGCTCGCTTCGGTTCTACGTGACCAATCCGAGCCCTTGCCCCTATCTGCCGGGCAAGAAAGAGCGGAAAGCGTTCACGAATCTGGCCATCGGGGAAGCAGATCTCGTCCACAACTCCTTGAGCCAGGCCGGGTTTCGGCGCAGTCAGACGATCGCATATCGCCCGGCTTGCCCGCGCTGCAATGCCTGTCGCAGCGTGCGCGTGCCGACGCGGGATTTCGAACTGTCGCGCAATGACCGGCGCACCCTGAACCGCAATGCCTCTCTGATCCGCCGCCCGGTCGAGGCCCAGCCGAGCCGCGAGCAATACCGGCTGCTGAAATCCTATGTGAAAACCCGTCATGATGGTGCCGGCATGTCCGACATGTCTTATCGGGATTACAGCGCCATGGTTGGCGGCAGCCCGGTGCAAAGCCTGATCTTCGAATATCGCGATGGCGTGGAAGAGGACGCGCCTCTGGTCGCCGCCTCGATCACGGATGTGCTCCGGGATGGCTTTTCGATGGTCTACACGTTCTTTGATCCGGAGCTGACCTCGAGGGGACTCGGCCATTACCTCATCCTCGATCACATTTTGCACGCGCAGGATCTGGGCCTGCCGCACGTGTATCTTGGCTACTGGGTGAAGGGCAGCCAGAAGATGGACTACAAGCGGCGCTACAAGCCGCTCGAAGTGCTTGATGGCGACGTGTGGCGTCCGCTGGGCGACGATGAATGACACGGTTTAGCCTTTAGCCCGGCCAAGACCGGGGAGGCATGGGGAGATAGATGATCCATAGACGCAACCTGCTGGGTGCAGGCGCACTCGGCCTTGCCGGCGCGGCTGCTGCTTTTGCCAATCCCGAAAAGGCGGCCGATCTCACTGCGCCGGCTATTGCGCGCAATCGACGCCGATTCAACATGGTCACCACTTGGCCCAAGGGCCTGCCGGGGCTTGGCGAAGCGGCCGAGCGCGTTGCCCAGCGCATCCAGCAAATGTCCGAAGGCCTGATGGAAGTGAAGGTCTATGCGGCCGGCGAACTCGTCCCGCCTTTTGAGTGCTTCGATGCCGTCTCGAATGGCTCGGCCGATATGTATCATGGCGCCGAATACTACTGGACGGCCAAGTCCAGCGCCTATCCGTTTTTCACCGCTGTTCCCTTCGGTATGACCGCACAGGAACTTATGGGCTGGATTGATTTCGGCGGCGGCCAGAAATTATGGGATGAATTGTCAACCCAGTTCGGAATCAAATCCATCCAGACCGCAAATACCGGCCATCAGATGGGCGGCTGGTTCCGCAAGGAAATCAACACGCTGGATGATCTTGTCGGACTCAAGATGCGCATTCCGGGTCAGGGCGGCGACGTCCTGCGTGCACTGGGCGGCTCCTCGGTCGCACTGCCGGGCGGGGAAATCTATCAATCCCTGCAAACCGGAGCGATCGACGCGACGGAATGGGTTGGCCCCTGGAACGACTATTATCTCGGCTTTCACCGCGAGGCGCCATACTACTACGGACCCGGTTTCCACGAACCGGGCGCAAGTCTCGCAGTTGGCATGAACCTCCGCGTCTGGGACGGTCTCACGCTTGGCGAACAACAGATCATCAAGGCCGCCTGCGAGAGCGTGAATCACACATCGCTTGGCGAGTTCACCTACCAGAATGCGGTCCATCTGGACCTGCTTAAACGCGAACATGGCGTCCAGATGCGCAGCTTTCCAGACGAAGTCGTCAGCCGTATGGCCGAAGCCGCCTGGGATGTCCGCGCGGCCTCCGGAAGGGATGGGATCGAGAAGCGTATCTATGAGAGTTTCGAGGCAGGCTTGAAGTTGATGCGTGGCTGGGCCGACGTGTCCGAAGGGCCGTACTACGCCGCCCGCAATTCGAACAAATAGGCCGGGGGCGGGCTGGGTATGTCTCCGGAGATCTTCCTCACCCTTGGCGGGGCATTGAAATGGCTGGGGCTTGCCCTGTCGCCGTTGCTCTTGCTGCCACTGATCGTCACGATCTGGCCAGACCCAGTCGGGCGGATCGCCAAATGGTTGAGCGCGCGCATTGATGCGGTCTCTGGCTGGGCGCTTGGCGGCGCGATCGCCGGCGCGATCATTCTTGTGGGCGCACAATTGCTGGTTGTGCTGCTGCGCTATGCCTTTGGCCTCTCATTCACCTGGTTGAACGAGATCGTGATCTATGCCTTCGCCGCCATGTTCATGCTCGGCTCGGCCTCAGCTCTTCGAGACGATGCGCATGTGCGGGTCGATATTCTCAGGCCCCGCTTTGGCGCGCGCAGGCGCAACTGGATCGAATTGGCGGGCATATATCTGTTCCTCTTCCCCATCTGCATCCGCCTGCTGGCGATGACTGAACAAGGCCTTGCCCGCAGTTGGGCGCTGTTCGAAGGCTCGCGGGAATCCGATGGCTTGCCCCTGCTCTTCCTGTTCAAGACGCTGTTGCCAGCCTTTGCCGTGCTGATGCTGGTTCAGGGCTTGTCAGAAGCGCTGAAAGCCGCTCTGCGCCTGACCGGAAAGCTGGAAGATGTGGCCGAGGAAGAGCCCCATGGAGGCGTCCATGGAACTTGAAGTCATCCTGGCCCTCTCCATGTTCGTCTGCGCCATTTTCGCACTATTGGCAGGGTATCAGGTCGCGCTGACGCTTGGCGGCATAGCGTTGCTGTTCGCTCTGGTCGGAATTGGTCTTGGCGTGTTCGACGAGGCATTCTTGCGCAATCTGCCGAGCCGCATAATGGGCGGCTCGATCATGCAGAACCAGACCCTGATCGCGGTTCCACTTTTTGTGTTGATGGGCGTTATCCTGGAGCGCTCGCGTGTCGCGGAGGACCTGCTCCATATTGCCAGCCGTCTGTTGGGGAAGGTGCGCGGCGGGCTCGGCTATGCCGTGGTGCTGGTAGGCGCCTTGCTGGCGGCATCCACAGGCATTGTCGGCGCGACGGTCATCACCATGACGCTGATTGCCCTGCCCACCATGATCCGGCAGGGCTACGACCCGCGTCTCGCCACCGGCACGATTGCCGCCTCAGGCACGCTGGGCCAGATCATCCCGCCTTCCATTGTGCTCATCCTGCTGGCCGATGCGATTTCGAACGCCGCCAGCCAAGCGAGCCAGGCCACTGGCTCTGCCGGTTCTTTTGTCGTGTCGGTCGGAGACCTGTTCGCCGGCGCGCTGATTCCGGGCTTCCTGCTGGTGGGCCTCTATCTCGGCTGGATCGCACTGACCGCCATTCGCCACCCGGAGCGCTGCCCGCCGGTACAGGATGATGACAGTCCGCCGCTAACCACGAAGGAAGTTGCTTTCGGGCTCGGCGCGCCGCTCCTGTTGATCGTGGCCGTGCTCGGCGCCATCCTTGGCGGGGTGGCCCCACCCACCGAAGCCGCCGCCATTGGCGTGGCTGGTGCCGTCCTGCTCGCAGGCCTGCGCCTTGCCGATGACGATCATGAGCGCCGCATCACATGGCTGCTCATGGCGGGCCTCGGCAGTGTCATCGCGATCATTATGCTCCGAAACCTGTTTGATCTGCGCACCGGCGTCGCCACGATTGGCCGCACGAACGAGATTGGCATCCTTCTGACGATCCTCGCCTCAATCGTCTTCTTTGCCGGGGTCGCCACCGGTCTCGTTGTGCTGCGCCGGATGCGCCAGCTTCTACCCGCCCTCAAAAGCGCGACGCAGATCACCAGCATGGTGTTCCTGATCCTGATCGGCGCGTCGCTGTTCAGTCTCGTCTTCCGCGGCTATGGTGGCGACGACATCGTGGCGGACATCCTGCATTCGATGCCGGGTGGCAAATGGGGCGCGCTGGTGATGACCATGATCGTCATGTTCATCCTCGGATTCTTCCTCGACTTCATCGAGATCGTCTTCGTGGTCGTGCCACTGGTCGCGCCACCGCTGATCATCCTCGGCTTTGATCCCGTCTGGTTGGCCATCCTGATGGCGCTGAACCTGCAAACCAGCTTCCTGACGCCGCCCTTTGGCTTTGCCCTGTTCTATCTGCGCGGCGCGGCCCCGGCGAGCATCAAGACCTTGCAGATATGGCAGGGTGCGGTGCCCTTCATCATGCTTCAGCTTCTGTTGATCGGACTGGTTGCCGCAATTCCCGCCTTGGCAACCTGGTTGCCGGCGGCTATCGCCCGATAGTATGGGACAAGACATTGATCCGTTTCGCGCGATTTCGGTCAGCAAACGCGCACATGATTTGAAGACCGAGGGCCGCCGCATCCTGCATATGGAGTTCGGCCAACCCTCAACGCCTGCGCCCAGAGGCGCGATCGCCCGCGCGCACGAAGTACTGGATACAGACCCCATGGGGTATTGGGAAAGCCGTCCGCTCAAGGAGCGTATTTCCCAGCACTACAGGGATGAGTATGGTGTCGATCTGACGCCGGGACGGGTGACACTGACATGCGGGGCCTCGCCCGCGCTCGTACTGGCGCTCTCAACGGCATTCAATCCGGGCGACCGGATCGCCCTCGCACGCCCCGGCTATGTGGCCTATCGCAACACATTGCGCGCGCTCAATCTCGCCCCCGTGGAAATCGCTTGCGGCGCGGACGTGCGTTACCAGCTGACGGCCGCCGCGCTGGACTCCATCGACCCAGCCCCAGCAGGCGTCATCATCGCAAGTCCCGCCAATCCAACCGGCACGATCATTCCCGAGGATGACCTTGCGGCTATCGCCGCAGTGGCCAAGGCAAAAAACATCCGTATCATCTCGGACGAGATCTATCATGGCCTCAGCTATGGGCCGGACATCCGATCCATGCTGGAGTTTGATCCGGATGCTTACATCGTAAACTCGTTTTCCAAATACTTCTCCATGCCAGCTTGGCGACTGGGCTGGCTGGTCTCGCCCAAGGATGGGGCCGCGCGGACCAGCGCCTATGTCGGAAACCTGTTTCTGACGCCGCCATCCCTGTCCCAGCATGCTGGCCTCGTGGCGATGGACAGCGCGGAGGAACTGGACAGCCATGTCGAGGTCTACCGCCGCAATCGCGAATTGATGCTTGAAGCCCTGCCGCACCTCGGGCTCGAAAAGATCGCGCCCCCGGATGGGGCGTTCTACATCTATGCCGACATCTCAAAATACACCGATGACAGCTTGGCCTTCTGTCTGAAACTGCTCGAAGATACTGGCATTGCCACGGCCCCAGGCGTCGATTTCGATCCGGTCGAAGGTCTTCGCTTCATGCGGTTTTCATTTGCGCTGTCAACGGCACAGATCGAAGAAGCGCTAGGCTTGCTGGAACCCTGGTTCGCGGCTCAACCGCAGTCATAGTCAGCTATCGCCCCGCCATCCGGCGAGCGCTGCAGAGACTGAAAAATGCATCCCTCCGGCGCAGCAGCCGTGGCGGCCTCGACCAGCGCATCTTCCGTCGGCGCTTCGGCCACGCCGAACGTGCCATCAGTCTTCACAGAGAACTTCAGCTTGAAGCCCTGACCCTCGGCCGGTGAGGCAAAGAAGCTGTAGCCGCCCCCCGCCACGGTGCGATCCGGCAGGCCGCTCCAGGTGGATGCACTCCACCCGGCAGAATTTGCGGCGCAAGCCCCAAGGACAAGCGCCGCACTGATCGTAAAATATTTCATGGTCCCACCTCCTGATCCGGAGGCAGCAGTATAGCCTAGAACTTGACTTCTGGCACCGTGGACAAGGCTTCTCGTCCTTCGACACCGACATCGAAGAATTCGCGACCTTCGAAATTGAACATGCCCGCCACGATGGACCCGGGGAATTGTTCGCGGGACGTGTTGTAGTCCTGAACAGCCGAATTGTAGAAGCGGCGCGCGGCGGCGAGCTTGTCTTCGATGGAGGACAGTTCCGACTGAAGTTCAAGGAAGTTCGTGTTCGCCTTGAGGTCCGGATAGGCTTCGGCGAGCGCAAACAGCTTGCCGAGCGATGCGGTCAGCATGCCTTCGGCCGCGGACATTTCCCCCGGTGTGCTCGCGCTTTGTGCGGCATTCCGCGCCGAAATGACGGCATCCAGAGTTTCCTTCTCATGGCTCGCATAGCCCTTCACGGTCTCCACGAGATTCGGGATCAGGTTTTGACGCTGTTTCAGCTGGACATCCACGTCCGCGAAGGCCTGATTGACCCTCTGACGCTTCATCACAAGGCCGTTGTAGATCAGAATGACAAAGCCAGCGATCGCGACGATTGCGGCCAGAACTACTAGAATGGGGCTCATCGGGCGTCCCTCCATAAGAACCAGATTTAAAAGGGGTATCCGGGCCCGGCGCAGAGTGCAAGGGACGCTGCGATGCTCACGCGACCGTTTCAGTTTCCAGATCAGTTTTCAGGCGGTCCAGCAGGGCGACCGCACCAGAAGCATAGCCCCCGATCCAGCGCTCATGAATATGTTTGATCGGCAAGGCATTGAGATAATTCCAGCGCTGGCGACCAACCCGACGCACGAGCACAAGGTCAGCTTCTTCCAGCACTCCCAGATGCTGCATCACCGTGCACCGGTTGAGCTGGCTGAACTGCGCGCAGAGGTCACCCGTCGTCTGAGGTGCATCTTTCAGCGCATCCATAATGCTCCGCCGGACCGGCGCGGCCAGCGCCCTGAAAATCAGGTCAGTTTTATCATCGCTTGACATGTTGTCTTTTTATAACATTAACTTGGATCTGGCAAGCGATAGCGGGAGGCTACGATGAACCTGAAATTCGAAGTAAGCGGGCGTATCAATCGCCCTGTCGAGGACGTGTTCGAGGCCGTCGCAGACCCCAAACAGCTATCTGGCTATTTCACTACTGGCGGTGCGAAAGGCCGACTGGAGGCTGGCGCGACGGTCATATGGGATTTCCACGACTTTCCCGGTGCCTTCCCCGTCAATGTGGTAGACGTGGAGGAAAACAAACGCATCGTCCTGGAATGGGATGGAGATGGAACAGATGGCGCCAAAACAACCGTCACCATTCGGTTCGAACCGACCGAGGATGGCCGCACCATCGTCTCCATTTCAGAAGAGGGGTGGCCGTCAACGGATCAGGGCCTGTTGAATTCCTACGGCAATTGCATGGGCTGGTCACAAATGATTTGCGCCATGAAAGCCTGGCTCGAGCATGGCATCAACCTGCGCGACGGCATGTATACATAGCGCCTCCGATCTGATCTGCGTCAAGCCGGAGGCTTGACCCCCATTCCTATTTGTCGCCTGATTTCCCGGAACCAGGAGATGATCATGGCCTCACCCTTTCCGCTCGGCGAGCATCATTACAGCCACCGCATCGGCTGGCTGCGCGCCACGGTGCTTGGCGCGAATGACGGAATACTGTCGACCGCCAGCCTGATGATCGGCGTTGCGTCCGCTGCAGCCTCCACCGGCGCGATCCTGACCGCAGGCCTTGCAGGCTTGGTGGCGGGTGCGATGTCGATGGCAGCAGGGGAGTATGTTTCTGTCTCGTCACAGGCTGACACTGAACAAGCCGACCTCGAGATCGAGCGCGCAGCGCTGCGGGACCATCCCGAAGCCGAACTGGTTGAACTTGCGCACATCTACATGAATCGCGGTGTCGAAAAGGACACCGCTTATGAGGTTGCGCGGCAGTTGACCGAAAAGGATGCGCTGGAAGCCCATGCGAGAGACGAGCTTGGCATCAACGAAATTGTAGCAGCGCGGCCCATTCAGGCAGCTGTCAGTTCTGCGCTCAGCTTTTCCGTAGGCGCGGTCCTGCCTCTGTTGGCAGCCGTGTTCTCACCGGCGGATCTGGTCACACCTGTTGTGGCGGGCGTGTCCCTGCTGGCGCTGGTCCTGCTTGGTATGGCTTCGGCCAAGGCGGGCGGCGCGGGCAAGTTCAAAGCCATTGTGAGAATCGTATTCTGGGGGGCTGCTGCCATGCTTGTCACCGGCTTGATCGGTGCAGCCTTCGGTACGGTCGTTTAGAAATTCGCGTGCTTCTTCCCAACGGCCCGTCTTTACAAATTCTTTCAAATCTTTAGCTGCTAGTGAGGGGAGGCGCAGACAGTAATGCATAGAAGATGCTCATGACGGATTCAGGCCAACTCGCACGCATGATTTCAGACGCCCGCCGGGTGATGGTATTCACCGGAGCTGGCATCTCCACCGAGAGCGGCATTCCGGATTTCCGAAGCCCTGGTGGCGTTTGGAGCAAAATGTCCCCGATCTATTTCCAGGATTTCGTCGCCTCACGCGATGCGCGCCGGGAATCCTGGCGGCGCGTATTCAGTCGCGCCGAAGGTTGGACCGGTGCCAAACCGAATGTGGGCCACTATGCCATCGCCGATCTGGTGAAGCGCGGGAAGGTTAGCTCCGTAGTCACACAGAATGTGGACAACCTGCATCAGGATTCCGGTGTGCCAGACGATCAGGTCATCGAAATACATGGCAATGCGAGCTATGCCAAATGCCTGCAATGCGGAAAACGCTACGAATTCGAGACGCTGAAGCCTCGCTGGGAACAAGACGAGGATCTGACCTGTATCTTCTGCACGGGCCTGCTTAAGAATGCGACCATCTCGTTCGGCCAATCGATGCCCGAAGACAAGATGCTGCGGGCCAGCGAGGAAGCGTTACTCTGCGACCTTGTGATCGTGCTCGGTTCGTCACTTGTGGTTTACCCGGCCTCGGCCATTCCGATGGAAGCCAAGCGCAACGGCGCGCGCATGGTGATCGTCAATCGTGAACCGACCGATCAGGACCCGTTCGCCGATCTCGTCCTTCATACCGAGATCGGCTCGCTGATGACGGACACAATGGCCTTGCTCGACCGGTAAGACATCTGCCCACGGTGTTTCCTTTCGGCCAAAATGGAATTTCAGCCACCCCGTCAACTCAATCGAAACTCTAGATTGCTATAGATCCAGAAGAAACCTTCATGGTGGGAGGCCTGGAATGCGCAATACTGTGCTGGCAACAACCCTTCTTTTCGCATCCGCATGCGGCAATGCGGGCGGTACATCCATTGAGGCCTCCACACCGCTTGTCATCGCGGAGGGGCAGGCCCCGGTCACCTATGGACAGGTCACAACAGGCACGCCCTCGCTGAGCCCATCAATCCTTCCCGCCCAGCCGGAGGCCGTGCGCACAAATGCATCCTGTCGGACTCCTAAGGCCGGCAACAATGCGCGTGCGGCCTATGTCTACACGTATGGTGGCGGGGTCCGGACGCCGCTGCACCATATCAACCGAAAGGACACGCCAGAAGCGATTGCCGAGCGCAAAGCCATGATCCGGGAGAGGACAAAAAACGCCAAGACGGCCGTGCAGCGCGAAGCGCTCGGTATGGCTATCGGAAGTGCAGTAAACAACGCCCGCCAGATCGACGTCCTTGTGACGGAGACCGATACCCCGGTTTTCCTGTACCTCACATCCTATGACTCCGTTCTCTGGAACATTCAGCGCGCCCCCGGTGTGGAAATCGACGGTGTGGTCATCAACTCCTATGAAGCGGGTGCCATTGCCAATGGAGTGGATGCTTCGCGAACGGGGATCATCTCCTTCGACAATTCTCCAACCAGGAAATGTTACGTCTCAGCTCCGGGCCGCGTTATCCCGGTTGAGGATCGGGTCGCGTCAGCCCGGAAACTCAATCCGAACGTGGACCTCAGCCGGTACAAGAAACAATGGCAACAGGAGTACCGCGACGCGAAACGGTTTTACGGTCAGGATATCAAGAAGCTGACCGGCAAGCGACCGGAGTGGATTCTGGACAATGCGAGGGATGGCGAGTTCAACGCTGTACTGGTTGGCCCGAAACCTGCGACGCCGTTCGAGGCCCAACCGGTGACAAAGCTTCAGGTTCCCTCCCACATCACCCCATTTTGGGGTAGTCAAAAGGATGCCTACAAGGCTTTCGGGCTGGACCCGTCAGCCTAACCGCTGAACGTGCCGCCGCGTGGGAAGCCCTTCGGTACGGCCTTGCCAGCCTGTGAGCGTTTGCCGATCCATTCTTCCCATTCCGGGAAGGCGCGGTGGCGACCGCCCGTCATGACAATCAGTCCGTCACGCTTGTCGAAGGTCATCAGGTCACGCAGCTTGAACTTGCCACTATAGGACTGCAGCTTGTTGCCCTTGCCGCGCGCCATCTCCGGCAACTCATCCAGAGGGAAAATCAACAGTTTCCGGTTCGATCCGACCACGGCCAGCATATCACCCTCAACCGGCACGCAGATGTTCAACTCGCCCTTACCGGTATTCACGGCCTGCTTGCCAGCCTTGCGGTTGGATTCCAGCTCTTTCTCTTCGACGACGAAACCATAGCCCTCGCTGGAAGCGACGACGCGTTTGCGGTCCGGCTCAAAGCGGAACATCGTGACAATGTCGACACTGTCTTCCAGATCAATGGACAGGCGGATCGGCTCGCCGTGTCCGCGTCCACCCGGCAGCTTGTCCGCCGGCAGCGTAAAGGCCCGTCCGTCGGATGCCATGAGGATAATCTTGTCCGTACTCATCACTTCTTCGGAAAGGTAGAGTTCGTCACCGTCCTTGAACTTGGCTGATTCCGGATCGAGCCCGTGCCCCTTCATGCCGCGAATCCAGCCCTGTTGGGACAGCACAATAGTCAGCGGCTCCTTCGGCAGTGTGGCTTCCAGAGCGGCTGCGAGATCCACTTCCGCCATTTCGCCAAACGTCGCGCGGCGGCGACCGAGTTCAGAGTCAGGGTCGAAGGCCTCGCGGGCTTCTTTCAGCTCCTTGGAAACCTTGCTCCATTGGCGGCGTGTTGAGCCGATCAGCTTGATCAGGTCTTCGCGCTCTGCGCTGAGCCGGTCATGCTCGCCGCGAATTTCCATCTCTTCCAGTTTGCGCAATGCCCGCAAACGAAGATTGAGGATGGCTTCAGCCTGAATGTCCGTCAGACCGAAGGTCGACATCAACACAGCCTTGGGCTCGTCCTCATACCGGATTATGCGGATCACCTCATCAATGTTGAGATAGGCGATCAAATAGCCATCAAGCAGGTGCAATCGCTTCTCGATCTTGTCGAGACGGAACTCGGCCCGGCGCACAACGACTTCGCGGCGATGATCGAGATAGGCCTGCAGCACATCCTTCAGGCCCATGACTTGGGGAGCGCCCTTGTGCAGCACGTTCATGTTCAGGCTGAAGCGAGTTTCAAGGTCACAGACCTTGTAGAGGCTCTCCATCAAGACTTCTGGCTCGACGGTTTTCGAGCGCGGGACCAAGACGAGCCGCACATCTTCGGCGCTCTCGTCGCGCACGTCGTCGAGCAGGGGCAGTTTCTTCGCTTCGATCAGCTCGCCCAGCTTTTCGAGCAGGCGCGACTTCTGAACCTGGTAGGGAATCTCGGTGACGATGATCTGATAAGTGCCACGACCAGTGTCTTCGACTTCCCAGCGCGCGCGCATACGGAAGCTGCCGCGACCGGTCTCATAGGCCTGAAGCATGGCTTCCTTGGTTTCGACGATAATGCCACCGGTCGGGAAGTCTGGTCCCTGGACGAAATCCATCAGTTCCGCCGTCGTCGCCTTGGGCTTTTCGATCAGCAGACGCGCCGCATCGATCAGCTCGGCAGCGTTGTGGGGCGGGATGGAGGTGGCCATGCCAACCGCGATGCCGGTCGCACCATTGGCGAGCAAGTTCGGGAATCCGGCTGGCAAGACAACCGGCTCTTCATCATTCTCGGCATAGTTGGCGCGAAAATCGACTGCGTTCTCGTTGAGGCCATCCAGCAACAGCTCGGCGGCAACCGTCATGCGCGCTTCGGTGTAACGATAGGCAGCGGCGCTATCGCCATCAATATTGCCGAAATTGCCCTGGCCATCGACCAGCGGATAGCGAACGGTGAAGTCCTGCGCGAGACGCACCAGCGTATCGTAGATCGAGCTGTCGCCATGCGGGTGGAAGTTACCCATCACGTCGCCAACGATCTTGGCGCATTTGCGATAGCCGCCCTCGGGGTCAAGCTTCAGGACGCGCATACCGTACAGGATACGGCGCTGGACGGGTTTCAGGCCGTCGCGCACATCAGGCAGCGCGCGGGACGTAATCGTCGACAGCGCGTAAGCGAGATAGCGCTTGGAAAGCGCCTCGCTCATCGGCTCGTTGATGATCCGGTCTTCCGGCGTCCCGTCAATCAAATCGGACATTCTGGCCTCTTTGCAGTTCGTGCCACATTCTGGTGCAGGCCCTTGATTAAAGTCAGCGACTCAAGGGCCGGAGCACGTTAACACAAACGTCGCTTTGGTTAAGGAAAGGAAAAGGGCGCAGCTGCTGATGAGTGCAATCCGGGCATGGATCCTGTTGATAAGCCTGCCGGCGCTGGTGTTGCTGGCCTTCTTCTGGCTGGCGCCTCCGCGCCACAATCCCTTTGCGCCGGTCGATTTGACCGAAACGCCCGGCATCGGGACATGGCACAAGCTGACCCGCACCAAGCGAAACCGCGAAGTGTGTTTTGCCGCGCTGGACGATGCGGGCGTGCTGTACACACCGCTGGAAGACCAGAAGCTGGACGGCGGTTGCGGGCTGACAAACGCCCTGACGCTGGACCAGACGCTGACGCCATATTCGGCGACGTTGCGCATGACGTGTGGTCAGGCGGCCGCGCTGTATTCCTGGGAACGCCATATTGCCCGCCCCGCAGCAATCGAGGTCCTTGGCTCGCCGATTGCGCGGATCGAGACCTATGGAAGCTTTTCCTGTCGCAACATCGCAGGCACGCGACGAATGTCCCAGCACGGGCTTGGCAATGCGATTGATGTATCGGGTTTCCGCCTTGAGGATGGCCGTCTCATCAGCGTGAAAACGCATTGGGATGCAGGAGGGGCGGAGCAGAAATTCCTGCGGCGTCTTCACAAGGGTGCGTGCGATTTGTTCTCGGTGACGCTGGGGCCTGAATACAATGCCGCCCATGCCGATCATTTTCATCTCGACATGGGCGGGGGGAAAGTATGCCGGTGACTAGCGCCGCAATGGGCTAGTCAATGCATTTGAAGCCGTCTTCATTGACTTCCTTCACACGGCCTTCGCCGCCGCAGACGCGGAGCGCAGTTTCGGTATTTTCATACATGGCGTCGCGGCCGTGTTCGTCGGCATCGACGTGAATGCAGCCCGCAAGAGTAAGCGTGGCAATGGCGGTTACGGCAAAAACAGTTTTCTTCATGGCATCAGCCTTTTCGTTTGCACGGAACGCCCCAGTCCTCACCGGCCACCTAACACATCAGAAAATGAACGGCTTCTGAATATGACAGCCCTTGCGCGCGTTATCTCGCCGCGCAACAGTCAGCGCCACAAGAGGGAAGGAAACAGAATGAAATTGTATAATTCCGTAGGCCCGAACCCGCACGTGGTGCGCATGTTCATGGCGGAACGCGGCATCGACCTGCCCAAGGAAGACATCGACCTGATGGCCGGAGAAAACCGGCAGGCGCCCTATACGACCAAGAACCCGGCTGGCCAGCTGCCCGCTCTTGAGCTTGATGATGGCAGCATCCTGACCGAGATCACTGCCATTTGCGAGTATCTCGACGAAACCCAGCCCGGCGACCGCCTGATGGGGGATACACCCGAAGCGCGCGCCCAGAACCGCCGCTGGACACGGTGGGTGGACCTCAAGATCGTTGAGCCGCTGACCACAGCTTTCCGCGCCGCTGAGGGCCTGCCCATGTTCCAGGACCGGATGCGCTGCCTACCGGAAGCTGCTGATGGCCTGAAAGCCTGCGCACAGGATGGGCTCGTCTTCCTGGACGAACAGATGGCTGACGGCCGTGAGTTTGTGGCAGGCAAGGCATTCGGCCTGGCTGACATACTGCTGTTCTGTTTCCTGGCTTTTGGCAGTCAGGTGGGCCAGCCCCTCAACCCCGATCTGAAACACATCGGAAACTGGTATGCGCGGGTCAGCCAACGCCCAAGTGTGAGCGCCTAGGGCCGCTTCAGCATGCGGCCCACCAGTCGCAGGCGCTCTGCTGGAACGCCCCGATTGAGCCCCCCAAACAGACGCTCTTCCAGAAAATAGCCGGTGAGCTTCAAGCCATCGGCTATATCGGACGGCGCAACATGGGCCGTGGATTCGACAAGAAAGAGCGGCAGGCGAAGGAGACGGTCGACATATTCCTCGGCCTCCGACCCTCTCACGGCCCGGCCGGTCTTTGGAGATACATGGGTCAGGCCATCATTCGCGCCGGACAACGCGCATGCGTCCAGATCAAGCCCGAAACCCAGCGCGGAGAGCAGGCCCAGTTCCCAGCGCACATAGAGCGCCGGCCAGATTTCCTGCGCCTCAATCTGGTCTAGCAGAAGCTCGGTGGCCTCAAACAGTGCCGAACCGGCTGCATCGCCTTCGTCCAGTCCGCCCCGCAGGATCGCGGTAATAGCCGAAATGGCGGCGAGGGCAGCTGGATCGTCCAATACACGCGCCGCTCGCTCCCGACTGGCCTCGGCCACATCAAACCGGCCCAGAGCCTCTTCAAGGCGACCGGTCCAACTGAGGGAAACAGAATTTCCGGCTTCATATTGCGCGCGGCGCTTGCGCGAGGAACCGCCATAGACAAGACCGGACCGACGCCCGCGCGTGCGGGTGAGAACGTCGAGGATGAGGCCACCTTCTCCAAAGCGGCGTGCGCCCAGGATTATGCCGTCATCCGACCAGTTCAAACATCGAACTCCAGGCCAAGCCCCTGATAACTCTCTCGGCGTTCCTGCCAGCGTTCATCCACCTTCACGAACAGGAAGAGGTGCACTTTGCGACCGAGCATTTCAGAGAGTTCTTCGCGGGCCTTGCGACCAACATCCTTGATCGCTGCGCCGCCCTTGCCGAGCACCATGGATTTGTGATTGTCCCGGCCGACGACCACAACCTGTTGCACACGGACGGAGCCATCCTTTTTCTCTTCCCAGCTCTCTGTTTCGACCATCAGCTGGTAAGGCAGTTCCTGGTGCAGGCGCAGCATTAGCTTTTCCCGCGTCACTTCGGCGGCAAGCAGGCGCATCGGCAGGTCGGCAATCTGGTCCGGCGGGTAGAGCGCCGGGCTTTCGGGCATCCGTTTCGCGAGCGCCTTTTCCAGCGCTTCGACGCCTTCGCCATTTTCGGCGGAGATCATGAAGACCTCTTCATAGACGCCCGTCTCGTTCAGTTCCGCAATGATGGGCAGGACCTGATCATGGGGAAACAGATCAATCTTGTTCAAGGCGAGGAAAGCTTTGCGGCCAATCTGCTGAAGTTGCTCGATGACCCGGCGGTCATCTTCCAGAGATTTCTTCTGCGCACCATCTACCTTGCCTTCGCGCTCCGCGACCCAGGCCGAAGCGTCGATCAGGTGCACAATGGCGTCCGCATCGTCAGCGCCGCTCCAGGCCGCCTTGACCATGGCGCGGTCGAGCCGGCGCTTGGCCGCAAAGATACCCGGAGTGTCCACAAGCACGATCTGCGTGCCGTCCACCTGCGCGACGCCGCGCACCGGGAAGCGCGTCGTCTGCACCTTGTGCGTGACGATTGCCACCTTAGTGCCGACCAGACGATTGGTCAGCGTGGACTTGCCCGCATTCGGCGCGCCGATAATGGCGGCAAATCCAGCATGGGTGATGGGGGTGTCTGTCATGGGGTTCCGGTCAGGCTTTCTAGGAGAAGGGCGGCAGCATTACGCTCAGCATCACGCTTTGACGACCCCGCGGCAACAGCCGCACCCCGGTCGGCCACTTTAACTTCAACCTCATAAGTGGGTTCATGGTCCGGTCCCGACCGGCTCAGCACGTCATAATCCGGCAGTGGCAGGCCCTGTCCCTGGGCCCATTCCTGCAGCAGCGTCTTGGGATCCTTGGTCTGGGCCGGAGCCGCCTCGAATTGCGGCGCCCAAGCTTTCTCAATGAATTTCCGGGCGGTGGAGAGCCCGGCATCCTGGTAGATTGCGCCTATAATGGCTTCGCAGGCATCGCCAAGGGTCGATTCCCGTTCGCGCCCACCGGCAGCTATCTCGCCATCCGACATGATAACGAATTCCGAAACGCCAAGATGGCGCATGGCATCCGCGCAGGCCCCCTTGCGAACAAGACTGTTGAGACGCGGAGCCAGATCGCCCTCACTCTCCATCCGGCGTCGGTCAATCAAGCGTTCGGCGATCACGAGGTTCAGGACCCGGTCACCCAGAAATTCGAGGCGCTGGTTGGACAGGCGGACTGATTCCGCAGAAGTTACAGCGCTTGGATGTGTCAGCGCACGGATTAGCGTCTCCGGGTTTTTGAATTTGTGGCCAAGAATGGACTCCAGTGTCCGGATATCCGTTTCGGCCAGTGAGGGCTGGCTCGCTTTTCCCTTCGACCGGAGGCGCGTGCGTTTGGGTCTTGTTGGTGTCATGCTGGCGTCACCGGAAGAGCTTCGATGATGACCTGGGCTTCAGCCCAGGGGTAATCATCCGTGATGGTCAGGTGAATAATCGCTTCATGGCCGGCGGGCATCATCGTGGCGAGGCGCTCCGCCGCGCCGCCAGTCAGCGCAAGAGTTGGCTTGCCCGTTGGCAAATTCACAACGCCGAGATGCTTCCAATGAACGCCGCGACGCGGCACACCCGTACCGAGCGCCTTTGCACACGCCTCTTTGGCCGCAAATCGTTTGGCATACGTCTCAGCAGTCAGGCGACGGCGGCGCGCCAGCGCGATTTCGACATCGGTAAACACGCGTTTCTCAAACCGCTCACCAAATCGGGCAAGTGTCTTTTCCACACGCTCGATATTGCAGAGATCATTCCCGATACCAATGATCATGCGCGGGCCTCATCCATCAGTCGCCGCATTTCCCGGATTGCAGCATCAAGACCGATAAAGATGGCCTCACCAACAAGGAAGTGACCAATGTTCAGTTCTGCGATTTCGTGGATTGCCGCCACGGGAGCAACGTTTTCAAATGTCAGGCCATGTCCGGCATGCGGTTCGACACCGCGCTTGCGCGCTTCTATCGCCGCGATCTTCAGCCGTTCGAGTTCTGGCGCCGCGGCCTCTGCACCGCCTTCGATCCATAGCTCAGCGTACTTGCCCGTATGGAGTTCGACCACAGGTGCCTGAAGCACTTCCGCAACTGCAATCTGAACAGGGTCGGGTTCGATGAAGAGTGACACCCGCGCACCCGTTTCATTGAGGCGGCGAACAACGGGCGCAATTTGGTTATGCAGGCCCGCGACATCGAGCCCGCCTTCGGTCGTACGCTCTTCGCGCTTTTCAGGAACTATACAAGCTGCATGCGGACGGAACTTGCAGGCAATCTCCGTCATCTCGTCTGTCGCAGCCATTTCGAGATTGATCGGAAGGCTGGAAGCCGCACGTATGGCTTCGAGATCCCCATCGCGAATGTGGCGCCGGTCCTCGCGCAAATGGATCGTGATGCCGTCTGCGCCTGCCTGAGCCGCAATCTGCGCCGCGCGCATCGGATCGGGATGATCCCCGCCGCGCGCATTGCGAATGGTTGCTACGTGATCGATGTTCACACCAAGGCGCAACAGGCTTGCCATCAGGCGAGGCCCCTGGAGCCAGGCTTTACGGCCTCCATCGCGGCAAGATCTGGTGGCAAATCATTGGCGTCATAGTCTGGGAAATCGACCGCCGCGAGCGAAATTAGCTTGCAGCCAACATCAGCGCGGCCGTTCGACCGGTCGATGATACAGGCACCACCCACGACCTCGCCGGGCAGCGCATCCAGCGCTTCAACGGTTTCACGAAAAGACAGCCCCGTCGTGACGATATCTTCCGCGATCAGCACACGTTCGCCTTCGGCAATGGAGAAGCCCCGGCGGAACTGAAGCTGGCCATCGACCCGCTCGGCAAAGATCGACCGTGCGCCAAGCTGGCGCGCCAATTCATAGCCCGGAATGATGCCGCCGACAGCTGGCCCGGCAACAACATCGATCTTGCCGAACTCGGCGGTAAGCTTTTCCGCAAGGGCCTTGCACAATTTTTCGGAGAGCGTGGGCTGGGAAAAAACGAGGGCCTTCTGCAGGAAAACAGGACTGCGACGACCAGACGACAAAATGAAATGCCCCTCCAGCAAAGCCCCGGCCTCGCGGAATACATTCAGCACATCATCATTCGTCATCTTCGCCCTCCTGGTCGCGCACAGCTCTGTCGACCACAGCGATCGACCGGAGCGCGGCCAGTATCTGCGTCAGACGCTTGAGGTCTTCAACCTCAATTTCCATCAAGATTTCCGTGAAGTCCTCGTGGCGGTCTACCGTATGTATGGCTGTGATGTTGCCGCTGGCCTGTGCCACAGCAGCGCAGAGCTTGGCCAGTACGCCGCGCTCATTGGAGGCATTGATACGAATTCGCCCAATTGCCACCGCGCCCGTGCGCGCCAGTTCGGTCCAGCGCAGGTCCACCCAGAGCTCGGGTTTATCGTCATATTCGGCGAGCTTTGGACAACTCGCGACATGGACCACAATGCCCTTGCCCGGTTCATGAACCCCCATGATACGGTCCCCAGGCAACGGGCAGCAGCAATTTCCGAGATGAAGCGTCACGCCCGGTGACAGCTCAGTGCCGGATACCATGAGCGGCGTATGCTCACTGTCCATGCGGACCTTCGTGGGATCGTCCTCGCGTTCCGGCCGGTAACCCGGAAAGGCCGCCTGGATCACATCGTTTGACGAAATTCGACCGCGCCCCAGCGCTTCGGACATGTCTTCCATATCCTCAAAACCGGCGAGGCGGGCCGTATGGTTCATCTTTACATCAACCGGATCAATACCTGCCCGTCGCAGCGCCATATTGATCAGCCCCTGACCGAGGCGCCGGAACTCTGTTGTTTCCTTGTCGCGCACAAGCTTGCGCATCGCAGAGCGCGCGCGCCCGGTGATCGCCAGCGCTTCCCAGCCATGAATGGCGTGAGGCGCTTTGCCCCGGATGATCTCGACAACGTCTCCATTTTTCAGCGGGCGGCGTAACGGCTTCACCTCGCCATTGATCTTGGCGCCAACACATGTGTCACCCACCGCCGAGTGCACCGCATAGGCAAAGTCCAACGGCATGGCGCCGGCTGGCAGGATGATCAACTTGCCCTTCGGAGAGAAAGCAAAGACGTGCTCGCGATACATTTCGAGCTTGGCGTGCTCCATGAACTCGCTCGGATCGCCGCCATCCTGAAGCAATTCTGCGAAGGCTTCGAGATTGGCGGCAGGGTCAAGACCGGCAGCACGCGCCGAATCGATGTCAAAGCCGTAGGCGCGGTTCTTGTAGCCCCAATGCGCAGCCACGCCGAACTCGGCGGTGCGGTCCATCTCTTCAGTGCGTATCTGGAGTTCGACACGCCGGTTGCCGGAAGCGCGTACGGTTGTGTGCAGGCTGGCATAACCGTTCGGCTTGGGCACGGAGATATAGTCACGGAAACGGTCAGGGATGCAGGCCCAGAGTCTGTGGATTTCTCCCAGAACCCGGTAGCAATCCTCAACACTCTCCACGATCACGCGAAAAGCGAACAAGTCAGCGACATCCCGAAAGGAAATCGATTTCTTCTCAAGCTTGCGCCATAGCGAATAAGGTTGTTTCCGACGACCCTTGATGCGGCAAGGAATTCCGGAAACCTCCATCAATTGCTCAAGGTCACCCCGGATACGCTCAAGATCATCGGCATTTTCGAGCGCAAGTTCGTCCTGACGATAGAGAATGGCACGACGCGCTTCTGGATTGAGCTCCTGGAAAGCCAGGTCCTCCATCTCGGCAGCAATCTGGTAAAGACCGACGCGGCGGGCGAGCGGGCCGTAAATGTCCATGGTTTCCCGCGCGGTGCGTTCGCGGCTGGATGCCTTCTTCCGAAAGTGCAGCGTGCGCATATTGTGAAGCCGGTCGGCCAGCTTCACCAACAGAACTCTAATGTCGCTGGTGGTTGCGAGAATGAACTTCTGGAAGTTCTCGGCCTGAGCCAATTCCTTGGAGCTGTATTCAAGCTTGTCGAGCTTCGTGACCCCATCGACCAGTTCGGCCACATCCGCACCAAAGCGCACTTCGACATCGCCGATATCGATCTCGGTGTCCTCGACCACATCGTGAAGGAGGCCCGCGACGATGGTGATCTCGTCGAGCTTGACGTCAGCCAGAAGGCTCGCGACTTCAACAGGATGGGAATAATACGCATCGCCCGAATCGCGCATCTGTTCGCCATGATGCGTTTTGGCAAAATCGTAAGCGGCACCGAGAAGTTCGGACTTCACCCGAGGGTGATAGGCGCGAACCTTATCGATCAGCTGCTGCCGGGTCAGGACATCTTTAGGTTTTTCCGCAGCCGGTCGCTCTGTGCCAGCCATGTCGCCAGCCCCTTCATCCTTTGCGGATAGGGTGCTGCCGTCCATCTGGCCTCCTACAGCCGGTCGTCCCGTCCGGACTCCAGCTCGGCCTGATAGGCCCGCATGACGTCTTCTTCGGTTGCAGCAGGTGCAGATTCCAGAGCCAAACGGTCGGCTTCGCGCTCGTTCTCTTCGCCTGGACGAATGTCCTGCAGATTGGAGATCAGCGCTTCCTTGACCACTTTCAGATCAATCGACTCGTCAGCAATCTCGCGCAGCGACACAACTGGGTCCTTGTCATTATCGCGGTCCACAGTAATCGGCGAACCTTCGCGGATCATGCGGGCACGATGTGCAGCAAGCAGGACAAGCTCGAAACGGTTTGGAACCTTTTCGACGCAGTCTTCAACGGTAACGCGGGCCATGAGCAGATAATCTCCTTTGGACCGCCCCTTATATGCAGCGCAGCACGCCGACGCAACCCGGCGATTGCCGTAGAATGCAGGACATTTTCGCCCCCTTGGCAGCGCTGAAAACGCCGCTACGGTGCCTTCTTACCTTAGCCGGAGGTCGAAACCCATGTTCCGTAATGTTGCCATCTCTTCTCTCGCGCTTGCACTCGTTGCTTGCGGAAACGGAAATGACGCCGCTGAAACGCCGCAACCGGTCGCCTCCGACACGGGCGCAACGACCGAGGCCGAAGCATCGAATACGGTCGCCCCGGCCTCATCCGCGGCCACTCCTTCAGCAGAAACCAACTTGCCAAAGGCTGATGCAGAACTGATCGAAATCTACAAACAACTTCACGCCAATCCGGAACTTTCGTTCAAGGAAGCCAAATCGGCCGCTCTGATGGCCTCTGAACTTGAAAATCTCGGCTTCGACGTTTCCACCGGCATTGGTCAGGACTGGGTGGTCGCCAAGGCAATGAAAGATGTAGGTGAGGTCAAGGATGGCGTCGGCGGACACGGCGTCGTTGGCGTATTGCACAATGGGGATGGCCCGACCGTCATGATCCGCGCCGATATGGATGCCCTGCCCGTTCCTGACCAAACGGGTTTCCCGTTTGCCTCAGAGGTCCAGTCGACCACATGGACTGGCGTCGAGAGCCCGGTCATGCATGCCTGCGGCCACGACATCCACATGACCAGTTGGATCGGCACCGCCCGCGCACTGGCTGCCCGCAAGGATCAGTGGAGCGGCACACTTGTAATGATCGCCCAGCCAGCCGAAGAGATCGGCCTTGGCGCCCAGGCCATGCTGGCCGATGGCCTCTACAGCCGCTTCCCTCAGCCGGACTACAATTTGGCGCTGCACGTTTCCGCAGCCGCGCCCGCTGGCACGGTTGTCTATACGAAGGGCTACGCCATGGCGAATGTCGACAGTGTCGACATCACCGTGAAAGGCGTCGGCGGGCATGGCGCCTACCCGCACACAACACGCGACCCGATCCTGATCGGATCTCACATCGTCGTAGCTCTGCAGAGCCTCGTCTCGCGTAATACGAACCCGCAAGACTCTGCCGTTATTACAGTCGGCTCGTTCAAGGCCGGCGCAAAGCACAACATCATTTCCGACGAAGCAACGCTGCTCCTGACGGTGCGCTCCTATGACGACGCGACCCGTCAAATGTTGCTGAGCGGCATTGAGCGCATTGCCAAGGCGCAAGCCGAGGCCTTCGGGGCGCCTGAGCCAGAGATCACGATCGAGCAGGACTATACACCATCGCTCTTCAACAACGCCGACCTGGCCGAAACAGCCATGGCGGCCATTGCGGACGCAATCGGCGAAGACAATGTCAAGGAAGTAGCCCCGGTCATGGGCGGCGAGGATTTCAGCCAGTTCGGACGGACGGACGAAAACATTCCAGGCCTCCTATTCTGGGTCGGCGCAGTGGAGCCTGCGCGCTATGAGGCCGCCAAAGACAGTTCCCTGCCCCTGCCTTCACTGCATTCGCCATTCTTCGCTCCGGATTACGACCCGACCATTGCCACAGGCGTCGAGGCTATGACTGCGGCCGCGTTGGAACTGTTCGAGGGGTGAGCCTGCGCCCCTAGCCGGACACGCAGGTGCGGCACGGCAGGTGCTCCTCGATTTCGCACAGCTAAACCTGAGTCCTCCTACACCTCGTCCAACTTGGCATACACTAGGCAAGGGAGCGCTGTCGCGAGCGGCGCGGGAAGATCGCCCGCGATTACTTCGATCAGTGCGCGGCACGCCTGCTGAAGGCTAAAGGAGAGGAAGTCTGTGTCCGCGCAAATGTGGAAGAGTATGAGGGCACAGATTCTCAGACGAATTCGCAAGGTACTTTCCCATGCGGCACAGGAAAGACGATATGGAGTGACCTAACGTCGAGGGTAGAAGGCACGCCCACCTTATCTTTATATGTCTTCCA
The DNA here is from genome assembly GCF_002388685.1 of Hyphomonas sp. UBA4505. Lineage (NCBI taxonomy): Bacteria > Pseudomonadati > Pseudomonadota > Alphaproteobacteria > Hyphomonadales > Hyphomonadaceae > Hyphomonas > Hyphomonas sp. UBA4505. Next base: position 179,277 of record NZ_DGMZ01000011.1, on the reverse strand, counting down.
CAAGCTCCGAAATCTCAGATATCCGGCGCGCCAGGAGGGAGAATGCAACACAGAATGGGCGTAGGCCCTCTACTTGATGCGCGGGGGCGATTGGTCGAACGAGGATATGCGACCAGCGAGGTCAGGACTTATGATCGCTCTGCCATCAAAGCGGGCGCCCTGCGCATAAAGGAGTGGGACTATTACTGCATCCTGACACCCCGTTTCGGGCTGGCTCTGACTGTCGCTGACAATGGCTATCTTGGGTTCCTAGGCACATCCTGGCTCGACCTGGAACAGAAAACAGGCACCAATCATGGCGCTATCATCCCGTGGTCGATGGGCAAGATGAAGTTGCCAGCCAGCGCCGATAGTGGCGACATTTCCCAGCGCAAGGGCGATCTGGAATTGAGCTTTCGGCATGAGGCAGGAGGGCGGCGCCTGACGGTGAATGATCCGGCTTTCGCCAACGGAAAAGGACTGCACGGGGAATTATGGCTCGATCAGCCCGATATGGACCGGATGGTTGTTGCGACACCGTTTCCAAATGCCCCGAAGGCTTTTTATTACAATCAGAAAATCAACTGCATGCCCGCGCGCGGGAAGATCACCCTGGGCGAGGAGACGTATCAGTTCTCCCCTGAGAGTGCCTTTGCTGTACTGGATTGGGGCCGCGGCGTCTGGACGTATAACAACACATGGTATTGGGGCTCTGCTTCCGGCCTGGTCAAGGGGCGACCGTTTGGGTTTAACATCGGCTATGGGTTCGGCGACACATCCGCCGCCAGCGAAAACATGCTGTTCGTGGATGGTAAAGCCCACAAGCTCGACCATGTCACATTCCATATGCCTGAAGGTGCGCCTGATTCCGCGCTATGGAAATTTACCAGCAATGACAATCGATTTGAGATGGATTTCGCTCCCATCATCAATCGTCACCAGACGACCGACCTTGGCATATTGAAAACTGCGCAGGACCAGGTCTTTGGCCTGTTCTCAGGACGTGTCATTCTTGACGATGGCAGCCAGATGACCGTGAAGGACTTGCCCGGATTTGCCGAAGAAGTGCGAAATCGTTGGTGAGCGGAGAGCAGGCAAGGTGGCGTTGAGAGCTGTCATAGGGCGGATCATGACACGACCATCGCAGTGGTTGTGGCGGCCATGACAACCGCCGCGCTGGCACTGTTTGACGAAAGCTGACGCGGGGTTCACGCGTGTTTGAACTTGCCGGACGAGGCTGAAAGCGCTACTCCCCTTTTGCTCAGACTGCGCAAAAGCTTCAAGCTGCTGTCACAAGAGCCACCTGTCTGCGGACGTTTGAAGGCCGACCCCCTTGAAACGCGAGGCTTCAGGCCCATATTATACTCAGATCGAGCATAAGTCGGTCTGCTACGAAGGAGGACAACATGGCACGTCTTATTGATTCCGGCCCCGGCTGCCCCACGCCAACTCCGCTGCGCGGCGCTTCTGCCGCTGAAGCGCGCGGCCTCGTCTATGATGACGCGGTGAAAATGGAGACCGATGACCTGTACCCGCTGGTACAGGATTTCATCACTCCGATGGAATGGCCAGCCATTGCGCCCCTCGTGGCGGCAGTCAATCGGCTCAAGAAAGAGAAGAACGCCGTCATCCTGGCGCACAATTACATGACGCCGGACATCTTCCAGCTTGTCGGCGATTTCCGTGGTGACAGCCTCCAGCTGGCCCGTGAAGCTGCCAATGTGGATGCCGATATCATCGTGCAGGCCGGAGTGCACTTCATGGCCGAGACCTCGAAGATCCTCGCGCCTGAAAAGACCGTCCTTATACCGGACACCCGCGCGGGCTGTTCGCTCGCCGCCTCGATCACGGGCGCCGATGTGCGCCTGATCAAGGAGAAATTCCCGAATTACCCGGTCGTGACCTACGTAAACTGTACCGCTGAGGTAAAGGCCGAGTGCCACATCACCTGCACCAGTTCGAATGCGGCGCAGGTCGTCGAAGCCATCGCTGCTGAATGGAATACTGACACGGTTATCCTCGTGCCGGACCAATACCTTGCCAAGAACGTGGCTGCCCAGACCGGCATCCGCGTCATGACCTGGCCGGGCGCGTGTGAAGTGCACGAGATGTTCAGCGCCGACGATGTCGAGCAATTGCGCGAAGCCCACCCAGGCGTCGTCATCCTGGCTCACCCGGAATGTCCGCCGGATGTACTGGAAGCCGCCGACTTTGCCGGCTCGACGTCCGCGCTGGCCAATTACGTTGCCGAGGAAAGCCCGAACAAGGTCGTCCTGCTGACGGAATGCTCGATGAGTGACAATGTGGCGTCGGCCAATCCGAACGTGAACTTCATCCGTCCATGCAATCTCTGCCCGCACATGAAGCGTATCACGCTGGAAAACATCTATGATTGCCTGGTCACGGGCGAGTACGAGGTGCTCATCCCTGAGGATGTCCGCGTGCGCGCCAAGGAAGCCCTCGACGCCATGATGGCCCTGCCGAAAATGGTCAAGCCGCTCGCGTTCAAGACCGGTTTGAAACCACTTGAGCTTGAAATGGTCGTCTAGCAGCCAGACAGGTTGTGCAATCGCGGGGGAGCGGCGTAATGTGTCTCAGGGCGCAAGGAGAGGTAGAATGGTCCGAGGCATATACGGTCTCGCGGCAATGGCGATCGCAGGCCTTTTGGTCTGCACTCCCGCTCATGCCGACAGCAAACGCGAGGGAGATTCATCGGATGTCCTTGGCACCTGGAGCTTCCAGACAAAACCCTATCGCAATGGGGAGTGCATGATGTCTGGCACCATGTATCTTTCTCCGCACCCGGATGAAGGCCAATATAGCTGTGAGCTCACAGCGGTTGAAGTCTGCTCAATGTGGGGCCGGTCGGTTGTACGCCAATCCTGCAAGGCTCGCCGCTTCGGAGACCAAATTTCGATTCGGTCCCAGATCGAGGAAATGCTGGAAGCCAAGGTCGAGGGCCTGATCTATGTACCAGACAATTTCACGCTCACCATCCAATCCGCTGATCGGATGTTTGGCGCGCTGGTGTCTGCCGTGACCGCACCGGCGGAATTCCGCCGCGCGAATGACGGCATTTCCTGATCCGTGAGCGCCTCCATTCCGCAAACCCTGACGGCCAATGGGCCAGTCGATGATGACGTTCTGATCGTAGGCGCCGGCCTTGCTGGCCTGTTCCTGGCGCTGCAACTGGCGCCGCGCCCCTGCACCGTCATCTCCCCGGCTCCGCTTGGCCAAGCCGCATCCTCCGCATGGGCGCAAGGCGGCCTGGCCGCTGCCATGCACCCCCTGGACAGCCCCGAACAACATGCCGCAGACACCGTTGCGGCCGGCGCGGGACTCGTCGACCCAATCATCGCCCGCCTCATTGCAGAGGAAGGCCCGGCCCGGGTTCGCGATCTTGTCGCGCTGGGCGTTCCATTTGACCGCACGCCGGATGGCGCATTGGCCTTGTCGCTTGAAGCCGCTCATTCTCACCCGCGCGTGGCACGCGTTGCCGGAGACCTTGCGGGCAAGGCCATCATGGATGCGCTGGTCGCGGCCGTTGCCGCCGCGCCACATATCACCATCATCGAAGGCGTCCGCGCCACCGGCCTGATGCAGGATGCCAATCTTCAGGTGGCAGGCGTCATATTGCGGGACAATGCCGGAACGCTCTCCACACGGACCGCGCGGGAAACGGTGCTGTGCACCGGCGGTTCCGGCGGCCTGTTCCAGGTTACCACCAACCCACCCGAAGCGCGCGGCGACGCTGTTGCGATGGCCTGGGAAGCGGGCGCACTGATTGCAGATCTAGAATTCGTCCAATTCCATCCTACGGCCATCGACATTGGCCGCGATCCTGCCCCCCTCGCGACCGAGGCCCTCCGCGGTGAAGGCGCCACGCTCCATAATCGAGACGGCACGGCCTTTATGGCAAGCTACCATGAATTGGCCGAACTCGCGCCGCGCGATGAAGTGGCGCGCGCCGTGCACACAGAGCGCTTGTCTGGCCGAGGCACATTCCTCGATTGCCGCACGGCTGTGGGTGAACACTTCCCGGACCATTTCCCAACAGTATTTGGCACTTGCAAATCTGCCGGCATCGACCCACGCACCGAATTGATCCCGGTTGCTCCAGCGGCGCACTATCATATGGGTGGCATCGTCCCAGACTTCTGGGGGCGCAGCAGCCTCGATGGACTGTCCGTCTGCGGCGAATGTACATCTACCGGCGTACACGGCGCAAATCGCCTTGCATCCAACTCTTTGTTAGAAGCTGTCGTATTTGCCCACCGCATTGCCGAGCGCCTGCGCGAAGCTGAGTTCGCCACCCCTAACGCATCAACAGGTCATGTTCCAGGGGCGTTACCCGTTCCAGCCCTGCAGGAATTGCGCGGCGCCATGTCCGAAAAATGTGGAGTTGTGCGAAATGCCACCGGCATGACCAGCGTGCTTGAACTGATCGAGCGCTTGAACACCATACATGGGCCGGCTCGCGCGCTGACCACTGCGAGACTGATCGTTCAGGCCGCAATCAATCGCAAGGAAAGCCGGGGCGGACATTTCCGGTCTGACTATCCAGACATGATCCAACCGGAACGCCAGTTCCTGCTGAGAGATTTTGAGGAGACCGTCCGCGTATGAAACTGCTTCCCCCGCCGCTGCCCGCGATCATCCTCGATCCCATCGTTCGGCTTGCCCTGTCAGAAGACCTTGGCCGCGCAGGTGATCTGACCACGGACGCGACCATTGCGCCGGAAACCCAACTCAGCGTCGTTATTGCAGCGCGCCAGCCCGGCGTGATCGCAGGTCTCGACGCTGCGGCCCACGCGCTTACCCTGATCGATCCAAGCGTGGAACTGGATGTTCAGATGGATGATGGCACGGCAGTAAAACCCGGCGATGTTGTCGCGCGCCTTGACGGCAGCGCGCGCTCTATCCTGACGGCTGAGCGCACGATGCTGAATTTTATTGGACGACTGTCAGCGGTCGCCACGATGACGCGCAACTACGTCGCAAAGATTTCTCACACGTCCGCAACAATTGTCTGCACCCGGAAAACGACCCCAGGTCACCGGGCGCTGGAGAAGCGCGCCGTTCGGTGCGGCGGAGGTACAGCACATCGCTACGGCCTGGATGATGCCATCCTGATCAAGGACAATCACATCGCTGCTTGCGGTGGCTCCGTGGCGCTCGCACTGGAACGCGCCAAGGCCTATGCGGGCCACCTGCGCATGATCGAAATTGAAGTCGATACACTCGACCAATTCGCAGAAGCGCTGAAACATGGGCCGCATGCCGTCCTGCTCGACAATATGGATACCGACACCTTGCGCCGCGCCGTTGAAATGAATCAGGGCCGCGTCACGCTCGAAGCATCTGGCGGAGTCAATCTGGGTACCGTTGCGGCAATCGCTGAGACCGGTGTGGACTTTATTTCCGTGGGGGCGCTAACGCATTCTGCTCCCAATCTTGACGTGGGTATGGATGTGGTCTGACACTGCTGCAAAGGGCGATCAGTCCCTGATATCAGCAGGAGGAAAGCCCATGACGCGAGCGAGCGGGCGAAAGAGTATCTTTATTACGGGCGCAGCATCCGGCATCGGAGCAGAGACCGCGCGCTATTTTGCAAAACGCGGCTGGTTCTGCGGCCTTTATGATGTGAACACTGCTGGCCTCGATGCCGTCGAAGCCGAGATCGGATCCGAGAACTGCCTGAAAGCAAGGCTTGATGTTCGCAGCCGCGAGGACTGGGCCGCTGCCATCAAGGATTTCCGCGAAGCCACTGAAGGGGCAATGAACGTACTCTTCAACAATGCGGGCATTGGACGTCATGGCTGGTTCGAAGACATCACAGGCGAGGATAATGACGCGATCATCGACATCAATGTGAAAGGTGTAGTGAACGGCGTGCAGGCTTCACTCTCCCTTCTGAAGGCGACATCAGGCGCACGCATTGTGAACACGGCCTCTACCGCGGGAGTTGTCGGCTCACCACAACTGGCTGTTTATTCTGCAACCAAGTTCGCTGTGCGTGGTCTGACCGAAGCGCTCGACGCCGAATTTCGCGATCTCGACATTCGCGTCACCAGTCTGATGCCGTGGTTCATTGAAACGCCGATCCTCGAAATGGGGGATCGCGACGGCTCGAACCACAAGATGTCTGACCAGCTCAAGGAAAACGGCATGAATGTGTATCCGGTTTCCATGGCTGCGGAACGCGCCTGGGACGCCGCTCATGGCAAAGATACACATTTCATGGTTGGCAAAGATGCTGAACGGGCACGTTTCATGGCGCGCTGGTTGCCAGGCGCTATCCAGAAGCGCGTGAAGGCGGGTGTGCCCCCACGCGACTGATGTTTCCTAGTTCATGGCGCCGGCGGCTGAAGCGGAGCTTCTTACCGCCGCCTGCGTCACCTGGGCTGCCGTATAGTCGGAGACCTCGGACGATTTACGCATCGTGTTGAACTTCGGGGCACCATTGGTGATCGTGCGCGTAGAGGTGGTCACAGAGGCCGGCGACAGAGTTGGTGCCGGGGCATTCATGGCCACCTTCTCAACCTTGGCGTCGTCGGTGGTCTTGATCACAGACGTCGCCGCAGCATTCACATCAGCCTCAGCCGCTGCCGTGATGACGCGCTCGCGCTTGCGATTGTAGTTCTGGCGCACTTGGGCCCATTCGGCGCCGCGCGGGAACCGATAGAAGATGTGCAAACCAATCTTGTCGGTCTTGATGAGGCCAGCGCTCCAGATCGGGTCAACATAAGTGGCGTGATAATGCGTCGCGCCGCCTGTGCGTTCCTCGTTGAGGTTCATCAGTACGTGTGCTGCGACCTTCTGGGCAGTATCCCAATTACGACCGCGTGGCTCGCGGGTCATGGCGCCGTCACAGGTGAAGGTGAACTGGCAACCGGTTGTGCGAGTCGCACCCTGAAAAACGACGTCACAGACGCTGTCAGGATAGCGATGGTCGCGAACCCGATTCGCGATGACTTCGGCAACGGCCATCTTGCCGCCCAGCGATTCTGTTCCGGCCTCATAATAGATAGCCTGGGACAGACACTGTGCCTCGTCGTTAATCTTTTCGGCGCGTTTGATGTGCTCCGGACGGAACGAAACCAGCGATGAAAGTGCAGCACCATCGCGGTCGCGCATCGCATAACGGCTCATTGAAGCGCCGGTATCGCGCTTGAGAGTGTACTCGACGGTACGGATCCAAGGCGTATCCAGCAGGCTTGGCGTCATCGGATCAGCGCGCACGGTGACGCCGCCGTCTTCAATAGAAGCCAAGCGTACCGCTTCCGCATGGAAATCAGCTTCGGCGCGCTTCTCCATCTGGAGTTCGCCAATCAGGGGAAGAGTTACAGTCGCAGCCACAGCGCAGACCGCAACGGTCGCCCCGCGAATGACAATATCTCTCTGCTCTTCGTTCGTCATAGCCATCCACCAACGCTTGAGCTGCTCTTGGAGCCCACGCATTGGCGATAGAGTCGCCCTTCGTGGTTGAAGAACCCTTAACATCACCGCTCCCCAATCCCCCGGCAGACGGTATATTCCGTCCTACGAACCCCGGGTGTTGTTGGTTTGACTAAAAATTATGAGACCGTTTCTGGCCCCGCTTCGAGTTGGATATCCATCTCTCCCGGTACCTAGCAAGAAGCTGGCCAGATACGTGAGTGACTTTTCTGTCAGGATAGATCCGCCCCGGATTTTCGATTTAAACCGTTACATTAGGAGAAAGCGGCCAAGCCTCTGTAATACAGTGGAATATTTCTGCAAATTTCGTGAAATATTTCGCACTGCACAAAAATGGGTGTTGCCCGGAAGCAACACCCAAATCCTGCCGGTTTCTAGCGGACAGTCGTCTTTATTTGGCTTTCAACGCCGCATGTGCCGCAGCGAGACGCGCGATTGGCACACGATACGGAGAGCATGACACGTAATCGAGTCCCGCCAACTGACAAAAGTTAATCGAAGCCGGGTCGCCGCCATGCTCACCGCAGATTCCAAGCTTGATTCCAGGACGTGATTTACGACCCCGCTCAGTAGCGATTTTGACCAATTCTCCTACGCCGACCTGGTCGAGCGTCACGAATGGGTCTTTTTCGTATATGCCTTTGTCCTCATAAATCTTGAGGAACCGGCCTGCATCATCGCGCGAAATGCCGAGTGTCGTCTGGGTCAAGTCATTCGTGCCGAACGAGAAGAACGCGGCGGATTGTGCAATCTCAGCAGCCTGAAGCGCCGCGCGTGGCAGCTCGATCATCGTGCCGACCATATAGTCCAGCGTGACACCCGTCTCGGAAAACACCGATTGGGCAACCTCGTCCACAACCGCTTTCAGGATTGCGAGCTCCTTGTGCGTGGCGACCAGTGGGATCATCACTTCCGGAATTGGCTTGCGACCCGTCTCCTTTGAAACATTAACGGCGGCTTCGAAAATAGCGCGCGCCTGCATCTCATAGATTTCGGGATAGGTGATGCCGAGACGGCAGCCGCGATGGCCCAGCATGGGATTGCTCTCATGCAGTTCTGCAGCCCGGCGGCGCAACTCATCCGCGCTGACGCCAGAAGCCTTGGCAACTTCGTCCATGTCCGCATCTGTGTGCGGCAGGAATTCGTGGAGCGGTGGGTCGAGCAGTCGGATCGTGGCTGGCCGATCTTCCAGAATGCGGAAGATTTCCTCGAAATCGCTCCGCTGCATCGGCAAGAGTTTGTCGAGCGCAGCGCGACGGCCACTCTCGCCATCCGCAAGGATCATCGCCCGCACTTCGGGGATACGCTCTTCTTCAAAGAACATGTGCTCAGTGCGGCAGAGGCCAACGCCTTCGGCGCCAAATTCAACCGCCGTACGCGTATCCAGAGGCGTTTCAGCATTGGCGCGCACTTTCAGCGTGCGCACCTTGTCAGCCCAGCTCATCAGCAAACCGAAATCACCCGACAGATCAGGTTGGCGCATTTCGACGGCGCCCATCATCACCTGACCGGTCGCCCCGTCCACAGTGATCACGTCGCCTTTCTTGATTTCACGGCCCATCACGCGGAACACGCCCGCCTTGGTATCGATCTGCAGGCCACCGGCGCCGCAGACACACGGCCGGCCCATGCCACGGGCCACAACGGCGGCGTGGCTGGTCATGCCGCCGCGTGCCGTAACAATGGCGCGGGAAGCATGCATGCCCTTGATGTCTTCCGGGCTGGTCTCGATGCGCACGAGGATCACGTCCTCGCCCTTTTCAGCCATGGCCCAGGCATCTTCTGACTCAAACACGACCTTCCCAACGGCCGCGCCGGGACTGGCGGGAAGGCCTATCACGATTACGTCGCGCTTGGCATCTTCAGAAATGGTTGGGTGAAGCAACTGGTCCAGCTGAGACGGTTCAAGGCGCAGGATGGCCTCCTCTTCCGTCACCAGGCCTTCGCGTGCCATGTCGACAGCGATCTTGAGCGCTGCGGCAGCGGTACGTTTGCCGTTACGGGTCTGCAGCATGTAGAGGCGGCCATCTTCGACCGTGAACTCGAGATCCTGCATATCCTTGTAGTGTTGCTCCAGCGTGTTCGCGACGTCGCGCAGCTGGGTATAGACTTCCGGCATCGACTCTTCGAGCGGCGCATCGGTCGAGCCCAGCGTATCTGCGCGCTCACGGGAGATCGGCGCGGGCGTACGGATGCCCGCCACCACGTCTTCGCCCTGAGCATTGATCAGATATTCGCCATAGAAGACCGGGTCACCATTCGACGGGTCGCGTGTGAACGCAACGCCTGTGGCAGACGTCTCGCCGAGATTACCGAACACCATGGCCTGCACATTGACCGCCGTGCCCCATTCTTCAGGAATATCATTCAGCTTGCGATAGGTGATCGCGCGGTCATTCATCCACGAACCGAACACCGCCGTGATGGCGCCCCAGAGCTGTTCCTTCGGATCATCCGGGAAAGGGCGACCAAGATTGTACTGAACCGCGTCCTTGTAGAGCGAGATGATCTGCTTCCAGTCATCGGCCGTCATCTCGGTATCGAGATCATAGCCCTGACGGTCTTTGTAATCGTCCAGAATGTGCTCAAACTCGTCATGGCTGATGTTCAACACGACATTGGAATACATCTGGATGAAGCGGCGATAGGAATCATAGGCGAAGCGTTCGCCGGCCTTTTTGGCCAGTCCTGCGGCAGCTGATTCGTTCAGGCCGAGGTTCAGGACCGTGTCCATCATGCCCGGCATCGAAGCGCGCGCGCCTGAGCGTACGGATACGAGCAGTGGATTTTCAGGGTCGCCGAAGCCCTTGCCGGTTTCCTGCTCGACGGCTGCGAGCGCGGCATCAACCTGCGCTTCCAGAGCTGCCGGATACTGGCGCTCCAATTCGTAATAAGCAGTACAGACTGCAGTCGTCAGCGTGAATCCCGGTGGCACGGGCAAACCCAACTTCGCCATTTCGGCGAGATTCGCGCCCTTGCCTCCGAGCAAATTCTTCATTGAGGCGTCGCCGTCTGCGCTCCCGCCTCCAAAAGCATACACCCAGGTTTCGTCTGCTGGCTTCAGTGCTGCTTCACCCATGAATTCTGCCTTCCGATACATATGTCGTGTCCCCCAAGTTAACGGGGGGCGAATTGCAATTCCTATGCTGCATTGCAGCGCCATTGGCCAGTGTCCGAAAGGGCACGCGGGGGGTGACAACGTTGTTCGTGACACATTGGCGCGTTCCCGTGCAGGCAGGCCGTTTCAGTCTGACACAAGGGCACGCGAGCGCCCTGACCTGCATCAGCCATCGATGCGGGAGAAATCCGCTACGCGGTGAAGTGTTCCACGGATTTTTGTGAGCAGCGCCAGACGATTTGCGCGCACAGCGGAATCCTCGTCATTGACCATGACCGCTTCGAAGAAAGCGTCCACCGGACCACGCAATTTGGCAAGTTCGGCCATAGCTGCGGTGAAATCCTCGGACTTCAGCGGATTTTCAATGGCGGCCTCGACATCGGACAGGGCTTTCGCGAGGGCTTTTTCCTCGGCTGGCCCCTTGGCGATGAGGGCGTCATTGACGGAGAGATCAGCAGGCAGATCGCCCTTTTTCTCCTCGGCCTTGAGGATGTTCGCGGCGCGCTTGTAGCCCGCGAGCAGGTTTGCGCCGTCTTCGGTATCAAGGAACGCGCCCAGAGCTTCGACGCGGCGCGTGATGAGCACGAGGTCATCTTCGCCGAGCGCGAAGACGGCGTCGATCAGGTCGTGGCGTTGGCCTTCATCCCGCAAATGCTGCTTCAAACGGTCCGCAAAGAACGAAAGCAGATCGAGCGAATCCAAAGAAAGCTTGGTTAGGCCGACAAACGGTCCATCCGAAATCTGCAGACCTTTCTGATTTTGGAATTCAAAATCTGACATACCAAGGATTCCTTGGAACCCAAGACGTAAATCATTGGCCAGAGTGATCCGAACGACACCTAGAGCTGCGCGGCGTAGCGCGAATGGGTCCTTTGATCCCGTAGGCTTCTCATCAATCGCCCAAAATCCAACCAGCGTATCCAGCTTGTCGGCGAGCGCGACGGCGATGCTCACCGGGTCGGTGGGCACGGAGTCGCTCGGGCCTTGCGGCTTGTAATGATCTCGGATGGCATCGGCGACGGCAGCCGGTTCGCCAGCCTCCAGCGCATAATACCGCCCCATCACGCCCTGCAATTCCGGGAACTCGCCAACCATTTCCGACACGAGGTCGGCCTTAGCGAGACGCGCGGCGCGTTCGGCAAGGCCCGGATCGGCGCCAACTTTGGGGGCGAGTTCGTGGGCGAGCGCGGCGACGCGCTCCACCTTGTCACCAAGGCTACCAAGCTCGGCCTTGAAGGCGATGGTCGAGAGCTTCTCGGCCATGTCTTCCAGGGGCGTCGCCTTGTCCTTCTCCCAGAAGAACCGGCCATCATCGAGCCGCGCCGACAGGACGCGGGAATTGCCCTCGGCGAGCTTCTTGCCGCCATCAGCGGCCTCGATGTTCGCTACCACGATGAAGTTCGGCGCCAGCTTCCCGGTCTTCCTGTCATTAACGGCGAAATATTTCTGGTGTGTCCGCATGGATAGCTGGATCACTTCCGGCGGCAGCGCCAGGAAGGCCGGGTCCATGTCGCCGAGCACGACGACCGGCCATTCGGCGAGGCCAACGACCTCTTCGAGCAGGCCCTTGTCTTCAATCCATTCGAGGCCAGCCTCGGCGCAAACCTTCTCGATGCCGGCGAGGATCACCTCCCGCCGCGCATCGCGCGTCAGCTTCACATGGCCAGCGCCACTGAGCTGGCTCTCATAATCCTTGCGAAAAGTTACCTTGAACGGCCCACGGCCATGCACGCGGTGGCCTTCGGTCTCGTCGCCACTGGAAATGCCATCCACTTCAAATGGCACCACTTTTCCGTCCAGCACACAGACAATCCGCTGCAACGGGCGCACCCAGCGCAGGTCACCCGTGCCCCAGCGCATGCTCTTGGGCCAATGGAAACCGCGAATGATGGCAGGCACAGCTTCGGCAATGATATCGGTCGCATCGCGGCCCGGCGTTTCGATCACGGCAACGTAGAAGTCGCCCTTCTTCGGATCGGAGCGCACTTCGGCCTGACTGATGTCACTCAGCCCCGCGCCACGCAGGAAGCCCTCGACCGCCTTGTCCGGCGCGCCGACCTTCGGGCCTTTGCGCTCTTCCTTCACATCCGCAGAGCGCTCTGTCAGGCCATCCATGAACACCGTCAGGCGTCGCGGGCCAGAGGCCGTTTCCAGCTTCGACCAGTTCAGCCCCGCCTCGCCCAGCGCCTTTTCCAGTGCAGTACCGAGATCACTCTCAGCCTTCGCCTGCATGCGCGCGGGGATTTCCTCTGAAAAGAGTTCGAGAATCAGGTCTGCCATGAAGGGGTCCAGCCAGTAGTTACAAGCCTGCACGGCATACTAGCGCGGGCGGCAGGGTCAAGCACCGGACGTGCAGATGGGGCGCTTAGTCAGCCCCAAAAGTGAGCTGCCAGAGTTGCAATGCGCCGCCCTTCATGGACACGACCAGCTTCTTGCCATCCGGCGCAAACTCAATCCAGTTGGCGCCGAACATACTCAGATCCTGCACCCCGGCAAGCAGGGCTCCGGTCTCGGCATCCCAGATCTTGCCGGACAAATCCATCGCACTGGTCGCCACGAATTCCCCGTCTGCACTGAAAGCGGCATTCCACAGTGGAGCATCATGGCCGGTCAGTTCGAGAACTTCACCGTCCGCGCTCCAAATACGGGCCGCCTTGTCCGCTGAGGCGACAAGAATGCGGTCTCCATCCTGGCTGAAGGTGGCGTAAGTAGCCGGAACCTCACCGGATTCGACCATGCGGAGCTGCTCGCCCGTCTCCGCATCCCAGACGCGGACCGTACCATCATTCGACGCTGTGACGATCCGGCTTGCATCAAAATTGAACCGCGCGGAACGGACTGCGCCGGAGTGCCCTGTCAGGCGCGACACCTCCTCGCCCGTTCGGGCGTCCCAGATACGTGCGGTTTCGTCATATGAGGCCGTAACCACCCGGTCCCCGAAGGGGCTGTATTCAGCATAGGAAACAACGCCCAGATGTCCATCAAGCACCAGCCGCGCCTCCTCGCCCAGCGCGCTCCAGATGCGCGCCGTGCCGTCTTCGGACGCCGTGATGAGGCGCTCTTCATTTGGGCTGAACCGCACAGTCAGGACCGGCGCGGTATGGCCTTTCAGTTCGGTCGACTGGCCATAAAGGCTTGGAGTCATGCCGACGATCCAGAGACGCGCCGTGTGATCGGCTGATGCACTTGCCACGTAGCGTCCGCTCAGGCTGTAGTCTACGCCATAGACTTCGTCCGTGTGGCCGTCCAAGTCTCCGAACCAGGATACAGATTTCAGCTGCAACCGCGTTCGGGCACAGGGCGGATTAGCGAGGTTCCGGCGCGCCACCTCGGCGAACTTCCCGTCGGGATATTGCTCCAGATGGCGGGCGTATTTGGTGCAAGGATCGACGGTCGTATAGCCCACGCTGGAGATTTCGACCCAATCCATCGTCTCCTGGTCCAGCACCGTCTTCAGGCGGCACTCCCCGGAAAAACAATAGTCGAGCGAAACGTCGGAATAGATTGCGGGGCGCTGCTCATGATTTATGGAGGAGGCGAGCATCGCGACCTCGCTGCGAGTTTCGTCCACGCTGCGCAACAAGGGATTGGCCGGATCGCTGAGGCGCGGCAACAGGCTGCGCGTGAAGACCGAATACGGGGACTCATCCTCCGGCCCCAGCCGGTCGAGCGCCTTCTGGCGGGTGCCTGCCGCATAGACCACGAGTGTGCCCGGCACGATCTCCAGCCGCGACAGTCCGCGCGTCACGCTGCGGGTTCCTGTATCGAAGGGATTGTCCCGGCAAGCATCCACGATGGCAAACAACAGGCCCGGCTTGCGCGCCTTGATCTCTGCCAGCACGTCAGTCGATAGCGACACAGTCTGGCGGCGCAGCGCGAATTCAGAAGATTCCAGCGGCGCATCGGTCATGGCCAGAAAATTGTCGGCGCCATCCGACCAGCCGTGTCCGGAAAAGATGAAAGCGACCTCGTCGCCGGGCTCAATGGATTGAAGAAAAGCGTCCAGTGCCTCGAGAAAGTCGATCGTGCCAGGGTCTATCAGGCGCGTGACTTCAAAGCCCAGCTCGCCCCCAAACGCTTCGGAATAGCCCGTGGCGTCTCCGGTCGTCTTTTGCAGGTCTGGCAATTGCTCATAGTCGCCGACACCGACGATCAGGGCACGTTTGGTCTTCGCGTCCGCGCCAAGCACGAGACACAGACCGACAAGGCAAACAAGTATCCAACGTAACATGACGCGTCCTCCCACACCGGAAGAGACTATCCCCATGAAGCCGAATGACCAAATCAGTCAGAGGTTAAATCTAGGCGGAAACGTCTTCCTGCTTGGCCCATTGCGCAGCGGCGCCGCGGGCGAGGTCTCGGACGCGGGCGATATAGGCCTGACGCTCGGTCGGGCTGATGGCGCCGCGTGCGTCGATCAGGTTGAACGTGTGCGAGGCTTTGAGGGCGTAATCATAAGCTGGCAACGGCTTGCCTGCATCGCGCAGGGCATTCGACTGGTTCTCGCAATCGGCAAACCAGCGCTTCAACATCTCGACATCGGAATGCTCGAAATTGAACGCTGATTGTTGTTTCTCGTTTTCGAGGAACACGTCGCCATAGGAGAGCGGCACTGCGCTGTCCGGATCGTTAAAGGGCAGATCATAGACATTGTCGACGCCGAACACATACATGGCGAGGCGTTCGAGCCCGTAGGTCAATTCGCCAGAGACCGGGAACACATCCAGTCCGCCAACCTGCTGGAAGTAGGTGTACTGGCTGACTTCCATCCCGTCGCACCAGACTTCCCAGCCAAGGCCCCAGGCGCCGACAGTCGGGTTCTCCCAGTCGTCTTCGACGAAGCGAATATCGTGAACAGTCGGGTCGATGCCAATGGCGTAGAGACTTTCCAGATAGAGGTCCTGCAAATCGTCGGGATTAGGCTTCAGGATGACCTGGAACTGGTAATAATGGCCGAGCCGGTTGGGATTTTCCCCATAACGCGCATCCTTCGGCCGCCGCGAGGGCTGGACATAGGCAGCACGCCAGTTCTTTGGCCCCAATGCCCGCAGCACAGTCGCCGGGTGCAAGGTGCCGGCGCCGACTTCCATGTCATAGGGCTGCAGGATCGCGCAGCCCTTATCGGCCCAATAGGCCTGAAGTGTCAGGATGAGGTCCTGAAAGGATTTCGGTTTGGCGTGCGCTTTGGGTGCGGTCATGGGGCAGATCCGAATATCGATTGGGTGTCGGGTTACAGCCGTGCGCAGGGCGAAGCAAGCACGGGAATGCGATCAGAATGACCCACGAGATTCATCATGATCATTTGACCCTGCCCCGCGCCCGGTGACCATGCGGTAAAACCCGCCATGCCCCAGCAAGGCCAGGACCAGACCAATGAACAGAAAGCCGAAGAACAACAGGCCGAACATGGCCAACTCCTTTTTCTATGCCCTTACCTCAATTCAGACCCTAGCCTGCAAATGTGGCAATTCCCAGAAAATCTGGATTACCAGTCGATCGCCCTGCCATGACGGATCGCATCCAGCGCTTCGCTGGCCTCACCGTCGGCGGTGTGAGTGACGAGGGGCGCGAGCAAACGTACCTCTCCCCGTCTCAATCCCTTGCGTCCCCGCACCAAAACCCGGCGCGCATCTTCGCCATGTTTCGGCGCGATGGGCAGAACGGTAATCTCTCCCGTCAGGCGATCCAGCACAGCGAGAATTCGGGCGAGTTCGGCAGCGCGATGAATTATCACAATGGGCGCACGCGGCTTGGCCGCAAACGCCATCGCCTTGATCCAACCATCGAGGCTGAGGGATTCGAGATATGCTCCAGCTTTCTCCGCTCCCGGCGCGGAGATCCTTCCTGGCTCGAAATATGGCGGGTTTGCAAAAACCAGATCGAACCGATTTTCCTTGTCGCGTACCCATTCGGCGGCATTGCCAGTCTCGACACTCACTCGGTCTTTGAAATTGTTTGACGAGACAGATTGCCGTGCGAGGTCAGTCATGACCGCATCAATATCCACGCCTGTCACCTGCATCTGCGACAATCGAAATGCGGCCGTCATCAGCGCCCCACCGCATCCACAGCCTATTTCAAGGGCCGCGCCGCCGGACTTTTCGGGAAGGGCCGCGGCCAGCATCAGCGAGTCTGTGCTGGCTCTGAAGCCCTTTTCAGGTTGGAACAGGGTGACCCGCCCCTGGTAAAGGGTATCTTCTGTGATCTGCCCCACTAGCCGCGTTCGACTTCGGCCAAGGCTGCGTCGGCAGCAGGCAACAATTCCTCCGGCACCATGACGCGCCTCGGAAACGCGCCGATATTGCCCTCGACAGCGGAGATATGCTGATCAGCGATGAAATATTCGATGCCCGCCTCCTGCAGCAGGTGCTCAACATAGCTCAGCTTGACGACATCATTGGTGCGAAAGACTTCCTTCATTCGGTCGCCGAACCGCGCAGATTGATATCCACTGAGCGGGCATCATAGACACTCGGCCGATCAGGTTTGTCGCCTTTGCCGGTGACGATTTCGAGGACTTCGGTAACCGACCCGCTATTGCCACCCCCTAGCGGAATGCCGATCCCTACGCCGACCCCGACGCTGCTGTGGCCGCGAGAGCCCGATGAACCGCCAATGGAGACGCTGGAACCACCGCTACGGCTGTCTTCACTGCGTTCGGCAAAGCTGCTGGTTATCTCAAACCAGTCAGAGCCCTCCAGAAGCGTCAGTTCAGCTGCACGCAGCAAGGCCCGGTCACGCGCCTTCGACGGACTGGAGTCGGTATAGGAGACCTGGTATCGGCCCGTTTCGATCTGTTGGCTGGAATAGCCCATCGCTCCGGACTTGGATGCGGGCCCGTAGGCCGCGTTCGACGTACATGCAGCGAGCAGGCCAGCGGCGAGCAGAATTGCATATGGCTTCATGTGGGAACCCTTCCTTGTTGGAATATTCTCAACGGCCCAATTGCCTGAATGTTTCGCACACACGGCGAGGATTCGCCACAACACTTCGCTGTGAGATGCGTCGGGGTGCCACGTCGCGCTTGATGCGAACCCATCCTACGACTATTTCCCATTTCGTCAGAGAAATGATGGGAGCCAGTGAAAACGTGACCCTTGCGCCAAAACCAAGAGGCAAAGAGGCAGTCGGTTCCATTGTGGATCGGATGCAAACGCTCGTGGCCAAGGACCTCGGTGAGGTCGAGACCTTGCTGGCGACCCGCGCAGCAAGCCCGATATCGGTCATTCCGGATCTGTCCGGTTACATTGTGTCGGCGGGCGGCAAGCGCCTGCGACCCTTGATAACCCTCATTTCTGCACATGCCGTGGGCACGCCGAACAAGGCAACACATGCTCTTGCAGCGGCCGTGGAGTTCATCCACACCGCCACGCTGCTGCACGATGACGTGGTGGACGAAAGCGATCTGCGACGCGGGAAACCTGCTGCCAAGGCAATTTGGGGCAACAAGGCCTCCATCCTGGTGGGGGACTTCCTGTTTGCGCGCGCATTCAACCTGCTGGTTGAAACCAACAGTCTCGAAATCCTGAACCGGCTCGCCACAGCATCCACGGTGATTGCCGAAGGCGAAGTTCGCCAGTTGGCCGCGATGCAGGCCCGGGATCTGCCAACCGAAGACTATCTGGCAATTATTGAAGCGAAGACTGGCGCGCTGTTCGAGGCCGCTGCCGAGACCGGCGCCATGTCGGTCGGTAGTGATGATCACGCTCATGCGCTTGCCACATACGGCAAGAATCTGGGTCTCGCCTTCCAGATCATCGATGACGTGCTGGACTATGGTGGCACCACGTCGGTAATTGGCAAATCAGTTGGCGATGACTTCCGCGAATGCAAAATTACACTGCCCGTCATCGTCGCGAAGCGACGCGGCTCAGATGAAGACCGTCTGTTCTGGGACCGAGCCATGAATTCCGAAACGCAACAGGACGCCGATCTGGCTCACGCTGTTCATCTGATCCGGGCCACTGGGGCTGCAGACGCCACCGTTCAGGAGGCCGAGGCCTATGCTGCGCTGGCCAAGGGCGCGCTGAGAACGCTCGAAGAGTCCCCCTATCGCAGCGCACTCGAAGATCTGGCCGATTTCTGCGTTAGCCGGGCCTACTGAGTCCGCGAGCGTTCGAGCCACCAAAAGACTGATCCGATAGCGGCAAGGGCAACCAGTGCCGTCAATTGTAGAACCGGGAAATCATCGGCCTGGTCAGTGGACTCTGCTGCGCCAAACATGGTGACCACACCCATCACCGCGCAAATCAGTGTCATACTCCACCAGAAGGTCGCGACACTGAGGTGGCCCCAACCGCGGGCAATCAGCCGCTGATAGGCGTGATCGGTGTGCGCCTGAAGAAGATTGCGCCCCTTGAATGTGCGCCACGCTAGCGTCAGCAAGACGTCAATCAGAAACGGCAGGGCAAGCGTGAGCGCCAGAAGCGCGGCGCGAACGCCGTCCATGCCGTCGCCAAGGTGGTAGACGGCCATCAAGCCAAACAGTCCGCCGGCGCCTAGAGATCCGCAGTCTCCGGCATAGAGGCCGCCTCGCAAGTTCCACACAAGAAAGCCTAGCACAGCTCCGAACATGGCGAACTGGGCGATCATGGCAAATTCCCCGATCGGGTCGGGTACACAGCTACCAAAGCACAGCATCAGCACGGCAAAGAGCGGGAACAAAGCCACATGCATGATCGCAATCGATCCCAGCGCGAGGCCGTTGGCGCCGTCCATGAAATTGACCGCATTCGTAATCACGATCAGCCAGACAATGACCGCAATACCAAGGAGCCATCCACCTGTCCCGCCCGACATGAAGAATGGTATGGCCGCAATGACAGCCCAACCGCACAGCAGCGCGAGCTTCAACAAGGCTGACAGGCCGAGCCAGTCATCGAGGAAGCCGATTGCCCAAGGCGTGACGGCTAGCGCAACTGCAAACAAAATCCTGCCCGCGGGCATCTGAGCCAATGACGAGGGTTCTGCCATGACCGCGAACGCACCCAGCGTAATCAGGATCGCGCCGAAGATACCGATCCCGCCCGTGCGAGGCACAGGCGCTGCCTGCTGTTTACGGCCACCATCCGGAGCATCGAGCAGCGGCAAATGACGCGCCAGGGTGCACAGGACGAAAGAAATCAACGCCGCTCCGGCAACGAGGTAGAAAATCGTCATCGCGCGTCCCCCAAGCTTGTTGCACGAATCCACCACTTGGGATGGGCGCACTCAAGATCCCTTGCCGCAGACTGCGCGTCTTCATCGGTTGCAAACAGCGCGAAACAGGTTCCGCCCGATCCACTCATTCTTACGAGACGACTTCCCGGCACCACATTGAGGACGTCAAGCACCTCCCCGATAGCTGGTACAAGGCGCACCGCTGGGGATTGAAGATCGTTACGTTGGTGCGCCAGCCATGCGATCAACTCTTCCGGCGAACGCATTTCAGGCACGGCTTCGAGGGCGCTGAAAGCACTTTTGCCCCCTTCTGCGTCAAAGGCCCGGAAAACCGGCCCGGTCGGGCAGTCGACCGCTGGATTCACCAGAACAGCTGGCAATCGAGGGAGGTTCTTTTGCGGGCGAACTTGTTCGCCTTCGCCCTGCATCAACGCCGTCCGCCCTTCCAGCGCAACAGGCACATCGCCGCCCAGCGGCACCGCGACCTGTCGGACAAGATCGCGCTCCAATGACCACAATTTCTGAAGAACGCGCAACGTCGCGCCGGCATCCGCCGAACCGCCGCCAATTCCCGCTGCCACGGGAAGATGCTTGTCAAGCGTCAGCGCAGCACCGTGCGATCTGCCCTCGGCCACGCACAGAGCTTGCGCTGCGCGCAGGACGAGATTGTCACCACCGACTTCCAGGCCGCTGGATCGTGGCCCCGTGACACTGAGGGTCAGAGTATCTGCGGACTCAGCAGATACCCGGTCGGCCGCTTCCGGCCCTGCGAACATGACGAGCGAATCGAGCGGATGACGGCCGTTTTTTTGTACGGTTCCGACATGCAGGAACAGGTTTACCTTGGCGGGCGCGAGAGATGTCGGCATGTCAGACTGCCACAGCGACTAGGGACGAACAGGCTTGGGAAGTTGCGCGCCTGCACCAGATTCAGCCTGTTTGACCAATGGCACGTTCGGACCGGCGACCAGCTTGGCCTCAATTCGGTCGCGCTCGCCATCCGCAGGATCGAGCGTCAACGAACGCCGCCACTGGAATCGCGCCTCAAGCTTGCGGCCGGTCTGCCAATAGGCGTCACCCAAATGATCGTTCAGAACAGGATCGCCAGGCTCAAGCTCGACTGCGCGTTCCAGATGCTGCGTAGCAGTCTCGTAATCCCCCAGCCGGTAGTGCGCCCAGCCAAGGCTGTCGATGATATAGCCTTCATTTGGCTCCATCTCCGCAGCCCGTCGGATCATATCCATGGCGAAGTCGAGGTGCTCACCCCGATCAACATAGGAATAGCCGACATAATTCAGCAGTGATGCGTCGTCCGGCTGCAGAGCCAAAGCCTTCAGCAAGTCGCGCTCACCTTCGGGCCAGTCGCCGAGCTCTCCACGTGATACACCGCGCGCATAGAACAATCGCCAGTCCTCACGCTTGTGGCTTGCATCATCGCGGATGATCTCTGTCAGCAAGGCCTCTGCCTGTTCCTGTCTCCCAACAGCGCGATAGAGGTCTGCAATCTGGATCTGCAAGCCCCTGTCCGGAGAATGGTCCAGGGCCTCGGCGGCAACGGCGAGGGCAGACTGACTGCGTCCACTGCGCTGCAGGGCCCAGGCGATCTGCCCCCGCGAAGTAGCATAGAAAGCTGACGTTTCAGGCACACGCGCCAGCACGCCAATGGCTTCGTCCCAGCGTTCCGCATTCGAGAGAGATTGTGCCCAGAGGGATCGCGCAACGTGAAGCTCCGGATCAAGTGCCAGCGCCAGCACGAAGTATACGGCTGAGACATCATCGCTTGTCTGGCTCATCAAAGCGGCCGCCGGAACATAGATGGCCAGCGCGGCCCCCTCATCCGGGGTCAGCCTCCGAACCTTGATCTTGTCGCCCGATGCAATCGCCTGGCTCAGGCGCGCAATAGAGGCGTTATGGCCAACTTGTTCGTCAAACGTATTCAGAATTTCCAACGCCCTGTCACGTTGGCCACGGGAGGCCAACAACTGGGCGTGTGCTTCCACACCAACGGCAAGGCGGGCGCTCGAATCCCACAGCGTGTCAAAAACCGACAGCGCGGCATCATCATTACCGGCCGACATCTCGATCAGCCCCATCATGTAGAGCGTTGCGCTGTCCAGCCGTGGATCGCCAGACAGGCCATCTTCGAGATACCGGACGGCAGCATCCGTCCCTTGTGTATCAACTACGCGCCAAGCCGACAGTCCGCGCGCAATCATGCGGTTGAACGGCCCGAAACGAGACTGCTCCAGCATTTGCTTCGCGTCATCTTCCCGACCGACCCGAAGAGCTTCCACAGCCAGGGTCAATCTAACGAGAGCGGCCTCGCTGCCGAGGGTGTTTGCCCGCTTCGCCACCCGCACGCCTTCGCGATAATCGCCAGACAGAAGCGACGCAAACAAGGCGCGATCAGCAATACCAGATTTCTCCGGTGCAGAATCAATCGCCAGAGCGTAATGCTCGGCCGCCTTTTGGGGATCATTGGTCATCGCCGCAAAGCGCGCGATCAGAAAATCGCTGTACGCCTCGGCCTCAGTCGGACGACCATTGTGGACGAGCGAAGAATCCAAATGGCTCAATCCACCACTTGAACACGACGCTGACAGCGCCAGAAGCGACGACGCCACAAGAAAACGCAACAATATCATAGGAGCCAACTTCTCAGTAACGGTGCGCCGCTGCAAGGGATTTCCCCCGCTCTAGCCCTGTCCCGCCAACAGAATGTCCTGCTTGTCAAAAAAGCGGTCGATGCCGCGCTTGACCGCCGACATGGCATTGCGCAGGTCGCGGTCGGACTGCAGGCGCTTTGCGTCGGCCCGGTTCGTCACGAAGCCCATTTCCAGAAGCACCGCCGGAACATCCGGCGCCAGCAAAACATAGAAGCCTGCCTCGCGGTGTGTATTGCGCAGCACAGGGCCGGACTTCTCCAGTTCCGGCAGAAGCATTTCCGCAAATTCAGACGAGTGCGTCTTGGTTTCACGCTTTACGAGATCTTCGAGGATGCCACTGACACGTTGCGGGGCGCCGTCCTCGAGCGGAATGCGCCAATTGTTGCGATTGGCTTCCTTGTCGATCCGGCGCTCACCACTCGCGCTGATCGTATAGACGGATGCGCCGGCAACGTCGCGACTGGCCGCAGCGTCCGCATGTAAGGAAATGAACAGGTCAGCGCCCCAATCGCGCGCCATGCTGACGCGCACCTCATGGTCGACATAGACATCCGTGTCGCGCGTCAGCCGCACCGTATAGCGGGGGTCCGCCTGAAGGATATTCTTGAGTGCGAGTGCCGCCCGCAAGGTGATGTCCTTTTCCACACCGCCTGTAATCGCCATGGCACCCGGGTCCTTACCACCATGCCCCGCATCGATAACAACCGTGTAGGATTGGTTTGCGACGCGCTGGGACGCTGGCAACGGAGCATCAGGTCTCATTGATGCGAGTTCAATTGCGAGTTCTTCCTTGCGCTTTTTGGCCTGATAGGAGGCAAGCTTGCGCATATCTTTCTTCGCCACGCTGCTGAAGCGCGCGGCCGACACGGTCTGAAGGTCAACGATTACCCGGTAGGATGGCTCGTTGCCCGCAGGTGGCAGGGACAAGGTCCGCGCGACCATCAACGGGCGCTCAAGCGCGAAGCTGAGCGTTCCCTCGGAGAGCGCCCAGGTGGCAACACCACCACCCCCATCACCCACAGCAGGGGTCACTGGCCCATCAACTGGCAGCACGAGGCTGCGAGCGTTTCCCGATTCGGCAAGGAAGGCGCGACCTTCCTGCTCGGAATCTGCCCACACGGTGATTCGAGTCGGCTCTCCATTGCCAACAACCTGCACCCGGCTGACATCGGCGGATGCGGCAAAACCCGCACCCAGACAGGCAATCACAAGGCAAACAAAGCGTAAAATAGTCATCAGGATCGCATGTATTCCAGATTCGAAGGTTTTCCCTACCAGACCGATTATTAACCCAGCATTGACCACAGGTTACGTATTACACAGCCTCAGCGCCCTTTTTGGTCTTTTCTTGACGGTCAAAATTGGGCAGTATCATCCGGTAGCCGCCAATCAGGCCTACCAAGCAAGTTTCCCAACGTCGCGACAGCGATCCCGGCTTCACCGAAAAGGCAAGCGGGCGCCGCGCTCCGGAAAGCAGAGAAGATGTACGCGGGTGCAGTAGTCAAAACCGATTTTCCTGTACTGCCCATGGGGCAGTCGGGTCGGCGTGACCGTATCCTCCCCCTAAATTTACAGACCGGCCCTGCGGCTGGCTTGAGGTGCGTTGACGCATCCAAAGCTGCTGCGCCGGCTCATAAGGTTCCTTTACATGAGCAAACTCATGCTAATCGACGCCTCGCACACGGAAGAGACCCGTGTTGCGATCGTCAACAATGGTCAGGTCGACGACTTTGACTTTGAAACAACTGGCAACGAACAACTCCGCGGAAACATCTACCTCGCAAAAGTAACGCGTGTAGAGCCGTCGCTTCAGGCGGCATTCGTTGAGTATGGCGGCAATCGCCACGGTTTCCTGGCCTTCAGCGAAATCCACCCCGACTATTACCAGCTGCCCGCGGAAGACCGCGAAGCCCTGCTGAAGGAAGCAGCCGAAGAGGCCGCTGCCCAGATCGAAGACGACGATGATGAAGATGGCGATGCAGTCGACATCGACGATGAAGACGACGTCGACAACGATGCAAGCGACGATGACTCTGACGAGTCGGAAGACTCCACCGATAATGAAAGCGGTGAAGCCAAGGCTGCCGCCGCACCCCGCCGGAAGAAGTCCAGCCGGGCTTCGATCTCCAAGCGCTACAAGATCCAGGAAGTCATTCGTCGCCGTCAGGTGATGCTTGTCCAGGTCGTCAAGGAAGAACGTGGCAACAAGGGCGCAGCCCTGACCACCTATCTCTCCCTCGCCGGTCGCTACTCGGTCCTGATGCCGAACACGCCGCGCGGAGGCGGCATTTCCCGCAAGATCGTCAATGGCGCAGACCGCAAGCGCCTGAAATCCATCGTCTCCGAGCTGGATGTGCCGGACGGCATGGGCCTGATCGTGCGGACCGCAGGCGCCAAGCGCACCAAGGCCGAGATCAAGCGTGACTATGAATATCTTTCCAAGCTTTGGGAAAACATTGTCGAGAAGACACTGACATCCGAAGCTCCGATGCTGATCAATGCCGAGGGCGGTCTCGTCCACCGGGCAATGCGCGACATGTTCGACAAGGATATCGAGGAGGTCCTTGTTCATGGTGAAGAGGCCTATCGCGAAGCGAAGGATCTCGCCAAGCTCATCATGCCGAGCCAGTCCAAGAAGGTTCAGCAATGGAAAGAGGAAGACCCGCTTTTCGTGGCCGAAGCGGTCGAGCAGCAGCTCGATTCCATCTACTCCCCGACCGTCCAACTGAAATCCGGCGGCTATCTCGTCATCAACCAGACCGAAGCCCTGGTTGCGATCGATGTGAACTCCGGCAAGTCGACACGTGAGCGCAACATTGAGCAGACGGCTGTGCGGACGAACCTCGAGGCAGCTGAGGAAGCCTGCCGCCAGATGCGCCTGCGCGACCTGGCTGGTCTCATCGTGATCGATTTCATCGACATGGACGAGAACAAGAACAATCGCGCCGTCGAGAAAAAGCTGAAGGACCACCTCAAGGTGGACCGGGCCCGCGTCCAGCATGGTCGCATCTCTCAATTCGGCCTGATGGAAATCTCACGCCAGCGTCGCCGTCAGGGCGTGCTGCAGGCAACCTCCGATCCGTGCGAAGCGTGTAACGGCACTGGCCGTCGCCGCTCTATCCCGTCGGCGGCACTTCAGCTGATCCGGGCCATCGAGGCCCGCGCCTCCATGGGCGGCCTGAAAGCCATTTCCGTGAAGGCTCCGACCGATGTCGCGCTCTACCTGCTAAACAACAAGCGCGAAGCGCTGGTCGAAGTCGAACAGGTGGCCGGCTTTGCTGTCTCGATTCACTCGTCAGAAGACATGCTGCCAGGCGATTTCGTGATCGATGCAGAGCGCGACCCGAATGGAAAGCCGAAGAAGCGCAAGCCACCACGCTCGCTCGCCAAGCCGAGCAAGCAAATCGTCAGTGATGACGAGGATGAAGATGACGAGAGCGAAGACGACACGTCCGAAGCCTCTGCTGATCAAGATGACGAATCCACAAGCACCCGCCGCAAGCGCCGTCGGCGCCGAGGCGGTCGTGGCCGCAAACAAGAGGCAGCTGAGTCGCAAGACGATGAATCCCGGCTCGACGGCGAGGACGCCGAGGATGACGGCGATGACACCGCCGAGGCCGCGTCAGACAGTGACGACGATTCAGAGGATGGCGCCCCTCGCAAGCGCCGCCGCCGAGGCCGTCGCGGAGGTCGTCGGCGGCGCCGGTCTTCAGACACCCGCAACGAGGCAGCCGATGGAGCGCCAACAGATGGCGGCGCCTATCTGGACGGCCTCGCTGCGAGCGCTCCGGAAATGCTGGACGATGTTCCGCCGTCCGAGGCCAAAGTAGAGGAGCCGGTAACCGCAGAAGCTGAAACTGCTCCGGACGAACCGAAGACGGAAGAGACTTCTGGTGACAGTGAGGAAAAGCCGGCCAAGACGAAGCGCCCCCGCCGATCCCGCAGCAAGAAGAAGGAAGCCCCTGTGGCAGCCGACACCGGCGATGCACCAGAGACCAACGATCCTGTTGAAGCTGAACCCACTCCAGCATCCAAGCCTGCTTCAGAGCCAGAGCCTGTTGCAGAAACGCCAGCCCCGGAGCCTCAGCCTGAAGTGGCGCCCGCCATGGTCGAACAGGCTGCGCCAGACCCCATTCCTGAGCCTGCCGCAAAGCCCTCCAAAAAGGCCGAGCCAAAACGCGCCGGCTGGTGGTCCCGCGCCAAGCGCTAGGCGATTAGATTACTGACTAAATAAGAAGGCCGGAGCAACGATGCTCCGGCCCTCTACGTTTCAAGCTCATACAAAGTAGACGAACCGGAACTCTATTCCGCGACCAACCCTGCGAACTGGGGGTCAGCTACTGCCTTACCTATCAGCTCTTGCACGGCCGGCGTAAAAGCATCAATCACGTTCTGGCAAGCTTTGAGCGCCGAGTAGCTCGTTTTGAAGCTATAGTCCGTAGATACTTCATAGCCATCGGGCGCAGCTTCAGACGAAAGCTTGAGCCCAATCTTCCAGGATCCAGTCCCAAATGAGTTGAAATCCAACTGCGTGATTTCACCATCGATTGTTGTTCCGTTGGTCTGATCGTAAACCCCGGCGGCAAAGAGTTCGTCTCGCATCGCGCCCTCAATAAAGGCAACCGGCGCTTTTCCTGGAGCTACTTCCAAAGCGCCGAGCGCTCGGCAAGTCATATCGCCTTCAACGCCCTCTGCGGTAGTAAACGCCGCCAACTGGACCTTTTGCTCATCGTCCTCAAATGCGGATTGAAACGCCATGATGTTCGCAGTCGACGGCGTATACGGACGGCTGGACGTTGTTTCGCAAGCGCCCAACGTTAGAGCGGCCACAACAACCGCTACATATTTCAGCATAGAATTCTCCCCAAATTTCCCCGTGACCCAAGTTGATCACAGAACCACATTTCCCGCATTGGTTGCTTGGGTCAACAACAAAAAAGGCCGGTCTTGAAATAATCGCGACCGGCCTCCAACTGTTCGATTAAAGCGAAAAAATATTCACATTCGAGTATTTACGCCGCAGCTTTCTCAGCTTTACCGGCTGGCGGGAAGCGATCGTAGAAGCCTTCGCCCTTGGATGCCATGTCGCGGAGCAGGTCGCCCGGCCGGAACCGGTCACCATACTTGTCCGCAAGCTTGTCGGCCTCGGCGACGAATTCCTTGATGCCCCACATCAGGTCGATATAGGAACAGCAACCGCCCGTATACGGTGCAAAGCCCCAAGCGAGGATGGAGCCAATGTCGGCATCGCGCGCATCGGTGATAACACCCTCTTCAAAGCAACGGGCAACCTCCACAGCCTGACGGATCAGGAAGCGGTTGGTCAGCTCTTTCTTCAGGTCTGGTGGGCATTCGTCCACCTTCACTTCCAGCTGCGTGTTCAGGTCTGGCCAGAGGCGTTCCGGCTTGCCTTTTTCGTTGTAGTCGTAGAAGCCCTTTCCGGCCTTGCGGCCCACACGCTCCTGGTCTTCGACGAGCCATGCAAGGAACTGCGTCCGGTCATCCGTCTGCAGATCGATACCAGCTGCCTCAGCGGTTGCCCGCGTCACTTTCAGCGCGGTGTCGAGACCGACCGAGTCGGAAACTTCCAGCGGGCCCATCGGCATGCCGGACTGTCGGCCGACATTCTCGATGATCGCTGGCTTGATGCCTTCTGCCAGCATTTCCATGCCCTCGCGCGTATAAGTGCCGAAGCAGCGGGACGTGTAGAAGCCGCGGCTATCATTGACAGCAATCGGCGTCTTGCGGATGGCGAGCACATAATCGACCGCCTTGGCGAGGGTCGCTTCGCTGGTCTTTTCACCGCTGATGATTTCGACAAGCCCCATGCGCTCGACCGGCGAGAAGAAGTGGATGCCGATAAAGTTCTCAGGGCGTTCCGATGCTTCAGCCAAGCCTGTAATCGGCAATGTGGATGTGTTTGATCCGAAGACAGCATCCTTGTCGAGAACAGCTTCAGCCATCTTGGTGATCTTGGCTTTCAGTTCGACATTCTCGAACACGGCCTCGATGACCAGGTCAGCGCCTTTGACATCATCATAATTGTCGGTCGTCGTGATCAGGTCGAGCAGTGCGTCGCCCTTCTCCTGTGTGGACTTGCCACGCGAGACGGCCTTTTCGACGAGACGGCGGGAATAGTCCTTACCCTTCTCGGCATTCTCTTTCGAGACATCGACGAGAACAGTCGGGATACCAGCCTTGGCCTGCACATAGGCAATGCCCGCGCCCATCAGGCCCGCACCGACGACAGCGATCTTCTTGAACTCGGTCTTCGGATGACCGGCCGGGCGGTTGCCGCCCTTGGACAGTTCCTGCATCGACAGGAACAGGGACCGGATCATGGCTTTCGCTTCCGGGCGCTGCTGGGTGTTGATGAAGTATCGGGTCTCGATCCGGAGACCCGCATCGATCGGCACCTGAATGCCTTCATAGATGCAGGACAGGATGTTCTTCTGGGCCGGATAGTTGCCATAGGTCTTGGCCATCAGCATGGCATTGGACATGGTCGCGACCTGGCCCGCACCGGGGCTACGATGCACGACGCCGCCCGGAACCTTGAAGCCCTTTTCATCCCACGGCGCCTGCGCCTTCGGATTGGCCTTGACCCAGGCCTTCGCCTTGTCGACCGTTTCGGACGATGGGGCGAGTTCCTGAACGACACCCATGGCGAGCGCCTTCTCGGCATTGAAGCTTTCACCTTGCAGGATCAGTGGCAGAGCGGCCTGAACGCCGATCAGGCGTGGCAGGCGCTGGGTGCCGCCAGCGCCTGGCAGGAGGCCGATCTTGGCTTCCGGCAGGCCGAATTGCAGCTTCGGATTGTCATTCGCCGCAACGCGATAATGACAGGCCAGCGCCACTTCGAGACCGCCGCCGAGGGCGAGGCCATTCAGCGCAACGGCCACCGGCTTGCCGCAGGTTTCCAGTTCGCGCAGCGTCTTGTTGAGCGAAAAGCCGCGATCGAATTGCGCCTTTTTCAGCTCTGCTTCGGACATGTCCGCAGGCGACTTTCCGGCGCCAGCGCTCTGGTTCATTTCACCAAGATCCGCCCCGGCGCAAAAGCCGCTCGGCTTGCCCGACGAGATCACCAGGCCCTTGATGGCGTCATTGGACGCGACTTCCTTGGAGATTGCGATGATATCAGCGACAGCTTTTGCCGTCAGCGTGTTCATGCTGCGGCCTGGCACATCAAAGACTGCGTGCGCAATGCCGTCACCATCGACGTCCCAACCGAATGTTTCGAGTTCCATATCGTGTATTCCGTTCGTCTGTATCTTGATTAAACGCGTTCGATGATCGTGGCGGTGCCCATGCCGGCGCCGACGCAGAGGGTGACAAGGGCGGTTTCCTTGCCGGAGCGCTCCAATTCGTCGACCATCGTGCCCAGGATCATGCCGCCGGTCGCGCCGAGCGGGTGGCCCATAGCGATGGCGCCGCCATTCACGTTCATCTTTTCATGCGGGATGTTGAGGTTCTGCATCATCAGCAGGACGACCGATGCAAAGGCTTCATTCAGTTCGTACAGGTCGATGTCACTGGCTTCCATGCCGGCCTTCTTAAGGACCTTCTGGGACACATAGGTCGGGCCGGTCAGCATGATGCCCGGCTCGGAACCGATGGACGCCATGGCGCGGATGCGCGCGCGCGGCTTGAGGCCGAACTTCTCGCCCATTTCCTTCGAGCCGAACAGGACCGCTGAAGCACCATCCACGATACCGGACGAGTTACCGGCATGGTGCACATGATTGATCGCTTCCAATTCAGGATAGCGCTGCTTGATGACTTCATCGAAGCCCATCGCGCCCATGCCAGCGAAAGACGGGTTCAGTGCGGCGAGCGACTGCATGTCAGCGTCCGGGCGCATGTGCTCGTCATGTGCCAGCTGGATGCCGCCCATCTGATCTTTTACCGGAACAATGGACTTGGCAAAGCGGCCCTCTTTCCAGGCAGCTGCTGCACGCTTCTGGCTTTCGACGGCAAACGCATCAACGTCATCACGCGAGAAACCATACTTGGTGGCGATCGTGTCAGCGCCGATGCCCTGTGGCGCAAAATATGTTTTCAAGGCAACTTGCGGATCAGACGACCACGCACCACCGGACGCGCCCATCGGCACGCGGCTCATGCTTTCAACGCCGCCGCCGATGGCCATATCGGCCTCGCCGGTCATGACCTTCGACGCGGCCATATTACAGGCTTCGAGGCCAGAGGCGCAGAAGCGATCAACCTGAACGCCTGCAGTCGTTTCGGCGTAGTCGGCGTTCAGTACAGCAACGCGCGCGATGTCTGCGCCCTGCTCGCCAACCGGGCTGACACAACCAAGAACCACGTCATCGACATTCGATGTATTGAGTTCGTTCCGGTCACGGATGGCTTGCAAAACCTGGGTCGCAAGGCTCAGCGCAGTGATCTCATGCAGCGATCCGCTTTTCTTGCCTTTACCGCGGGGCGTGCGCACCGCGTCGTAGATATAGGCTTCAGTCATTGGAGAGGCTCCTTCTAAACATAAAATCAGGTTGCCGGTTTCAACACCGGATTGAGGGTCAGGCTCGCGGTGGAACGGGCAGCTTCCTTGCCGCGAGAATCAAACAGTTCGGCTTCCGCGAACAACATGGTGCGGCCGACATTCCTTAGACGCGCTGTAACTTCGATGACGCCCTTGCGGACAGGTCGTAGAAAATGGGTATGCAAATCAACCGTCGAAGGGAGCTTCGTCTTGCCCGCCTTCATTCCGGCGAGCATGCCAATCGTATCATCCATCATGGCGACAAGATAGCCGCCCTGGATAACGCCTGCCGGATTGCAGAACTCCGGGCGGCCTTCAAAGCGCACCCGGGTTGTCAGCGCTTTCATGTCGAGCGCCAGGAGTTCAAAGCCAAGCGATGTCGAGGACGGGCTCGGCTTCGGAAAGACATCACGAATGAGATGACTGTCAGGCATGGGAAACTAGAGCGTCCTCGCGATCAGCATTTTCATGACTTCATTGGCGCCGCCATAGATACGCTGAACGCGCGCATCTGCATACATCTGGGCGATCGGATATTCGTCCATGTAGCCGAACCCACCATGCAGCTGGAGACACTCGTCGACGATCTTGCACTGGAGATCAGAGATCCAGTATTTCGACATGGACGCGGTGGCGGCGTCGAGCTCTCCCTTGAGCAGGCGCTCCGTACAATGATCGGCAAACACTTTGGCGACGGTCGCTTCGGTCTTGCATTCGGCCAGTTTGAACTGGGTGTTCTGGAAATCGAAAATCGTACCGCCGAACGCCTTGCGGCCCTTCACATATTCGACGGTCTCGTGAATTGCACGCTCAATCATGCCGACGCCCTGAAGGCCGATTATGTGGCGCTCCTGCGGCAGTTTCTGCATCAGTTGGATGAAGCCCTTGCCCTCGACTTCGCCAAGAAGGTTGGAAGCTGGCACACGCACTTCATCAAAGAACAGCTCCGATGTATCCGCAGCATGCTGGCCAACCTTTTCAAGGTTCCGGCCGCGGCGGAAGCCTTCCACCTTGTCTGTCTCGACAACGGCAATCGAAATGCCCTTGGCGCCCTGGGTCGGGTCCGTCTTCACGCAAACGAGGATCAGGTTTGCGGTCTGGCCATTCGAGATGAAGGTCTTCGAGCCATTGATGACGTATTCGCCGCCATCGCGCTTGGCGGTCGTTTTCATGCCCTGCAGGTCAGAGCCTGCACCGGGCTCCGTCATCGCAATGGCGGTTACGAGTTCGCCCGAACAAATGCCGGGCAGCCAACGCCGCTTTTGTTCTTCGGTGCCATAGGCGACAATATAGGGTGCAATAATCGCATTGTGCAGGGTTATGCCGAATCCGTCGACACCCTTCCACTGCTGTTGTTCGATGATGATGGCTTCATGACGGAAATCACCACCCGCGCCGCCATATTCTTCGGGCACGGATGCGCCGAGCAGGCCCATTTCGCCAGCCTTTTTCCAGATTTCCATCGGAACAATACCGTCCTTGCGCCACTGGGGCACATGCGGCACGCATTCCTTTTCGAAGAACTGGCCAACAGCGTCAGAGAAAATCTCGAGCTCTTCGTCCTGGCGCCAATTGGCCTTCGGGACATCTAGTGGGCTGGCCTGCATTCGTCTTCCTCCGCTTTGGGCGGCTTTTGCTTGCCGCTTACGTTCACGTAAACATGTAAGCGTCGCTCCGAGGAATTCCCAGCCCTCTCCCAACGTCAGAACGAGCGGAATCGCATAATTTTTTTGTGTGATAGCGCGTGAAACCCACTTATTTGGGCCACGCGCCATCAAAATCGGACTGGCGCGCTAAAACGCCTCCGCTGGCAAGGCCATCATCGACTTCGCGCCGGTCTTCACCTTGGCCAGGTGTGCAGCACCATCCGGCACCATCCGGTCCACAAAATAATAGCCGGTTGTGAGCTTCTCTTCATAGAAGGGATCGCCCGCCGCCTTCTTCTCCAGCGCAATCTTGGCCATTTTCGCCCACATGAATGCCAAGCCTGTGAGGCCAAACAGGTGCAGGTAATCGTGGCTGGAAGCGCCCGCATTGTTGAAATCGGTCATGCCATTTTGCATCAGCCAGGTTGTGGCCTCCTGCAACTGGGCCTTCAGTGTCGTCAGGCCCTCGATAAACGGGGCCATATCGGCATCGCCATCGGCTGAATTGATGAATTCGTCAACTTCACCAAAGAAGCTGAAGACAGCCCGGCCACCATTGGACGCCAGCTTGCGGCCAACGAGGTCGAGCGCCTGCACGCCATTGGTGCCTTCGTAAATAAGAGTGATACGGCAATCGCGGACGATCTGCTCCAGACCCCATTCACGCGTAAAGCCAGAGCCGCCGTGAAGTTGCAGCGCCTGATTGGCTTTCTCAAAGCCCATATGGGTCAGGTATGCTTTGATGACCGGCGTCAGAAGGGCCATATAGTCGCCCGCCTTTTCCCGCACTTTTTCATCTGGAGATTTGTGCTGAAGGTCACCCTGGAAGGCCGTCCAGTAAGTCAGCGCGCGCGCGCCTTCGAGGAATGCCTTCTGGTCCATCAACATGCGGCGCACGTCCGGATGAACGATGATCGGATCGGCAGGCTTTTCAGGTGCCTTTGGCCCGGTCAGGGAACGCCCCTGAAGACGGTCCTTCGCAAAATCGACTGCATTCTGATAGGCGACGACGGCTTGGGACAGACCCTGCAGGCCCACGCCGAGGCGCGCCTCATTCATCATGACGAACATCGTGCGCATGCCTTTATGCTCTTCGCCAACAAGAAAGCCTGTCGCGCCGTCATAATTCATGACGCAGGTCGCATTCCCGTGAATGCCCATTTTTTCTTCGAGGCCACCGCATGAACAGGCATTGCGCTCGCCCAGCGAGCCATCTTCGCCCACCATGTATTTCGGCACAACGAACAGGGAAACGCCTTTGATGCCTTCTGGCGCGCCTTCGATGCGGGCGAGCACGAGGTGGATGATGTTCTCCGTCAGATCCTGCTCGCCGCCGGAAATCCAGATCTTCTGGCCTGTGATCTTGTAGGAGCCATCGCCCTGCGGCACGGCTTTTGTTTTCATCAGGCCCAGATCCGTGCCGCAATGCGGCTCGGTGAGGTTCATCGTACCGGCCCATTCGGCCGACGCCATCTTCGGCCCGTACTTGGCCTTGAGTTCATCGGAGCCACCCGCCATCAGCGCCTGATAGGCACCGTGCGTCAGCCCCGGATACATCCCGAACGCCATGTTCGACGATGATACCATTTCAGTCCAAGCAATGTTTACAACGTGCGGAAGCCCCTGACCGCCCATGGACGGATCGGCCGACAACAAAGGCCAGCCGTTTTCAACGAGTTGTTTATAAGCTTCTGGAAAGCCATCCGGGGTTTTTACACTGGCGTCATCGCCGCGCACACACCCTTGCTGGTCGCCCACAGCGTTGAGCGGAAACAGGACTTCCTTGGCGAATTTGCCTCCCTCCTCGAGGATGGCATTCACCAGGTCCGGCGTGGCCTCTTCGAAACCCGGCAGGTTTGAATAGTTCTGGATCTGCAACAGGTCCTGCAGGATGAATTGCATGTCGCGGATCGGCGCGTCGTAACGTGGCATTTTGTATTTCCTGTCAATAAAGCACGAAAATCGCAGATATCTGCGGCGCGCTTGTACAAATTAATTTGCCCCACCGTAGCATCTGCTGGGTGGGGCACAATTTGGTCGATGCAGATCAGACTTCGTCGAGCTGCCTGCGGGCAATTTCGTCATATGCCGCAAGCTGTCGCTTGTTCTCATCAGACGGGCCGGTATTCGCAATTTGCGTTTCCAGCCATGAGATGCCCTTGCGCAACTCCGTCAGGGCGGTGTCGATGTCGCCTCTCTGAATTTCCAGCTCCTTCACTTGCTTGCGGAACTTCTCGAGCGACATTCGCATCTGAGCGCGCTGTCCGTCATCGAGCACGTAAAGGTCCAGGATTTCACGGATATCGGCAAGCGGCAGGCCGAGACGCTTTAGCCTGACGATGATGGTGAGCCGCGCGCGATCCCGATTGGAATAGACCCGGGTCATGCCATCCCGAGCGGGATGGAGCATGTCCTTGTCCTCGTAGAAACGCAGCGCCCTCGGCGTAACGCCAAACTCGCGAGCAAGCTCGGAAATTGTGTAGGTGCGGGAATCCGCAGCGGAAATCTTGGAGAGCTTATTGTTCATCATTCCGCAAATCTAGATCAAGGCTTACGCGAACGTCAACGTAAACTTTTTTGGCATTCTTCGTTTCCCCGCAGATTCCCTTGGTAGAGTTACCGGATTTGGAGGTTTTCTTTACCTTTAACCTGCCCTTAATCCGGCTCCTGTCATCACCGATGCTGAATCTGAATGATTTTGCCCGAAGCATTAACAATCGCGGGCAAAATGAGTGCTTAGGAGAGTGGGGATGAGCCAGACGGGGCCCTGGAGCGTCAAAGGAATTGACCAGCGCGCGCGCGACGCCGCTCGCGAGGCAGCGCATGCTGAAGGCATCACCTTGGGGGAATATCTGAACCGGCTACTTATGTCGGTCGATGCCCCCCGGCCAAACGAAGTTGCGTATCCTTTCCAGAATCGCCGACCAACGGCAAACGCGGCGAACGACACGCTCGACACGTTGACGCGCCGCATTGAGGCAACAGAAGCGCGCTCCACACTTGCCATAACGGGTATGGACCACACGATCCTCGGCCTGGTGGCTCGCCTGGAAGAGGCCGAGCAAAATTCTGCTGCCGTAGCGGGCCATGTGGATAGCCTGATCGAAGAACTGAAGGACACACATTCCGCTTTGCAGGCAAAAGTGCAGAAGCTTGAAGCCGACGACACGACCCGCGAAAATCTCGAAGCGCTGAAATCACTCGAACAGGCGCTAGGCAAACTTGCCAGCCATGTCTTCGAAGAAAGCGAACTGGCTCAGAATGAGGCCCAAGCCATTCAGGGCCGGGTCGAGACAGGCTTCACCGAGTTGACCGACCGCGTTGAAAACATGGAAGTGAAGGTCGAACAGACCCTGTCCGATGCGGCCTCTCGCGTCGAGCGCGCCGTGGACCAAGCAGAGTTGCGCGCCGAGGGCACAGCCCGCGAGCTTGCCGATCGTCTATCCAATCTGGAAACGCATGTGAACTTGCGTCTGTCTGAGGTCGACAAGAGCGATGCACGTCTGGAAAGTGTCGAGACGAAGATTACGAAATCCCTGGCGACTGTCGAAACCACACTGGCTCAAACACAGGACCGGTTGAACCGAGCAGAAACCACCACGGATGCGGCCCTGCTCAGCCTTGAGTCCACATTCAACAATCTTGACGCCAAGATCGAGACCCTGTCGAAAACGGTCGAGCCTGATTTGGCAGACCGCCTTCGGGCAGAGTTTGAATCGCGCTTCGACGAAATCATGACGACTGTCCGCAGTACCGTCGACACGGCCCGCGCAGAACTGGCCGAAGAAATATCTCGTGCGGCCTCGGGCGCCAGTGAGGAAGCCGTTGCCGAACTTCAGACCGGTCTGAACGAAGTTCGCGAAAAACTGGTCGCAGGCGAAGATCGTCAGACTCAGGACATGAACAAGGTCTCGTCCGAGATCGGGCGGATTGGTAACCTGGTCGGCACACGGATGGAAGAATTTGGCGCAAACCTCGACAAGCGGGTCAATGCAAGTGAGCAGCGTAGCGCCGAGGCAATTTCCCAGATTGGGGATCAGGTTGCGACCGTCGCCAACCGCCTGCAAGCGCGCCAGGACAAGGCCCTGCAGACCCTCGCTACCGAGATTGATGAGAACCGCAAGCGCGCAGACCTGAAGCTCTCCGAAGCGATATCAAGTGTCACCGATAAACTCGAGCAGGCGCAAACCCAGACCAGCGCATCCCTCTCGCCAATCCAGAAGGCGATGGCGTCGCTCGCGACGCGATTGGAAATGCTCGAAGACACCGCTGCGCCTTCCAAGTCCGGTGCAGTCGAGCCAACTGATTTGGCAACCATGAATGCGCTGAACGAGACTGATCGCCTGCTCGAAGAATTCCAGGAAGAGGAAGACGCATCGTCTGATCTTCTCTCGGATGAATATGATGCAGTGTTTGAGCCCGGCCTGCCCGAGGACATTGCAGATGACGATACCAGCGACGCATTCCTCACAGACTGGACCGAAACAGAGGAAGTCGACGAAGTCGAGATAGAAGCTGGGACGAGCGCCAAGTCAAATGCTTATGAAGAAGACTACGATCTCGTCGAGGACGAATTCGAAGTTGACGCAGATCCGGACAATGCAGAAGACGATTTCTACGACGCATTCGCCGATGCTGATGAAGCTCCTTCCCCAGTCGGATTTGATGCACTTGCCGAGCTTGAGGACTACGGGGACAATTCTGCCGAGCCACGTGAATCGGATATTTTCGAAGACGATGAATTCGACACGGAAGTCGATCCGGCCGGAGAAGCATTCGCCGACCCTGAGTTTACAGAGGCGCTAGAAGACGAGCCTGAGGCCGCCTCGCCGGCTGCGAACTATATCGACATGGCTCGCCGCGCTGCGATTGCGGCGTCGTCGGGTCGCAAGGATTCTTCCCCATCGCTTGCACCTCCAAGTGATCAGGCTGACAAAGGCTTGCGCTTCGGAAACGGAAAGCTCCCACTCTATGCTGCGGCCTCAGCCGTTATCATCACGGGCGCCACTGTGGGCGGGTACCTTTATCTGCGCGGTAAGCAGGCCCCGACTTCGGTAACCGAACTGGCCGCGCCCGTCGATGGGGCGGCTGCGAGTCTAATTGAAACAGAATTGCCACCCGCAGAAGCCGCCGAGTCATCCGATGATGCCCTTCTGTTCGAAGATGATGTCGCGCCGCCAACTGACTTGGAGACTGCGGCCGCAGACAAGAGCGGCGAGGTTGCACCATCTGAAGAGCCATCCGACCCGATGGCTGAACTGATTGAACCAACGCCAATGATCGCGACCGCGCGTATTGAGCCGACCACGAGCTACCCGCCGATCCCGAAAGTCGACACGCTGGCAAATGCCGCAGCATCCGGGAACGGCATCGCGCAATTCCAACTAGCGCAACAGCAGCTTGCCGATGGCAACTTGAAAGGCGGCGCAGTCCTGATGCGGCAGGCCGCAGAGAAGGGCCTGCCAATTGCTCAGTACACGCTTTCAAAATTGCACGAAAAAGGTACGGGTGTACCGAAGGATCTGACACTGGCCCGGGAATGGACGGAACGGGCTGCAAACGGTGGCAACGTGAAAGCAATGCATGACCTTGCCGTCTTTATGGCTGAGGGCGAGGGCGGCGAGCAAACCTATGCCGGTGCCGTTGGATGGTTTCGAAAAGGCGCGGAGTTCGGCATTGTCGATAGCCAATACAATCTCGGCGTACTGTACGAGCAAGGCCTCGGCATCAGCCCAAATCTGACCGAAGCCCTTTACTGGTTCATGGTCGCTGCCAAGAATGGCGACGCAGGCGCACCGGCAAAAGTCATGGAAATTTCCAAGCGCGTCTCACCAGAAGCGGTGAACCATGCCCGTGTACAGTCTGAAGACTGGACCGCCTCCCGCGCCAACGCAGCAGCCAATGGCCGGTTCGGCGCGCAATCATGGAACATCGGGAATGCGGCTCAAGTACGCGCGACACAGCAGGCCCTGACCGTACTTGGCTACAACATTGGCTCCGCCGATGGAGCCCTTGGGCCGGATACAGCGACCGCCATTCGCGACTATCAAACCGCTCAGTCTCTCAACGTGACAGGAACCATCACGCCGGAACTGATCGAAAGTCTGAACGCTCGCGCCAAGTCTTAGTGTTATGGCCGTGTAAAAGCGCGCGGCCGTTCACTCTCATCCAGGCTGAGATAACGGTCACGCAGTCGCGTTTGGCGGGACTCGAGTGACTGCTGCTCGCCGGCAATGATGACAGCGATGGGTGCAGACGCGACCTCCAAAGGATCCCCGTCCCAACCAACCACATCAGCGGGTGCGCCGGGCGCGAGGCGACCATACCCCGTCAGGCCGAACATGTCCGCCGGGGCGGTGGTCAACGCCGCCAAAGCATCATCGAAGCTCAGTCCGTTGGCGACTGCATTGCCGGCAAGCTGTGTCGCAAGCCGCGCCTGATGGCTGCTATCCCCGACATTGGCAATGGCAAATGTAACGCCTGCTGCGGCCAGTCGCGCTGCATTTTCAGATGTCGCTGCCAGTTTCTCAAACGAGCCCGGAAGATTGGAAAACGCATTGATGATCACCGGGATATCCATCTCGGCCAGCCGTGGCGCCACACGCCACGCTTCGTCCGCGCCGACAATCACGATCTTCAGTGACGGCTCCTCCTCGGCCAGATCCATCACGGCATTCAAGTCACTGGCACGACTCGCTTCAATCAAGATTAACTGCTGGCCCCGTGCGGCGGGCGACAGCGCTTGTGCATCAATCCGGTTCAGAACCGCGCCATCATTCTGCGTGATGTAGCGCGCTGGATAGCTGCGCGCATCATCCAGCGCCGCCCGCAGCAGCGTCATGGCAGACTGCCGCGAGCCGCCAGCAAGGCCCGCGCCTGCTTCACCGAGCTTGATGAAGGTAAATGCCTTCTCATCCAGCTCCGTATCGAGATCACCGCTCGTATCAGCTACGAAACCCTGCCCGGCAAATAGCGCATTGCCGGTGTTGGGTACAACAACCAGGCGCGTAAAACCTTCGATCCGGGTGACATCAATCGCAGTGGCGTCGGGATTGAACCCATCGGCTGCATTCAGCGCGGCTGAAAACGGAGACATCGCCGCCGCCGTGTCATTCGTAGAATCTTCCGCGCCAACTTCAACCAGGCCTGTTCGGGCAAAGGAGGCGATCAGACCAGGCGTGACCCATTCAGCGGAAATCTCGGTGGCGCCACCTGGCACTTCAGTATCTGCCCCGCCGACCGTGACAATCCGGTCGTCCTCGATGACAACAACGCCGTTTTCGATCATACCTTGAGCGGTGCCGGTCCAGACCGTTTCACCGCGAATGACGAACGTATCGGCGTACGCGGGCGCCGCTGCGAGACCCAAGGCGGCAACGCTTGTAAGTAGTGTACGGATCATTTGCGATCTCCTTCACCAGGTTGGCCTATTTCAAAATCCATCACAGGATTGGTCTCAGGATGGTCGCGGTCAAACATCAGCGCGCCGTCAATAAAGACCTGGTCTGCCTTGGCGTAGACGCTGAACGGGTCATCGGACCAGACGACGACATCCGCCATCTTGCCGGGCTTCAGGCTGCCCGTACGATCGTCAATGCCCAATGACTTGGCCGGGTTCAGCGAAAGCCACGTCCAAGCGACCTCTTTCGGAATATCGATACCTGCCCTCAAACCATCAGACCATGCCTTGGCGGCTTCCTGGTTGAGACGTTGAATGCCGACATCACTATCCGAATGGACGATGGCACACGCGCCGGCCTTGTGGACCATCGGGATGTTCTCACGGACGCCATCATAGGCTTCCATCTTGAAGCCCCACCAATCGGCCCACATGGAAGAACACGCACCATATTCGGCCAGCTTGTCGGCAATCTTGTAGCTCTCAACGGCGTGGTGAAAGGCGGTGACCTTGTAGCCAAACTCCTTCGACATATCCATGATTTGCGCCATCTCATCGGCGCGGTAGCAATGCATGTGCACGAGGATGTCGCCATTCAGCACACCCGCGAGCGTGTCCAGTTCGAGATCACGCGCAGGTGGTTCACCGCCTTCGTCCTCGTACTTCTCCCATTTGCGCTTGTATTCTGCAGCCTTGATCCAAGCTTGCCGGTATCCCGCCACGTTGCCCATCCGAGAATAAGGGGCGCCACCAGGAAAACGCCCGCCGCCATAGCCATACACGCGCTTGGGATTCTCGCCGCAGGCCATCTTCAGCGTATAGGGCGCGTCCGGAAATTTCATGCCCTGAACGGTCCGGCTCGGCACGTTCTTGAGGATCACGCCGCGCCCGCCGAACAAGTTTGCGCTGCCCGGTAGCACCTGAAGCGAGGTGATGCCTCCGGCTATCGCCCGCGTGAAGCCTGGATCTTGCGGCCAGACACCGTGCTCCGACCACACTTCCGCTGTGACCGGCGCAGAAATTTCGTTGCCATCGCCGTGCGCGGTCACACCGGGCGAGGGATAGACGCCGAGATGGCTGTGATTGTCGATAATGCCCGGAGTCACCCAGCGACCTGTCGCATCAATGGTCTCGGCACCATCCGGGGCTTCGATATCGGCGCCTAGTGCGACGATCTTGCCATCCTGCAACAGCAGGCTGCCATCTTCGATCAGGTTACCTTCGCCATCGAGGATTGTGGCATTGGTGATCAGGACAGGCGCATTCGGATAGGGCGCATATGTGGAGGGATAGGGATTGCGGTCGAACGCGTCTTCCGACGACGCAGCCTTGTCGGCATCGTCGCCTCCACCGCACGCTGAAAGCAGGAGTGCCGCAGCGCAAACAGCTGCCAGCCCATAAAGTATTCGCATTTCATTTCGCCCCGTGTCCGCAGAAAGGTTTGGCGCATACTGCTGACATTTCTCCCGGCTTCAAGGCCTGAGCCGGAAACACGCGTGAAATTCTTGCCTGCCCGGCCGGATTTGCCGCAATTTGTTTCTACTGTTCCGGTTGAGACGGGTCTTTCTTGTCTCGGCCGAACACCAAGCGCATCAGCCAGTTTGGCGCAAACCGTTCGACCCGGGGATGCCTTGCCAACACGCTCTCCATCCACCGCCTGCCCCACATCGCGTTCCGCCCCAGCAGCACGACACCAAGAATGGCAATCGGCAAGCCAACAGGAATGATCGGCGTGACGAAAGCGATTGGAATGGCCACCACGATCATGATCAGACCGGTAAGCGCCAAAATCTGGCGGAACGCTACGTTCACACCATTGCGCAGCCCCGCCGCAGGCTTTGAGGAAGCTGCGGTCTGTTCCGTTTTCATGTGGGTTTCGTCATCGGCCATTAAGCTGAATATGGGAAAAGAAGCGGGCGCCGCCAGCGATATCGTCATGATGTGGTCAAAGTCTGGTGTCTGCGTTACCTGATTGCTACAGATTGCCCGTTCGTTCCGCGCGCAGGGCGGGATGAAGTGTTGCGTGAGGCCCGGAATGAAACTGCAGTCTGTTCAGGTCCTGCGTGGAGTGGCGGCCCTCCTGGTCGTTCTCTATCACACCAGAGCCCACGAAACTCGCGGCATCGCCCATAATGGTGGCGGCGAGTTGGCTTGGCTTGGCGGCATTGTGACGAATGGTTTCGCCGGGGTCGACCTGTTCTTCGTGATCTCCGGCTTCATCATGGTCGCCGTGACCTACGAATTGAA
Organism: Hyphomonas sp. UBA4505; assembly: GCF_002388685.1. Classification (NCBI taxonomy): domain Bacteria; kingdom Pseudomonadati; phylum Pseudomonadota; class Alphaproteobacteria; order Hyphomonadales; family Hyphomonadaceae; genus Hyphomonas; species Hyphomonas sp. UBA4505. The sequence goes on along the minus strand of NZ_DGMZ01000011.1, from coordinate 137,102 downwards.
GCCCGGCATCCAGACAGCTCTGAACTTCGTGTTCCGTCGGCTGACCCGGGTCTATCCGGTCTGGTGGCTGTTTGCCGGTATCACCACAGTCGGTCTGCTCGGCTATTTCCAGTTGGGCAATATGGTCGAAACGTTGCAAGTCACGTCGCGTCCGGAGCCAGACTGGATCTATATCATCAAGTCCTTCCTGCTGATTCCACAGGAAAAGGAGCCGGTACTTGTGGTGGGGTGGACGCTGATCCATGAAGTCTATTTCTATCTCGCGTTCAGCCTCGTCTTGCTGCTTCGCAGATCCTGGTGGCCCTATGCGTTGCTTGGCTGGGGAGCTGCAGTCATCGCAGGATGGATGTCTGGACTGTCCGGCCCGATCGTTACCGATTTCCTGTCGCTGTTTTTCTCGCCCATGACCATGGAATTTCTGTTCGGCGCCGCCACAGCAATGCTCGTCGCGTCCGGAGTTGCGTGGCGAGGTGGGATCGTGATGCTGGTCGCCACGCTATGGATGGTGGCGTCCCTGTGCCTGCAGGGGCCCCAAACCGATTACACACTTCAATGGGGCCGCGTCATGATGTTCGGCTTGCCGAGTGCCGCGCTCATCTACGGACTCGTCACGCTGGAACTTGAAGATCGTTTGGCATGGCTTGTCCCGGCGGGTGTCGGTGCTTTGCTGACTATCGCGGTTTTCCAGCTCTACGGACTGGGAGAAACAGCCCCTCTATCCGTGCGGGTCAATGCCACTATTGTTGCAGTTCTGGTGGGCGGCTTGGGCACACTTGCTACATTTTGGACAGGTTGGCTGGCTGGTCAGACCAAACCTCGCAGCGTGCGCGCCCTGTTTCCAGCCTTGCGCAAAATACTCGCTGCGATGGTCCGGCTCGGAGACGCCTCTTATTCGCTCTACCTCGTGCACACGATCGTCATCGTGGCCCTACGGGTCCTGTTCGGACGCCTCGGAGACATTCCCGTTCTCGCGCCTGTTTTCCAGCTCGGCCATCCCGGCCTGCTCGACAATGTCGCGTTTGCGCTTGCCTGCGTGACCGGATCGATTATCGCCTCGCTGCTCAGCTACACCTATTTTGAACGGCCAGTGGGCGCGCTCTTCCGAAAGTCACGCCCAACAGTGCAGAACGCTTCCTGATCCTTATTCCGCCGCGACGGAACTCGTTTCTGGCGGCGTCCACTTGAGCACAGGCTTGCGCGCTGCCTGCGTCTCGTCCAGGCGACGCATCGGGGCGAGATAGGGCGCGCCCTTCATCGTTTCATCGCCCTGTGCAGCACGCCGGGCAATCGCCTCCAGCGAGTCACAAAAGCGATCCAGCTCGGCTTTCGATTCTGACTCGGTCGGCTCAATCAGCATCGCCCCATGCACGACCAGCGGGAAGTACATGGTCATCGGGTGGTAGCCCTCATCGATCAGCGACTTGGCAATGTCGATGGTCTCGATCCCGTCTGCGGTGAACGCATCCGAGAACAGCGCCTCATGCATGCAATAGCCCTCGAAGGCTGGGGTCATGACGGATTTCAGGCGCGCCTGAATATAGTTGGCGTTCAGCACGGCATCTTCAGAGGCCTGCTTCAAGCCGTCTGCGCCGTGGCTGAGCATATAGGTCAGCGCCCGTACGAACATGCCCATCTGGCCATGAAAGGCCACCATGCGGCCAAAGCTCTCGCTCGCATCACCTTCCATGTCCTCCACGAGGCGGAAGACCCCGTCTTCATCCTTCACAACGAAGGGCACGGGCGCGTAAGGCGCGAGTGCATCTGACAACACAGTCGGGCCAGAGCCCGGTCCGCCGCCACCATGCGGGGTGGAGAAGGTCTTGTGGAGATTGATGTGCATCGCATCGACGCCAAGGTCACCGGGACGGACCCGGCCAACGATGGCGTTGAAGTTCGCACCGTCGCAATAGAAGTATCCGCCAGCCGCATGGATCAGGTCGGCGATCTCCTTGATGTCGGTCTCGAAGAGGCCGCACGTATTCGGATTGGTCAGCATGATGCCAGCGATATCATCAGACTTTTCAAGCTTCGCTTTCAACTCGTCCAATTCCACGCGGCCGCGCGCATTGGCCTTGATCTCGTCCACGATGAAGCCGCACTGAACCGCGGTTGCCGGATTCGTTCCGTGGGCGGAGGCGGGCACCAGAACGCGCTTGCGGGTCTCGGCCTCGCCGCGCGCGACCAGCGCCTGACGGATTGCCATCATGCCGCAGAACTCGCCATGCGCCCCGGCTTTGGGGCTCATCGCAACCGCAGGCATGCCGGTTAGTGTCTTCAGCCAAGTGGCCAATTCGTCGATCAGTTCCAGTGCGCCCTGCACGGTTGCCTGCGGCTGCAGCGGGTGGATATCCGCAAAGCCGGGCAAGCGCGCGAGCTTCTCGTTGAGACGCGGATTGTGTTTCATCGTACAGCTGCCCAGCGGGAACAGGCCAAGGTCGATGGCATAGTTCTTCTGGCTGAGACGCATGTAGTGCCGCACAGTCTGCGGCTCCGAGAGGCCCGGCAGGCCGGTCGGCTGGCTGCGCGCAACGCCGCCGAGGCGACCGGTGCGGTTTTTCGGCTTTGGCAGGTCAACGCCGGTCGTGTCTTCGGTGCCAATCTCGAAGATCAGGCCCTCGGCCTGCAACAGGCCTTTCGAGCCGGACACAGTGTCCACGGACTGGCTGGCAGACGGAATGGGAGATGTCGGGCGGCCTTGCGTATTCATGGTCATGACGGCTTTCCATAAGGGTGAGCGTGAAAGGCTTTGTAGAGGCGCTCTTCGTTGAGCAGATCGTGTTCGGCATAATGGCGCAGCTGACCGCGCCGAAAACTCTCACTGGCCATAATCTCGACTGGCACGATTCTCAGCGCCAATTCGAGAGCCTGGTAAGCATCCACGCCCATCACAGGATATGATTTCTTATAACCTGGCCAATCAAGATCCAGTTCACAGCGCCAGTCCTCGCCATCAAGCTCCGGCTGCATGACCGCGATACGGCCCGCTCTCCATTCGTCGTCGACGAGGCATTCAATTCTGCGCTCCACGCATACCTCGCCCATCACACAATTTCCTTCAGCGCCGCGGCATAGGCGGCAATGTCTTCCGCCGTCGTGCATTCGGTGGCGGCGCAGAGAATGACGTCCCCCATATGCTCCTCGGGGAACAGGCGGCTGGCGCGGACGCCGCCGACCACGCCGGCTTCATCCAGCATGGCAAGCACAGCTTCGGCGTCCATCGGCGTGCGGAAGGCAAACTCGTTGAAGAAGCGCGGCGTCAGGATTTCTACGCCTGGGACGGCTTCCAGCGCATCGGCGAGATCACAGGCCGCCTCATGGTTCAGCAGGGCGAGCTGCTCCAGACCCTTCCCGCCGAGTAGCGTCATGTGCGCGGTGAAGGCCAGCGCGCAAAGGCCGGAATTGGTGCAGATATTCGAGGTCGCCTTGTCGCGACGAATATGCTGTTCGCGCGTCGAGAGCGTCAGCACGAACCCGCGATCACCGTTGGCGTCAACGGTCTCGCCGCACAGGCGCCCCGGCATCTGGCGCACCAGTTTTTGGGTACAGGCGAACAGGCCGACATAGGGCCCACCGAAATTGAGTCCGTTCCCGATGGACTGGCCCTCGCCCACGGCAATGTCTGCACCCATCTCACCCGGAGGTGTGATGAGGCCCAGAGAGACCGCTTCGGTGAAAACAGAGACGAGCAGCGCGCCTTTTTCATGCGCGGCGTCGGCAGATTTCGAAAGGTCCGTCACCGTGCCGAAAATGTTCGGGCTCTGGCCGATGACGCAGGCGGTCTGATCGTCTACCGCATCGGCCAGCGCATTCTCGCCATCCACAGTTGCGGGCAACTGGACCACTTCGAACCCTTGCGCCTCGCACACCATTTTGGTGGCGGCCGCATAATGCGGGTGCAGCCCGCCGGACAGGATAACCTTCTTCCGGCGCGTCACCCGCGTCGCCATGATGGCGGCCTCGGCACAGGCTGTGGAGCCGTCATACATGGAGGCATTTGCCACATCCATGGCGGTCATCGCCGCAACCTGGGTCTGGAATTCGAACAAGGTTTGCAGCGTGCCCTGCGCGATTTCTGGCTGGTAGGGCGTATAGGTCGTCAGGAATTCAGAGCGCTGGATCACCATGTCTACCGTAGCCGGAACATGATGCTTGTAGGCGCCCGCCCCGACAAAGAACGGACCGGACGAGGCCGACCGGTTCTTGGCCGCGAGATTCGACATGTGGCGCTCGACCGCGAGCTCCCCCTGATGGTCCGGCAAGCCTTCAATCGTGCTGCCGAGGCGCGCAGCTTCAGGTACGTCCGTGAAGAATTCATCGACTGTTTTGGCGCCGATGGTCGCCAGCATTTCTGCACGGTCTTCCGGGGTCAGGGGGAGGTATCTCATATGTGCTACTCCATCAACGCCTACAGGCCGTCACAAAATGCCTTGTAGGCATCCGCATTCATCAGCGATCCAAGTTCGCCGGCATCGGTCAGTTTCAACTTGCAAAACCAGCCTTTGCCTTCAGGGTCTTCGTTGACCGTCTCAGGTGCGTCAGCGAGGGCGGCATTGCCCTCCACGACTTCACCGCCGACGGGGGCGTATACATCCGAAGCCGCCTTGACGCTTTCGACCACCGCCATGTCGTCGCCCTTGGCGAATCTGGCACCTGCTTCCGGCACTTCGACAAACACAACATCGCCGAGCTGCTCGGCGGCGTATTTGGTGATCCCAACCGTGGCAACATCGCCATCCACGGTGATCCATTCATGGTCTTCAGTATAGTAAGTTGTCATGCCCAATTCCCTCTCAGCGTTTGTAATTGTGTGCCACGAAAGGCAGCGCGCACACTTCTGCGGGACGCGCCTTGCCTCTCACCATCAGGTCGATTTTCGTGCCAGGCTCAGCCAGGTCTGTGCGCACATAACCCATTGCGATGGGCGCATCGACACTAGGTCCAAAGCCACCGGACGTGACAATGCCAACTGCTTCGCCACCAACTTCGATCACGGTTCCCTCGCGGGCTGGCGCGCGCTCCAGCGGCTGGATACCAACACGAACTTCAGCCGGGCCGGCGGCGAGAGCCTTCATAATACGTTCCGCCCCCGGAAAGTCAGCGCGTTCACGGCGTTTCTTCTGGATCACCCAAGCAAGGTCTGCCTCGACCGGGTCGCGGGTCGTATCCATGTCGTGGCCATAGAGGCAAAGCCCAGCCTCGAGACGCAGGGAATCCCGCGCGCCAAGACCGATCGGCTTCACCCGGTCGTCGGTCAGCATTTCCTTGACGAGCGGCAGGCCAGCCTCCGGCGAGACAAGCACTTCAAACCCATCCTCGCCCGTATAACCACAACGCGACACGATGCAGCGCGATCCATTCAGCTCGAACGGCATGTGACGCATGAATTTCAGATCTTCGCAGCCGGGGAAGAAGTCGCTCATCACATCAGCGGCCTTCGGGCCTTGCAGGGCGAACAGGATACGGTCATCGGCGCGCGTCAATACGGCCTTGCCTTCAAATGTCCGCTCAAAGAGCGCCCAGTCAGCTTCCTTCACAGCGCCGTTCACGACAATGTAGAGCGAACCTTGCGCATTTTCCCCGATCGGGCGGGTAATGATGAGGTCATCCAAAATGCCGCCCTCTTCATTGAGCAGCACAGTCAGGCGTGCCTGGCCCTCCTTGAGACTTGCAATATCTGACGGCACCAGCGTCTCGACCAGCGCGGCGATCTCGGCATGCGCGTCATCACCGCCGCCAATGCCATCGGCCAGCGACAGGAAGCATGGACCCATATGGGAGACATCAAACAGGCCCGCCTGCGTGCGCGTCCAGAGATGCTCGTCCTTGACGCCCATTGGATACTGGACCGGCATTTCATAGCCGGCGAACGGCACAAGCTTCGCGCCCAGCTCTTCGTGCAAGGCATGGAGCGGCGTGCGCTTTAAATTCTCTGTCGTCGTGTCGTCCATGACGCCCTTTCATAAGGAGACGGGGCAACCTCAAGCTGCGCATCGTCGCCCCCGCTGTCCTGGGCGCCTGAGAGATTCCGCCCGGCATGCGGGCTTGCTCCTTCGGCGAGACGGCACCATCAGCCCGTCTCTTTCCAGCGTGTTGTCTCTCTCCCGGTCCTTTTGCCTGAGCGTTTCCGGGGCGGTTGCGCCTTCGGCGGCGGGGTTGGGTACCCGCTCTCTCCCGGGAGGAGTTCGTCTATACGAGTCGAACTAGCGCGGATTCTGATGGCCAGCAAGCGCAGAGTCAGCAATCGCCTGCCCGAACGCCGACACTGCCCGGCGAACAGGCAGGCCGGCGAACAGGCAGGCCGGCGTGCATCAGACTTCCGTCGCCTTGCGCCCAAACCACCCCTGCACCATCGACCACGCATTTTTCGAGCCCGACATGGTCTGCTCTGCCGCCCAGGCCGCGCGCGAAGTAAGCCCGCCGCAACGCTTGAGCAGATCCGTCGCGACCGAGCCGGATTCCTTTTTCACGCGTGCAAGTGCTTCGGCAGAAATCGAGCGGGCCTGTCGCGCGGACCAGCCTTCAAAGGCCCGGCAGCGGCGCTTGGCGAGATACCCCATCTTCAGGGTCAGCATGGCGTTTACCGCTCCGTCCATGACCGGTCCGGCGATCAATCCGCCCATACGCCCCAACAGGCCGCCGATCACATCCCCCGTCATGTCGGTCACATCTTCCAACGCACGGCTGACCACGACGATGGCCGCCACGTCCCGAAGGATCAGTAATGTGCCGCCGAGATGTGGGCGGCCAAAATAGATCTGGGAAATCTTCGCGATCAAGTTCGCATTGCGCCACAGCACCACGAAAGCATCAACGGTGCCGTTCATGGAGAAAGCCGTGGCCACGCCGACGCCGACCGCTTCGGCATGGATCAGCTTGTCGACCTTGGCGTCGAGTTTCTTGAGATGGATTTCGATATGGCGCTTCTGGAAAGCTTCAAGGTCTGCTGCGATCGTGGCGGCCTCTGTCATGTCCGCCGCCGCGAACCGGGCCAGCAAAGCGCGCCCGGCCACCATGCCTTCCTCGATAGACGCCACGTCCTCGACCAGGAGCGGATTGCGCTTCAACATGGTGAGATATTTCAAATCGTATTTCAGGCGCTGCGACAGGAGCGATATGTCCGGGTTTTCAATGTCGAACGGCGTATGGGGCGGTTTCGCTGCGACGGGCATGGACAGGAATGACGCGAGGGGCCGCCCGACCAGCAAAAGCAACAATCCCGCCAGCAGCAGGATGAACGCGTACCCCAGCACCGGGTGCACATCGTCGAACAGGCGGTAGAACAGAAATCCCTGTCCGATCACGGTCAGGAAGGCGAGCGTCAGCAGCGCCGCTCCAGACCATTTGATGACTTTCCAGGCTTTCGACCATTGGGATGCAAACTCCCATTGGTACGCGCTGTCTGAACTGGTCTCCACCGGGACTGGCATGGTCTTGGCCATATCGGAACTCCTCTACTGACTGATCTCTCCGAAGAGGATCAGCGAGGAGTTGGGCCAAGGCAATACGTAGCTACATGCGCTCCGGAATGCGAATGCCGAGAAGGTCGAGGCCAGTTTCGAGTTGCTTGAGCACGGCGGCTGACAGGGCAAGCCGGCTGGCGCGAAGGTCAGGGTCTTCTTCGGACGCAATCGGCAGCGCAGCATAGAAGGCGCTGAACCCCTGCGCGAGATTGTAGACATGCTCGCAGAGGATGTGCGGCATACGCTTTTCACGCGCCTGCAGCAGCGTCGCCGCGAAGCCATCCAGTTGCAACACAAGCGCGCGTTCGGCGTCATGGCCGATCCGGATCTCGCCAGCCTTGTGGCCAGCCTCTTCTGCCTTGCGCAGGACCGATTTGATCCGCACGGCCGCATAGAGCAAATATGGCCCAGTCTTGCCCTCAAAGCTCGTGAAGCGGTCGAGATCAAAGACGTAATTACTAGTCCGGGTGTTGTGCAGGTCCGAGAAGCGCAGTGCCGCCAGCGCCACCTTGGCGGCTACATCCCGGCGCTCGTCTTCCGACATGTCTTCCGGCAGCTTTCCGGCTTCCGCAATCTTCTTCTGGGCTTCTTCGAAGGCCATGGCGTTGAGGTCCGCCAGCCGAAGCACGCCGCCTTCGCGGGTCTTGAACGGCTTGCCGTCGGGACCGTTCACCGTGCCGAAGCCGATGTGTTCCATATGGCCTTCATCGATCAGGCCCAGCATTTCGGCGGCGCGGAAGACCTGTTCGAAATGCAGCGCCTGACGTTGGTCCACGACATAGAGCATCAGTTCCGGAACTGGATCCATATGCTCCATCCGGTCCTCAATCGTCGCGAGGTCGGTGGTATGATAGCCCGTGCCGCCGCGGCTGTTGACCAGCATGATCGGCGGCATGTCCTTCTTGTCGCTCTCACGCTCGATGCGAACGATCACGGCGCCGTCGTCTTCTTCGGAAAGGCCGGCGTCCTTGAACTTCTCGACGAGACCCGGGATCAAGTGATCGACATCACTCTCGCCCTTCCACAGGTCGAAATGAACGTTCAGGAATTCATAGTCGATCTTGAGCGCAGCGACCGACACATCAATGAAATGTCGCAGCAGGGCGCGATAACCTGGTCGCCCGGCCTGGAGTTCGGCCACGGCCTTCTGGCTGCGCTCATTGCGCGCCGCATCCGCCTTGGCCTTGTTGCTGGCCGCCGGGTAGAGGCGTGCGAGGTCTTCGATCGTGACGGGTGGCTGTTCCGGATACGGGCCCTCATAGACGGCGTCGAAATAGATCAGATCGGGCTGCTCGTCATACAGTTCTGTCACGAGGTGGCCCATCTGGAGCCCCCAGTCGCCGAGATGGGTGTCGCCTGTTACCTTGTCGCCGAGAAAACGGAGTAGTCGCACCAATGTGTCGCCGATCACGGCGGAGCGCAGATGTCCGACATGCATCGGCTTGGCCACGTTCGGGCCACCAAAGTCGATCACAGTGACCTTGGGGTCAGCCGCCAGTTCGCCGCCCGCCATGTCGTCCGACAGGATGCCCGCAGCACGCGCCGACATCGCCTCGTCGGAGACGCGGATATTGATGAAGCCCGGCCCGGCGACTTCTGCCGACAGGACCATGGGATGATCTTTCAGTGTCGCCGCGATCTCACCGGCAATCTCGCGCGGGTTCTTGCCGGCCGACTTGGCCGCCCCCATTGCGCCGTTACACTGGAAGTCCGCGAATTCCGGCTTGTCAGAGCGGCGCACGGCGCCCCATTTCGACTCCAGCCCCATTGCTTCAAAGGCGGCGCTGGCGGCCACCGACAGATCATTGATCAGGCTGGCCATTGGTTACTGTCCGGCATCCATGCGGAAACGCTTGCCCGCGCGGTTGAATTCCAATTGCTCCTGGGTCAGTTCGAACCCCACGACGACTTCGAAGTTCGTGCCCGAAATCGACTCATCCACACGCGGAATTTCGATTGTGCCTATGACTTCGGTTTTTCCGGTCAGGTTCTGGCCCCGGAAATTGCCCTCGGTGTTGAAGTATTTCTTTGCCAGCACCTTGCCGTTCCGGCGCGTGACCGCGACGTAGTAAGGGTAAGTGTGAGCACTGGAATCCGCTGCGGGGCCTTTTCCGAACGCGAAATCGATCTCGACTTCAGCTTCCAGTGGATTGTCCTCAACATAACGGCAGAACAGCCGTACATCGATGATTTCACCCGTGAATTCGATATTGGAATACAGCTCGCCACCTCCATCAAATTCGACATAGCGCGACGAATCATAGAGGGCACCGACGGGTGGGCACGGGCCGGCATTCTGGCGCGTGTCGAAACTGTCCGCGATCTTTCCGGCACCACAGCCAGTGAGAATGACCGCGGCGAGAAGTGGGGCATATTTGATCATGCGTCGGCGTGTCCTTCTTGGCCTGATGCAAAGGCCTGTCCATCTGTTGCTGCAGATGTGTTAAAGGCCCAGACGTCTCGGCGCAACGCCCGCAGGCAGGAAGTAGGATGAAATGAACGACAGGCAGCCTCTTGTGATCCGACTTGCGGCGCCGCGCGGCTTCTGCGCTGGCGTTGATCGGGCCATCCAGATCGTCGAGGAAGCGCTCGAAAAGTGGGGCGCGCCGGTCTATGTGCGCCACGAAATCGTCCACAATGCCCATGTGGTGAGCCGACTCGAGGATCTGGGCGCTATCTTTGTCGAAGAACTGGACGAATGCCCGGAAGATCGCCCGGTGATATTCTCCGCCCATGGCGTGCCGAAATCCGTGCCGGCCGAAGCCCAGCGCCGCAACATGATCTTTGTCGACGCTACCTGCCCACTCGTCTCCAAAGTGCATGTCGAGGCTGAGCGCCATCACCGGGAAGGCCGTGAAATTGTGCTGATCGGCCATGCCGGACACCCGGAAGTGATTGGCACGATGGGCCAGTTGCCGGGTGATACCATCACCCTGATCGAGACCGTTGAAGACGTGGCGAGCTTCGCGCCGAAAAATCCGGACAATGTCGCTTTCGTGACCCAGACAACCCTCTCTGTTGACGATACAGCAGACATCGTGACGGCGCTGCAGACGCGCTTTCCGGGCATTTCAAGCCCTCACAAGGAAGATATCTGCTACGCCACCACCAATCGTCAGGAAGCGGTGAAGTCGTTCGCGCCCGGCACAGATCTCGTTCTCGTGATCGGGGCGACCACAAGCTCGAATTCGGTTCGCCTGGTCGAAGTGGCCAAACGTGCGGGCGCCGCACGGGCAGAACTGGTCGCGAGCGCCGAGAATATAAACTGGGCCTGGTTTGAAGGTGTGAGCATACTTGGCCTGACGGCTGGGGCGAGCGCGCCGGAAGACCTGGTGCAGGGCGTGATCAATGCCTGTTCCGAGCGCTTCGATGTGTCGGTTGAAAAGGTCGAAACAGCGCGTGAAACGGTAACTTTCAAATTGCCGCGCATATTGTCCGAGCCGGCTTAGGCGTCTGCCTGCTGCCGGATATTCAAATCGCTGCAACATTCTGGCATAAGGTCGCGCATGACCTACACTGTTGCTGCCTTCTACAAATTCTTTTCCTTTCCGGACTTTGAAGCCCGCCGGGCTGCGCTGGCGGAGACGCTGTGCGGCGCGGGTGTAAAAGGCACGGTGCTGCTCGCCTCCGAGGGCGTGAATGGCACGATTGCCGGGACAGCCGAGGGCGTCGAGGCGACGCTGGCCACTTTGCGTGCCCTGCCGGGCGCGGTCGACCTTGAAGCCAAGTTCTCCGAAACCGACGAGATGCCTTTCCTGCGCCTCAAAGTGCGCCTGAAAAAGGAAATCGTGACCATGGGCATACAGGGCACAGACCCGAATGCGCTGGTCGGCACCTATGTCGAGCCAACCGAGTGGAACGACCTCATCAGCGACCCGGACACTGTGCTGATCGATACGCGCAATGATTATGAATATTCCATCGGCACGTTCGAAGGCGCGATCGATCCGGAGACAAAAACTTTCCGCGAATTTCCGGACTGGTTCCGCAAGTTCCGTGAGCGGCTGGAAGCCGAAGGACGCACGCCCAAAGTTGCCATGTTCTGCACCGGCGGCATCCGCTGTGAAAAGGCGACCAGCTTTGTAAAGGCCGAAGGCATTGACGACGTGTTCCACCTGAAAGGCGGCATTCTGAAATATCTCGAGACCGTTCCGGAGACCGACAGCAAATGGCGCGGCGAATGTTTCGTCTTCGACGAACGCGTGTCGGTGCGCCATGATCTCACCCCCGGCAGCTATGATATGTGCCATGCCTGCAAACGGCCGATCACGGATGAAGACAAGGCGGAGGCCGCCTACGTGCCTGGCGTTTCCTGCCCGCACTGTATTGACGAAATGAGCGATGAACAGCGCGCACGTTTCGCCGAACGGCAGAAGCAAATCGACCTTGCCCGCAAACGAGGCCAGGAACATATGGGCCCGGAGGCGCGGCGGAGCGAAGACGCGTGAGCGCGCCAGGGCACATCCTCTATACGTTCCGGCGCTGTCCCTATGCGATGCGTGGACGAATGGGTCTGTCTATGGCAGGTCTACCGGTCCATGTTCGCGAAGTGGTGCTCCGCGACAAGCCCGCCGACATGCTGGCCGCCAGCCCCAAGGGCACGGTGCCGGTTCTGGTAACGACCTCTGGTGAGGTCGTGGACGAGAGCCTCGACGTCATGCGGTGGTCGCTGGCGCAGAATGACCCCGAGGGCTGGCTGGCGGCAGACCCGGAAACGACGGACATGTTGATCTCCCGCAATGATGGCGTGTTCAAACACGCGCTGGATCGCTATAAATACCCCAACCGGTACTCCGACGAAGATCTTGTCCCCGGCGCGGCGCGAGAGGCGGGGCTCGACATACTTCGGGACCTTAATTCAAGGCTGGAAGCACATGGCGGCCAGCTTGTGCGGCCAACGCGCAGCCTGGCCGATATGGCCATATTCCCCTTCGTCCGCCAGTATGCGCATACCGACATGGACTGGTTCCGGGCGCAGGATTTGCCTGCGCTACAGGTCTGGCTGGACGGTCACAAGCATAGCGCCCTGTTCAAGAGTGTGATGGCGAAATATGCCCAGTGGGAACCGGGCAGTGACGAGCCATTATTGCCCGCTGCCGCCTGACCACCCAAAGCTTACCGCCTACTCACAAAAACCGGTTATCTGGTCTTGCTATCACCGGCACGATCCGTCCCGATATCTTCCAGATTATAGGGCGTGGTCTGGTACATCTGATTGATCCAGTTTCCAAACAGAAGAAACGCGTGGGATCGCCAGCGATTTTTCGGCTTGCGGCTGGGGTCGTCATCCGGGAAGTAATTGGCCGGCACAGCAATCTGCTTACCTGACGCCACATCTCGGCGATACTCATTCTCCAGAGAGGTTGAGTCATATTCGATGTGGTTGAAGATATAAAGCCGGTTGCCGCGCGCCTCATGCAACAGGCAGAGCCCGGTCTCGTCACTCTCCATCAGGACATTCAGACCACTGCCGGACGGAATATTTTCGCGGCGCACTTCGGTCCAGCGGGACACCGAGATCGAGAAATCATCCGAGAAGCCCGTGAGGAACGGAGATTCCGGTTTGCGGTTATGGTGACGATAGACACCAAACGCCTTCTCTTCGAGAGTATGCTTAGGCACGCCATGGAAATGATGCACGGCCGCCATGGCCCCCCAACAGATGAAGAAGCTGGAATGAACATGAGTCTCGGTCCAGTCGAGAATTTGCGTGAGTTCGTCCCAATAGGTGACGTCCTCGAACGGCAGGGTCTCAATCGGCGCACCGGTAATGATGAAGCCGTCAAACTTGCGATCCTTAACCTCATCCCAGGTATGGTAGAAGGAGATGAGGTGATCCTCCGGCGTGTTGCGCGCCACATGGCTGCCGATGCGCACCAGAGTCAACTCCACCTGCAGCGGCGTCGCGCCGACAAGGCGGGCGATCTGGGATTCCGTCTCGATCTTGTTCGGCATCAGATTGAGCAGCGCAATCCGCATCGGGCGAATATCCTGACGCGTTGCGATGGATTCATCGAGCACCTGCACGCCTTCACGCACGAGTAGGTCGCGCGCGGGCAAACCGTCAGGAATTCGAATGGGCATAGGCTCTACTCCGCTACCAGTTTCGGCCAGTCGGAATCTTGCTGTGAGCGTGTTCGGATTTCCCGCGCAGCCTTTTAGCAAGTTGTTTAACGTGGCTGCAAGCCGACCGACCAAATCACCACGGGGCCTCTACATAGGCGCCCCGTGGCGGGAGTCAATCGGTTCGCGTGAGGGGATCAGCCCGCAATCGCTGCGCGAACAGCGGCGAGCGCATCGTCGGCCTTGTCGGTATCAGGGCCGCCCGCCTGAGCCATGTCAGGCCGTCCGCCACCGCCCTTGCCACCAAGCGCCTCGCTGGCCGCCTTGACGAGATCGACCGCCGAATAGGTGTCGGTCAGGTCCTTGGTCACCCCAACGGCAACACCGGCCTTGCCATCGGCGACGCCGACAAAGGCCACGATGCCGGATCCGATCTGGGCCTTGGCCTCATCCACCAGCGTGCGCAACTCCTTGCCGCCCACACCTTCAGCAATGCGCGCCATCAGTTTCACGCCATTGATCTCTTCCGGCCCGGCCGGCGCGCCACCGCCGCCGCCCATGGCGAGCTTGCGCTTGACGTCGGCCAGTTCTTTTTCCAGCGACCTGCGCTCCTCGCCGAGCGCAGCCACTCGGCGCGGGACATCCTTGAGCGGAACTTTCAAGCTCTCGGCAAGGTCTACCGCAATCTGGGCGCGTCCCTTGAGATAGGCCAGCGCCTCGGCGCCTGTTGCCGCTTCGATTCGGCGCACGCCTGCCGACACACCACTCTCTGACATGATCACGAATACGCCGATATCCCCGGCACGCTCGACATGGGTACCGCCGCACAGTTCAACTGAATAGCGCTGTGCATCGCCAGTGCCCATGGACAGCACACGGACTTCGTCGCCATACTTCTCACCGAACAATGCAAGTGCCCCCGCTTCGATGGCCTTGTCAGGTGAAGTTACCTGAATGCCCGTCGGGTGGTTTTCGCGAATCTGGGCATTGACTTCATCCTCGACCGCTTCGAGTTCTGCTGGCGTCATCGGACCATTGTGCGAAAAGTCAAAACGAAAGCGATCAGCCTCGACCAATGAGCCCTTCTGCGTGACATGTTCGCCAAGCACATTGCGCAAGGCAGCATGCATGATGTGGGTTGCCGAATGGTTGGCCATGATGGCGCGGCGACGCGCGGCATCGACATGCAGGTTGGCCGTGTCGCCGAGCCTGACTTCGCCCGAGACAAGCTCCCCGATGTGAACGTGCAGGTCACCTGCTCGCTTCTGGACATCGCGCACGATGAAGCGCGCGCCGTTACCGAACACTATCTCACCATGGTCGCCGGCCTGACCGCCGGATTCTGCATAGAAAGGCGTTGTGTCGAAAACGAGTTCAGCCGGGCCGGCAGACAGTGCATCAACCCGTGCGCCGCCAGCAGCGATTGCGACCAGCTTGCCCTTGCCTTCGGTGCCATCATAGCCGGTGAAACTTGTGGCGCCAGCATCGTCGCGGACGCGGAACCAGATATCATCCGTTGCCTGATCTCCGGAGGAGAACCCTGCTGCGCGGCTATCCTGGCGCTGTTGCTCGAGCGCGGTTTCAAAACCATCAACATCGACGCTCATCTCCCGCCCGCGCAGGATGTCCTGCGTGAGGTCGAGTGGGAAACCATACGTGTCGGATAGTTTGAAGGCGACGTCGCCCGGCAGCGCATCGCCGGCCTTCATGTCCGCCGTTTCCTTGTCGAGCAGCGACAAGCCATTGCCCAAAGTGCGCTGGAAGCGAGCCTCTTCCTGTTCGAGGGCAGACTCAATGGCGGCCTTGGCGCGGCCAAGCTCCGGATAGGCCTTGCCCATTTCCGAGATCAGCGCCGGGGCAAGTTTGTACATCAGCGGTTCGCGCGCGCCGAGCAGGTGTCCGTGGCGCATCGCGCGGCGCATGATGCGGCGCAGGACGTATCCCCGGCCCTCATTCGACGGCAGGACGCCATCAGCAATCAGGAAGGCCGATGTGCGCAAATGGTCGGCGATGACGCGGAAGGAGGCAAGCTGGTCGCCTGCGGCCTTCGCACCATAGAGGTCTTCCTCGGCCGCGATCAGCGATTTGAAGAGATCGATGTCGTAATTGTTGTGGACGCCCTGCAGGACGGCCGAAATCCGCTCCAAACCCATGCCGGTATCAATGGAGGGCTTGGGGAGATTTTTGCGCGAGCCATCGGCCTGCTGGTCGAACTGCATGAAAACGAGGTTCCAGATTTCGATGAACCGGTCGCCATCCTCATCCGGGCTGCCGGGAGGGCCTCCGGGAACGCTTTCGCCATGATCATAGAAGATTTCGGAACACGGGCCGCACGGACCGGTGTCACCCATGGACCAGAAATTGTCCGATGTGCCGATCCGGATGATCCGGGAATCCTCGAGGCCGGCGATCTTTTTCCAGAGCGCTGCGGCTTCATCGTCTTCGGCATAGACCGTGACGAGGAGTTTTTTCGGGTCGAGCGCGAATTCCTTGGTGCACAGCTCCCAACCGAATGCGATTGCGTCTTCCTTGAAATAGTCGCCGAAGGAAAAATTCCCGAGCATTTCGAAAAAGGTATGGTGGCGGGCCGTGTAGCCGACATTGTCGAGGTCATTGTGCTTGCCGCCGGCGCGAACGCATTTCTGAGATGTCGTCGCGCGCGGGCCGGGGGGCGTCTCGGCACCGGTAAAGATGTTCTTGAACGGCACCATACCAGCATTGACGAAGAGCAGGGTGGGATCGTTCTGCGGGATGAGCGGCGCAGATGCCTGACGCAGGTGCCCTCGCTTCTCGAAGAAGGAAAGAAAGGTCTCGCGAATCTCGTTTACGCCGGTCATGGGCAGCTCTGTGTCCTTGCGATCAGTGTTGCGGCCGAGTCAATCGACGCGCTTATTACACCGGCGATATAAAGGTCCCTTTGCGGCACGCCAAGCGGGGTGCGCCACAAAGGGACAGTTCTCTGGAGAGAGAGAGAGGGTATTTCTGGCCCTGAAATGCGTATTTCAGGGCCAGAAATCCTGTGGATCAGCCTTCTGCGGCGTCTGGCAGATCGTCATCCTGTTCGGATTCCATGCCGGCATTCAGCAATTCATCCGCCAGAAGGCCTGCATTGCGCCGGATCGCATCCTCGATCTCGTCGGCGATGGCCGGGTTTTCCTTCAGGAAGTTACGGGTCTTCTCGCGGCCCTGCCCCATGCGCTCTCCTTTGTAGGAGTACCAGGAGCCAGCCTTTTCAACGACTTCAGCCTTCACGCCAAGATCAATGAGTTCACCCGTCTTGGAAATGCCTTCGCCATAAAGAATGTCAAATTCGACTTGGCGGAAGGGCGGCGCAACCTTGTTCTTGACTACTTTGACGCGTGTCTGGTTGCCGATCACTTCGTCCCGGTCCTTGATCGCGCCAATGCGGCGGATGTCGAGCCGGACCGAGGCGTAGAATTTCAGGGCGTTCCCGCCGGTCGTGGTCTCCGGGCTGCCGAACATGACGCCGATCTTCATGCGGATCTGGTTGATGAAGATCACCATACATTTGGATTTGGAGATCGAGCCGGTCAGCTTGCGCAGCGCCTGACTCATCAGGCGGGCCTGCAGACCTGGCAAAGAGTCGCCCATCTCGCCTTCGAGTTCGGCGCGTGGCGTGAGGGCCGCCACCGAGTCGATGACCAGTAGATCAACCGCGCCAGAACGGACCAGCGTGTCAGCGATTTCGAGTGCTTGTTCACCCGTGTCCGGCTGGGAGATCAGAAGGTCATCAAGGTCCACACCGAGCTTGCCCGCATAGAGCGGATCCAGCGCGTGTTCGGCGTCGATGAAGGCACAGACGCCGCCATTCTTCTGGGCTTCTGCCACGCTGTGCAGGGCCAGCGTCGTCTTGCCCGAGCTTTCCGGACCATAGATTTCGATGATACGGCCCTTGGGCAGGCCGCCAATGCCGAGCGCAATGTCGAGGCCGAGCGAACCGGTGGGCACCGCTTCGACATCCATTACCTTCTTGTCGCCAAGGCGCATGACCGAGCCCTTGCCGAAGGACCGCTCAATATTGCCCAAAGCTGTTTCAAGAGCTTTCTGCTTGTCCACGCCTGATTCCTTGTCCACGAGTTGTAGCGCCGCTTTGGCCATGAGTCGTCTCCTTAGGTCTACCATGGGGCCGCATTTGGCAAGGCCCCCGTTTGCCGTTGCTGAGTCGGATGTACCATATTTGTTCTGCGGAACAAAGGGGAAACTTCCTGCGCGCTACATCTTTTCTTTTGGTGCTGTTTCAGGCATGGTCGCGCATATGCTTGACCGATCCAGCCGCCCCGCCGGCGAAGCCCGCCTTCGCTATCTCGACGCCGACATCGAAATGATCGCGCCGGGAGACTATGTCACTTGCGCGGTGACCGGCCGGAAGATTCCGCTCCAGGCCTTGCGCTATTGGAGCGTGGACCTGCAGGAAGCCTACTGGGATGCCGAGGCGGCGAGCCAGCGCATGGTCAAGGCTGGTCACTGATGCGCCGCGCGCTGCTGACGGGACTGGCAACATTTGTGGTGGCGTGTGCAGCGGCAGAGTCTCCTGCGCCAACGCCTGCTGCGCCTGACATGGCACCTGTTCCTGCTGCGCCAGCCCCGGTGGCTGAGCCTGAAATTGAGACAGAGACACCTGTTCAGGTCATCGCGCCGACATGTCACGGCGTTCTGGTACAGGGCGGGCTGGTGATTTGTTCAGCCGAACCGGGCAGTACGTTCACGGTCGCGGGAACAAAGCTGACTGTCAGCGAAATGGGCACGGCGCAGTTCGGGCTCAGCACGCGCGCGCCGAGTGTTGTCGGCTGGTCGCATGACAGCGGCGCATTCGGAGATCTCCAGATTGCCGAGCGCCAGGATGAATACCGCGAAATTTCGGGCTTTGACTGCGACAAGGTCGATGCCCGCTCGGCTGAACAGAAGGCACATGCCTCGCGCAGCTGGGTGAAGAAGCAGGACTCGTTTGCCAGCTTCAATCCCGGCCCCGGCGCGCTGGAAGGTTTTGTGAAACCGGCCGATGCGCCAACCTCGTCGCCTTTCGGGCCGACGCGGAAATATACCGGCGTCTCGAAAGTGACCGGCGAGCCGTGCGAGAGCACATCGGTGCATCGCGGCTATGACATGGCCGCGCCGGTGGGCACCGAGGTTCGCGCGCCCGCGCCGGGTGTCGTGATCCTGGCCGATCCGGATCTCTATTATGAAGGCGGCACCGTGTTCCTGGACCATGGCCATGGCTTGGTCTCGGTGTTCATGCATCTGTCAGCGGTCGATGTGGCGGCGGGCGATGAGGTCGACACGGGCGACTTGTTGGCCAAGACCGGCAATACCGGCCGCACGACCGGGCCGCACCTGCATTGGGCGGTAAAGTGGCGCAATCCCGAAGCGCGCAGCCGGGACGGCGATTTCTATATCGACCCGGCCTTGTTGCTGGAGTTACAGCCCGCGCCTTAATCCTAAATGATGAATCAAGGTTACCGCAGGCTTGCCCGCGCCTGCGCAATTGCGCCCTTTGCAGAAACGCGCCCTTCAGACCTGTGGCGCATAATTCACCCGTAGCGCGAACACACACCCCTCTCCCGGATTCGCGCTGCGCCCCCCGGGTCTGCGGAACCTGTAATATCTGCAGCACACCGAACCTGAATGGGCGGTACCCATCAATTGCACCCAGCCGCCCATGGCTCCGCTCGCCCTTAGCCCCTCCCAAGGCGCGGGTGGGCGGAGATTGCAGCCTCCCCCGATGTCCAGATTTTAACGAATGGCCGCCCCGGTCAGGCCGGGGCCAGCCCTGCTCCGGCGGGCCGCGCGGGCGGGTCCGTGGCCGTATCGGCCCAATGGCAGAACTGCCAGAAATCCCAAAGTTTTCGCTGCAGCGTGTCGCGCCTCAGCCGGTCTTTCACATAGCCCGGCGGCCGGCCCATGCGCAGCGGATGCATGCGCCCGCGCTTGCCGGCCTGAAGCTCGGCCCGGCGACGCGCCTGCCACAGCGCCATGCGCCGCGCCTCGGCGGCGGGGTCTGCGCAACTTGTGGTGAGCCGCTCCAGCCGCGCCAGCAGCGGCGCGGGATCCAGCGTCTCGGGCGGGCCTTCGGGCTCTGGCGCGCGGGGCATACCCAGCATCCAGATCGAGGGGCGAGGCCCGTATCTTGCCGGGGGCGTTTCAAGCGGCTCCAGCGGCGGGAAATAGAGCCTCAGCGTGTCGAGCATGGCGAGCTTTCGCGCCGGGGCCTGCCGTGCGGGGCCGGTCTGGCTGGTCCGTAAAGTGTCCATAACTGGTCCAGTTGAGTCCATAGCCGATGCGCGCGGCGCTGGCGGGGTCCAGCTGACCTCCAGCTCCAGCGACATGAGATAGAGCATGCGACGGACCAGAGATTCCAGGGCGCGCAGCGTACGGAGCGATGCAAAATAGACCGCGCGCGGCACGGCGCCCTCGCCTGGCGCGGAGAGCGCGCCGCGCAGCTCCGCCATCAGCCCGGCCACAAAAGGCCAGCCTGTTTCCAGTGCGCGTTTGATGAGAGAGTCCCGGTCGAACATGCCTGTAAGCATACGGCAGGGGTCAGAGGGGTAGGATAAGATTTATTTTGTTTGTCTGATTAGGTTTGCCTTCCCCTACAGGGTGTGCCCCAATAAACTTTTAGGATCATCAACGAATCGAAAAAACTCATCAGCCATGACCAAGAAGTACGAAATCATTCAAGAAATTCCGATAGCTCGATTGTTCTTGCAGTTTGATAATCCAAGATTCGAAGCGGTTGAGAATGAAGATGAGGCGATAGAACGCCTTTGCCTCGACGAGAACGTATACCCTTTGGCCACTGATATTGTCGAAGAAGGCCTTAATCCACTTGAGTACTTTGCGATGGTGCCGGTAGATTCGGCCAAGAGGCTTACAGCCAAAAGCAGCTTCTATGTAGCGGAAGGAAATCGGCGACTTTGTGCTATCAAACTGCTGAACGACCCTGATCGCGCCCCCGCGAAATTCAAGAAGCCGTTCCAGAAATTGGCCGAAAACTGGGAGCCTATTTCCTCCGTTCCCGGAGTAGTATTCCACGATCAAAAAAGACTCCGAACCTGGCTGGATCGACTTCACGGCGGGGAGTTAGGTGGAATTGGACGTAAAAGTTGGAACTCTGAACAGAAACAAAGGTTTGCTGGAGAAGGTCGTAATCAGCTGGCCCAATCGATCTTAGACTATGCGGAAGATCGCGGTTTAATCACGAAGGATCAACGTAAAGGCAAACTCACGACAGTTCAGCGATTCATGTCAAACCAATTGTTACGAGAAGCGATCGGCATCGACGCATCCGACTTAAGCAACATCAAGATAACCCGTCCAGCGGATGAGGTTGATAAATTACTCTCGATCTTCTTTGGTGACTTACTTAACGGGGAAAAAGTAAACTCTAGAAAAAACAAACCTCAAATCGTTGAGTATTCGCGAGAGATAGTCAGCGAAACTGAGCTGTCTGGAGAGCGCCATCCTCCACGCAGTTTGGGCGGCAAAAAATCAGATGCCTCCAAGCGCTCAAAGCGAAAGAAAGTACCACCACCACCTGAAAATAAATATATCGCTCATGAAATTGAAATCAGCGAAAGTCTAGAGAGACTGGATAACTACAAGCTCAGAAGTCTTTACCACTCAATCACAGACATCGAACTCAAAGGTCATTGCCCGTTAATCGCGGTCGGAGTGTGGTCATTCTTTGAAACCATGTCGGCCGTTGCAGGACGAAAGAATTCCACGGACTTCGTAGCCTTTTTCAGCAAAACCAAGCTTCAGTCCTATGGTCTAAGTGGCCAAGCCAAGCCTATCCGAAGTGCTCTAGGGAGAATCCAAGAATTTGGGAACCATACGAAACATCATCCAATTTCGGCTGCCTTCAACGGTGAACAGATTAACAACGATATGGCTACGCTTAAGGACTTGGTCATCAAATGCCTTGAAGAAGCAGAACAAAATAAAACGTAAGCTCGAAAACTGCTCCGTTTATGGCACACACGACCTCTCCCTTGCGCTATCCTGGTGGCAAGAGTTGCCTTACTCCGTTGATAGTGGAATTCTTGCGAGAAAATCGCCTTCAACACTATGATTATGCTGAACCATACGCGGGCGGGTGCGGATTAGCACTATCCCTACTATATGGTGGATATGTCGCAGAAATCCATATCAATGACATTGATGACGGCATCTGGTCTTTCTGGGATTCAATCCTTCATCATACTGATGAGTTCGTAGACTTAATAAGGAACTCAAACGTATCGGTAGAAGAATGGCACAGGCAACGAGATATCGCGGCCAGAAGCACCGCGTCTGAAAATTCGTTGGAACTTGGATTCGCTACCTTTTTTCTGAACAGAACGAGCCGGTCAGGAATAATAAAGGGATCCGGAGTCATTGGCGGCTTCGATCAAAAAGGAAACTATAAGATAGATTGCCGGTTCAACAAAGATAACCTTATCGCTCGCATTAGGAGAATCGGTCGTTACGCAAGTAGGATTCATCTTACGAAACACGATGCAATCGATTTTCTAAAAACTACTTCACTTAGCTTGCCGGAACGAACCTTCTTCTGCATCGACCCACCTTACTTTTCCAAAGGGAAGTACCTTTACACTAGCTTCTATACTGAGGATGACCATGCGGAAGTAGCACGAGCTATAGCCTGCCTAGAGCACCCTTGGGTTGTGACTTATGACGACTGTCCCGAAATCAGGACGTTGTACAAAATGCGACGAAAGTACCTTTTTGATATAAAGTACTCGGTTCAGACAAAACGAGTTGGTACGGAACTGATGGTGGTATCTAAAGGACTAAGAACCCCCGTCGGCGTTAGAGAGAAGCAGATCGCCTAAACTTTTCCTTAAGGCACCAAGACCGTCGCGCCGGTCGTCGTGCCGCTCTCAATCGCCTCATGCGCTTTGGCCGCCTCTGAGAGCGGGAAGCGCTGGCCGATGTCGGCATGGATCGTGCCGGACTTCAGGGCGCTGAAGAGGAGGCTGGCGCCGCGGGCGAGGCTGTCCGCATCCGGAATGAAATGGAACAGGGTGGGCCGGGTCATGACCAGTGAGCCGCCCTGGGCCAGACGGCCGGGCGGGATCGGCTCAACCGGGCCGGAGGCGTTGCCATACGTGACGAACCAGCCCGCAGGCCGCAGGCTGTTCAGGCTTTCCTCGGCGCTGATGCGGCCAACACTGTCATAGGCAACATCGACGCCGCGCCCGCCGGTCAATTCCTTCACCCTGTCCGCGACGCCCTCATAGCCAATGATCACGTCTGACGCGCCGAGCGCCTTTGCCTTTTCGGCCTTGGCCTCAGTGGAGGTGACGGCGATGACGCGCGCGCCAAGGCTGGCGGCCCATGGCACGAGCAGGCTGCCGACACCGCCGACGGGCGCCCAGACGAGAATCGTCTCCCCGGCCTGAAGCGGGCGGACCTCGAACAACAGCGCCCAGGCGGTGAGGCCTTTCAACAGGACGGCGGCGGCATCCTGCGGGCGGATGTCATCCGGCAGGAGCAACATGCGGTCGGCCGGGCCGGTGAAATGGCTGGCATAGGTGCCGCTGCCCAGATAGGCGACCTTGTCGCCGGGCTTCAGATGGGTGACGCCCTCGCCGACTTCCTGAACCGCGCCGGCGCCCTCCTGGCCGGGCGTGAAGGGAAAGCGCACGGGATAGAGGCCGGTGCGGTGATACGTGTCGATGAAATTGAGGCCCGCCGCGCTCTGGCGCACGGTCACTTCGCCGGGGCCGGGCTTGCGGGGGATGAAATCCTCGACCTTGAGCACGTCTGGCCCGCCGGTCTCATGCATCTGGATGCGGTATGGCTGTGTCATGTGTGCAGTAGAAACCCGGAGCGCGCTGGAGCGCAAGAGCGACTCGCGTTTTGGTTGGGCGATGGCGACAGCACAGATCCTTATTGCGGGCGTGGACGAGGCCGGGCGCGGGCCCTGGGCGGGGCCGGTGACGGCAGGCGCGGTGATCCTCGACCCGGCGCGGCCCATCGACGGCCTGACCGATTCCAAGAAGCTGACCGAGGCAAAGCGGGATGCGCTGGCGCCGATGATCCGCGACCGGGCCGCGGCGTGGAGCGTGGCGCATGCGACCCCGGACGAGATTGACCGGCTGAACATTCGCCAGGCGACGTTCCTCGCCATGGAGCGGGCCGTGACGGGGCTGGGCCTGGCGCCGGGGCATATATTGGTGGATGGCAACGCCCTGCCCGCCGGCTTTCCGTGCGCGGCGACAGCGATTGTGAAGGGCGACCTGACCGAGCCCGCCATTTCCGCTGCCTCGATCCTCGCCAAGACGGTGCGCGACGCGCTGATGAAGGAGATGGATCTGGCGTTTCCGGCCTATGGCTTTGCCCGGCACAAGGGCTATGGCACCGCCGCCCATGCCGAGGCGCTGATGGCGCACGGGCCCTGCGCCCACCACCGGATGAGCTTCGCCCCGGTCAAGCGGGCACTGGCCGCGAGCGCCTGATTCGCCCCGGACCGCCCTGCCCGGCGCTCCCCCCTTGCTCTGGGGCCCGGAGCTTAACCAATTGGGCAAATCGGGAAGGAATTCTCCCCCTCAGGCCCCCGAAACCGCCACATTTTAACGGCTGATTAACCGTAGCAAGAGAGCTTCGCGCGAAATGGGAGGGCTCCGCATATGTGGATATTGTTCGGGTGGCATACTTGGTGGGGCGAGTCTGGCCGGCCCTATCGCTTCAAGATCACGCTGACGCCGAAGGGCCTGCCGAATGATGGCGGCATCTATGTCTTCGTGCAGCGCCGCTTCGTCTTCTTCCTGTTCCCGCTCTACATCGGCAAGGCCGCAAACTTCAAAAGCCGCCTGATCGGCCATGAACGCTGGTGGGAAGCCTGGTGGAAGCGCGGCGCGACCGAGCGGCACGTTCTGGTCCTGAAGAAGGAATCGGACCGGGCGCGCGTGGAGGAAGACCTGATCCGCCGCTACCAGCCGCGCATGAACAACATCCTCGTGCCTCGCGGCAGCAATGATGCGCCCAACAACAAGCGCCTGCGCTTCTGGTGGAGCATCAAGCGCTTCTTCCGCATTCCCTTCCTGGCGCGCTAGGCCGACTTTCAGCTTGGCCCATGCGCCCCTTTTGCTAGGGTGACGCCGGGGCTGGACCTGAAAGGACTGAACCATGTTCGAAGTTTCCCGACTTGCGCTCGCGGGCTTGCTTGTCGCGTTGGGCGCTTGCACCAGCGTGCCGAGCGCAACGCAGGCCGATCTCGAACAGGAAGAGGCCGTATTGCGGGCCCTTAAATCAGACACCTGGCCCGGCCTCTATGCGGCAAACGATGCCGATGGACTGGCGGCATTCCTGGCCGATGACTTCGTCTTGATTGGCGGCGGTGTCCGCACCCGGACCGATGAAGTGAACTGGATGCGCGAAAACAGCTGGGACGGGCCGGCGGATTTCGTGTTTGAAGTGGATGACGTCATTTTCCTCACGCCAGACTCTGCATTGGTCTACGGACGCGGCCTGAGCACGCGCATGGCTGAGGACGGCACACCTTGCCGACACAGTTACATGTCTTCCAACACGCTGCGAAGAACAGATGATGGCTGGCACCCCGTCTCGTCACACGTCTCCGATGCCACTTGCGACCCGGTTGCCTTGGAAGAATAGGCGTTCGACAGCCCTCTGGCGCCCCTGTGACGGGGCTCTGGCGGGCTTCTGGCGGCGCCGTGGCGGCGTCAAGACGTGGTCGGCCAAGGGGTTTTTCCGCACTTTCATGGAGGTTACAAACAACCCGGAGAAAGGGGAACGAGATGCAGTATGATGCAGATGCCGCGAAGATCAAACGCTGGCGGGAAGAGCGCCACTGGTCGCAGGAACATCTGGCCGAACTCGCCGGAATTGGCGTGCGCACCGTTCAGCGGATCGAGACGGGGGACAAGGCGTCTGGCGACTCCCTGAAGGCGCTGGCGGCGGCATTCAATGTCGATGTCATGGCGCTGACGGTGGACGCAAAGACCGAAGCCGAAACGATGATCCGGGAGAAGAACGCCAAGGCGACCGCCGCCATGCGGCTCGGTTTCTTCATCCATCTGGCCAGCTATCTGTTCGGCATGATCGTGTTCGCCGGGATCAGCCTGACCGTTGGAGGTGATCGCTATGCCATGCTGACGCCCACCATATGGTGGACGGTCGGACTGGCCGGGCACGCCCTGGCGCTGGCCCTGGTCGAACTTACGGCCCGCTACCAGCAACAGGTCGGCGCGGCGGACTGATCCGATCGCGCGGATTGAAACCGGCACCATACGCCGTTAAGTTGATGGTCCAGAGGGCTTTCGAGGATTCCCATGAAGAAGACACTGATGGCGGCGGCGCTGATAGGCGCCGTTTCGTTTTTTGCGCTGCCCGCCTCCGCCCAGTCACAGGAATCGCTGCGCGCGGAGCTACAGGCCGCGCTGACCGGGAACGATCTCGACGCGGCGCTGGACCTTGCCGACCATCTGTATAACACGGCACGTGCGGAAAATGATGCGGCAGGCGCGGGCGCAGCGGCCTATTCGCGGGCTGAGATCCTGACGGCGCAGAACGCGCATGAAGACGCGGCCAGAGCGTATGAACAGTGTGAAGACCAGTATCGCGCGATCAGTGCGGCGGCGCAGTCGCTGCAATGCGCGCTGCGGGCCGCAACCTCGCTTCAGTCGGCCGGGAAACCGGGCAATGGCCTCGACAAGCTGCAGGATGTGGCGCGAGAGCTCGAAGACATAGGTCAGGACCAGTCCGGCTTTGCCGTCGGGGTCTATATGGCATTGGCACAGGCGACGCTGCCGCCGAAGTTTCACCGTTTGGAAGGCGCGCGCAGCAAGCGTGAAAAGACCATAGCCTACACCAACAAGACAATGCGCGCACTTGAGGCGATTGGGCAGGCAACAAGCGAACACTACGCCTCCGCCTTGATGCTCGGAGGCGAAGCTCAGGAAGACATGCAAGATTACGAGGCGGCCGCCGCGTCTTACAAAGCCTTTCTCGAACTTTACCCGAACTTGCCGAATGCTTCTGAGGGCGTGTACGAAAACGCCCGCAATCGCTATCAGATCACTCAGTCCGAGATGGATGACAGCGAGGACGACACGTTCACCGTCACTGGCAAGGATGGCGAAGAGATCGTCCTGACCATTGAGCGCAAGCGGGAGGTTCGTTCACCGCGCGCGGGCAAGGAAACCCGCTTGGCTGATGGGGCCAGCGTCCGTGCGAAGATTACATTAAAAGCAGATGGACGCGTGGAAGATATCGAAATCCTTTCGAGCAAGCCGAACGAAAAGTATGGCGAGTCGTTTGAAAACGGCGTGAAGCATTGGCGCTTCATTCCGCCGAAGGGTGTATCAGGGACGGATGTGCCCCCTTTCGAATATGGCATGATTTTCTATGTGACGCGCCGCAACTCGGCCGAACGGCGTGAAATGCTTGCGCGGGAAACCCGGCCCGTGAGATAGGGCGCGTATGGCAGATGACACCTCCTCCTTTTCTGCGGCGCCGCCCCTGTTTGCGGATGCGCCGTCTGGCGTCAGCTTCAAGAAGCTGCGCAAGCGGCTGGTGCGCGGCGCGCTGAAGGCGATTGACGACTACAAGATGGTCGACCGGCGCGCGGTGGATGCGGGCGAGACCCCGCGCACGAAATGGCTGGTCTGCCTTTCCGGTGGCAAGGATTCCTACGGCTTGCTGGCAGTATTGCTGGACCTGCAATGGCAAGGCGCACTGCCGGTGGACCTGGTGGCCTGCAACCTTGACCAGGGCCAGCCGGGCTTTCCGAAGCACGTCTTGCCGGACTGGCTGGAGCGGGTCGGAGTCAAATACAGGATCGAGACCGAGGACACCTATTCCATCGTGACCGAAAAGGTCGAGGCGGGGCGGACCTATTGCTCGATGTGCTCGCGCCTGCGCCGGGGCATTCTCTATCGCATTGCCCGGGAAGAAGGCTGTGAGGCGATCGTGCTGGGTCATCACCGCGATGATGCGCTGGAAACCTTCATGATGAATTTCGTGCATGGCGGACGCATGGCCGCAATGCCGCCAAAACTGCTGAATGATGAGGGCGATGTCTTCGTGCTGCGCCCACTGATCACCGCCGCCGAGGATGATCTGGCCAAGTTTGCCACCGCAATGGAATTTCCGATTATTCCTTGCAATCTATGTGGCAGCCAAGACGGGCTGCAGCGCGTGGCGATGAAGCAGATGCTGGACGAATGGGAACGCAAGAAGCCCGGCGTGCGGCAGGTGATGGCGCATGCGCTGGCCACAGTGCGGCCGAGCCATTTGCACGACCCGCGCGTGTTCGACTTTGCCGGGCTGGAGATCGGCGGCGCCGGCGAAGACGATCCGAACGTTCCGTTCTAGGCGACGTCAGTCCGGCGCGTTCACGAACAACAGGACAATGCCGCTCGATATTGCGTACTGGAACGCGCCGCCTTGCGCAGCAGCGCCCAGCGGAGTCTGCCACATCTGGAAGTAGGCGCCTCCGATCACCATGAACAGACCAAACCAGACCAGGAGCGCCATGACACACCCCATGATCGCCCAGGTCTTTGCGTCGTTAAAACCTTCAGCTGATCCCCCCCGCACCCGGAACATGTCGTATGCACCCTTGAGCGAGAACGCGGCGACCAGAAGTTCCCCGAGAATGATGAAACACAGCACAATCGTGATCAGGACGGGCGACGAGATTGCGGGCCCGAAGGCGTTGGGATAGGCCTCGTTGCCCGCCATGGGCAGCACGCCCTGAACGAAACTGGTCGCCGCTTCGAAGTTGACGATGTTGTTAAGCGCGTAGAACAGACCCTGTAGCCCGACAAACAGGATCAGAATGATTTTGGAAATGCGTATCATGGCGTCCTCCCTACCAAGAGGATCACATTAAACGAGTTTTCTGGAAATTGCGAGAATTCGACCCGTGACGCAAAAAGGGCGGCCCAAAAAGCCGCCCTTCTCCAATATCCTTCTGAACCTCAAAGGCTATTTCCGCCAGACGGCGGCCATGGCCGGATCTTCCTCTTCGCCCGTATACTTGCGGGTTTCGGCGCGGCCGACAACCATGTGGTGTACTTCATCCGGACCGTCCGCGAGGCGCAGGGTGCGCTGATTGGCGTACATGCGGGCCAGTGGCGTCCATTGGGACACACCGGCGGCGCCGTGCATCTGGATGGCATCGTCAATGATGGCGCAGACACGTTCCGGCACCATGGCCTTGACCATTGAAATCCAGACGCGGGCTTCCTTGTTGCCCAGCACGTCCATCGCCTTGGCAGCCTTCAGCACCATCATGCGCATGGACTCGATCTCGATGCGCGCGCGGGAGACCTTTTCGAGGTTTCCGCCCAGCTTGATCAGGTCACGGCCAAAGGCCTGACGCGTCATGCCGCGAACGACCATCAGGTCGAGTGCCTTCTCAGCCGCACCGAGCGACCGCATGCAGTGGTGGATGCGGCCAGGCCCCAGACGAAGCTGGGAAATCTCGAAGCCACGGCCTTCGCCGAGCAACATGTTTTCCTTCGGCACACGTACATTCTCGAAACGGATGTGCATGTGGCCATGCGGGGCATCCGGATCACCGAAGACGTGCATGGGGCCGAGAATGGTGACGCCCGGATGCGGCAGCGGCACCAGGATCTGGCTCTGCTGCTTGTTCGGGGCGGCGTCAGGGCTGGTTTTCACCATGGTGATCATGATCTTGCAGCGCGGATCGCCTGCGCCGGAAATGTAGAATTTCTCGCCATTGATGACCCACTCGTCGCCTTCGAGCACGGCGCTCATGGAGACGTTCTTGGCATCCGACGATGGCAGGGCCGGCTCGGTCATGGCAAAGGCCGAGCGGATCTTGCCTTCGAGCAATGGCTTCAGCCAGCGCTCTTTCTGTTCGGGCGTGCCGACGCGCTCCAGAACTTCCATATTGCCGGTGTCCGGCGCGGAACAGTTCATGGACTCAGAGGCCAGCGGGTTCTTGCCGAGCTCAGCCGCGATATAGGCATAGTCGAGGTTCTTCAGGCCTTCGCCGGTTTCGGCGTCCGGCAGGAAGAAGTTCCAGAGGCCCTGCTTCTTGGCCTCGTCCTTTGCCTTTTCGAGCGCTTCCAGCTGGCCGGGCGCATAGGACCAGATGTCAGTCTTTCCTTCGCCAAGGCGATGGAATTCCTCACTCATGGGATTCACGACATCCTTGATGAAGCTTTTCACATGCTCGTAAAGCGGCACGGCTGCGTCTGACATGCGCAGATCGTTGAGCTCGTTTTGTGTGTCCTTGGACACTTCGGTATCCGCCATTTTGGGGTCTCCTCTCAGACTTTCTTGTTGGGGGAATGGTAGGCCTTGCGGCAACGGCACCGCAAATTGTTTCTTTGAAATGTTTTGTGTCGCGCATGTGGGCAGGGCTGCAAGATTTGGCGTTTGCCTGCAAACCGGTCTAGGCCTGCGCCATGACGTCGCTCGCCGCTTCCATCATCCTGGTGACCGTGCTGGCCACCAGTTTCCTGTCCGGCATCTTCGGCATGGCCGGCGGCGTGATCTTCATGGGCGTGCTGACTGCGCTGGTACCGGTTGCCACAGCCATGATCATTCATGGCGCGGTCCAGATGGTCTCCAATGGATATCGGGCGTATCTCTGGCGCCGTCATATTCACTGGAGCGTGTTTCGTCGCTATGCGCTGGGATCTGCCGCAGCGGTCCTGTTGCTGTTCGCGCTCAGCTGGCGCCCGGACAAGCAGATGGTTTACCTGATGCTGGGGCTGGTGACCTTGCTCGTCTGGCTGCCCAAATCGATTGTCGATCTCGACATCCAGAAACCCTATCAGGCCGAAGGTGCGGGCTTTGTCGTACAAGCGCTCAACACGGTTGCGGGCGTGGCCGGGCCGTTGATGGACCAGTTCTTCGTTCACACGGACATGCATCGCCACGAAATCGTTGCGACCAAGGCCGTGACGCAGGTTCTGGCGCATTTCGTAAAGATCATTTTCTGGAGCGTCCCGGTCATCATGGCGACGGGCGCGCAATCCCTGCCGCCAGCCTGGCTGATCCTTGCGGCGGCACCGCTCTCCATGCTGGGAACAACATTGGGCGGCAAAGTGCTGGACCGGATGAGTGATGTGAACTTCAAGCGGGGCATGAAATATCTGGTCACGGCGGTCGGCGCAGTCATGCTGATGCGCGCCGCAGGCTGGCTCTAGGGCCACTGCGCTTACGTCTCTGATTGTCTGTGGCGTCAGCGCCGCGCTCATTCAGGATCCTCTACTCTGCAAATGAAAGTAGCGAGTCCTGTACCATTCGGGAAGTTTATTATATGAAGCCCATGCATCACTATTGGTGATGGTTTGGAGCGCATATGAATCTCAGATCATTGGACCTGAACCTGCTGCCGGTGCTGGAGGCAGTTTATTCCGAGCGCAGCCTGACCCGGGCCAGCGAGACGCTGCACATCACCCAACCCGCAGTGAGCAACGCCCTCGCCCGGCTACGCACCCATTTCGAGGATCCGCTTTTCGTACGCGAGGGGCGCGGCGTGAAGCCCACGGCCATGGCCGAAGCCCTCATGCCTGCGGTGCGCGACGCGCTTGACCGGTTGCGCGCCGGGCTGGAGCCACGATCGGCGTTTGAACCGTCCCGCTCGACGCGCGTATTCAATATCTCCGCCCGCGATGCCGGAGCCTTCATGATTGCGCCAAGCCTTGCACGCCGCCTGCAGGACATTGCCCCCGGCGTGCGCATCGCCTGGACGCAACTGAACCGAGGCGCGATCTCCACCGAGTTGGCCTCGGGGCGACTGGACCTGGCCATCGACGTCCCAGGCATTCGCGGCACCGACCTTGAGCGTGAGCCGCTGATGACGACGCCTTATGTCTGTGTTGTGTCGGAAGACCATCCGCTCTCGGGCCGCCAGATGACGTTTGAAACCTTTTTGGAGTTGCGCCATGTCGTCGTCTCCAGCCGCCGCGAAGGACGTTCTTATGTCGAGGAAGTCGCCCGGTCGCATGGCGCGCGCATCACGCCGGTCATGCGACTGCCGACCTATATGCCAGCGCTGGAAATTGTGAAGTATACGGATCTTGCGCTCACCGCACCTGCCTTGCTCGCGCAATCACCGGGACTGGTCTCACATGACCTGCCCGGCGTCTTTCCCGCGCTCGACAGCGAGCTTTACTGGCGGCGGGAAAATTCTGAGGATGCTGCCCTGACCTGGCTGCGGGCTCTGATCCTTGATGCTGTGACAGAATTGGCGGGATGAGACTTGCGCCGGCAGGAGTGTGCCTATAACAGACGCGGGTCACTTGGGGAGTAGCCAGTCGGTCGACAGACCGAGCCTCCGCGTCAACATACTCGGCCTGCAGGTCGTGGCGCGAAGGGAACGGGACACCGTTCGGGCGAGACCAATGACGCCGCATTCCTGCTCGGGCCGGGCACGGAATGATGGTGTCATTGCGTCAGATTTGCCCGGCCTGGAGACTGTCTCTCATGGAAGCCCTGTTCACCTCCACACTCGTGGTCGCCCTTGCCGAGATCGGCGACAAGACCCAGCTATTGGCTGTCTTGCTCGCGGTACAGTTCCGCAAGCCACTGACCATCATCACCGGCATATTGGCCGCAACCCTCGCCAACCATTTTCTGGCCGCACTGGTCGGCTCTCAGGCCGCCACGTTCCTCCAGGGGGACTGGTTTCGCTATCTGATCGCCGTATCGTTCATCCTGATGGCCGCCTGGACCCTCATCCCGGACAAGCTGGACGAGGATGAACGCCCCCGCATGCGAAATGGCGCTTTCCTGACAACGCTCATCACATTCTTTCTCGTCGAAATGGGCGACAAGACTCAGGTTGCGACGATTGCTCTGGGGGCACAATTCGAGCAAGTGATGCTGGTCACGCTCGGCACAACACTGGGCATGATGCTGGCCAATGTTCCCGCAGTTTATTTCGGAGAAGCCTTGATCCGGCGCGTGCCGCTCAGCCTCGTGCGACGGTTGGCGGCGCTGTTGTTCCTGGCAATCGGGCTATGGCTGCTGGCAGAAACGGCGGGGTGGCTCTGACGCAGCCATCAGATAGCAGCGCGCTCGTATTCCTCGTCGCGTTCGGCGGCCAGCCGGTCACGGATGGTTTCTTCATTGTATCCGAACTCATGAAGCGTACGTCCGGCCATTTGCAGGCCGGATTCAATGGCATCCGGGATCACTGACCGGGCCCCGGCATCGATGAGGCGCCGGGCGTGTTCATGGTCGCGGGCCCTGGCGATAATCGGCGCGTCAGGGCGCAATTTGTGAAAGGCTGACACCATCGCTTCTGCGGCGGTAACGTCATCCACCGTAACGACAAACATCATGGCACCGTCGACGCCTGCGCTATGCAGGATTTCCGGTCGCGCGGCGTCCCCCAGATAGGCGCGCCAACCAGCATTGCGGGCACGCGAAACATTGAAGGTACTGCGTTCCAGCGCGACGACTTCGGCGTCTTCCGCCGCGAGGATACGCGCGACGGCATGTCCGACCCGACCAAACCCGGCAATGATGACGTGGCCCTGAAGGTTTGAGAAATCTTCTTCCAGCGTATGCGCCGGTTCGGGCCCGGCCAACTTGTCTGACAAGAAGCCCCCAACCTTTCCGAGCACCGGAATGAGCAACATGGAGAGTCCGGCAATCGCGGCCATCAGCCCGGCTGGCTCCGGGGCGAGCACGCCTATGGCGGTGGCCGCGGCGATCACGACAAAGGCAAACTCCCCGGCAGGCGCGAGCAGGAAGGCGGCCTCGATGGACATCGGGGTCGGCCCGGCAAACAGACGCAGGGCCCCGAAACCGATGACCAGTTTCAGGACGAGCAGTGCGCCGAGCCCGGACAGGATGACCCAAGGCTGAGACAGGATCGATGGCAGGTCGAGCCCCATGCCCACCGTCATGAAGA
Organism: Hyphomonas sp. UBA4505; assembly: GCF_002388685.1. Classification (NCBI taxonomy): domain Bacteria; kingdom Pseudomonadati; phylum Pseudomonadota; class Alphaproteobacteria; order Hyphomonadales; family Hyphomonadaceae; genus Hyphomonas; species Hyphomonas sp. UBA4505. The sequence goes on along the minus strand of NZ_DGMZ01000011.1, from coordinate 103,685 downwards.
ACAGGCCCAGCAGGATGCCCTTGAAGGGTTCGAGATCGACCTCTGTCTGATGCTTGAACTCGGTTTCGCCCAATAGCAGGCCCGCCAGGAACGCGCCGAGCGCAAGTGAAAGGCCCGCCGTTGCCGTGATGGCGGCCGCGCCCACGACGGTCAGCAGGGTCAGCGCCATCAGAAAATCCCGTCCGCCTGCCGCCGCCGCAAGGCGAAACATGTGCCGCAGACCAAAGCGGCCAATGATCACGATCACGATGATTGCAATGACACCGTTGAACAGGGCTTCGAGCAGAATTTTCGTGACGTCCTGACCGGCCTCTATGTTGGCAAAGCCGACAAAGATCAGGATGGGGGCAACGAGGATGTCCTGAAACAATAGCACGCTGAGCGCGGCGCGCCCGACCGGTTGAGCGGCCTGCTTCTGCTCGATCAGCAGCTGCATGACGATAGCGGTCGACGACAGTGCAAGCGCCAGCCCGGCGATGATGGCGGCCTCTGCCGGCAGGCCGATCTGCCATCCGATGAGACCGATGGCGAGCGCGCTGATCCCTGCCTGAAGTCCCCCTGCGCCGAACACGGCCCGCCGCAGGGCCCACAGCTTTTCAAACGAAAACTCGAGCCCCAGCAGGAACAGGAGGAACAGCACGCCCAGTTCGGCAAAGGGCGCGGCGGCTTCCGGTTCCGAGATCGAGACAAATTCGAGTATGGGATAATTGTGGGAAAGCGAACCCAACGCGTAAGGTCCAAGCGCGATGCCGGACAACATGAATCCGACCACGGCGGGCAGTTTCAGATACCGGAAGACCGGAACCGCCACACCCGCCGCAAACAGGAAGACGATCGCGTCCTTGATCAGAATCTCGTGTCCTGGTTCTGCCATGCCTCGCTATGATTACCTTGTCTGGTTTGCCTCAGCTGCGCCGGGCCTTGAAGAAATCCTTGAGCAGCGCGCTCGCTGTCTCGCCCGCTGTCTCGTCCTGCTCGACCTCCGGCCGCCAGTGGCAGGTCGGTTGCTCGAAAAAGCGTGCGCCATGAATCACCGCACCGCCCTTCGGATCGCACGCCGCGAAGACGACCTTCCCGATCCGCGCAAGGCTGATCGCGCCTGCGCACATCGCGCAGGGTTCCAGTGTCACATAGAGGTGCAGGCCGGTCAGCCGGTAATTTCCCCTAGACGCCGCCGCAGCGCGCAGGGCGACAATTTCGGCATGGGCGGTCGGGTCATGCCCGGCAATCGGGCGGTTTGCACCCTCGGCCACGATCTCGCCTGTCTCCGGATCGACCACCACGGCGCCAACCGGCACTTCGCCCGCCTCGGCCGCCTCTCGCGCCAGTTCCAGCGCGCGGGTCATGGGATCAGCGAGAATTGTCATATGGATGGGATCGCCTTACACGGGCGCAAAGTAAAGGGATTGCCTGTCGAATGCGCATCATTGCCGGAGAGCACAAGGGGCGCGCCATTGCGGCGCCGAAGGGTCAGGGCACGCGACCGACGGGAGACCGTGCGCGCGAGTCGATCTTCAACATGCTGGCCCATGCGGACTGGGCACCCGAGATTGACGGCGCGCGGGTGATCGATCTGTTCGCGGGCTCCGGCGCGCTGGGCCTGGAAGCCATGAGCCGGGGCGCCGCGTTCTGCCTTTTCGTCGAGACCGATCATGGCGCGCGCGGCGCTATCCGCGACAATATCGAAACACTGGGACTGTTCGGAAACACGCGGCTTCACCGGCGGTCGGCGACCGATCTGGGCGAGAAGCCCGCCAGCGCCGGAGTCCCCTTCACGCTCGCCTTCCTCGACCCGCCCTATAGTAAGGGCCTCGTCGAACCCGCACTGGCCGGCCTGGTATCTGGAAAATGGCTGGCCGAGAATGCGCTTGCCGTGGTCGAGACCGGATCGGACGAAACGATCACGCCAGACGGATGGGAGCCGGTCGAGACACGCGACTATGGCGCAGCGCGGATCTGGTTCCTGAAGCGGGTCTAGCCCTCGAAAAATTCCCGGCGCAAATCGAGGTGGGTCTGGTTGGTGCCGATCAGTTCTCCGCATTCGCCAAGCCAACCTTCCGCCGCCGCCCGGCCAATGTCCCTCAGCTTGGTCAGGAAGTCCCAGCTCGTATCGTATTTGGTCCTTAGGCTGAACTCCATGAGGTCTTGCCCACCCTTGATGGCATGGATGTTCAGACGGCGGTATTTTTTGAGCATTGGCTCTTTCAACATGCCATCATCAAGCAATCGCTGGACAAAGGCGATGGCACGCAGCTCTCCGATCAGGGCGGCATTAAAACTGATCTCGTTCATCCGGTCTTGAATCTCCCCGGCACGTTTCGGCACACCGTCGCGGCGGATCGGGTTGAGCATGACCAGCAATACGTCACGCGGGGCGCCGGAATAGATCAGGGGAAAGAGGCTGGGATTGCCCATGAAGCCTCCGTCCCAATAAGCCTGCCCATCAATCTCCACGGCCTTGAAGGTTTGCGGCAGGCATGCCGAGGCGAGCACTGCGTCGAGGGAGATGTCCCCATCACTGAACACGGTGACATGGCCGGATTCGACATTCGTCGCCGACAGGAACAGTTGGATGCCCGACTCATCCACTTTCGAAAAGTCGATTACCTGCTCCACCACATCGCGGAGCGGGTTGATGTTGAATGGGTTGAGGTCATAAGGGCTCGCCAGGCTCGACATGGCACTGGCATAGGCGAACACAATCGGACTGAGCGCGCCATAAGGCGTGACATTGCGGGAAGATTTGGAGATCCCCTGCCAGAGGGCTTCCAGCGTATCCTTCGCACCCTGCACGCCGTTTTCAGCCATGCCCGCCGAGAATGCGACGGCATTCATCGCCCCGGCGGACGTCGCGGAGATCGCCTGGATTTCAAGATCATCTTCCTCGATCAACCGATCGAGCACACCCCATGTATAGGCGCCATGCGCACCGCCACCCTGGAGCGCGAGGCTGATCTGCCGCTGCTTCTGTTTTGCCATGGCGGTGTTCCTGTCACTTGAACCGAGATATTACTTTGCCGGTGCGGTCTTAATGAGACCTGACCACAGGCGTAGGATGCCTGTCCGGTCGGCGCCACGTCCGCAAAACAGGAATGTGGGTATTCATGTCGATTTTGGTCGATATTGGCACAGGCCTTGCGATAAAAGCGGGGTAACCAAGCAGGATGAACAGGTGAGCCGCCGTGGCGTATGAGATTCCGCAAAAACCCATGATTTCGGTCATCATGGCGAACTATAATTGCGAGGCATTTCTTGCCAGCGCCATAAGATCCGTCCTGAATCAGACCAATACGGCGCTGGAACTGATCCTTGTGGATGACGGGTCCAGCGACCGGAGCGTCGAGATTGCCCAGGAAATCGCGAAACAGGATGCGCGACTGAGCGTCTTCAGCGGCACGCGTTATGGCGGACCTGCCCCGGTTCGCAACCACGCACTGGAACGCGCCAAAGGCGATTGGGTCGCCATCGTGGACAGCGATGACTTGATCCGTCCCGACCGGTTGGAGCGCATGCTGACCGCCGCCGAAGACACCGGCGCAGATATCCTGATCGACAATCTTGCCGTGTTCCAGTCCGACGGTCCCGCCAATATCTTCACGATGTTCGAGGGGGATTTGCGGGATCGCCCGGCCAGGATCATGGAGAGCGAATACATCAAGGCGAACATGCTTTATGGACGGGGCAGCAAGCTCGGTTATGCCAAGCCACTGATCCGCCGCAGCGCGCTGGAAGCCAATTCGCTTCGCTATAATGAGACGATGCGGATTGGCGAAGATTACGATCTGATCGTGCGGCTGTTATCGACCGGAGCGCGGATGATGAGCGTGCCGGACGTGATGTATTTCTATCGCAAGCATGGCAATTCCATATCTCACCGGCTTGATGCCGTGGCGCTGGACGCGCTCGAACAGACGGCCGGCGAAGCGCTCCGCCAGCCGACCCCACACGCGGAAGTCACCGCCGCCCATGCCGCTCGCCTGAAGTCGATCCGGCGCGCCGTGATATTCGATCAGATCCTGACCGCACTCAAGCGCAAGAATGTGTTGGGCGCGGCCAAGCTCGTCGGGACAGAGCCATCTGTCATTCCACTGCTGAGGATGCCGCTAATCCATCGAATCCAGCAGCGCACGGGTAACCCGCTCGCACGCTCGGATCAGCATCTCGAGGCCGAATTGGTGAAACTGCGCGCCCTTTGCGAAGCTTGAGCGTGGCAAACGCCAGTTCCAGAAGCGTGGTCCCGGCGGTCGGCACGGTCTGCTTTCGGGGAGACGATGTTCTTCTGATCCAGCGGGGCACCAAACCCTTGCAAGGCGAATGGTCCCTGCCCGGCGGCCGGATCGAAGCGGGCGAGCGCGCGCCGCGTGCGGCGCTGCGCGAGGTCGCCGAAGAGACCGGGATCACCGCACGGCTCGTGGGCTTGGTAGATGTCGTGGACGCGATCTTCACCTCGCGCCAGACCGGCGACGTGACCCGTCACTACCTGTTGTTCGACTATGCTGCGGTTTGGGTATCCGGAAACCCGGTAGCCGGGGACGACGCAGCCCATGCCGAGTGGATCAGTCCTGACAGGCTGGCCACCTTGCCGCTATGGGACGAAACCCGTCGCATCATCGATTCCGCGCGCCATATAGTTCACAGCTCAAACGAAGCTTGACCGCCCCTACGTCACCCGCTTGATCTGCTGCCCAAGCAAAAAAGTCGCGGAGGACACAATATGACATACGCCCCATTCAACTTGGCCGGAAAGGTCTGCGTCATCACTGGCGGCAACAAAGGCATTGGCCTCGGCATGGCCGAAGCGCTCGCTGCCTCCAATGCGGATGTCGTGATCTGGGGACGCAAGGAAGATGACAACGCTGCGGCCCTCAAAAAGCTCGAAGGTCTCGGAACTGGCAAAGCGTCTTCAAAGAAGGTCGACGTGGCCGAGGAAGACCAAATCGTGAAGGCCATGGCCGAAACCGAAGAAGAGTACGGTCGAATCGATACCTGTATCGCCAATGCCGGGATTGGGCGCGGCGCGGCCAATTTCCATGAAATGACTTTGGAAACGTGGCAGTTCAATCAACGAATCAACTCGGAAGGCGCCTTCCTGACCTTGCGCGAGGCCGCCAAATCCATGGTCAAGCGTGCCAAGGCTGGCGATCCAGGTGGCTCCCTGATCGGAACAGCCTCGCTCGCAGCGCTGTCGGGTGCAGCGCGCAATCAGGCATATGGCCATACCAAGGGCGGACTCATCGCCATGATGAATGCCATCGCCGTCGAATATGGCCGCTATCAAATCCGCGCAAATTCCATTCTGCCGGGCTGGATCGCGACTGACATGACGGATGGCGCGCAGGACAGCGACGTTTTCAACAGCAAGGTCATTGCGCGCGTTCCAATCCGTCGTTGGGGCAAGCCGGAGGATTTCGGCGGAATTGCCGTCTATCTGGCGTCTGACGCTTCGAGCTTCCACTCGGGCGACACGCTGCTGGTAGACGGCGCGTACCAGAAATTCTGATCGGCCGCCTGGTCTCACAAAAAAAGGGCTGCCCGAGGGCAGCCCTTTTCAATTCTGGTAGGACCAGACCGATTACTCGGTTGGCTCTTCTTCAAGTTCGTCCGCAGCGTCGTCGACAGCTTCTTCAGCGTCATCCATTGCTTCGTCCATTGCATCGCCTGCATCTTCCGCAGCCGCTTCAATGTCGTCGCCAGCTTCGCTGAGCGCGTCGCCTGCATCGGCAGCAGCTTCGTCCATTGCATCAGCAGCATCATCTGCAGCTTCTTCGATGGATTCAGCAGCCGTCGTATCTTCAGGAGCCGTTGTTTCTTCTGCAGCGCATGCAGCCAGCACAAGCGCAGCGGCACCGATAATCAGGAGTTGTTTCATGCTTTATTCCCCTACTTCAGGTCAAAGATGACCGGGCAGAGGTTTAACATCTGCCGACCACGACGCAAAGATGGTTTCAGCTGAAGGTCTGATGCAGCGCTTTTTGCGCGAACTGCGCCCAAAACAGCGAATTCGCGCTCGAACGGCGCAGATTTGGGCCGATTCGGGCACTTCTTCATCACCTTCCCCCCTAAATATCACCGTCTCCGATTCGCAAGCGAATGGTCTTTCAACCCGCCAATCGCGTTGAAACAGGGTCCGGTTCCGCTTTGCGCCCGAATCACGTGGATAGGTTTGGAGCCAATCAGCGCCCCACTCCCTGCCAAGAACGGCGCTTGGTCAAACAGCCTTGCGTTGACGCAAGGACGGCAAATTACGGTCTTTTCAGAAGAGTTCATAAAGTCAGGGAGACGCCGTCATGGCCATAAAAACCGCACTCACAGAAATGTTGAATACCGAACACCCCATCATGCTCGCGGGCATGGGCGGTGTGTCCTACGCCGAAGTTTGTGCGGCCATGTGCAATGCGGGCGGATACGGCGTGCTCGGCATGGCGGGGACGACCCCGGACTTCATTGAAGGCCAGATGAAGCGCGTGCGCGAACTGACCGACCGGCCCTTCGGCGTGGACTTGCTGGCCGCCAGTCCGGAAAGCCTTGAAGAAAGCGTGGATGTCATCATCAACAATGGTGCCGACAGTTTCATAGCCGGTCTCGGCGTTCCGATGCCGATCATGGAGCGCCTGCAAAAGGCGAATGTGAAAGTCATGGTCGTTGGCGGCGCGGTGAAGCATGCCATCAAGGCCGAACAGGCTGGCTGCGATGCGGTCATCCTGCAGGGCGGCGAAGGCGGCGGGCATACCGGTCTGGTGGGGACGATGCCGTTGGTGGCACAAGCCGTGGAAGCCGTGAACATTCCGGTCATCGCGGCAGGCGGCATTTATGATGGCCGCGGCCTCGCAGCAGCGCTCGCTCTGGGAGCCTGCGGCGTCTGGATGGGTACGCGATTCATCGCCTCGACCGAGGCCCATGCCGCTCAGATGTACAAGGACACGGTCGTCGGCGCGGGCGATACTGATACAACACGCACGCGGTGCTATTCCGGTAAGCCGATGCGTTGCCGCACGAATGACTATATCAATGACTGGGAAACGCGCCCGCAGGACATTCAGCCCTTCCCGCACCAGGCCATCCACTCCACCCGGACAGGCGTAATTGGCGGCATCGGCGGGATTACGGACGAAGCCAAACTCGATGCGGACACCTCCTGCTTCGCCATGGGCCAGTCGGCTGGCGGCGTGAGAGAGGTCAAGCCCGTCGCGGAGATCGTGGCGGACATCATGCGCGATGCCGAGTCAGCCATCGACCGGATGGCCAGCCTGCGGACCAAAGCGACCGCATAGAAATCATCACGCCGGAAACATATACAGCCGGGCCCACAGGCCCGGCTGAAATCGTTTTACTGCGCGGCGGCCGGTGTCAGCTTGATCAGGCGGCCACCTTCCTTGTCTTCCAGAACATAGAGCGCGCCGTCTGGTCCTTGCTCGACTTCGCGAATGCGTTTTCCCCATTCATAGCGCTCGGCTTCCCTGGCAACCGGCTCGGTTTGACCATCCTTGGGCGGTTGTCCGAGATTGTCAGTCGGCTCAGTCTCGAAGGAAACGCGGATCAACGCTTGCGAAGACAGCCCTCCGATGAATGCATTGCCCTGCCAATCGGCAAACATCTCTCCATCATAGAATACCAAACCGGCCGGGCTGATGGCTGGGACCCAAGCGATCGCCGGGTCCTCGAAAATCGGATTGCTTTCATGTGTCGGGATCGGCTTGCCGCTATAATGATCGCCCTCAGAAACTTCGGGATAACCGTAATTCTCGGACCGTACGATCAGGTTCAACTCGTCCCCGCCTTTCGGACCCATTTCAACCACCCAGAGGCGCTCTTGCCCGTCAAATGCAATGCCCAGCGGATTGCGATGACCAAGCGTCCATACCTGGTCCGCAACCGCGCCGTTTCCAAAGAAGGGGTTGTCCTCCGGAACAGCCCCGTCCTGATTGACACGAACGACCTTGCCCAGATTCATGGCCATATTTTGCGCCGGAGTGAATTTCTGGCGCTCTCCTGAGGCGATGAAGAGATGACCATCCGGTGCGATGGCAAGACGATGGCCGTAATGGCCGTTGCCTTTCACTTTTGGCGTCTGGCGCCAAATCACGTCGCGCCCCTCCAATGTGCCGCCCGTGGCGGTAAGGGTCAGCGTTGCCCGCTCAACGGCTGCTCCGCTCAAACTCTCATCCGTCTCATCGCGTTCAACGTAGGAAATGAAGACGGTGCCGTTCTCAGCGAAGTCCGGGTGGACGATGATGTCCCCCAGACCTCCCTGCCCCATTGCCGTGACCGAAGGGACGTTGGCGATTTCGCCCAGTTTCTTGCCCGCGGTATCCAGCAGCCAGAGATCACCATCCTTTTCTGAGACGAGTGCGCGGCCATCCGGCAGGAACGTCATCGCCCAGGCGCTGTCAAAGGTTTCGAGCGGGATAGCGGTGAGCTGCGTGCCGCTTGTGCCAGTGACCGTCATGGCGTCGGGTGCAGTGGCCTCATGATGTTCAGCGGTCGCACAGCCCACAAGCATGATTGCGGCGCTGCCGCTCAGCAAGGAGCGCAGGATGAGTGATGACATGGGAATTCCTCCGGTGGCAGATGTCTGCCAACCGGAACGCCCGACGGCCCAAGCAGTTCCACTGCTCAGTCAGCAAACGTCTCGCGCGGCACCACGTGCTTGAGCGGCTCATTGGCCAGATAGCGCTTGAGATTGTCCAGAAAGGTCTCGTCCGCGCGAATATAGGTCGCCTGGGTCATGGCGCTGTTGTGCGGTGTGATCGCGACTTTGGGATGGCGCCAGAGCGGGCTGTCGCTTGGCAAAGGCTCTTCGGCGGTGACGTCAACTGAGGCGAAGGCCGGTCGCCCCGCATCCAGCGCCGCGACGAGCGCTGCCTCATCCACCAATTGCCCACGGCCAAGATTCATCAGCAGCGCATCCGGGCGCATGGCTGCCAGGAATTCCGCGTCCACCATGCCAGCCGTTTCATCTGTCAACGGAACGCTGAGCAGGACCACGTCGGCTTGCTCGAGTTCGCTCTTCACCAGCGCCATCGGCACAATATGATCAGCACCCTCAGCCGGACCAGGCGAGCGCCGTGCGCCCGTCACGTGACCGCCGAGTAGCTGGACCCGCTTGCCGACCGCCGACCCGATGGACCCAAACCCGACAATCAGCCAGCGCGACCCCATCATCTCGCGCATCTCAAGCCGGTTCCAGTCAGCCTCGGCCTGTTGTGCGCGATGCTCCGGACCCTTCTTGAAAAAGTCGAAAGACTGCCAGAGCGCCCATTCGGCCATGGCTTCGGACTGCGTGTGGTTGGTACAAAACGTGCGGGAAATCTTGCCAACGGAGATCAGTGCCGGATTGTCGAGCCCAGCCGCGGAGGACTGGAACCAATCTATCCCGCCAGTCTTGAGTACGGCGATCATGAAGTCGCGGGCATGATCCCCGAACCAGACATCCGTATTCCCGAAGACAATATCGGGCCGAATATCGTGAACCACGGTGCCGTCCCCGGCATGGGAGAACAAACCGTCCTCATCCATGACAATGAACTCAATCTCATGTTCAAGGCCCTTGAGCCTTTCACGAATGCGCGCAAAAGTCGTCGCATGAAGCAAACAGGTTTTCATATTCTCCTGCTTAGCGCGGTGATGTTCTGCGGCGCAAGCACAGCGCAATCGGGATTGCCGATTCGTGGACCGGATTATTTCCGCGATGCGACCGATCTCGCAGCCACGCTGGGCGCCGCCCACGCGATCCGCGTAAAGTGCAATGGCCGCGATGACCAGTATTGGCGGCGCTACATGTCCGACATGCTGAAGTACGAAGCGCCCAATCGAGGCGCGGTCCGCAGCTCACTGGTCGACGCCTTCAATGAGGCCTTCACAAGCGCCGGACGCATCTACCAGACCTGTGACAATCGCGCGGTCGAGGCTGAAGCTGATTTTGCCGTGAAGGGCCAGGAAATCGCCACGCGCATGGCCACCCATTACTTCCCTCAACCCCCAGAGCGCCAAGACTAAGTTTCGGTCGACACCACGCTGACATCCTCAAGCAGGAATCGCGGTCCTGTGCCGAGCCCACGCGCACGATCCTCCGGATTGTAAAGCTGGCATTTTTTCAGGGACAGGCAACCACAACCGATACAGCCGTCCAGCTTCCGGCGCGTCCGCTCCATCAGCGCGATCCGTTCATCCAGCATGTGCCGGAAGGCCGTACTGATCCGGGTCCAGTCCCGCTTGGTCGGCGTACGCCGCTCCGGCAATGACGACAGGAGCTGGCTGATCTCTTCGATGGTCAGGCCAATCTGCTGGGCGATCAGGATAAAGGACAGGCGACGAATGTCCGAGCGCAGGAAGACACGCTGGCCGCCAGAGGACCGTTCTGGGTGAACCAATCCCCGCCCTTCGTAGAAACGGATCGCCGAGACCGACAGGCCGGTCCGCGCAGCCACATCTCCGATCGCCAAGCCCTTCGGAACTGCCATGAAAAAATCTCCTATTTCACGCTTGACCTCAACTTAAGTTGAGGAATTACGACAGCTTTATCAGAGATTTGATGAAGAAGAAATGGAGTTGAAAACAATGAGTATTGCCAAGTTCGAACATGTGAATGTGACCGTCAGTGATCCAAAGAAGACCGCATCCATGCTGACCCGTTTGTTTGGCTGGAAAGTGCGTTGGGAGGGCCCATCCAAGTATGATGGCTATACGGTGCATGTCGGCACGGATGAGGATTACCTCGCACTGTATGCGCTGCCCCAGCAAGACCGGCCAGATGAGGAAAGCTATTACCGGACCGGCGCCGTCAATCATTTCGGCATCCTGGTGGATGATCTGGACGCGACCGAGCAGAAGATCCTCGCCGCCGGCTATCGCACCCATAGTCACCAGACCTACGATCCCGGCAGCCGGTTCTATTTCCACGACCATGACGACATCGAGTGGGAGGTGGTGAGCTATGCTTGATGGACTGATCCATTCCTATCTCGAAACCGTGGGCCGGGCATGGGAACCGCGCGACGCGTTTGTTCGGCCTCGCTGGGACTCGCTTCTGCCCCAAAGCGCGCTAAGCTCTCGTCAGATGAGAACAGGAGAGGCTGATGAGACCCATTCAGGCAATCGCCGCAACAGCGCTGGCTATCGGATTGTACGCGTGCGCTACACCGCCAGCGCAGGATGAGGCGCAAGTAGACGCCACCGCCAAGGTCACGCAGAAGAAAGTGGTCCGGATATCCATAGAAAAGGATGCCGAAGCCACGCCGCCGGGACCGGGAGACCGGATGATTACCGGACGGGACCTTGGCACGCGCTCTTCTGTGGTGGCCCCGAATGGCGCGGCCGCCACAGCCCATCCCCTCGCCACGCAGACGGCGCTTGATGTGCTGAAAGCCGGCGGATCAGCCGTGGATGCGGCCATTGCCGCAAATGCGATGCTGGGCCTCGTCGAGCCGACCGGAAACGGCATTGGCGGCGATCTGTTCGCGATTGTCTGGGACCCGGAAACCGAGCAGCTCTACGGCTATAATGGCTCCGGCCGCTCGCCCCAGGGCGCAACGCTGGACGACATGCAGGCCAAGGCCGACGAATTCATGCAAGGCGAGGAGATTCCGCCCTTCGGCGCCGCGCCGGTGACTGTGCCCGGCACAGTCGATGGCTGGTACGCACTGCATGGCAAATTCGGCAAGCGGCCGATGAACATGAACCTCGAACCGGCCATTCAGTACGCCCGTGACGGCGCGCCGATCCCGGAAGTCATTGCCTATTATTGGGGCCGCAACGCAACGCGCCTGCAGGAAGCGGCTGACAGCGGCATGCTGGAAGAGTTCGACAATGCGAAGGCGACCTATTTCTCGCCCGCCCCGAAAGAAGGCAGCCTGTTCCGCAATCCGGACCTTGCCGACACGCTGGAGCGGATAGCCTATAAAGGCCGCGACGAATTCTATTCCGGCGAAACCGCCCACATCATGGGCGACTATTTCGAGCGGATCGGCGGCTTCCTGACTTATGAGGATTTTGCCACCCATACCGGGGACTGGGTCGAGCCGATCTGCGTGACCTATCGCGGCGACTACAAGGTCTGCGAACTGCCGCCGAACACGCAGGGAATTGCGGCGCTACAGATGTTACAAATGCTGGAACGGTTTGACCTGCGCGGCATGGGCTTCGGGTCGGCGGACTCAATCATGGCGCAAGTGGAAGCGAAGCGGTTGGCATTCGAAGATCGCGCGCGGGGGTATGCGGATCCCGCCTTTAGCGGTGTTGATCCAGACCTGTTTATTGATAAGCGCTACGCTAATTATCGCTCTCAACAAATCGACATCACCAAACCCACAAGTTTTGCAGGACAATCGGGGCGTGGATTCCGAATTTCATCTGAGGGGAAACCGCTCTTGCCGATAGCTAGTGATATAATTCTTGAGGCAGACAAAAAACTCCAAGACGGCGACACGACCTACCTAACCGTTACGGACAAGGACGGCATGATGGTGTCCCTTATCCAGTCGAACTATCGCGGCATGGGCACGGGGCTCGTCGCGGATGGCCTCGGTTTCATGTTCCAGGACCGGGGCCAGTTGTTCAGCCTCGACCCGGACCATCCGAATGTGTTCGAGCCGGGCAAGCGGCCCTTCCACACGATCATCCCCGCCTTTGCCTTCAAGAAGGACATGCCGGGCTGTCAGGTCCGCGCCGAGCCGATCGAACAGGCCTGCCGGTTCGAGCCGTGGCTCAGCTTCGGCCTGATGGGCGGCGGCATGCAGCCGCAGGGCCATGTGCAAGTCATCCTGAACCTCGTCGATTTCGACATGGGGCTTCAGGAGGCGGGCGATGCCGCGCGTTGGGAACATGTTGGCGGCTGCGAGCCGACGGATGATCTTGATGGCGATGCCTGTGAAACCGATATGGGCGTCGTGCATCTGGAGAGCGGCATCCCGCCTGAAACCCGCGCCGAACTGGAAGCGCGCGGCCATGCGGTGGAGTGCTGCAAGGCCAATGCGGGCGGCTATCAGGCGATCATGCGCGACTTCGAAACCGGCGCCTGGATCGCCGCCACCGAAATGCGCAAGGATGGCAGCGCGGATGGGTACTAGCCGTCCTGCTCCTCTCCTACTAGGGAGAGGGGCATGACGACGAAATTTGCACCTGAAGCCCCCGCCAATTGCCCCCTCTGTCCACGCCTTGTGGCGTATCGGGAAGAGGTCGCCGTGAAAGAGCCGGACTGGTTCAATGGCGCGGTGCCGAGCTTCGGGCCGGAGGATGCCGAATTGCTGATCATCGGCCTCGCGCCCGGCGTGACGGGGGCCAACCGGACGGGCCGGCCGTTTACCGGCGACTGGGCCGGAGACCTGCTCTATGCGACCATCGACAAGTTCGGCTTTTCCACCGGCACCTATGATGCGCGGCCGGATGACGGGCTGAAGCTGAAGCGCGCCATGATCACCAATGCCGTGCGCTGTGTGCCGCCACAGAACAAGCCGGTCGGCGCCGAGATCAATCAGTGCCGTCCCTTCCTCGCCGCGCGCATTGCGGCGCTGCCGAAGCTGAAGGCAATGATCTGCCTCGGCAAGATTTCCCATGATTCCACGGTGCGAACATTGGGCCTGAAACTGAAGGATTACCCCTTCGGCCACGGCACGCATTATGATGTGGAATTCGAAGGCCGCCCGCTCGCGCTGATCTCGTCCTATCATTGCAGCCGGTACAACACGAACACCCGCCGCCTGACGCCGGGAATGTTCGAGGATGTGTTCGCGATGGCGAAGAAAGTGACAGATTCCGACTGAGGGGTTTGCAATAGCGGATTTTCCGTTTATCGATAATATTGATTTTCGATAAAGGTCTATCCCATGCCCCGATACGCCGTTCCGGTTCTGACATGCATTCTGGCACTGGCATTCCTCGGTGCCGGGGCCGCCCATGCTGCAAAACTTGAAGTCGGCCCGGACGCACCATTCTGGATCAGGCTGGCGACAGACGCCCTGCTCTATGCGCACATCGGCGGTGGGGCTGTCGGGCTCGTGTCCGGTGTTGCCGCGATTGCGACGCGCAAAGGCCGCCCTCTTCACAGGCTTGCCGGGCAAATCTTCTTCGTGTCCATGTTCATAACTTACCTGATCGGCGCGGGCGTCGCTCCATTCCTGGAGGAAGGACAGCGACCCAATTTCGTGGCCGGCATTCTGGCCCTGTACCTGCTCGTCACGGCTCTGCTTACTGTCAGGCAGCGCGGGCCTGTCCGGGTCAATTGGCGGCATTATACAGGACTGGCGACAGCGCTCGGCATCACACTGATGGGTGTGGGATTCATGTATATGGGCGCGAACAGCCCAAGCGGCACCGTGGATGGTTCGCCGCCTCAAGCGTTCATCCTGTTCATTGTAGCTGGCAGCTTCGGCGCGTTTGGCGAACTGAACGTGATCCTACGACAGGCGCTGTCCTACACGGCGCGCATCTCCCGCCACCTCTGGCGCATGTGCTTCTCGATGTTCATCGCATCCGGCTCACTTTTTCTGGGGCAGCCGCAAGTGTTTCCCGAAGGCTTCAACCAGACCGCCTGGCCCTTCCTGCTGGCCTTTGCCCCCTTGATCGCCCTGATTGTCTGGCAGGGCCTGTTGAGGCTTCGCGGCGGGAGACTACGCGCCGCTTGAGCGGCAGTGCTCACCCCTCCTTCAGGATTCGCGCCTTCTGGCGTTGCCAGTCTCGCTTTGCTTCGACGTCACGCTTGTCATGGCTCTTGCGCCCGGTGGCGAGACCAATGAGGATCTTGGCCATACCACGCTCATTGAAATAGAGTTTCAACGGCACAATCGTGCGACCGGCCCGCTCAACCGATTGCGAGAGCTTGGCCAGTTCCCGTTTTGACACGAGCAGCTTCCGTTTGCGCTTTGGCTCATGATTGAACCGGTTGGCGGCGTTGTAGATCGGGATATCCGCATTGATCAGGTAGAGACCGCCATCTTCCGGGCTGACATAGGCTTCAGCAATATTGGCCTTGCCCTGACGCAGGGATTTTACCTCGGAGCCGACCAGCATGATGCCGGCCTCCAGCGTGTCCTCGACCGCATAATCGCGGCGGGAGCGGCGGTTCTCCGCGACCAGCCCATCCGAGCGGCCCTTGGTCTGATTTTTCTTCGACATCGCCCTGATTTAGGCGCTCAGGCCCGCAAGCGCCATGGCCTGATCTATTTCAGCCCGTTTTTCTGCAGATGGGCTGGTGATCGGCAGGCGCACCTCATCGGTGCAGAGGCCGAGCCGGAACAGGGCATATTTCGCCGGTCCGGGCGATGGCGAGCAGAACATGGCCTTGTGCAGCGCAATCAGCTTGCGCTCTATCGCGCGGGCCTCATCGAGATCTCCGGCGTGGAATGCTGTGTGCATGGCGGCGCAGGCTTCCGGCATGACGTTCGCGGTGACCGAGATGCAACCCATGCCCCCCATGGCAAGGTGGCCGAGCGCGCTCGGGTCATCGCCCGACAGCTGAACAAATTGGGTGCCTTCAGGGATCGACGCGGCATGCTGACTAACGCGGTCCATATCGCCGGTCGCATCCTTGATGCCGACAATGTTCGGCAATTGGGCGAGGCGTGCGACGGTATCCGGTGCAAGATCGACCACGGTGCGGCCCGGCACATTGTAAAGCAGGACCGGCAGCGCAACCGAGTCGTTGATCGCGCGGAAATGGGCCTCAAGGCCTTCCTGGTTGGGATTGTTGTAATAGGGGCAAACCACCAGCGCGGCGTCAGCGCCGACGGCCTTGGCGTGCTCGACCAGTTCGATCGCCTCGTCTGTCGCGTTGGCCCCGGCCCCGGCGATCACGGGCACGCGGCCTTTGGTAATTTCAACACAAAGCGTTACGACATCTTTATGCTCTTGCGTTGAAAGTGTGGATGTCTCGCCCGTGGTGCCGACCGGCACAAGTGCACTGGAACCGCCAACAATCTGGCGCTCTACCAGCGCCGCAAAAGCGTCCCGGTCAATGGCACCATTCCTGAAAGGTGTGACGAGAGCTGGGATTGAGCCATGGAACATCGTAAATTTGCCGCGATTCAGGTGTTGTTTGTCTTGATCGAGTATGAATCGCCAATGCCTTCTCACGCTTTGGCCAAGAAATAAACTCTGCAGAGACGTTTCATGATGCGACCCGTTGCCATTTTTGCCTCTCTTGCCGTGCTGTCTCAGGCGGCTGCCGCCGCTGGCGTGCCGGAATCCCCGAGTCTGAAACCCGACCGACCCTATACGTCTTCCGTAACGGATGCCCGCAATGCGGAAATCCTGCATAAGGCACTCCGCGCGGCTGACCGCTATGACTGGCCGACTGTGGCACATCTGCAGACTCAGGCCTCTGATGCCGACGTGCGAAACCTCATTATGTGGATCCGGGCCAGCCGCGGCGTTCCGGGCATGAATTTCTCGGAAGTCTCGTTCGCGCTGGACAAGCTG
Organism: Hyphomonas sp. UBA4505; assembly: GCF_002388685.1. Taxonomy (NCBI): domain Bacteria; kingdom Pseudomonadati; phylum Pseudomonadota; class Alphaproteobacteria; order Hyphomonadales; family Hyphomonadaceae; genus Hyphomonas; species Hyphomonas sp. UBA4505. The sequence goes on along the minus strand of NZ_DGMZ01000011.1, from coordinate 87,275 downwards.
CAAGACTGGCCGAAAAAGACCTCCATGCGCCGCCGCGCCGAAGAGATTATCGGCGAATCGTCTTTCAGCCATAAGGAACGCATCGACTGGCTGACCGAGTCGGGTCCGATTACCGGAGCCGGCAAGATCGCGCTGGCCGATAGCTGGCGTGCGATTGGTGAACCCGGCAAGGCGCTGGAAGCCGTGCGCGACGCCTGGCACAATAATTCCCTCGAACGCGACGTCGAGCGCGAAGTCCTGTCCACTTATGGCAAACAGCTGACCCAGGATGATCACCGCGCCCGTGTCGAGTTCCTGCTATGGACCAACCAGCGCACGGCTGCATCGAAGCTCAAATACCTGCTCACGTCTGACTATCGTAAACTGGTCGACGCCCGCATCGCGCTCGCTGCGCGGTCGCGCAATGTCGATGCATTGGTCGATGCCGTCCCCGCCAACTTGCAGGACAATCCCGGCCTGCTTTACGAGCGCGCCAAATGGCGCCGCCAGAAACTGCGCAACCAGGATGTGGCGACCCCTCTGCTGACGGGCATCGACGGGAATGACATTCCGGAAGCTGGCCGCTCGCGCCTGTGGGACGAACGCAACATCGCCATCCGGACAGACCTGAAGGACGGCAACTGGAGCCGCGCCTACCAGCTGGCCTCACCGCATGGCATGGAAAGCGGCGGCGACTTCGCCGAGGCCGAATGGGTGTCGGGCTGGATCGCCCTGCGCCTGAAGAATGATGCGGATCGCAGCCTGCAGCATTTCGAGACCATGTCTGACGGCGTCTCAACACCGATCAGCCTTGCACGCGGCAAGTATTGGGCCGGTCGCGCCCGCGATGCGCTTGGCCAACCGGATGCCGCACGAACAGACTACACGGCAGCAGCTGAGCACAAGTTCACCTATTACGGACAACTTGCCGCCGAGCGTCTGGACGACAAGAAGCTCGCCTTCCCGAAGACCTCAGAGCCGACTGCAGAAGAGATTTCGGCCTTCGAGGACAAGCCAATGGTTCAGGCCCTGCGCCTGCTTGGCGAGAGCGGTGAGGAACGCCTGTTTCGTGAATTCGCCTATCACATGGACGACCTGCTTGAGACCGAGTCCGAATATCTGCTGCTCGCCCGCATTGCTACGGAGTATCAGGTGCCGGATGTCGGGGTTCGTGGTGCCAAGGCCGGTCTTGCCAAAGGCATTGTCTCTACCGATGCCGCCTACCCGGTGGTTGCCTATCCGCTTCTGCGCGAGCCACAGGTAGAGCGGCCGCTAATGCTGGCCCTGTCTCGGCAGGAAAGCGAAATGAACCCGAACGCGATCAGCCATGTTGGCGCACGCGGCCTGATGCAATTCATGCCGGCCACCGCTCGTAACGAAGCGCGGCTACGCGGCCTGCCTTACCGCACTTCTTGGCTGACCGATGATCCGGGCTATAACATGACCCTAGGCGGCCAGCATCTGGACACGCTGCTCTCGCGGTTCAATGGCAGCTACATCATGACAGCCGCCGCCTATAATGCCGGGCCTAGCCGACCGCGCCAGTGGATCCAGGACTATGGCGATCCCCGCACTGGTCAGGTCGATCCGATTGACTGGGTGGAATTCATTCCCTTCTCGGAAACCCGCAATTACGTCCAACGCGTCCTTGAGAACACTCAGGTCTACCGTCACCGCCTCAGCGGAGAGCCGATTGATATCGAGATTGAGGAAGATCTCGACCGAGGGCGGGAATAGGTCCTACCGCGCCGGAACGTGCGCCGCGATCAGCTGAGGCCCGTCCGCAGCAAACGCCCGCTCAAGCGCAAGATCGAACTCTTCCGCATTCGTGGCGCTGACTGCGGGTACACCCTGCGCCTCTGACAGCTTCACCCAATCGATCTCCGGATGGCCGAGGCCAAGCAGTTCCTGCGCGGCAGGCCCCGGATTGCCGGCGCCTGTCCGCGCCAGTTCTATATTCAGGATACGGTAGGAATGGTTGACGAAGACCACGTTGACCACGTTCGCGCCTTCGCGCGCCATGCTCCAAAGTGCCTGATTGGTATACATGCCCGCACCGTCGCCGGTGATGCAGAGCGTCTTGCGGGCCGGTGCAGCGAGCGATGCCCCCAACGCGAGCGGCATGCCCTGCCCGATCGCGCCGCCCGTCAGCATCATCCAGTCATGCGGCCGGGCGCGCTGGGTCATCAGGAAGCTAGGCAGGCCATTGGAGACGCCATCATCCGAGACGAAACTGCCTTCCGGCATGTGGCGGGCAATGGATGCGCCAATCGTAGCAGCATTGAGAGCGCCTGTCGGTGCTCCCGGCAGGTCCAGCTCAGCCACCGGGGCGGCTTCCTTCGCACCGAGCGCATCTGCGAGCGCCTCAAGGATCGCGGCGCTGTCGGTCTCCGGTCCGCCAATCTTCATCGGTGTACATCCTTCCGGCACAAGCACGCTCGGCTTGCCGGGATAGGCGAAGAAGGCCACCGGCACCTGCGTACCTGCGATCAGCATCAGGTCCGAGCCTTCAAGGTCCGACATGGCGCCTTCGGCGAAGTATTGCATCCGGTCTGGAATGAACCGGCCTGCCCCGCGCGCCTGTCGCGGGAAGAACGTGTCGGTCAATACGCGAACGCCTGCGGCTTTCACCCGGGCCGCTTGAGCAAGCCCCGCTTCGGTCAGCGCGGTTCCGTTGATGATGATGATCGGTTTGCTGGCCGATTTGACGGCGGCAGCGGCGACATCGATCGTAATCGTATCAGGCTGGCGCAGGGATGGCCGGGCGCGCGTTGCGCCGGGCTTCCCGCCTTCCAGCCAGGCGGTGTCGGCGGGAAGGATCAGAGACACCGGACCAGGTTCGGGTCCAAAGCTCGCCTCCCATGCCTGCGCGGCCAGATCGCCGGCTTGCCCGACCTTGTCGGCGGATTTGATCCAGCGCGAATTCGGCCCCGCCATGCCGATGACGTCAGAGGCCAGCGGCGCGTCATAGCGCTGGTGCGGCACGGCATGGTCCCCGATCACATTGATCATAGGCGTCCAGGCCCGGCGGGCATTGTGAATGTTTGCGCCGCCATTGAGATATCCCGCACCGAGATGCAGCAACGTCATGGCCGGCGTTCCGGTCACGCGCGCATGGCCGTCGGCGGCGCCCGTCGCAACGCCCTCGAACAGGCAGAGCGTCGACTTGATGCGCGGCTCATGATCGAGCGCGGTGACAAGATGCATTTCTGATGTACCGGGATTGGCGAAGCACGCCGTCACGCCATGATCGGCCAGCGTGGATACGAGCGCTTCGGCGCCGGTCATGGACTGGGTTGGCTGGTCTGTCATCCGGATTCCCTTTGAGATTCTTGTTCGTGTTCGGTGTCGTGCGCTACAGGATGAGCAAATTCGCTGGCGTCTCGCTAGATTCGGCAAACAGCGTGTCGACCTGATCCTGCCTGAGGTCCTGCGTGCGCGATTGGTTGATGTAGCCCTTCTCGGTAATCTCACCATTGTCCGCCAACGGAGGATAAGTCTGAAGCAACACTCGCGCGACGCGAGCGGAAACATTCGGATGCGTCTTGTTGTGCAGAGCGAGGCCTTCGCGAATTTTCTCATGTATGGCTGGGTGCGCGACCAATTGGTCAAGAGGCAAATCCTCCCCAACCAGCCGGCGGCACCACGCCTCATTCAGGAAACCCAGGAGACGGACATCATTCTTGTTTAGGCCGCAGACGACGGCATCTGATAGTGCACCACCCGTCGCAGCCACGGCCTGCACGCGCACGGTGCCTGCCGAAACCCAGGTCCCGTTGGCGAGCTTGAACTCTTCGGCCGTGCGTCCATCAAAAGCGAGCCCCCGTTCGGGATTGTCGGGATCGACGAATTTCACCGCGTCGCCGAGCTTGTAGAAGCCTTCCTCGTCAAAGGCTTCGGCCGTCTTGACTTTATTGCGGAAATAGCCGGGCGTAACGTTTACCCCTTTAACCCGCAGCTCCATCTTTTCGGCGTTCGGCACCATCTTGAACGTGTTGCCTGGCAGCGGCAGGCCGATCAGGCCCATCCGGTCATTCGGCCAATGCACATTCGAGGCAGTTGGGGCGGTCTCAGTTGCGCCATAGCCTGCCGACAATGATATCCGTTCGCCAGTGATGCGCACGGCGACCGCCTGAATGCGCTCATAGATATCCTGCCCCATGGACGCGCCACCATAGGCCATGCAAACGAGCCGCTTGAAGAATACCTCAGCCAACTGATCATCGCGCTCAAGCTCGGTCGCGAGCGCGGCCCATGCCGCCGGCACGGTCGTGTGCTGGGTGGTGGAGACCTCTTTCAGGTTGCGCAACATTTCCGGAAGTCGTGCCGGCGTCGGCGCGCCTTGGTCGATGTAGAGCGTGCCGCCCCAATCCAGCATGTTGTGCAGGATCGAATGCGCGCCATAAGTATGGCTCCATGGCAGGAAGTTGCACATCACCTGCGTGCCGCCCGTGAGTTCATCCAGACGATCTTCATCCCAGATCGAGCGGATCATCCTGGCATTGGAGGCGACCATGCCGTGGAGATTGATGACCGCCTTGGGTTCACCTGTGGACCCAGACGTCATCATGTATTTTGCCACTGTGTCCGGCGTGAGACGGGCATAGGCTTCATCCACCGCCAAAGTCGGCGACCGCATGAATTGTTCGAAACGTACCGCATCGTAACGCTCCGGCGCGTTGCCGCTATAAATGACGAGGCGACCTTCGATATCCAGCCCATCCAGCGCGCGCTGATAGTCCGTCCCATCCTCGACATAGATGAATTTCGGCTGGGTCAGGCCATCAATATACTTGAGGCGGCCAAGGTCTTCGCTGAGCAGCGCATAGGCCGGTGTGACGGGCACGGCCGGGCTGCCCGCCCACATGGCGGCATACATGATCAGGGCATTGGCAATGGAGTTCTTCGACAGGATCATCAGCGGCGCGTCCGGTCCGGCGCCGGCGTCGAGGAAGCCTTGCGCGAGCCGGCGCACGGTATCGAGTCCCACCGCATACGTGATCGTGTGCCAGCCTTCGGCACCCGGATTTTCCGGATCGCGCTCGGCGAGCCATACTGTGTCCGGCCGATGCTCGGCCCAATGGACAAGCGCTGCCAGCATATGTGGCAGGCAAGCTTTCAGAGGCTGGCCGTTGTCGAGGTAGATCGTGCCGTCGGGTCGCCGATCGATCTCCAGCTTTAGCGGCAGATAGGGTACTTCCCGAAAGGGCAGGTCCGACGTGTCAGGCATGATGTGCGCGTTTCTTCCCGTGTATTTTTTGTTCTTTCCGGCTCATTCAAAGCCGCTTGTGGGAATATGGATCACTTCTCCGCAGTGCTTGCAATGCACGGCATCGCGTTCGTGAAGCCGCAGGCCGCATTCCTCGCATTCCTGTTCCACCTTGTCGCGCGGCTCGATAATGGTGCGAATGAGCTGCAGGAAGAGGGTCAAACCCAGCACCATCACTATTATCGACAGAAGTCGTCCGCCAGGACCAACCATCAGAACATCGCCATAGCCAGTTGTGGTCAGGCTCGTGACCGTGAAATAGAGCGCGTCTATATAGGTGCGGATGCCGTCATTGATGCCGACCTGGGTCGAATAGACGACCGCAGCCATGATGAAGACGAACACAGCCAGGTTGGTCACCTTATCGATGATCCGCTCATGCCGCTGAAAGAAGGGGGTGATCACCTTCACCCGCTTGATAAAGGTGAACGCTCGAATGGCTCTGACCGCACGGAGCACGCGCAGGAAGGCGAAATTCGAAACCAGCAGCGGCGCAAACATGGTGATCACGACGACAAGATCCGCAATATTGATGGGCCGGACCACGAAATTCCAGCGGTGCCGCGCGATATAGAACCGCGCCAACAGGTCGGCGAGGATCAAACTTCCAATCACGTAATCGACAGCGATATGCGTGCGGTCCCGCTGGTCAAAGGGCGCCCAGAGGAAATAGCCGATGGTAACGAAATCGAACGCCAGCATGGCCCAGCGAAACAGGAACGGCCATTTGCCTGTACCTTCATACAGCCAGAATAAAGCCCGGTTCAGCCCCTTGCGTTCGTGCTTCAACCGGCAGGCTCCAGCGTTTCGTTGAAGCGGACCGGCTGACCACCGCCCTTTTTCACGATCTCGCCGTCGCGCATGACGAAGCCGCCGCGGATGATGGTTGCGACCGGCCAGCCGGTTGCCTCGAAACCGTCATAGGGTGTCCAGCCACACTTGGACTTCGACCAGTCTTCCGTGATGGTCTCCTTGCGTTTGAGGTCCACCACCGTGAAGTCAGCATGATAGCCTTCGGCAATGCGGCCCTTGTCGGCGAGGCCGAAGACCCGTTGCGGCCCGGCGCTGGTCAGTTCGACAAAGCGCTGAAGGCTAAGCTTGCCATTGTTCACATGGGTCAGCATGACCGGCACCATCGTCTGCACGCCCGGCATGCCAGACGGCGACGCGGGATAGGGCCGCTCCTTTTCCTCGCGCGTATGCGGGGCGTGGTCCGTGGCCAGCACGTCAACAATACCCGCATTCAGCGCGCGCCACAGCGCATCCTGATGGCGCTGTTCGCGCACAGGCGGGTTCTGCTGGGCAAAGCCCTTGAGGCGTTCATAACAATCCGGGGCCGCGAGGGTGAGGTGATTGGGCAGCACTTCGACACTGGCCAGATCCTTTGCATCGCGCAGCAGCTCCATCTCTTCGGCGGTCGAGATATGCAGCACATGGATGCGCTTGCCGGTCTTGCGAGCGAGACGCAGCAGGCGTCGAGTCGAACTGACGGCCGCCTCGACATCGCGCACAACAATATGGCTCTGCCAGTCACCGGGCACGGCCAGGCCGCGCCGTTCTTCGAGGCGGTATTCGTCTTCGGAGTGGAAGGCCGCGCGGCGCTTGATCGCGCGCAGGACGGCTTCGACACCTTCATCATCCTTGATCAGGAGGTCGCCTGTAGAGGCGCCCATGAAGACTTTCACGCCACAGCAGCCGAGCATCTTTTCCATCTCGGGCAACAAGACGATATTCTCGTGCGTCGCGCCCGCATAGAACGCATGGTCGGTATCCATGCGCCCCTTGGCGCGGGCCAGCTTGTCGGTCAGGGCCTCGGGCGTGGTCGTTGAGGGATTGGTGTTTGGCATCTCAAACACGGCAACGACGCCGCCAAGCGCGGCCGAGCGCGCTTCTGTTTCTAGGTCGGCCTTGTACTCCAGACCCGGCTCGCGGAAGTGGACCTGGCTGTCGATGACGCCCGGCAATATGTGGAGCCCGGTCGCGTCATAGACTTCTCCAGCATCCACGCCAGTCAGATTGCCAATATGCGCGATACGCTCGCCGATCACGCCGACATCGGTTTGGGTCATACCGCCGGGAGAAACGACGGTGCCGCCTTTAAGGATCAGATCATAGGTCATGACAGATGGGGTGTGACTCCGGAGGGGCTAAGTCAAGGGTGGTTTTTCGGTACAGGCAAATGGCGTCGCTCCCTTGAGATGGGTCAAAACCATACTTACAAGAGGTAGATGAAACGCATTCTTCCAAACCGCGACATTATCCGCCTGACCGGACCGGACATGCTGCACCTGCTTGGGCGCACCGTGACCCATTCGGTCGACAACTGGCAGACTGGAGAAATGCGCTATGGCGCGCTGCTGACGCCGCAAGGCAAGGTGATCGCGGATTATCTCGCCATGCTGGCGCTCGAAAACATCTATATTGACGTCCATGCCGACGCCGCCGATGACCTGGAGAAGCGCCTGAAAATGTTCAGGATGCGCAATGACGTCGCAATTGACCGGCTTACCGAGGATGTCGTGACCGAAGGCAGCTGGATCGACATCCGCTCCCCCCAATTGCCGCATCGCGCGATTACACCTGTTGGCGTCTCCGGCATCGAAATGCCGGCCCAGGAATGGCATGCCGCACGGATCGCGGCGGGCGTGCCGGAATGGGGCGCGGACTATCGAGGATCAGAGGTTTTCCCGACCGATATCAACATGGATATGATGAACGGCATCGACTACAAGAAAGGCTGTTTCGTCGGTCAGGAAGTGGCGAGCCGCATGAAGCGCAAGGGCAAAATTCGCAAGCGCACGGTGAAAGTCACTGGCGACGCGCTGGAAACCGGCATGGATATTCTCGCGGACGCCCCAATCGGCACCGTGACCAGCGTGGCTGGATCTGCCGGCCTTGCCCTCATCCGCACCGACCGACTGGCCAAAGCCGAACAGGATGGCAAATCATTCACTTGCAACGGCGCGGCCGTCACCTTTGACTTGACCGAATGGCAACGCGCCGAAGTCGACGCGCATCTGGCGGAACCAGCCCATGACTGAAACCTTTCCCTGCGCATGGGCCCCGCTTACCGACGAGCTATATCGAAACTACCACGATACCGAATGGGGTGTGCCTGAAAGGGATGGCCGCGCGCTCTGGGAAAAACTGCAACTGGACGGCATGCAGGCCGGGCTCGCCTGGATCACCATCCTCCGCAAGCGGGACAGCATTCGCGAAGAGTTCGATAACTTCGATCCGGAAAAGATTGCCCGCTGGACACCTGCCCGCGCCGCCAAGGCGCTGACAAACCCCGGCATCATCCGCAGCCCAAAAAAGGTCGAAGCCGTGATTGGCAATGCCCAGGCCTATCTCGCCATGGAAGAGGCAGGGGAAGGTTTTTCCGACTATTGCTGGCGCGTCGTGGGCGGAACGCCAACCATCAATAAATGGAAGCATTTCCGGGACGCACCAACCCAAACCAGTTGGTCAGCTGCAATGTCAAAAGACCTCAAGAAACGCGGGTTCAAATTTGTTGGCCCCACAATCGTCTACGCATGGGCGCAGGCGGTTGGCATGGTCAATGACCATGATGTAGCCTGCCCCCGACACATCGCCGTCCAGGAGACCTGATTCATGAAAGCCAGTTTGATTGCCGCTGCCCTCATCGCGCTGCCGACGCTGGTCGCGTGCGCAACTTCCTCAATCGATCAGACCAATCGAGCGGAAGCCTGGAGTCGGTGCCGCACAGCCCCCAACCCGGAAACCCGCGATCGATGCATTGAGACGGAAATGGCTCTGATGACGGCGCGACAGGAACGCGAAGCTGCGTCTCGCGCCGAAAGACGCAAGGCAGCTGAAGAAAGTCAGGCCATCCACGAGGCCCAGGGCATTTCGCGGGAAGACGCGCGTCAAACCACGGATTCCGGACTGCGCCTGCCGGACGAGTGAACAGCCACCGGCTCTTGCCAAACCCGGCATCTCGTCCAACACTGTCGGACAAGCTAAACCTTTGTAGACTCAAACAGAATTGGTCCGCACTTCGGCGGTTCTGGAATAGAGGGCAGGAATGAATACACCCGTGATTTCGGCGACAGGTCTCTGGACGCCGCCCAACTCGATTTCCAATGAAGAATTGGTTCACAGCTACAATGTATGGGCTGACAACTGGAACCGGGAACGCGCGGCAGATATCAGCGCGGGATTGATCGAGCCGAAAACCCATTCATCGGTAGAGTTCATCCAGAAGGCATCCGGCATCAAATCGCGCTTCGTGATCGACAAGGCCGGCATCCTGGATCCTGACATCATGGCACCGCGCATTGCCGAGCGTCCGAATGATCGCATTTCCGTATTGGCCGAGATTGCGGTAAATGCCGCGCGCGATGCGCTGGAGCGTTCGGGCCGCAAAGCCGAAGACGTTGACGCCGTTATCTGCGCCGCGTCCAACATGCAGCGCGCTTATCCCGCCATGGCTGTCGAAGTGCAGGACGCATTGGGCTGTGGCGGCTTTGCCTTTGACATGAATGTGGCGTGCTCGTCGGCCACATTCGGCATTCAGACCGCAGCTGACTTCATCCGGTCCGGTAGCGCGAAATCCGTGCTGGTGGTGAATCCGGAAATCTGTTCCGGCCACCTGAATTTCACGGATCGCGACAGCCATTTCATCTTTGGCGACGTGGCCACAGCTATCCTTGTCGAAGAAGAGAGCATTGCACCGGTCGGCCATTGGAAGATTCTTGGCACCAAACTGAAGACCCAGTTCTCGAACAATATCCGCAACAATTTCGGGTTCCTGAACCGCGCCGCGCCGGAAGGCATCGACGCGCCGGACAAGCTGTTCGTTCAGGAAGGCCGCAAAGTTTTCAAGGAAGTCGTGCCGATGGTGGCGAACATGATCGCGTCGCAGATGGAAGAACTGGACATTAAGCCGGAAGGTCTGCGCCGCATGTGGCTGCATCAGGCAAATGCCAATATGAATCGCCTGATCTCGTCCAAGGTGCTGGGGCGCGAAGCGACGGAGGACGAAAGCCCCACCGTGCTCGACACATATGCGAACACCTCATCGGCAGGCTCTATCATTGCATTCCACAAGAATTCCGGCGACTTCAAGCATGGCCAGCGCGGGCTGATCTGCTCGTTTGGTGCTGGCTATTCTGCCGGAACGGTATTTGTTGAGAAAGCCGCTTGAGCGACCAAGACCTGAACTAGTCGTCCAGATCGTCCATGAACATGTCGCCCCAAAGGATTTCCTTGCTGGCACGGACCGCTTCTACAACGACGATGCTACACGCAATCAGCAATACGCCGAACGCAATGGCTTGGGTAGATACAACAGTCGTCAAAGAATCCAGCATGGTCACCTCTTGTTTGGGTCGGCCGCGAATTCGTGAACGCAGCCCTTGTTTACATCCCCCTTTTGCCCGAAACGCCTTAACAGCGCATTTGCCAATCAGGGCGAAAAAGGGACGAGTTCGTAACCGGAATGCCCTCGTTTCTTTACCCCTATTACAAATGGCTTAAAGAAGGGGGTGATGACGTCTCGAGTGAAGCATTCTGTTAAGGCCCCACGAGTCTGGCAACGCATGTTGTCCGGCCGCCGACTCGATTTGGCAAATCCCTCGCCCATGGATGTGGAAATCGAGGACATTGCCCACGGTCTGGCGCGCGTGGCCCGCTGGAACGGCCAAACCCGCGGCGAACATGCATTTTCAGTGGCCGAACATTCTGTCCTTGTGGAAAAGATCTGCCGCACCTTGCAGCCTGACCTGACACCACAGCAAAGCCTGACGGCCCTGCTGCATGACAGCCCTGAATACGTCATCGGCGATATGATCTCTCCTTTCAAAGCCTTGCTGGGAGAAAGCTACAAGAGCATTGAGGCGCGTCTGCAGGAAGCCATCCATATTCGGTTTGGCCTCGCTCCCGTAACACCGCAACGCCTGAAACGTCTGATCAAGAAAGCGGACCTGATCTGCGCATGGAGTGAGGCGATCCAGTTGGCCGGGTTTTCCGAGGACGAAGCAAACAAGCTGTTCGGCAAACCGCCCGAAGACACGAAATTGCGGTTGAAACCAAAAGCTGTACCGGACGCACAATCCACATTCCTGAAGCGCTATGCCCAGATCAACAAGCAAATAGAGACTGCCACATGACACAGTCATCCCCGTTGCTGATTGGTCTGTCTGCCGTGATGGTCGCCGTGGAGGCGGACGCACCACGTGTGTTGATCACCCAACGCGAGACAGGCGAGGATGCGCTCCCATTCGGCGTCTTCGACCCAGACAGGCACCGCACTTTTGACCTCTCGCTGAGAGGGTGGGTTCGGGAACAGACGGGTTTCGAACTCGGTTATGTTGAACAACTCTACACATTTGGGGACAAAGACCGGGAGACACCCGAAGCAACGCTGGCTGGCACAGCGCCAAATGCGCGTGTCATTTCTGTCGGCTATCTTGCGCTAACCCCCGAAGCGCGCCCGGCAGGTGACTCTTTTGAGGCGCGCTGGCAATCTTGGTACAGATTTTTTCCATGGGAAGACCATCGCAGTGGCAGACCCGCCATCATCGATGCTCATATTGCGCCGCGCCTGATGACCTGGGCGGCGGGAAACGAACGTAGACTGGAGCGCGCACGCGCCGCTTTCGCGCTGGATGGAATCCGTTGGATCGAAGAACGCGTGCTCGACCGCTATGAATTGCTCTATGAAGCTGGTCTGGTCATCGAATGCGCCCGTGACGCTGGCTTGCCTGAACCCGATGTACGCCTCGGCGAGCCTATGGCATCGGATCACCGCCGCATCCTCGCCACCGCCATCTCCCGCCTACGCGGCAAGATCAAATACCGACCGGTAGTGTTCGAGCTCATGCCTGACCGGTTTACACTGTCGTCCCTGCAACGCGCCGTCGAGAGTATCTTGGGTTTATCCCTGCACACACAAAATTTCCGGCGCGCCTTGGACAAGACCGGTTTTGTCATTGGAACAGGTGCGATGGAAACAAGCACCGGTGGCCGCCCGGCAGAGCTATATAGCTATAACCGGGACAGCGCCTTTGATGCATCGACTACCGGCCTGTCAGCGCCGCGAAAGACAGCGGATTAGGCGAGATGCCTAGTCAAGCCCTTCAGGCTGGCCCACCATAATGAAGCTGAAACGGTCCGGCTGGAGGAATTCCGCAGCAACGCGGTTTGCATCCTCGAGCGTGACAGCTTCGATCAGGGCATTGCGCCGGTCAAAATAATCCACTCCCAGCTCGTCCTGGCGGACACTCATCATCTGGCCCGCGATCTTGGCGTTCGAGTCGAAAGCCAATGGATAGGAGCCTGTGAGGTAAGCCTTCGCGTCAGCAAGCTCTTCCGCCGTAATGCCTTCTTCCGCGATCAAGGCGGTTTCGGCCAATAGTGCCTCGACGAATTCACCTACACTCTCATTCTTGGTTTGGCCGCTGCCACCCCAATTCTGATAGGTGTCGTCAAACGATAGCCAAGTGTAGACGCCATAGGTCAGCCCTTTCTGAACACGCAGCGATTCCATCAGTCTACTGCCAAATCCACCACCACCATATGTGTAGTTTACAACATAGGCCGTAAAGAAATCCGGATCTTCGCGTTTGAGGCCTGGTGCCAGAAAGCGCACAAGGCTTTGCGGCTGTGGCAGATCGATAAGCACAGGCTCAAATGCACCGTCTACCGTGAAGGTAATTTCAGGCGTTTCCGGAAGATCATTGCTCTCTGGCAGGCTCTCCGCGATCGCATCAAGCATGGGGGCGAGCTCTTCCGGCGTAATCGCACCGACGGCGGTCACAATCAGGCTGTCTTTCACCATCAGTTTACGCATGTGCGCCTTGGCGAGTTCCGGCGTAAGGGCAGCGATACTCTCGGCGGACGTTTCGCGCGCATAAGGGTGGTCAGGATAGATAGCCTGAGCCTCAGCCCGACCCGCGAGATAGCGCGCATTCGTCTCGCGCGTGTTCAACGAAACTTCCCTTTCCCGCTGGAACCGGGCGAACGGACCCGCATCGAAACGGGGCGCCTCGAAAGCTTGCGCCACAAGGCTCATTGCCTCATCCGCATTGTCGGTGAGCATGGACGCAGAGCAGGAGGTCCAGTCGCTCGAGGCGCTACAACCGAAGCTCATGTTCAGATCTTCCATCCGGGTCTGAAAGGCAAGCGAGTCGAGATCGCCCGCGCCTTCATTCATGTGATAGACAACCGCATCGGCCAGACCTTCCAGGCCCTCCGGATCGGCCGCTTCGCCGCCTTCCCACGCCATCGCCACCGACAGGATCGGGATGGATGGCTCGGAAACCAGCCAGACAGACACGCCGCCGGGCGTGGTAAATTGTTGGATCTCGGCGAAATCCCCTTCGTGGACGACGATATCCAGACCGCTGTCTTCAACAAGTTCTGCGGGTGCCGTATCGGCAACACTGGCCAAGTCATCCTGCGTCTCGACAGAAGCGCACGCCGCAAGCCCGACACCAAGGGCCGCACCAATGATGAGGTCAAAAGGTTTCATCTCAGGAATCTCCCTCGGCAGGCAGCAAGTGTGCCTCAATATAGTGGCGGTCAGCGCCAAAGATTTCGCGCACAGCGGCAATTGCCTGTTCCGTGGTTATGGCACGCATCGCGTCCGGATAATCCAGCACGTCCTCAATCGAGCCACCAAGGGCTAGCGTGGAGCCGAATGTGTTGGCCATGTTGGATTGGCTGTCCCGGGCGTAAATCGCCTGCGCGGCAAGACTGTTACGTGCCCGCTCGACTTCGGCATCAGTGAAGCCCTCTTCCAGCACCTTCTCCACCTCGGCCATGATGGCCGTTTCCAACACGTCCAGTGTGACGCCGGGCGCCGGGCTTGCCGTAATGATGGCGGGGCCTTCATCGTGAAGCGTCGTCCAGGCATACGTGTTGGCATTGATGGCAATCTGCTGGTCTTCGACCAGCGACTGGTAGAGGCGGCTGGTCATGCCGCCGCCGAGGACTTCGAGACCGACATCAAGCGCATAGGAAAGTTCACGGTCGCGGGTCTCGGAAGTGCCGGAATAATACCGGCTCCAGCTAGGCTGGCGAACCTTCGGATCTGAATAGACGAGTTCCTTGGTTTCGGTCAGAGGTGCAACGGGGGCCCATTTACGCTCGCCATGCGCCGTACCGGTTGGCGCAATCGTACCATAATGCTCTTCGGCCAGGGCGCGCACTTCTTCGGGCGTCACATCACCAGCGACGACCAGAATCGCATTCTCAGGGCTGTAGTATTCCTTGTAGAAGGCCAATCCGTCCGCTGGCGTCAGAGCCGCCACTTCATCCATATTGCCGATGATCGTGATCTCGTAAGGATGGCCCTTCCAGAGTTCGGACAGGACCATTTCCTGCAGGATCACGCCGGGATTGTTGTCGATGCGCTGGCGACGCTCTTCCTTCACGACATCGCGTTCGGAAATGAACGGACCGTCTGGATCGTCATTGATGACGAGATCGGTCATGCGCTCGGCCTCGAGCGCCATCATCGTACCGAGTTGGTCCTTGGCAACGCGCTCGAAATAGGCGGTGTAGTCCCAACTCGTGAAGGCATTGCTGACGCCGCCATTGCGCGAGACGATGCTGTCGAACTCACCTGGGGCGAGATCGTCAGTCTCCTTGAACATGACATGTTCAAACAGATGCGCGATGCCGGATTTTCCCTCGGCTTCGTCGACCGCGCCGACTTTGTACCACACCATATGAGTCACGACGGGCGCGCGATGGTCAGGAACGACAACGACTTCCATGCCATTGTCGAGATTGAACACGGTCGGAGTCCATGCGCTTTCGTCTGCGACGGCACTGGATGCGAAAGCCGAGAGCGCGAACAGCCCCCCGGCAAATATCCGTTTCATGGGCGTTGTTCCTCTCAGGTGTTCGACTGACTCATTTTACGTAGATTGTATCAGGTTCCCGGCAACTTGATGCGCGGCGCATCGCTGGATTGCTCGATCACGACCGGTTCACCACCGGTGGCATTATCGGTGGCAACGCCTTCAGCGGTTTCCTCATCATCAGCCCGCCAGAACAAGATGCGGTCGGCAATGCTGGTCGATTTGCGGATCGTCTTGGTCTCTTCATAGTCGACCTGCGTGCGGATGACCGGATCAACCGCATTGGCGCCAGCAGCAGCCACGAGGGCTTTCTCGGACGCGCTGGCATTGCGGCCAATGGTCGAGCCGAAGGCGGCGGTGACTTCAGTGCGCGAGCCATCCAGTTCCGGTGGCAAGGCGCCGCCGGCTTCCGGCGGTCGCAGCTTGTAGTTCGGCGGAACGGTCAGAGGAGCCATGGTCACAACGCGGAACTCGTCCGGCGTACGCGAACCGCCACCGGATGACGTACAGGCCGTGGAAGCCGCCATTGCGACACCAGTAGCCAGAAGGATAATCTGTTTTTTCATATCAGGGCGTCCTCGCCATCACGATTAAAATACTCAGGACTGTTTCTTAGCCTGTTTCCGGCCCGACAGTAAGAACTGGTCGGCAAACAGCAATACCGCGCCCACACTAATTGCAGCATCGGCTACGTTGAAGACCCATGGGAACATCAACTCATTGGCATTGACGAAGTCCACAACGGCTCCGAACCGAACCCGGTCGATCAGATTGCCGAACGCGCCGCCAACGACCATGGCCAGCGACAACTTCAACAGCCAATGATCGGCATAGCGCACAAGCCAGTACAGGAAGCCCAGCGCGATCACCAACATGACGAGCGCCAACAGCCAGCGCCCGATGCCATCGGACTGGAACAGGCCATAGCTCATACCCCGGTTCCAAACCATGGTCAGGTCAATCGGACCGGGCAGCGGGATATGTCCGCAGCCCTGACGGGTCTCCAGGCAAGTGAGCGCGTTGAACCGGGGTTCTTCCAGCACAAGCCATTTGGACCACTGGTCTACCAGCACGAATACGGGAATGAGCGCCAGAGCCCAGAGTTTGGAGATTTTCAGTTTCATCCCGCGCAGATTGCAGCTTCAAGCAGGCTGATCAAGCGATTCTGAGCACTCATCCGGCGGCTTTGTCCCACGCCTTCACGGTCAATGCATCGCGCGGCGTGATATCTGGGAAAACCGGATCAGCGGTCGCCGGGTCGAAATACTTCCAGCTACGTCGGCACTTGATACCATCCGCCTTCACCGGATAGACGACCACGCCATCTGTGTCGTCCAGCGTGAACCCGCCGCCATTACCATTGGATGTGTGGATCAGCTCGGCGCCGGATGTAATGAAGATATCGGCGGGACTTTCGCCCTTGAACGCATCGATCAGGTTCTGATCTGCAATGTGCACCTTGGGTGCCGCTTCCAGCGATGCCCCGATCCGCTTCTCGCGGCGCTCGACTTCCAATGCTCCGGTGACGACACGGCGAACCGTGAAGATCTTGGCCCAGCGCGCGGCCAGCGCCTCGTCTTTCCAGCCGTCTGGCGTATCAGCGAACTGCAGCAAGTGCACGGATTCCGCACGATCCTTGATGTGGCTCTCGAGAAACGCCTCCTCCATCGTGAACGGCATGATAGGCGCTAGCCATGTGAGCAGGCGTTCGAGCACGGCGGCCATGACGGTGCGCGCGGCGCGGCGGCGGTTGCCATAAGTCGCCGTCTTGTCGTCCCAGGCTGATTGGGTCTCAAATCGTGGGTCGCAATACAAGCTGTCCTTGCGGATGTCGAAATAAACCGCCGAAAGGTCGACGCCGCAGAAATTGATCAGCAGCGACATGATGCGCTTGAAGTCATAGACGTCATACGCAGCGCGGATATGGCCATCGAGTTCGGCAAGACGGTGCAACACCCAGCGTTCCAGGCTTGGCATCTCTTCGCGCGGCAAGGCTTCCGCCTCCGTCCAGCCGTCGAGCGCGCCGAGCATGTAGCGCACCGTGTTGCGCAGCTTGCGATAGGATTCCACCGAGCCCTTGATGATCTCGTCGGAGATGCGGAGGTCTTCGGTATAGTCGCCGGAGGCTGTCCAGATGCGCAGAATTTCGATTCCGTATTGCTTCTGAATTTGCTCGGGTTCGATCGTGTTGCCGATTGATTTCGACATCTTCTTGCCATCTGCATCGACGATGAAACCGTGGGTCAGCACCTGCTTGTAGGGTGCCATGCCGCGCGTCGCACAGCATTCCAGAAGTGATGACTGGAACCAGCCGCGATGCTGGTCCGAGCCTTCCATATAGAGGTCGGCCTGTCCGGTTTCTGCGTCGATGATGCCGCGCTCGCGCAGGGCGAAAGCATGCGTCGTGCCACTATCAAACCAGACGTCGAGGACGTCCGTGACCTTTTCCCACTCACTCGCAGGCAGGCCCAGCGGCGACAGGAAGTCTTCCGCAGGCGTATCGAACCAAGCCTCGACCCCGCCTTTGGCGATGGCCGCCTTGATGGCGTCATTGAGTTGTTCTGCCTGATCCGCTTCCAGCGCCGCCGTATGCGGCTGGCCATCCTTGTTGACGAAGATCGTGATCGGCACGCCCCAATTGCGCTGGCGAGAGATCAGCCAGTCCGGGCGCCCTTCGACCATGCTTTGCAGGCGGTTGCGCCCAACAGCCGGAAAGAATTCGGTATCTTCAATCGCCTTCAGCGCATTCTCGCGCAGGCTCTTGCCGTTTGGGCCGGGCTTGTCCATCGAGATGAACCATTGCGGCGTCGCGCGGCGGATCACCGGCGCCTTGGAGCGCCAGGAATGGGCATCGCGGATCGTCGTGATGCCGCGCGCCAGAAGGTTCCCGCTCTCGGCCAGCAGCTTGATGACTTCCGGGTTCGCCTTGCCCTGCTCGCCCCGCTTCTTGCCGGACGTGCGGATGATGTCGAGCCCTTGCAGCGCTTGGGGAAGGTCACGGTGCTGATAAGCGCCATCAGGGCTGACGATGTCGCGGATATCAGAGGCCCTGCGACCCGACGAGACCCAGGCATTGAAGTCATCCTCACCATGCGCCGGGGCCGTGTGGACAAATCCTGTACCGGCATCGTCGGTGACATGGTCACCTGCGAGCAGCGGCACGTCGTGCTGGAAGAAGGGGTCTAGCTTGGCCAGCGGGTGAACCAGCGAACCGAGTGAAGCCGGGTCCACATCTTCGACACGTTTGAAGGCGGAAACCTTGGCAGCATCGAGTACGTCCTGTGCCAGCTTGTCCGCAAGGATCAGCTTGTCACCTGCAGCCGCGTACGGAGGAAAGCCCAGTTCTTCCTCGCTCATCACGGTTTCGACCTCGAAGAGACCGTAGGAGATGTCCGTGCTGAAGGATACAGCTTGGTTGGCTGGGATGGTCCAGGGAGTTGTGGTCCAGATGACCAGCTTTGCACCGTCCTCGCGGGACGGGACTCCAAACTTCACCCAGATCACCGGAACTTTGCGGTCGTGATACTCTACTTCCGCTTCGGCCAGCGCGGTGCGCTCCACCGGGCTCCACATGATCGGCTTGGCGCCGCGCACCAGCGTACCGCCCATCGCCATGCGCAGGAATTCGCCGACGATGGAGGCTTCGCTCTCGAATTTCATGGTGAGATAGGGATTGTCCCACTCGCCCTCGATGCCGAGCGCGCGGAACTCCTTCGCCTGAACGTCTACCCATTTCTGGGCAAAGGCGCGACAGGCCGCGCGGAACTCGTCGCCCGGAACATCATCCTTTCCGCGGTTCTTGCTGCGGAACTCTTCTTCCACCTTCCATTCGATCGGCAGGCCGTGACAGTCCCAGCCCGGCAGGTAGGCCGCGTCATGGCCGGTCATCTGGTGCGAGCGCACGATGATGTCCTTGACGATCTTGTTCATCGCCGTGCCGAGATGGATGTGCCCGTTCGCGTATGGCGGGCCGTCATGCAGGATCCACGGCTTGGCGCCGCGTGCTTTCGCATCAGCGCGCAGTTTCTCGTAAAGCTTGAGATCGTCCCAGCGCTTGATCCAGTCCGGCTCGCGCTTGGGCAGGCCGCCGCGCATCGGGAATTCGGTGGCGGGCAGGAACAGCGTGTCGCGATAATCGCGGTCGGTCAGGGAATCAGTCATGTCGGGCCTATGGCAGTTTTGGCGTGTTGTACGGAAATGCCGGGCAATGGCCACGGCTTTTTTCATGCGTTCAGAGCATGGGCTCCCGGCTTCGCGGCCCCGATGATCGGGTCAGCGCGCAGCCGGGCGGCTAATTCGAATGAAGCATATCCGTGCCATGGCGTTTCCGTAGCAGGCGCGGCTTAACGAGTCACTATTTCCACTCAGCCTTCGTTTCGGCCCCCGGGAGGCTCGCCAAACGCTCAGAAACCTTGCCGCAAAGCATCCGGAACACAGCCGCATTCTCCACGAGATTACTCCAGCTGATGCCGTGATCCAGTATCACATAGCGGGAAACCCGCACCTTCTGGCTGTCGGACTTGTAAAGAGAGATCGCCGGATAGTCGCGATCGATGCCCGAAATCACATCACTGCTCGCACTTGAACCATACACGGCCATCAGCTCGAGCCCCCGGCAATCCGTGCCGTCCGGCCCGGCGCAAACGGCATATGCACCAAAGGTCAGGCCATCATCGAACTCACCGAATACGAAGGGTGCACCGTCGCCCGTGCGGCCGGCCGCTATGAACTGCGCGCCCATGTCATCCAGCAGGAACCGAAGATCATCCATCGTGACCGCCCGGATGATCTGAATCGGTTCGATCTCCACCGGCTCGGATGGCTCAACAGGCGCCTCTTGCGCGATCGCAAGCGGCGCCATTGCCAGAGCAAGTCCGGTGACCACTAACCGTGTCAACATGGTCGTCCCTCTAACCAGTGCATCAGTTGTCTACGAATGGATTATGGCGGTGAATTGACAATAACCTGAGTTAATCAGGACGCTTTCAGCCGCCGCTTTGCTTCGATTTCGTCCTTCCCCATCTGAACCACCATCAGATCCAGACTGTCAAAGTTCAATTCCGGCCTCAGATAGGACAGCATCTGGACTTCAATCCAGCGACCATAGATATCCCCTACAAAATCAAAGATATGTGCCTCGAGCAGTGGGTCGCGCAGTCCCGTGGTGGGCGTGCGCCCGAAATTTGCGACGCCCGGCATCCAGTCACCTGTCCGGTCGATGCGCACCTTTACGGCATAGACGCCATATTTTGGATGGATCAAATCGCCGAGATTTGTATTGGCCGTCGGATAGCCAAATTTGCGTCCATTCTGTTCGCCCTTCATCACAGGGCCATCCGCGATCCAGGGCGAGCCCAGAATTTCCGCAGCTCGCTCCGGTTCGCCGGCTCTCAGCGCCTGTCTTATCGCGGTTGATGAGGCTTTTTCGTCTTCATTCTGGACTTCTTCGACAATGGTCACCCCAAAGCCGAGCGCGCGCCCAAGGCTCGACAAGCGCTGCGCATGGCCCATTCGGCCTCTGCCGAAACGGAAATCGAACCCTACGGAGACATGGCTGACGCCCAGGCCATCTACCAGAACTTGCCGGACAAACTCTTCATCCGTCTTCGACGCCATTTCCCCATTGAACGGCAATTCAAAAACCGAATCCGCGCCTTCGTTCAATATCGTCTCGTTGCGCCGCTCAGGGCGGAATATCCGAAAAGGGGGATCCAACGGGCGGAAATAGGCATGAGGTGGCGGCTCAAAGGTCGCCACTGAAAAAGATCCTTCGCCAGCCTCGCGGGCAGCTGCAATCACGGCTTTGTGGCCCGCATGCAAGCCATCAAAATTGCCCAGAGCGATCGACGCGCCCCGTGCAGATTCAGGCAAACCGCGATAGTCAGCAAAGATGCTCATCAGCTCTCCCGGCGCGGTGCCACGACTTCAGCTTCACCCGTAATAACGCGCTTGCCGTCCACCGTACAATCAACCTTCAACGTCACACGGTTGCCACGCTCCTTCTTCTCGGACACTTCTGCGCGCACGATCACTTCGTCTCCGATGTGAACGGGGCGTTTGAAACGCATCGACAGGCCGATGAAAATCGCCCCAGGACCGGGAAGATTGTTGCCCAGAATGCCGGAAATATAGCTGGCCGTCAGCGCGCCATGCGCGATCCGTTTGCCGAAAATCGTCTTGGCAGCGAAGTCGTCCGACATGTGCAGCGGATTGAAGTCACCAGAGACTTCCGCAAAACGCTGAATATCATCCTCGGTAATCACATGCACGGTCTCGTGAGACATGCCGATGTCGAGGTCTTCATATTTGTAACCGGTGAATTCGCTCATCCCACTCGGGCTCCTGATTGCTTTTCGGCAGTTTGGTTACACGCTGCAGCGCAGCACGTCACCATCTGAGGCCAGTCATTGCGTAGGTTGCTTCCTCGCCATAGTCCGCCAGGAGGTCTGAAACTTCTGCCTGGAAGTCTGCACCATGCTCTGTCAGGCCAGTCCCGACATAGAGACCATCAAAGCCCTGAATTCGCGCACCGCGCATGTCGGTCGTGGGGCTGTCGCCAATGCACAGGACCCGTGACTTGTTTGCGGCGGCGTCACCCACACGGGAAACGGCGAGATCGTAAATCGCTGCGTGGGGCTTTCCGGGATAGATCACGGATCCGCCAAGGTCTTCATAGATTTCCGCCAGTGCGCCGGCACACCAGTGCAACTGGCCGCCGATCCGCACCTGCTTGTCCGGATTGGCACAGATCATCGGAATGTTACGGTCGACCCCCTGTTTCAGCGTATCGGTATAATCGGACGGATGGTCCTTGAGGGAATCGCTCAGCCCGATGCAGAGCAGGACATCGGACTCGTCCGGCTCGCCAAAGCTCAAGTTGAGCCCTTGATACAGGTACGGATCTCGCTCCCACCGCGCATTCGCGCCCATCGCCCAGAAAACCTTGTCCCGGCGCTTGGCCAGTTCTTCGCGGGTCGCATCTCCTGACGAGACGCAGTCATCATAGGCATCGGTTGGCACACCAAGCGGGAGGAAATAGTCGATGACCTGCTGCTTTGGCACGGGCGCATTCGTGATGAGACAGACTTTTCCGCCTTGTTCACGAAAGTTCACCAGCGCCACGCAAGCCTCTTCAAAGGCATCGCGGCCATTATGGATCACGCCCCAGACATCGCACAGGATGGCGTCATACTGGCCAGCAATCTCGGACAGGCCGCCCGGAAATTTCAATTGTGTCATGCATTTGGACCTAGGCTGCACCGCCAAGCCGGTCAATCGCCAAAACCGCAAGCCTCTGCCGGCAAGGGATTGAGGCGCCAGTGCACAGCCGTTGGAATGGAAATGGCATGCGCAAAAAAGCATCCCTTCAGACGGGTCATATGGCCAAACCCGTCATCAGAGATCAGGTTCGGATCATAATTGCAGGACAAGAGGTTTCCAGCGTGCTGCTCAGGGTCGCCTGTGCGCACTTCCAGGATCATGTGGTTAGACCCCGTTGCAACCATGACCATGTCTGCCTCAACCGGTCCGAATTCGCATCCGTCCAGACTGCCATAATTGCCATCCTTCAGGATGATAGCTGGTTCCAGCTCCGGCGCGATGCGCAGATCAAGCCAGACAACGCCTTCCGTCATGGCTTGCAGCGCCTCAGGCGCCTCAAATTCGATGGGGCCTGGCAAGTCCGCGTCGACGCGCTGAACGGCGCCTGACTCTGCCATAGCCGATGTCGCGAGAATTGTTGCCGCAGTACCGATATGTACGAAACGTTTCATTCTGCTACCTCCTTTACCGGAGATGACAGCTTGGAAATGGGGCATATTGAAGGTCGGGTGGCGGCCCTAGCCGAAATTCGACAGGCGCTGGACGAGCTCCTGTGGCGGCGCTGTGGCTTCCATCAGGGATGACTTGATCGGGCGCGGCGCGCCGAATACGTGGCCCTGGCCGTACGGGATGTCATATTCAAGAATCTCGACAACGCTGGCCTCATCCTCGATCTTCTCGGCAATCATTGTGATGCCATAGCGCGAGAACACGGCGCTGACTTCTTCTCCATCAACGCGGCGGTTGATCGACGAGACCGGGCGCGGACCGGTTGGGTCGCGCAGCTGGTCCATCAGACTCGTGCCATTCATCTTGACGAAACGAATGCCCGCCGATTGAAGCCGTGGCAGGTCGAGGCCCAGATTATCGGCGTGGTCAATTGAGAAGCGGAAACCAAGCGCCGTCAGCTTGTCCATATTGTCCCGCATGGCGCGCGAGCGTGTCTCGAACCGGTCTGCCGTGATCTCGAAGATCACCGCGCCGGACAGGTCACGATTCTCGGTGATGAATTCCAGGAACATCGGGAAGAAGGTTGTGTCTTCCAGCGACGCCGCAGAAATATTGCAGAATACGCCGACGCGACGGTCACGCTCAGCCAGGCGACGCACGATCTGGACACACCGGAACAGCGTGAAATTGTCGATGATGCCCATCAGTTTGGCGCGGCGCGCAGCATCAAGAAATTCCGCTGGCAGAACCAGGGAACCATCCGGACGACGCAGGCGGGTGAACCCCTCGTAGAAGGACACACGACGCTGGGGCAGAGACACGATCGGCTGCAGGTGCAGGTCAACACGACCATCCTTCAGCGCGTCGCGCACATCACGCAGGACAGCATCTTCTTCCGGTGCCACGACCGCGGTGCTGGTCGTTTCCGCCAACTTGTTTTCAAAGCTCTTGGACAGCCGGTCGATCAGGCTCTCCAGCTGCTTCATCTCGGTCACGAGCGCGTCGCGGCGCTCGGTCAATTCGTGCTTGACGGTCGCCTCGACGGCATCCGTGCGCGCTTCAATGACATCAACACGTTCCGCGGAATCCCGAACGGTCCGCTCCACCCGGTCAATGCGGTCATCGATGTCCTTGGTGGCGCGTCCTGAACTGGCGAGTAGGTGAATCTGCCCCAGCAAAGCCGTGGTGATGCCACCCGCCGCAATCGACATGGGCAGGCCGACATCCGTCAGCGTGAAGACGCCGTAGCCGACGCCGCCGCCGATGGCCGCGTATAGAAGGAACAGAACAAAAGTCATTACGTCAGCACCCGATACAACCCAATAATATTAACAGCTAGGCCCAATTGGTTAACGAATTGCGAGGAATTGGAGGAATTTGTCGACCGCGGCAATCCTGTCACAGCGCCGTTGCAAACAAGCCACAATCCCCATCAAGTCGAGCATGGCAGGCGTCGCGCATGCGGACAAGGCGATTAGTGCTGGCATCACGGGCAGCTATCGCCGGCACAATGACGCATTTGCGGTCAGATCGACTGGCACAGCCACATCTGAACCCAGATCGGAGAACTGTGGAAAAGCAGGTCTCGATCCGATTTTCAGTTAACCACCCCATCACGAAACACGAAAACCGGATCTGCTGTTGGCCAATTCGATTCGCAATCAAGCACCAGATCAATTCCATCGGTTACCGAGTCGGGCAGTTCAATGCCACAGCCCGCGATCAGCGCCGTATGGTCAACATAGTCCACAACATAGAAGGCTCGGTCCGTCCCGGTTTCGAACTTGCTGATACGCAAATCGCCGGTATCGAAAACGGTTGCCACCTGCTCACCGTCTCCAGGCAACAAAGCGAGCAGCGCCGCATCGAACCCACCGGCTGGACGGTCCTCGACATAGATCAGCGCATCGGACACCTCATAGGCGCGATTAAGCAGTCCTAGAAAGTCACCCGTGCCGGATGGACCCGCCACCGGAAGAGAAGATTCCCGCCCGGCACGCCAAGCTGCGTTTCGCATCTCGTCCAGGCCTTCAATATCCTCACCGCGCAAGGATAGAAGCATGACGGCGTCGGTATTCCGCAAGCTCGCTTGCGTCATATCGAGTGTCATGCCCGCCGGCGCGCCGAATACGACCCGTTTGCCGCCCGCCAGAACATGGACGCAGGCTCCGGGCAAACTCCGCTTTGAGCAAGGCAGCACCGCAAAATCTGTCGAATGCACAGTCAAATCCGCTCGTGCCGTCTCGGCATCTTTGGAAGTCACCGGATTGCATGCGGCGAGCGCAATAGCGCATACGACAATTCCAAGAGCTCGAAATTTCATGATCGTACACACCCTACCCGATCCGCGTGTCTCCGGGTTCGGTTACGATTTCGTTTTCGATGACACCGACCTGATCAATTTCCAGACGCACCCGGTCGCCCACCTTCAGCCACTTCGGTGGGGTGAACCCACCCCCAACACCCGCAGGCGTACCTGTGAAGATGAGGTCACCCGGCTCCAGCGTGAAGGCGGCAGTAAGATGCGCAATCTGCGCAGGAATGTCATGGATCATGTCGCGTACATGACCGGTCTGACGCAACTCGTCATTCACAAAGCTGCGCAGTTCCACCGAGGCCAGATCCTCGATTTCGTCCGGTGTCACAAGAGCCGGACCAAACGGGGCGTGGGTGTCGAACCCCTTGCCCATGATCATGGTCTGGCTCGCGCGCTGCCAGTCACGCACCGAGTAGTCACAGCCGACGCAAAAACCGGCGACGATTTCCATCGCCCGCTCACGTGGCACGTGCCGGCCATGCTTGCCAATGACAACAACCAGTTCGACTTCATAGTCCAGCTGATCAGAAACCTTGGGTAGATGCACGCGGCCGAAGGGCTTGTTGGCCGATGTCGCCTGCTTGTTGAACCATTTCTGCACCTGCGGAGATTTTGTATCCACAAAACTCACACTCTCGGCGGCATGGGCGGCATAGTTCACCCCAATCCCCAAAATCTTGCGGGGGCGCTCCACCGGCGCCAGCAGATCGAGCGTTTTCAACGGGACCGGCAAAGCGTCTAATCCTGTAATTGCCAGCGCATCTTGCAGAGTTGTCGCATCTGTCGGCCGGACGATGTCCCCGTCCAGAACTCCATAGCGAGCGGTACCATTTTCTGCGAACCGAACCAGCTTCATTGCGTTACTCTCCTGTCACACTTTTTCCGCAAACGCGTTGCAAGCCGTTCATGTGCCGTTGTGATGACACTTGGCAAGGGCTAGGCACAAAGCTTGTATAGAGGATGCCAGTATGGATCTCGGCGTACGTGCCCAGGAGAGCTCGCTCAAGAGTATTTTCGGCCCCAGCGAACGGCTCTGCATGCCGCCCTACCAGAGAAGTTACTCCTGGACGGAGCGCGAGGCTGGCGAACTCCTGACTGACCTTCTTGACGCCGCCGAAACCGGCACACCCCACTTTGTCGGGGCTGTGGTTCTGAACCGCGGCACGGAAGAAGGCTTGCTGGAGATTGTCGACGGCCAGCAGCGCCTCACGACGCTGACCATCCTGCTCTCCGTCCTGCGAGACATCGAATCCGACCCGTCGAAAAGTGCGGAAATTCACGCTCTGATTGCTGACGAGGCACGCCCCATGCTGGGAGAAGCCGCGAGTTGGCGCTTGCAACTGAACCATATGGACGGCCCGTTTTTCCGCCATATGATTCAGACTCCTGGGGCCACGCTTCGGTTGGATGGCGAGTCCGGGGACAGTGACAGCCAACGTCGCATGGTCCAAAATGCCCGCACGCTCCTGAAACGCGTGAAGGCCCTGTCAGACGCAGATCGAAATGCCTTGGCAGATGTCACGATGAATCGCTGCGCGCTGGTTCGCGTGGTGGTGAACGACAAGGACCAGGGCTTCAAGGTCTTCCGTGTACTCAACACGCGCGGCAAGGAGCCGGGCGCACACGACATCATCAAGACCGAACTGTTCCAAAGGTCAAAGTTCACAACTGAAGAAGCAAGCTTTTACTCTGAGCGCTGGGCCGAGCATGAGGCCGCTCTGGGCGGCAGCGCGTTTGACGACCTGCTTCGCCAGATCCGCTCAATCTATGACAAATCTTCAAAGGGTGAGTTGATCACCGGCTTCCTGAAAAACGTCATCCCCAAGATCACCGCACGCGGTTTCCTTGATGACGTCCTGCCCCGCTACGTGGCAGCTTACAAGATCATCACGACCGCCAATCTGGATACAGGCCCACACGCCAAACTGATCAGCGACAAGCTGAACCAGATGCGCGCGCTGGACCAGACGAGTTGGCGCGCTCCGGCGCTCAAATTCCTTGTCGAGCATGGCGTGGAACATGAGAGTGCGCCGGAATTCTTCACCAAGCTGGAGCGGCTTTCCTACATCATCATGCTGGTCCTCACGGATCGCGACCAACGCACGAAACGCTTCAACAAGGTGAACGAGAATATCGGCAACAGCCGCACGCTTTATGGCCGCGGCAGCCCTTTCAATATTACCAAGGATGAATCCCGCCGCGCCTTTGACAGGATGCTTGGTCGGTTCGCGACGTTCGGCCAGAGGCGCTCAATGGCGCTGCGCCTGAATGCGGCGCTGGACGGCGGTTTCACCATTGCCCCTCAGTCTGACGCGACGGTCGAACACGTCCTGCCCCGCAATATCAGCGAAGATAGCCACTGGATGATCACCTGGCCGGACCCGGCCAAACGACGCGAGCAGTGCGACACGCTCGGCAATTTCGTTTTGCTGACCAACAAGGTGAACCAGAAAGCCGACCGGCTCGACTATCGCGCCAAGAAGGAGGTCTATTTCAATGGCGGTGGCGGACAGGATTTTGCGCTGACACGGGATCTGGTCGATCAGGAAGCCTGGACGTCAGAAGTGGTTAGAAAACGCACAGAACGGCTCGCCGAAATCCTCATGATGGAATGGAGCCTCGCCTGATCGGCCTTTCCTAGCGTGACCCCTGTTCGAAGCGGCCTCCTGTGCTAACGAGTCTGCAAAGATATACATTAGGGAGCCTCACCATGAGCTTGTTCGACCTCACCGGAAAAACTGCTGTCATCACCGGATCTTCGCGTGGCATAGGCAAGTCCATCGCCGAGCAGATGGCCGAACAAGGCGCACGCGTGGTGATCTCGTCCCGCAAGCCGGGCCCTTGCCAGGACGTGGCTGACGCGTTGAACGCCAAGCATGGCGATGGGACGGCGATTGCGATCCCAGCCAATATTTCTTCGAAGGATGACCTGAAGAATCTGACTGAGAAAACACGGGCCGAATTCGGCCAGATCGACATTCTCGTCTGCAATGCGGCATCGAACCCGTATTATGGCCCGCTGGAAGAGATCGATGACGAATCCTTTGAGAAGATCTTGTCCAACAACATCATCTCAAACCACTGGCTGATCCAGTTGGTCGCGCCTGAAATGAAAGAGCGCAAGGATGGCGCCATCGTCATCATCTCGTCGATCGGCGGCCTGAAAGGCTCAAGTACGATTGGCGCATACAATATTTCCAAGGCTGCCGACTTCCAGCTGGCCCGCAATTACGCACTCGAGCTCGGCCCTCACAATATTCGGGTGAACTGTGTCGCACCAGGCCTGATTAAGACAGATTTCGCCCGGGCCCTGTGGGAGAACCCCGAAATGGCGGCACGCGTAGAAAAAGGTACGCCCATGCGTCGCATCGGCGATCCGGAAGATATTGCCGGCGCCGCTGTCTTTCTCGCGTCCAAGGCGGGCGCCTACATGGCCGGCCAGATGGTGGTCGTGGACGGCGGGTCCGTGATCGTTTGATCCGTGCATCTTACAGACTCTCCTGAATCTGGCCCCGTCGACGAAACCAGTTTCGATACGTTTCGCCAGATCGACATTCGCGTCGGAACCATTATTGAGGCCGCGCCGTTGGAAGGCGCGCGCAAGCCTTCCATCCGTCTTCTGATCGATTTCGGACCGGGCGTCGGCAAAAAGAAATCGTCGGCGCAGATAACCGAACATTATTCCCCCGAACAACTGGTGGGGCGACAAGTCGCGGCCGTGGTCAATTTTCCACCGCGCCAGATCGGCAAATTCATGTCTGAAGTCCTTACACTGGGATTTCCGGACACGGATGACCGAATCGTCTTGTTCTCTCCAGATCATCCAGTCCCCAATGGCGCGAGACTCGCATGACAGAACGCACGCTTTCCACCCAAGCCAAAACCTTCCTCAGCAATTTGCAAGATGGCACATGGCAGCCTCCACTCGGCCTCAAGAATCTCGGCATCCGCCCGGATCTCTGGCTGAAGGAATTCGACTATGGCTATACGCGGTATGAGTGGCCGAATACGGGCGACCGCGATATCAGTGAGAACCGCGCCTTCGGCGGTTGGGTAGCTGGCTTTTCAGACCATATCGTATCCATCACAATGGCAAGCGCGCTGGCCGAAGGCGAATGGTTCACGACAATGGAATTGCAGACCCGCATTCTACGCCCTGTCGGCCACGGCCTGATCACGATCGAAGGCCGACTTGTGAGTCGCGGTCGCACGACTGGGCTCGTCGAAGCCGAGTGGAAAGATACCAATGGACGCCTGTTGGCAAAGATCACCGCCGCCAAGGCCATCCGGACGCGCGACGAGTTGGGCCAGCCTGCCATCTCGAAATAAGGCAATATCACGACATCAGGAACCTGAGCATTAGCGCTCCGTTTATAGCATAAGCTATTGAAGGAGCTGACCATGATGAAGTCATTGAAATATGTTGCCGCAGCTGGCGCCCTAGGCGCTGCAACCGCACTCGCCACATCTCCCGCATACGCTCAACTCGGCATCGGCGTAGGGGTAGACACCGATGTGGACGTCGGGGTCGGGGTAAGAACCGCTGATCCTCATCCGCGCCATCGACACGAAACATATGTTTACGATGGTTACGAGTCCGGTCATTGGCACACGCGCCATGAGATACGTCGTGAGCACCGCTGGAACGCGCGCTATAAAGGCTATGACTGCTACGAATCGTTCCAATATACTTGGGAAGACGGCGAGCGCGTTCGCTATGACACCACGTTCTGCTACAATGACAATGGCCGCAAGTATGAACCCGATGGCGTTCGTGCAACCGTGAAAGTGCGCTAGCAACTCGATGAACTGACCGTCAAATCCCCGTGCTTGAGGCGCGGGGATTTTACGTTGGGAGCAACAGGCATGCGTCGCCATACGAGTAGAAACGGTACTCGCTGGCAATAGCGTGCGCATAAGCCGCCTGCATGATCTCCGTCCCCATAAGGGCGCAGACCAGCATGAACAGGCTGGAGCCCGGAAGGTGGAAATTCGTCACGAGGGCGTCTGTTGCGCGAACGGCATCGCCCGGCTTCAGGAAGATATCCGTAGGGCCGGTTGCCGCGTGCAGGATACCATCCGTATCAACACAACTCTCCAGTGTGCGCATAGCCGTTGTGCCGACTGGCACCACACGGTGTCCACCGGCCCGCGCTGTGTTCAGCTTGGCCGCCACCTCCGGCGTCAGGCGTCGCCATTCCTCATGCAGCCGATTCGCTTCAAGCTGCGCCGCTTCCAGGGGTTTGAACGTGCCGAGTCCAACATGGAGGCGGACGGTCTCTCGCACAATGCCAGCCGCATCGATGTCAGCCAGCAAGCGCGGTGTGAAGTGCAAACCGGCTGTAGGAGCGGCAACGGAAGCTGCATCCTCGCCAGCAAACCTGGTCTGATAAGTTTCCCGGTCCAAGGCATCCGCCGGGCGACGACGCGCGATGTAAGGCGGCAATGGCATCGCGCCATGGGCATCGAGTGCATCGGTCAACTCATCGCCCGCCAGCGAGAAGCACAATTCTATTTCGCCGCCTTCATGACGACCAGTGATCTCAGCGGAAAAGCCTTCGGCAAAGATAATCGTGTCGCTTTCTTTCAGCCGACGACCCGGCCTTGCGAGTGCGCGCCAGCGCCGCGCATCCATCCGCTCGGTCAGATTGACATCGCACGCCACGTTCTGCCCAGACTCATCACGCGCCGGACGGACGCCGGTCAATGCAGCTGGCAGCACACGCGTGTCATTGAACACCATGACATCACCAGCCGACAGGTAGCGCGGCAGGTCACGTACAGTCGCATCTTCCAACCGCCCATCGCCATGCACCACCAGCAGACGCGCAGAATCCTGCGGATCAGCCGGGCGCAGCGCAATCAAGTGCTCCGGCAGGTCAAACTCGAATTCGGACAAGTCCATGCGGCGATGCCCCGACCAGAAAGTCTCTAGTCTTCAACGACCGTTGGAACGGGCGGCAGGCTACAAACATGCGGACGGCCGGGCCCGGTGATCAGGTCGGCAAACAGATCACTGTCCGTGCGCATGACCCAAGCCTGGGGGCGCTCACCTTCCGGCAGGTCAGCCGCTATGGCGGCCGATTCCAACGTGTCCGGATTCGTGACCACTCCATCAGTGCCATCCGGACCTTTCTTGATCGACATGACCACATCCTGCCCGTCAAGCACACGGCCCCAAGCGGTGTACTGCTTGTCGAGATGTTCGGTATGTCCACGCATCAGGAAGAATTGCGAATTGCCGGAGTTCACATCATTGCCAAGGCGCGCAGTAGACACCACGCCCGCGCAATGCGGGATCCAGCTTTCGATGGTTTCGTTCCCGAGGTCTTGAGCCAGCCAAAGCGGGCGGGTCGCGATCGGAAAGCCGTTGATATAGCCATTGTCTGCGTCGTCGCGCTCACCAATCGCATAATCCAGCGGCATCTCCTCCGGATTGCGGCGGAACGTGAATTCAGCTTCGATGCCCGGCAGGCCAGAGCCCGTACCATTGATGGCGCGAATGTCGCCACCTTGCGCCATGAAACCTTCGATCACGCGATGGAACTTGGTGCCCGCATAATCTCCAGACCGGATAATGGTGGAGAACTGCTCGAAATGCTTGGGAGCAACTTCCGGGAACGCTTCGATCAGGATGCGCCCCTTGTTGGTATTGAAAATGAACAGACGCTCTGGGTCAACGGCACGCCAGCTGGCCGTATCGGCCTTGGCGTCTTCAACAGTATAAGTTGCCGGGGCGTCTTCCGCTGGCGCTGCGCTTTCTGTGATATCGGCCGTGGCTGTCAGGGCGATGGCGGAAGCGGCAAGCGCGAAAGCGGCAAACTTCATTTTTCATACTTCTCCAGCAGGGCCCGTTTTACGTCGGGCGTTACAAACGGCGTGATATCTCCGCCCAGGCTCGCGATTTCCTTCACGAGCCGAGAGGCCACGGCCTGATGCCTAACATCGGCCATCAGAAACACGGTTTCAATGTCGGGATTCAGTTGCTCGTTCATGGCGGTCATCTGGAATTCGTATTCGAAATCCTGAACCGCGCGCAGGCCTCGTACGATAATGTGTGCTTCACAAGCCTCGGCGAACTTCATGAGCAATCCATGCATCGGCATGACCTTAATATCGGCCAGGCCCGGTCCGTTCATTTTGGCGCACTCCGACCGCACCATGTCGACCCGCTCCTGTAGCGGGAACAGGGGTTTCTTGGCTTCATTGATCGCCACGCCGATGATCAGCGTGTCCACCAGCTTGCGGGCGCGGCCAATGATATCAAGATGGCCGTTCGTCGGCGGGTCGAATGTTCCTGGATATAGTCCAACGCGATGCAAAAGCCTGTCCTCCCCGCCTTTCAGGTCCGATTTACGTACGGGATTTAGTCTCCCGCATCTTCGGCATCATCCATAGCGGTTTCAGCGTCTTCCACAAGCCGTGCGACAGAAACCACGCGTTCGCCTTCGGCTGTGCGGAGCACCCAGACGCCCCCCGTCGACCGACCGGCGATGCGGATCTGCTCAACAGGCGTGCGGATCAGCTGGCCTGCATTGGTGACCAGCATGACCTGATCGCCGTCGCCCACCGTGAAGGATTGCGCAACCTGTTTGACCGGCCCCTGCTTCTTGTCGCGTCCCCAGATATTCTGGGCGACAAGGCCTTTGCCGCCGCGCCCGGTGACACGGTAGTCATAGGCCGACGAGCGCTTGCCCATGCCGTCATCGGCAATGGTCAGGATGAATTCCTCGGCGGCGCCAAGTTCGGCAATGCGTTCAGCGCTCAAGGCAGCCTCGTCGACGGCTTCTTCGCCATCATCGTCCGAGACTTCCTCTTCCTCGCCCGTCGCAGCGCGGCGCATCGCGGCGGCATGCTTCAGATAGCCGCGCGCTTCTTCCGACGTAACGTCCATATGACGCAGGATGCCCATTGAGATCACTTCATCTCCTTCACCCAGACGGATGCCCCGGACACCGGTCGAATTGCGCCCCGCAAAGACACGGACATCCGGAACGGCAAAGCGGATACACTGGCCAAGCGCTGTGGTCAGCAGGATATCGTCCTTCTCGGAACAGATCTTCACTGACACGATGCCGTCATCATCTTCCAGCTTCATCGCGATCTTGCCGTTGCGGTTCACGCGAGTGAAATCTGACAACTTGTTACGGCGGACCGTGCCGGTCTTCGTCGCGAACATGACGTCCAGCTCATTGCGGGACTCATCGTCCTCCGGCAGCGGCATGACGCTTTCGATACGCTCATCGGCGGCCAGTGGGAAGATATTGACCAGCGCCTTGCCGCGCGAGTTCGGCCCACCAATCGGCAAGCGCCAGACCTTCTCCTTATAGACCATGCCGGCCGAGGAGAAGAAGAGGACTTCAGTATGCGTGGTCGCCGAGAACACGTTCACGACGAAGTCCTCGTCCTTCATGTTCATGCCCGAGCGGCCCTTGCCGCCCCGATGCTGCGTACGATAGGTCGAGAGCGGGGTACGCTTGACGTAGCCGCCATGCGTCACGGCCACGACCATGTCTTCAACCTCGATCAGGTCTTCGTCTTCCATGTCGATGCCGCCAAAGGCGAATTCCGACCGACGTGGAACAGCGAATTTCTCTTTAACTTCAGAGAGCTCGCCCTTGATGATGTCCAGAACGCGCTGGCGCGACCGCAGGATGCTGAGGAATTCCTCGATCTTCTCGGACAGACCCTTGGCTTCATTGCCAATCTCGTCACGGCCGAGGCCCGTCAGACGGGACAGCTGCAGCGCAAGAATGGAGCGCGCTTGCTCATCGGACAGATAGATCGTGTCGCCGTCGCCCTTTCGGGTCCGGCGGTCCGCGATCAGATCCAGCAGCGGGCCCATATCCATGATCGGCCAAGCTTTCTCGAGCAAAGCTTCGCGGGCTGCATTCGGATCGGGCGAATAGCGTATGATGCGAATGACTTCGTCTATGTTGGCCACGGCCATGGCCAGGCCGACAAGGACGTGGGCGCGGTCGCGTGCCTTGTTCAATTCGTGCTTGGTGCGGCGAACCACGACTTCCTGACGGAAAGCCACAAAGCAATCGAGCACTTTGCGCAGGTTCATCAGCTCCGGGCGACCACCATTCAGGGCCAGCATGTTGACGCCGAAACTGGTTTGCATCTGGCTGAAACGGAAGAGCTGGTTCAGCACCACTTCCGCGCTCGCATCCTTTTTCAGTTCGACCACAACACGAATGCCGTTCCGGTCGGATTCGTCCCGCAGGTCAGCGATGCCTTCGATACGCTTGTCACGCACGAGTTCCGCGATCTTTGTAATCATCGCGGCCTTGTTCACCTGATAGGGAATTTCGGTCACGATAATGGCCTGACGGCCATTCTTGGCTTCTTCGATATCGGTCTTGGCGCGCATGATCACGCTGCCGCGGCCGGTGGTCATCGCCTTGCGGCTGCCGGACATGCCCATGATCTGGCCGCCGGTCGGAAAGTCAGGACCGGGGACGATTTCGAGCAGGGCGTCTTCATCCAGCGTCGGGTCTTCGATGATTGCCAGTGTCGCGTCGATCACTTCGCCCAGATTGTGCGGCGGGATATTCGTCGCCATACCGACCGCGATGCCGCCAGCACCATTGACCAGCAGGTTCGGATACTGCGCCGGCAGGACAATCGGCTCTTTCTGGGATCCGTCGTAATTGTCCTGGAAGTCGACCGTATCCTTGTCGATATCGGCGAGCAGATAGGTCGCCTCCTTCGTCATGCGGCTTTCGGTATAACGCATGGCGGCTGGTGGATCATTGTCGATCGAGCCGAAATTGCCCTGACCGTCTACGAGCGTCACGCCCATCGAGAATGGTTGGGCCATGCGCACCAGCGCGTCATAGATCGCAGAGTCACCGTGCGGGTGGTAGTTACCCATCACCGCGCCGACGATATTTGCAGATTTCTTGTACGGCTTGCTGGGCGTATTGCCGCCCTCGTTCATCGCATAGAGAATGCGGCGATGAACAGGTTTCAGACCATCCCGCACATCCGGTAGTGCCCGGCTCACGATGACGCTCATCGCATAGTCGAGATAGGAGCTTTTCAGCTCGGATTCGATAGAAATCAGCTCAATGCCGTCCGGAAGGGACGTGCTGCCCTCTCCGCCATTTTCTGGCGTTTCCGGGTCGTCTGGCGGAGTTGTGTCGTCGCTCATGGAGAATTCGTCCTGGCTACGGTGAAATTAACGGGAATCACCTGTTCCGATACAGGAACATGTCTAGCATCCCGCCATGATTGAAACAAATGCGACAGGGCCAAAATAGCAGTAAATACGGGCGAAATCACCCTAAAACGGGGTCTCGGAAGCAGGGCTCAGCGCCCCGATGGTTTCGAGCGCTTTGCGGACCGCCTCTCTGCGCGTTTTCAGTGCCGGATTTTCAGCGTTCATGTCCAGATTGAACGCGAATGTATATGTACCCGGAGCGCCACCTTCGGTCTGTTCCAGCCAGCCAACATACCAGCCGATATCCGTTTCACCGGGCACACTCTTCCAACCCGTCTTGGCATGGATCGACCAGCCATCACCCTCCTCGGCGAGCATCATCGGAATCGCCTGCTCATAGGTCTGCGCCGAAAGCGGCAAAGTGCGGGCAGACAGTTTCGCGAGAAACACGGCTTGCTCCCGCGCGGAGGTCTTCAGCGGGCCCTTCAGCCAATAGGTCTGAATATCATCCTCGGTGCCCGTGTCAGCGTTCCCATAGCCAAAGCGCGCGAGCCAAGTGCTCAGCGCGACATTGCCGATACGCGGCGTGACCGTCTGGTAAATCCACACCGTGGAACGCTGGAAGGCCGAAGCGAAATCCTGACTTTCATTCCACCCCGGCAAGAACCGCGTCTCACCATCCCACTCAAACCAATCATCGGGGCCGCTGACAGCGCCTGTCTCCAAGGCAATCAGCGTGTGCGGGATCTTGGAGGTCGATGCGGCCACGAAACGCTCAGATGGCCGCTCACCGCTGGTGGTCCATGTCCGACTGTCTTCAAGACGGTAGACGACGAGCGCCGCTGTATCCGGCGTCATGGATTCGCTGGCAAGGACAGAATCAAGATTTCCGACCGGGACGATCGGCGGAGACTGGCATGCGCTCAGTAAGGCGACCACAGTCGCCGCCAACCAGTGCGCAGGATGCCAGCCTGCCCGCATAGCGCTAGAACGGGATCTCGTCGTCGAGGTCCTGGCTGAAACTTTCCTGCGGACCGCTCATTTGGCGCGGCGCGCCGGCCTGCCCCTGATAGCCGCCGAAATCATTGCCGGACGACCGGCCACCGCCTTCATTACGGCTGTCCAGCATGGTCAGCGTGGAATTGAAGCCGCGCAGCACGACTTCAGTCGTGTAGCGATCCTGGCCATCCTTGTCCTGCCATTTGCGGGTCTCGAGTTGGCCCTCAATATAGAGCTTGGAGCCCTTTTTGATATAATTCTGGACAACGCGGACAAGGCCTTCGCTGAAAACCGAAACGCGATGCCATTCGGTCTTTTCCTTGCGTTCGCCCGTATTCTTGTCCTTCCACGTCTCGGACGTGGCGAGCGAGAAGCTGGCGACCTGGCCGCCATTCTGGAACTGGCGGACTTCCGGGTCCTGTCCAACATTTCCGACAAGGATGACCTTGTTCACTGATCCTGCCATGGTTCCAACTCCGCTCCGGTCTGTTTCGCTTTCGATTCGAATCCGCTTTTACTCTGCTCAAGGCGGTGTGTCGCCCGCTGCGGTGAAAATTCCCCCGCCTTCGGCATGAAAAAGCAGCGCCCGCTGTATGTTCACATTTTGTTCTTGTCGTCAAGCTGGACTCAAGGCACACATAGGACCTAGCAGATATTTAGTTCCGTTTCGCTGGCGAAACGAGCATCAATCCAGCAGAGAGCCCGTCAATGGCAGAGTCTCCCTTCATCCGCGTGCGCGGCGCCAAGGAACACAATCTCAAGAATGTCGACGTGGATATCCCCCGCGGCGAGCTGGTCGTGATGACCGGCCTGTCTGGATCAGGCAAATCCTCGCTGGCATTCGACACGATCTATGCCGAAGGCCAGCGCCGTTATGTCGAGAGCCTTTCGGCCTATGCGCGCCAGTTCCTGGAGCTGATGCAGAAGCCGGATGTAGAGAGCATTGAGGGCCTGTCGCCCGCTATCTCGATTGAGCAGAAGACGACCAGCCGGAACCCGCGCTCGACTGTTGGTACGGTCACCGAGATTTACGACTACATGCGCCTGCTGTGGGCACGCGTCGGCATCCCTTATTCGCCAGCTACCGGCCTGCCCATCGAGAGCCAGACCGTCAGCCAGATGGTCGACCGCACAATGGACCTGCCCGAAGGCACGCGGCTCTACCTGCTGGCGCCTATCGTCCGTGGCCGGAAAGGGGAGTACCGCAAGGAATTCGCCGAATTGCTCAAGAATGGCTACCAGCGGGTCAAGGTCGACGGCGAGTTTCACGAACTGGAAAACCCGCCCAAACTGGACAAGAAATTCAAGCATGACATCGACGTCGTGGTCGACCGGATCGTCGTGCGCGAGGGCATGGAACAGCGCCTCGCCGAAAGTTTCGAGACGGCGATCGGACTCGCCAATGGCATCGCTATCGGCGAATATGCCGATCTCGAAGACGGCGAGACCGAGCCGAAGCGCATCACCTACAGCGCCAATTTCGCCTGCCCGGTCTCCGGCTTCACAATCCCTGAAATCGAACCCCGCCTCTTCTCGTTCAACAATCCCTTCGGGGCCTGCCCGACCTGTGACGGCCTCGGACAGCAATTGAAGGTGGATGCCGGACTGGTTGTTCCGGACAAGGATCTTGACCTGCTGAACGGTGCGATCGCGCCCTGGGCCAAATCGACCTCACCCTACCAGACCCAGACTCTGCAGGCCTTGTCGGCGCACTACCGATTTGACCTGAAGAAGCCCTGGAACAAATTGTCGGAGGACATCCACCAGATGATACTGTTCGGCACGGGCGAAGAAGAAATCAATTTTGTCTACGATGACGGCATGCGCCGTTATGAGGTGAAGAAGACGTTCGAAGGCGTCATCCCGAACCTTGAGCGCCGCTATCGCGAAACCGACAGCCAATGGGTGCGTGACGAGATCGCGAAATTTCAGGCAGCCGCACCCTGCCCGGCCTGCGGTGGCAAGCGTCTGAAACCTGAAGCGCTGGCGGTGAAGATCGACAGTCTCGACATTTCCGACGCCTCGGTCTTCTCGATCAAGCAGGCACATGACTGGTTCGCTGCCGTTCACAAGTCGCTGACGAAACAGCAGAATGAGATCGCCGGACGCATCCTGAAGGAAATCAATGACCGGCTCGACTTCCTCAATGATGTCGGCCTGGAATACCTCACGCTCAGCCGCGCCTCGGGCACGCTGTCTGGCGGGGAGAGCCAACGCATCCGGCTCGCCAGCCAGATCGGCTCCGGCCTGACCGGCGTGCTCTACGTGCTGGACGAGCCGAGCATTGGCCTGCACCAGCGCGACAATGATCGCCTGCTGGAAACGCTGAAACGCCTACGTGACCTTGGAAACTCCGTGATCGTCGTGGAACATGACGAGGATGCTATCCTGACCGCTGACCATGTTATCGACATGGGACCGGCCGCAGGTGTGCATGGCGGCCAGATCATTGCCGAGGGCACGCCCGATGAGGTGATGGCCAGTCCGAAAAGCCTGACAGCAGACTATCTGAACGGCACCAAGGAAATCCCGATTCCGACGCGCCGTCCGGTCGAGAAAGCCAAGCGCAAGGTGACCCTGAAGGGGGCCACCGGCAACAATCTGAAAAATGTCGACGCCACGATCCCGCTTGGCAGCTTCACCTGCATCACGGGCGTCTCCGGCGGCGGCAAATCCACGTTGATCATCGAAACGCTCTACAAAGCACTGGCTCGCAAGCTGAACGGCGCGTCCAGCCCGCCACAGCCGTACCAAAGCCTTGAAGGCCTGCAGCATCTCGACAAGGTCATCGACATTGACCAGAGCCCGATTGGCCGTACACCGCGCTCTAACCCGGCCACTTATACCGGTGCCTTCGGCCCGATCCGCGACTGGTTTGCCGGACTGCCCGAGGCCAAGGCGCGCGGCTACGCACCTGGCCGGTTCAGCTTCAACGTGAAGGGTGGGCGTTGTGAAGCCTGTCAGGGCGACGGCGTCATCAAGATCGAGATGCATTTCCTGCCAGACGTCTATGTCACGTGCGAAACCTGCAAGGGCAAGCGCTACAATCGCGAGACGCTGGAAGTCCTGTTCAAGGGCAAGTCGATTGCCGACGTGCTGGACATGACCGTGGAAGACGCCGCGAAATTCTTCTCCGCCGTGCCTGCGATTTCGACCAAGCTCGACACGTTGAACCAGGTCGGCCTTGGCTATGTGAAAGTCGGCCAGCAGGCGACGACTTTGTCGGGCGGCGAAGCCCAGCGGGTGAAGCTCGCCAAGGAACTCTCCAAGCGCGCCACCGGCAAGACGCTCTACATTCTCGACGAACCGACGACCGGCCTGCATTTCGAGGACGTTCGCAAGCTTCTCGAAGTGCTGCACTCCCTCGTCGACACCGGCAACACGGTCGTCGTGATCGAGCACAATCTGGATGTGGTGAAAACGGCGGACTGGGTGCTGGACCTCGGTCCTGAAGGCGGCGATGGCGGCGGCGAACTCGTCGCTTATGGCACACCGGAAGATATTGCTGCCTGCACCGACAGTTGGACCGGTAAACACCTCGCCGAGACGTTCCGACGTCAGGACGAGCGCCGCGCCGCGCGCAACAAGCGATTGCGAGCCGAAAGCACGAGCAAGGCAAAGCCTGCCGCCAAACCGAAAAAGGCCGCCGCAAAGGCGCCTGCGAAAGCCAAAGCTGCAGCTAGGCCGAAGGCCAAGGCCCCTGCAAAGGCCGCAACCAAGGCAACGCCAAAAGCCAAGAGCCCGGCAAAGCGGAAATCCCGCACGCCGAGCCCTGCCAAGTAATCGCCTGTCGCGCTAGACGAAGGTTTCGTTGATCGCCGCCGTGTCCGTCCAGTTCGGGTCGGTCTTCGCAGCCAGCGCTGCGGGGCCACCGAACACATGCATCATGATGCCAGCCAGCCCCATATAGATCAGCCCGAAGAAAATCGCGGGGATGATGAATCCCGGCGATGCAAAGGCAGCAAGTATCGCGGCCGGATCGTCCGATCCGCTCTGCATGACCGGCATCAACGCCAGGACAGCGGTCACCGCGAAGACCAGATACAAGACAAAGATGATCGCCATCATGATCAGCGCCAGGATCAGCCAGCTGCCGATCAACGTCCACACCTTGCCTTTGGTGGCGCGCCACGCACTGCCGAACCGAATCTTGCGATCCCGAATGGTCATGGCGGCCGCGGGTGAGAAACGCACAGCAACCCATATTGCGAACACCATGTAGGCAAGCATGACAATCACCGCCACAGCTCCGGCGGCCAAGGCGCCATCACCGCCCGCGGCGGCTCCGATGATCATGGGGATCATCATCAATATGAACATCCCTATATAAAGCAGGATCAGCAGACCGAACCAGAACAGGCCGACCACGAACAGGCGGCCTTCATCACCGCCAAGCTTCAGGCTGAACCCGTCGGCGCGCATGTAGCGACGCTGGCTGGCGGCTTCGAACATGATCCACATCAGGATACCAAAGACAAAAGAGACCAGATAGCCGAGCGCCACCCGGCCCATATTCTCCAGCATCACCTGATCCATCATGTCGGGATCTTCCATGACGATGGGATTGAACGCAGCACCATAGATGGGCGCCATGAGGTAGAGGCTGAGCCCCTGCACAACAATTCCGATCAGCGCGTATGCCAACGCATACTTCCAGAGAAACCCTTTCGGTCCCCCGGTTTTGCGGAAGTGCCCCATCGCATTCCCGACTGAAAATTCCAGAGTATTCATCAGCTCGCCCTCTCTTTAGCTGAAAGTATCCACACGATACGTATCGTCCACACTGCCGCGCGGGTCATGCCTCGCCGCAAACGCAGCCGGCGCGCCAGCGACATGCATGAGCAGCCCCGACAGGAACAGGCGCGCGATCAGGTAGACGGCCAACACCACGATCACCCCACTGCTCATGAAGGCTGCGGCAATGTCATCGCCAGTCTGAACATTCTCAAATGCTGGCGCCATCATGAACATCATAGGCAACTGGAGCAGTTGGTCGGCGATGCTGACGACGATTCCGCCCACGATGGTGAGAATGAGATATGCACCGAGGATTGGCCAAAACCGTCCACGCGACACGTTCCAGGCATCGAAAAACCGGAAAGCCTTGTCTTTTATGGTGAGACCAAAACACGGTGCCAGCCGCGTCGCGAAAAACGCGTAGACAAAAAACAGCACGATCCAGAGCCCGAATGCACCCAGGATCGTACCCACGACGCGGCTCGCGATCTGTGACTCGGTAACGCCATCGGCCGCAAGCCCCACTGCCGTGGACACGGCCCCAAAGAACATGAGCACCGGTACAATGATGAACAGGGTTTGCATCACGGCCCAACAGAGTCCGACCGCCATCATTCGTATTTCATCCCCTCCGAAACCGAGGGAAAATCGCTCATCGCGAACATATCGTCGTTGCGACGCGGCTTCGAACATTGCCCAGATGATCCAGCTGCCGAGCATGGCGAAGACCGCCCACCCGACCAGTGGCTCCATCGCACCCAATATCGCGGCGAATACGGCTTGAGGGTCCCCCCGACCGACCGAGGCCTGCTCCAGCATTTCTATGGTCTGGAATACTTGTAAAAAATCGTCTTTGGCGAAAATCAGGATCGCCAAGCTGAACAGGGTGAACACACCGGCAAAGGCGAGAGGAAAGACCCAGAGAAAGCTCCGCACATGCGCCGCACGGAACGCGAACATCAGCGCGCCATCAAATGAAAACCGGCTTGGCATGTGGCAGAGCCCCCCTGAACTGCTTATCAGGCGTCAGGATAGGACGATTTAGATGACAGGTGCAATCATTCGCTTGGCTCGGCACCAGGGTGCAGCTGGTGCAGGGTGGCCACCGCCAGGCCATGTCCGCCAAGCAGGAACGGCACCAGCAGGGCCATGCCAATCGCGCCTGACAGGAAGGCCCCAATGGCGCTATCGCCCCAGATATCCCGCAAGGTCCAGTTGATCAGAACCGCCACAGCAAATGGCAGGATGTGTGTCGCCAGTCCCGCGAGACCGAGTTTCACAGCGTGGCCCTTGGTCCATGGCCATGTGCGAAACACCAGTGTCTGGCCCGTCGCAACCGTTGCAGCGCCAACCAGCAACAGACGCAATGCCATGAAGAACAGTATGGCTGCACCCGCCAGACAGGCAAGGATCAGCACCGCGCCATAAGCGGTCGGCAGCATGTCGATCAGCGCGGCCTGCACGACTTCTGGTGGCGTCTCCGCATCAACATCCACCCGACCGGAAGCCTTGAGCAGGATTCCGGGCAGAATCAGGAGGAAGAACCCGATGAAGACACCCACAAACAGGAATGCCACGTAGATCGCCAGATTTGCATGGGCGAGGCGCAACCGGTCTCCCGTCCCGGTGTCCAGCATCGCGCGGTACACAACCAGCGAAAATTCGATGCCGACTACGAACACGACCAGCGCAGCAATGGCCGGCGCTGCATCGCCCATTGAAGATCCAGGTCCCACGGCGAACGTGTAAACCCCGCCTGCCACAATCAGGGCCAGCATGATGACCAAGCTGGGCCGCGCCGCTTTCAGCGCAAGGGACCAAGCCTCTGAAATAAGGCCGGGAATGGAGAGTTCACGAGTCATATCCGACTCCTTACACGCCTCACCGCGCGCTCGCCACGAGGAATCACGGCAAACGCCATCTTGACGGAGGGGCCGTCGCCCCGCACATCCGGCCCATGAGCATCAAACCCATTCATATTATCGGCGGCGGCATGGCCGGGTCGGAGGCCGCCTGGCAGGCCGCAAATGCAGGCGTGCCCGTCATCTTGCACGAAATGCGCGGCGTCAAAGGCACTGATGCCCACCAGACCGACAAACTGGCGGAGCTGGTCTGTTCCAATTCGTTCCGGTCGGACGATCACGTCTCGAATGCCGTCGGCGTGCTGCATGAGGAAATGCGCCGCGCGAATGGCCTGATCATGCATACGGCAGCCGAGCACCAAGTGCCCGCCGGCAGCGCGCTGGCCGTGGACCGCGAAGGTTTTGCAGAAGCTGTCACTGCCAAGCTGGAAGCCCATCCGAACGTCACCATCATCCGCGAGGAAATCGACGGTATCCCGCCCGAAGACTGGGACAGCGTGATCGTGGCCACCGGGCCGCTCACCTCGCTCAAGCTCGCGGAAGCCATCCACGCCCATACTGGCGAGGATGATCTCGCTTTCTTCGACGCCATCGCGCCAATCGTCTATTTCGACTCCGTCGACATGACCAAGGCTTGGCGCCAGAGCCGCTATGACAAGCCCGGACCCGGCGGAGACACAGCGGCGTATATCAACTGCCCGCTGGATGAAGACCAGTACAATGCCTTCATCGACGCGCTGATCTCGGGCGAGAAGACCGAGTTCAAGGAATGGGAAAAAAACACGCCTTACTTTGAAGGCTGCCTGCCGATTGAAGTCATGGCAGAGCGCGGTCGCGAGACGCTGCGATTCGGACCGATGAAACCGGTCGGCCTGACCAATCCACACCAGCCGGACATCAAGGCGCACGCCATCGTCCAGCTGCGCCAGGACAATGCCCACGGCACCTTGTGGAACATGGTCGGCTTCCAGACCAAGCTGAAATATGGCGCGCAGACCGATATCTTCCGGATGATCCCCGGCCTCGAAAAAGCAGAGTTTGCGCGGCTTGGCGGCATCCATCGCAATACGTTCCTGAATTCGCCGAAACTGCTCGACGAGCAGCTGCGCATGAAAACCCTGCCGCGCTTGCGCTTTGCTGGCCAGGTTACCGGCGTCGAAGGCTATGTCGAAAGCGCGGGCATGGGCTTGCTCGCCGGTCGCTTTGCCGCGGCAGAGCGCCTTGGCCGTCCATTGGCGCCGCCGCCCGAGACGACCGCACTCGGCTCGCTAATCCGCCACATCACCGGCGGACACCTTGAAGGCAAGGCGACGTTCCAACCGATGAACGTGAATTTCGGCCTGTTCCCTGAGATCACCGACTTCCCCAAACACGGGCCCGACGGTAAGCGCCTGCGCGGCAAGGACAAGGGCCGCGCCAAGAAACGCGCGCAGGCCGTACGCGCACTGGAAGACTTTGATTCCTGGCTGTCGGCCACCAGCCTGGTCCCGGCAGAATAAACATGCG
Organism: Hyphomonas sp. UBA4505; assembly: GCF_002388685.1. Classification (NCBI taxonomy): domain Bacteria; kingdom Pseudomonadati; phylum Pseudomonadota; class Alphaproteobacteria; order Hyphomonadales; family Hyphomonadaceae; genus Hyphomonas; species Hyphomonas sp. UBA4505. The sequence goes on along the minus strand of NZ_DGMZ01000011.1, from coordinate 42,835 downwards.
CCTCGCCGTCACAGAGCCCGGCGTGCCCGAGATTTTCCATTCGCTACAAGGCGAGGGCGTCTCGGCCGGCAAGCCGAGTGTATTTGTGCGCTTTTCCCAGTGTAACCTGCACTGCCTCTGGTGCGACACGGCCTATACATGGAATTTTCTGGGGACGGAGTTTGCTCATCGCGATGACCTGCCGGGCGCCCCGAAAAAATTCGACCGCACAGCAGAGACCGTCGATGTATCTGTCGACGCCCTGACCGAGAGACTGATCAGCCAGCCTTGCCGCCGCATCATCTTCACCGGTGGTGAACCTTTGCTGCAACAACGCGAACTCGGTGAGTTAATCCAAAATCTCAAAACCTTCGACCCAGAGTTCTATATCGAGATCGAAACCAATGGCACGATCAAGCCTATTGGTCTCGCGGCGGAGCTGATCGACCAGTTCAATGTCTCGCCGAAGCTGGCCCATTCCGGCAATTCGGCCTCAATCCGTCTCAGGCCCGAAGTGCTCGACTTCTATGCGAGCGACCCGCGCGCGAACTTCAAGATCGTCGTCGCAAACCCGTCAGACCTCACAGAAGTTCACGCCCTTGTTGCACAATCCGGTATGCCCACCGGTCGCGTATGGCTGATGCCCGAGGGCCGTACGCCCGCCGAACTTCGTGCGCGAGAAACATGGCTTGCCGAGGCATGTCTTGAAGCTGGCTACAATTTCACTGACCGCCTGCACATCCATCTGTATGGCGATACACGCGGCACCTGAGCCTTATTTGGCCAGCATCCACACAGCCATTGCGATCATCATCAGGTTTTCGGTCAGGGAGACAAAGCCCAGCGGCACATTGCTGTCTCCGCCGACGCAGGCGCATTTCAGGTCTCGCTTCTCGATATAGACCGCACGGAAAACTGATACCGCACCAATCGTGCCGATGAACAGGGCGACCGGCGCCGCCAGAAAGATCAATGCGCCGGCAATCATCAGCACGCCTGCCAGCAATTCCGCAAACGGATAGATATCGGCATACCTGACCCATTTGCGTGCCAGCAGATCGTAGCCGAGAAATGAGTTCGAAAAGCTCTCAAGATCCCGCAATTTCTGGATGGCCAGGATGCACATGCTGATCGCGATGAACCATTCCGCTGCGCGGACGGTCAGCAAGCTGCCATAGGCTGCCCAGCTGACAGCTAGCGCCATCAGCGCAGCCGACGCGAAGATGGCGATGACCGGCTTATAGGTTTTCTTGTCCTTGTCCTTCACAGGCTGGCCGAAGAATTCCTTCAAGGCGTCGTATCCGCCGATCCGCTTTCCGTCGATGAAAGTCTGAGGCGTCGTCTTTACATCATGCTCTCGCTTGAAGGCATCGGTCTCCTCGCGGCTGGTCAGGAGATGATCATCCACCACATACCCTTTGCGGTTCAGAAGCGCCCGGCTTTTCAGCCCGAACGGACAGACATGCGACGGTGTTTTCATCCGGTAGAGATGGGCGACGGGTTTGGTCGTAGACATGGGAAACTCCGATTGTGGACTTCAGACCTTGCCTATATAACCCTTGTACCATGGTACGGTTGCAACACGATCTTCAAATCTCGATTGGAAAATTGGCCAAAGCTGGAGGCGTAGGTGTGGAAACCGTCCGCTATTATCAGCGTCTGGGTCTGATGCCGCTACCGGAGCGCCCACAAGGCAGCGGCGTCTCAGGTGGCATCCGCCAATATGGCCGTGCAGATATGGAACGCCTTCGCTTCATTCGCTCTGCGCAGGCCGCCGGCTTCACGTTGAAGCAAATTGCCCGCCTGATCGAACTCGACGCGATGACAGACCGCACGGAAGCCAGACAAATGGCAACAGATCGCCTCAAGGCGCTGGATGCCCAGATCAACGAGCTACAGCAGGCCCGGGCGTCATTGAAACGGCTTGCGGAAGAATGTGCATATGAGGATGGCGGCCCATGCCCCATCTTGAAGGCGTTCGAGCCCTAGACCTTGCCGCTACGGACCGCCTGCAGCACGCAGAGCCGTTTCTGGATCGCGTTCGGCGTCTTGCCCTCGGTGTAGAGTTTGCGCAGCCGGAAATGCGCAATGGCTGGCCGGATCGGCTTCGGTGCAGGCGGCAGGATCGGGCCGAATGCCTTGGAGTCAGAGCGGCGAGCGGCGGCAAAATAGGGCGCGACGTTCCGGATTTCCTCAGCCCAGTTATGCATCGGCGTCAGCACATGCGCCGCCGTCAGCGCAAGCCAGCCTTCCGGTTCCAATGCCCGGTCCTGCGCTTCAAAGGCAGCCTGATAACCATCAATCAGATCCTGCAAGGCGCGTGCTTTCAGGCGCCCGGCCTCGATCTCTTCTTTCAAGGCCCGCGCGACGTCATGTTCGCGCACTTTGCCCATTTCAATTTCGGAAATTGCATCCCGCCACCATTGGAACCGGATCAGGCCAAGACCCTCTTCCGAAACCACCAGGCGCACCCGTGCCAGCTCGTATGCCAGCGCATAAAGTGCCGTCAGCGCCTGTCGCTGATCGTCCTTCGCATAGCGGCTGGAAATCCAGCGGTCTTCGTCTGCCCGCAGAATCCGCTTGTCGATTGCGGCCCATTGAGATTTGGAAAGAGGGCTAGTCTGGTTTGACATGCAACCCATATGTGGGAAGACGCGTAATTAGACCAGATACTTTGCTGCAAGAAAGGACGCCCAAAATGGCATTTTCCCTCCCTGATCTCCCATACGGACGCGACGCCCTGGCGCCGCACATCTCCGAGGAGACCTTGAACTTTCACCACGGCAAGCACCACGCCGCTTATGTCAACAACCTCAACGGCCTGATCGAGGGCACCGACCTCGAAAACGAGTCGCTCGAATCCATCATCAAGAAAGCCGCAGCCGATAGCGGCAAGGCCGGCCTGTTCAACAATGCGGCCCAGGTCTGGAACCACACATTTTACTGGCACTGCATGAAACCGGGCGGCGGCGGCAAACCGCACGGCAAAGTGGCAGAACTGATCGACCGCGACCTGGGCGGCTACGACCAGTTCGTGAAGGACTTCAAAGCAGCAGGCGGCGGTCAGTTTGGCTCCGGTTGGGCCTGGCTGGTCTACAAGGGCGGCAAGCTGCACATCACCAAGACCCCGAACGCGGAAACGCCGGTCACAGATATCGACGCTACGCCGATCCTGACCATGGATGTCTGGGAGCACGCATACTACCTCGACTACCAGAACAGCCGCCCGAACTATATGGGCGCTTTCCTGGACAATCTCGTGAATTGGGATTTTGCGAACCAGAATCTCGCTGACGCGGGCGCCTGATTTGGGGTAAGGTCCTCTCGTCATATGGACGAGGGGACCGCCCATGTTTTGTACAAATTGCGGACAGAAGCTGGGAGATGGCCACCGCTTCTGCGCCAATTGCGGAACAGCTGTTACAGACGGCGCACACTCCGCCTCACCGCCATCCCTCCCTGCACAGAATGTTGATCCCAGCGTCGATTGGCGCAATTCGATGAATGTGGGAGAGATCATCAACCATCCCGATGTTCGAGCACGGGTCGTCCAAGTCACCGGGGCGACTCCCCAAGGGATGACCGCAGAACAGTTCTTCAAATATGCCGAGCCCGTCATGGCGGCGGCTGGCGCGGGCGGGGTCCCGCTGGCCGCGATGAAAGACATCGCCATCCCGCTTTATGCCAAGCTCGGCCTCAAGATGGACCGCGAACTGTCGCAAGGCTTTCGCAACACGTTCGGCGAAACGCTCGCTGCCGTGGTCTGTTCGCTCGCCAGCCGCAGCCAGCCAATCGTGGATATTTCAGAGGCAGGCGATGGCTGCATCATCAATTCCAAAATGGCCTCTTCTGTCTGGTCCTGGGAGGGCAACATGATCATCACTTTGGAATCCCGTGAGGAAGGCACATTGCTGAAAGGCACGATTACCGTGCCCGGACAGGCATTTGATTGGGGCCGATCCAAGCGCGTGCTGCAAAATCTGATCGATGACGTCCAGCGCTATCGCGTCTGACCTGCGCGCTCTCGGGCGAAAGCTGGGCGGCCCCCCTTCCATTTAGTCACAATTTGGCTTATGTGCAGCGCAACACGACGCTCCGGGCATGGAATTCGCCCGGCCCGCCAAAAGTGCACTAAGGCACTGAACGCGGGAAACTGCGGCCACCAAGGCCGCCGGGTTGAATCAGAAACCATTCCAGGAACCATAACATTGACTGACGTAACATTTGCAGACCTCGGCCTTGGGCCGAACGTACTTAAGGCTGTGGAAGAGGCAGGCTATACCACGCCCACGCCGATCCAGGCCGAAGCCATCCCCCATATCCTCGCCGGCGGCGACGTCACAGGCATCGCGCAAACCGGCACCGGCAAGACGGCGGCCTTCGTGCTCCCCATGATCCATCGCCTTGCGCGCGGACGGGCGAGGGCCCGCATGCCCCGTTGCCTGATCCTCTGCCCGACGCGCGAACTGGCCGCGCAGGTGGCCGAGAATTTCGAGAAATATGGCAAGCACCTGAAACTCACCATGGCCCTGCTCATTGGCGGTGTCAGCTTCAAGGAACAGGAAGGCCTGCTCCAACGCGGTGTCGACGTACTGATCGCCACACCGGGCCGCCTGATGGACCAGTTCGAACGCGGAAAGCTGCTGCTGATGGGGGTCGACTACCTCATCATTGACGAAGCCGACCGCATGCTCGACATGGGCTTCATTCCCGACATCGAGAAGATTGTCTCCAAAATTCCGGCGAAACGGCAGACTCTGCTATTCTCGGCAACCTTCCCGACCGATATTCAGAGACTGGCGAAGACCTTCCAGCGCGACCCGGTCAAGATCGAAGTTGCCCGTCCGACGGACGCCGCCAAGACGATCACACAGCACGTGGTCCACATTCCGACCAATGACGCGAAGGCCAAGCGCACCGCGCTGCGCCGCGTGATCGAGTCCCGCGACGTGAAGAACGGCATCGTCTTCTGTAACCGGAAGGTCGAAGTCGATATCGTCGCGGCCTCTTTGCAAAAGCATGGCCACGACGCCGCCGCCATTCATGGCGACCTGCCGCAGGCCTTCCGCACCCAAGTGCTGCAGCGTTTCCGTGACGGCGACCTGAAGCTGCTCGTAGCGTCGGATGTCGCCGCACGCGGGCTAGACATTCCGGACGTCGGGCATGTCTTCAACTATTCGCCGCCACCCAAAGACGAGGATTATGTTCACCGGATCGGGCGGACCGGCCGCGCCGGGCGTACGGGCGAAAGCTTCACGGTTGTGTCACCGTCGGACGAAAAATCCTGGGGCTTTGTCCTCAAGATGATCCAGCAGGATGTCGAGGACTATATGCCCGAGGGCCTGCTTGAGGAACTCGGAGACCTGCCACCGGATGAAAGTCGCAGCCGCGGCCGTTCCCGGTCAGGCAGTCGTGACGACAAATCACGCGGAGGTCGCTCGCGCAGCCGTCGGCGCGACGAGAACACCGACAAGCTGGAAGAGGCAACTCCCGCCGAGTCCAAGCCTAAGGCCAAGGCTGAAGAGCCCAAGGCAAAGACTGAACCGAAGTCCGATGCCCAGACCGATGATCGCCCGGAAGAGAAGCCAAAGCGCGAGCGTGTGGCGAAGCCAAAACGCGATCGCGAACGGGACCGCAAGCGCAAGGATGACGACCCTATCCTCGATCCGGCTCCTGAAAAGGTCAAAGGCTTCGGCAGCGACATTCCAGCATTCCTGAAACGCTAGTTCGAACAGACCGCAAAAGAAAAAGCCCGCCAGCATTGCCGGCGGGCTTTCTTGTTTCCGGAAACAGAGCCTAGCGCTTGATGCGGCCTTTCACCTGACCCCGGAACTTGTCGCCATAAGGCGGGCGCATCATGGCCAGCATCTCACTGCCCGTTTGCGTGTACACTGACTTCTTGTGACTGAACTCCATGAAGCCGTCCCGACCGTGATAGCTGCCCATGCCGGATGGACCCACACCGCCAAAGGGCAGGTCTTCCTGCGCGACATGGAAGATGACGTCATTCACGGTCACGCCCCCCGACGTCGTATTGTTCAGCACATAATCCTTCTCGGTCGAGTCCTCACCGAAATAGTAAAGCCCAAGCGGCCGGTCATGCGCATTTACATATGCCACCGCATCTTTTGTTTCACCATAAGACTTGATGGGCAGGATCGGACCGAAAATTTCATCCTTCATAACTTTCAAATCATCGCCCGGATTGACGATAATGTGCGGCGGGATCTTGCGGTGCGGCTGTTGGGAGAAGTTCTCTCCCGCCGGAGTGAGCTCGTGGACCTCCGCGCCTTTTTCGCGCGCTTCCTCGATATAGCTCATGATCCGGTCATAATGGCGCTGGTTCACGATTGATGTGTAGTCGTCATTGTCTTTCAGGCCTGACGGATACATCGTCTCAATGGCTTTGGTCGCCGCGCCCACAAATTCTGCGGTCTTTTCCTGCGGCACGAAGGCATAGTCTGGAGCCAGGCAGATTTGGCCTGCGTTCAAAGTCTTGCCCGCCATGATACGGCTTGCCGCTTTTTCCATATTGGCCGACCGCCCGAGGATGACCGGGCTTTTCCCGCCAAGCTCCAGCGTCAGCGGCACGAGATTGTCTGCTGCGGCGCGCATGACGTGGTGCGCAATCGACGTCGCGCCCGTGAAGACCATATGGTCAAAAGCAAGCTTGGAGAATTCCGCGCCCACTTCCGGACCGCCCGTGATGACCGCCACTTCTTCTTCGTCATAATACTGACCAATCAGCTGTTTCATCAGCTCTGAGGTCGCCTCGGTGAATTCCGATGGCTTGATCATCGCGCGATTGCCAGCAGCGAACACGCCCGCCAGCGGCGCGAAGGTCAAATTGACCGGGAAGTTCCAGGGGCTGATCACACCGATCACGCCCTTTGGCTGGAACTGAAGCTCCGCGCGCGAGCCGAGCAAGCCAAGCGGAAATTCGACCTTGCGTTTCTCAGGCCGCATCCATTTGGCGACATGCTTCTTCGAGAATTTGAGCGCGCCGATAGACCCGGCAATATCGGTCAAATTCGACTGGTCCACAGATCGATGGCCAAAATCTTCCCGCATGGCTTCGGCCAGAGCGTCGCCATGCGTCACCAGAAGGTCGATGGACTTGTCCAGCCATTCGATTCGTTTCGAAACGGAGGGAATGCCGTCGCGAATATGTGCGGCTTTCTGGCGGCTCAGTATCGAGCTCATGCCGGATCCGGTAGCACTATCTAGGGCCATGTATTTCTTCCTTTGGGTCGTTTCCTCACCTGAGTGTAACGCGCATTGACCCCTGAACAAAATAAAAAACATTTCCGTTGGGTCAGGCGTTCACGCGGGCCAGACGACACAATAGGGTGTAAAAAAACGTCCATCGGGAGCGGAACACATGGCCTACACAAAAATTTCCTATGAGCTGAAAGGCGACATCGCCGTCATCAGCTTTGATGATCCAAGCACGCTGAATGCCTGCGGCGTCGATACAGCGCAGGAATTGCTCCACGCATTCGAAGTGGCAGCGGACGAGGCGCGTTGCACTATTCTGACCGGCTCAGGTCGTGGCTTCTGTTCCGGCGCGAATCTCGGCCCCGGCGGTCTCAGCGTACAACTCAGCCATGAAGGCTCCAAGCCAGATGCGGGGCGCGCCCTCACAACGCACTACAATCCGCTGATGCAGGCCATCAAGGAACATCCGCATCCGGTCATTACTGCCGTGAATGGTCCCGCTGCTGGCGTCGGCTGTTCACTCGCACTTGTTGGCGACATCGTGGTTTGCGCCCAGAGCGCCTATTTCCTTCAAGCCTTCCGCCGCATAGGCCTCGTACCAGATGGCGGATCGACGTGGCTTCTGGCCCGCACGATCGGCCGCGTGCGCGCAATGGAAATGGCGCTGTTCGGCGATAAGGTCCCTGCGGAAAAAGCGTTGGAATGGGGCATGGTCAATCGCATCGTTGAGGATGACCAATTGATGCCCACGGCTTTGGAAATGGCCGAGAAGTTGGCAACCGGCCCGACCATCGCCCTGTCTCTGGCACGCGAGCTGATCTGGAAAGCCTGCGAATCCGACTTCGACGAAGCCATCTACGACGAGCGCATCGCTCAACGCACTGCTGGGCGCACGGATGACTTCAAGGAAGGCGTTACCGCATTCCTCAAGAAACGCCCGGCAGAGTTTAAAGGGAAGTAGCCGGAAGGTTTATTTTTTGCCGTCCGTTTTCTCTTAACAATTGCGAAACGGCTTTGTCATATCCCTGTCCAAATTGGACGGGGACATTTCAATGACGACGGAATACCGATTGATTCACTTCAATTGCGCGCGCCCATTAGGCGCGTTCAACATGGAGAATGAATTCGTCCGGGTATTCATGGCAATTTTGCCCCGTATCTTCACTGACGCGGACTCGTTTGACGGCATGCATTGGCATACGCACGGCATCCGGCGCCCAAATGGTGACTGGTATGGCATGCAAGATGCCTTTCCTTATCCCCGCGACATGGCTGCGCCGGATGTGTGCACCATGGCTGGCTGGACATCGATCGAAGCCCTGAAAGAGTTCTCTTACAATGGACGCACACACCCACCCGGGATGCGCCGTCTGTCCGACAGTCTGGACCGCAGTGACGGGGCCAGCTTCGTACTCTGGTGGGCCCCGCGGGGTGAGCGCTTCTCGATGCAGGATGGCTGGGAGAGGCTGCAATCCCTGAGGCAGAACGGTCCGACAGAATCTGCGTTTTCCCTTGAGCGCCCGATCCGCAAACCGGTGGCAGCCTGATGCTGACACGGAGACTTGCACTCGGGCTTTTGGCGTCGATCCCATTAGCGGCGTGCGCCTCGTCGCCTGCGCCAGATGCCCGCCAAATCTATCTGGTCCGCCACGCAGAGAAAGCCGCCGGAGACGATCCGGACCTGACGGTTGTCGGTCGGGCCAGGGCTGATATTCTCGCAAACGAATTGAAGCAGGCCGGCCTTACAGCGATCTACTCAACCGATACCCGGCGCACGCGACAGACAGCTCTTCCAATTGCCAAGGCCACTGGCCTCACCGTGCTGCCCTATGACGCCGGCAATCTGGAGACCTTTGCGAACATGCTCCGCGCGACGCCCGGAAACATCCTCGTCGTGGGCCATTCCAACACCACGCCCGAACTCGTCAAAGCACTCGGCGGCAAACCCGGCGCGCCGATTGTCGAGGCCACTGAGTATGACCGCCTTTATGTACTGACTTCCAAAGGCCGCGGATTCCAGACAGAAATCCGCCGCTATGGAAACTAGCTCCGTCAGGCTGGAAGGCCCAGCCGATAGACGCCCTTGAACACATCCGGATCCTCGACAGGTTTGCCTTTCCGATAGATCAAGACTGTGCCCGCCTTGTGCAGGCGCACGGCTTCTGCCCGCACATCCTTCAGCACACGTTGAAAATTCGCATCACTCACGGCGCGCGCTGCCTGTTCAGCACTGATCGTCTTGCCCGGACCAGCTTCTGTGGTCAGATCTAGAATCGCCTGCCTGACCGGGTTCGCTTTCTCCTCGCTCACCAGTCCACCGCCGCATAAACGAGTTGCTGCAATTGTGGCCTGATCGGATAGGTGCCTGAAGGGATCATCTGTGTCGCCTGGATGACGACCATTTCTTCTTCCGGGTCGATCCAGAAGAAGGTGGACGCAAGGCCACCCCAGCTGAAATTGCCCAGACTGGAAGGCTGCATCGAGGCAACCGGATCAGTCAGCACAGAGCCCCCGAGCCCGAAGCCATTGCCTTCCATCCGCGCCTCGGAGAATGTTTTGTCGCCCATCTCCTTGATCGTCTTGCCATCCGGAAGATGATTTTGGCGCATGAACTCCCACGTCTTCGGGCTGATGATGCGGGCGCCGTCCAGCGTACCGCCACGCATCAACATCAGGCAAAAACGGTGATAATCCCGCACGGTAGAGGCCAGACCGCCGCCAGCATTCAGCAGTTTCGGACGCTTGCTATAGAGCTTCGATTCCTTGCCAGCGGCATCGGACATCGATATCTCGCCAGTCAACGGATGCTTGTTGTAGCATGCCATCAACCGGTCAATCTTGTTCTCCGGCACCCAGAAGTCGGTATCATCCATGCCAAGTGGACCAAAGATACGTTCCCGGAAGAACTCATCGAGAGGTTGCCCCGCAACGATTTCGACGATCGCGCCGAGCACGTCAATGGAATGCCCATATCCCCATTGTGTACCAGGCGAGAAGGAGAGCGGCAGTTTCGCGATCCGCTGGCTCATTTCCAGCAAGGTTTCGGTCGGCGCACCGATCTTGTGCTTGCGATAGATCGCGTCAGGTTCGTCCTGCATCAGGAAGCCGTACGTGATTCCCGATGTATGCGTGAACAAGTCCAGGATTGTCATCGGGCGGTCAGGTGCGCGGGTCGTATAATCCTCGCGATTGCCTCCGTCGAAAACCTGGACGTCCGCGAACTCGGGAATGAAGCGCGACACTTCATGGTCCAGGCGCAACTTGCCCTCCTCGAACAGCATCATCGCCGCCAGCGACGTGACTGGCTTGGTCATGGAATAGATTCGGAAGATCGTATGCGGACCGATCGGTTCGCCTTCGCCAATATGCGTGGTGCCGGAATAATCCTCCAGCGCCACCTCGCTCCCGCGTGACACCAATGTCGCCACGCATGGTAATTTGCCTCGGTCGATATAGTTCTGCTGGAAATATTGCGGAATGGCTGCAAGCCGTTCGGCATTCAGGCCCACATCATGCGGGTCGGTCAAATCGTGTTCGAACATGGCCTAAAGTCTCCCGGCTTTGGCCGCCTTGGCCAATTCGCGTGCGATGATGATCTGCTGGATCTGGCTGGTGCCTTCATACAGGCGGAAGATGCGCACGTCGCGGTAGAACCGCTCGATGCCATAGTCGGAGACATAGCCTGCGCCGCCAAACACCTGCACCGCACGATCAGCCACCCGGCCGCACGCCTCGGTGGCAAACAGTTTCGTGGAAGAGGCGAGTAGGGTGACATCCTCGCCCGCATCGCGCCGACGCGCGGCATCCATGATCATGCATTCCGCCGCATAAGTCTCAGCCTGGCTGTCAGCGATCATCGCCTGGATCATCTGGTGGTTCATGATGGCCGTGCCGAATTGCTTCCGCTCGAGGGCATAATTCACCATCTCGCGGATCAGGCGTTTCGACACGCCCGTCGCTACGGCTGAGATGTGCAGGCGTCCCTTGTCGAGCACACTCATCGCAACCTTGAAGCCCTCGCCTTCCTTGCCGATGATGTTCTCGGCTGGCACGCGGGCATCTTCGAAGATCACGTCACAAATGTGCGCGCCCTGCTGGCCCATCTTCTTTTCCGGCACGCCAACCGACACGCCCGGTGTGTTGCGCTCCACGACAAAGGCTGACACGCCCTTTGGGCCCGGCGTATCCACATCGGTCCGCGCCATGACTGTGAACAGGTCCGCCTTGTTGGCATTGGTGATGTAGCGCTTGGTGCCGTTCAGCACATAATGATCGCCGTCACGGATTGCCTTTGTGGTCAGGCTGCCCGCATCAGAGCCCGCTTCCGGCTCGGTCAGCGCAAAGCTCGCAATCAGATCGCCTGACGCGATGCCCGGCAGCCATTTTTCCTTCTGCGCGTCGGTCCCGAACAGGACGAGCGCCTGGCTCCCAATACCGATATTCGTGCCGGCCACACTGCGGAAGGCTGGAGAGGTCTGGCCGAGTTCAAACGCCACCAGCGCCTCGGTCTCCATGTCCAGCGCGAGGCCGCCATACTCTTCCGGCACCGCAATGCCGAACAGGCCGAGATTCTTCATCTCATCGACCACAGCCTGCGGAACTTCGTCCTCGTCGCCCACTTGCGCCTCGATCGGCACGCATTTCTCGGTCACGAAGCGGCGGACCTGCTCGATCAGCGCCGCGCGGATTTCGGCATCGAATGCCATACGATTTCCTCCGATTATATACCTTCCCGCGTAATCTATGCCCCAACGGCACGCTTGTCGAAGGGTGACTGTGCGGTATCGTGCCGGAAAAACAGCAGGGAGGCGGAATGACCGCAGAAACAGTCCAAACCGGGGAGTTTGCCGGCTGGCAGACATGGCCCGACGAGCCGTTTGAACACGATGCCGCCGGTCCGTTCTATTTCAAGATTGACGATGATGGCCCGGTCGCGGCCTTTCGGGCACAACGCAAGCATATGAATGCGGGCGGCGTGATGCATGGCGGCTGCCTGATGGCGTTCGGTGACTTCTCCCTGTTCGCGATCGCGCATGACGGCATGGAGGGCGAATATGGAGTCACGGTCGCCTTCACGTCTGAATTTCTGGATGGCGCGCTGGAAGGCGAATATATCGAGGCGCGCGGCGAAGTGCTCCGCAAGGGGGGCTCCATCACCTTCGTGCGCGGCCTTGTCACCGCGAATGGCCGCCCCGTCCTCAACTTCTCCGGCACAATCAAGAAACGAAAGAAACGCACATGAGCCACCCGCCATATCAGGATCTCTCGCGCTCCATTGAAGGCAAGACCGCACTCATTACCGGCGCCGCCAGCGGCATGGGCCGCGCCACCGCCCACCTGTTCGCCCGCCAAGGCGCCAACGTCGCCGTGACAGACCTCAAGCAGGAAAATGTCGATGTCGTTGTTCAGGAAATCCGTGATGCTGGCTTCGCCAATGTGCAGGGCTGGGCGCTGGACGTCAGCGACAAGGACGCGATCAAGCGCGTCGTGGACGAGACGGCCGCGCATTTCGGCGGGCTGGAAATTCTCGTGAACAATGCCGGCTTCGCCAGGATGGCTGACGTTGCCGAGGAAAGCTATGAAGACGCATGGGCCGACAGCATAAATGTCATGCTGACCTCCCACCAGCGCGCCATCCGCGCAGCGCTCCCTTACATGCGCAAGGCAGGCTTTGGTCGCATCGTGAATATTGCGTCCACGGAAGGCCTTGGCGCCACGCCGGGCAATTCACCCTATGTCGCAGCCAAACATGGCGTCATCGGCCTGACCCGCGGGCTCGCCGTCGACCTTGGTCGTGAAGGCATCACCGTCAATGCGATCTGCCCCGGCCCGATCCATACGGGCATCACCGCTGGCATCCAGGACGAGCACAAGGAAATCTACGCCAAGCGCCGCGTGCCTTTGCGCCGTTACGGCATCCCGGAAGAGGTGGCCAATATGACGCTATCTCTCGTCCTGCCAGCGGCCAGCTTCCTGACCGGCGTGCATATCCCGGTCGATGGCGGGATGAACATCAAGAACGCCTAGCCCGCAAAACCGCGTGCCTTCATGGCGTCGTACCAGCGACCGAGATTCTCGTGCTCCTTGTGCGGCGCCCATTTCATGACGCGGCAGAAGCCACAGGTGATGAACAGCGTAATGTCCGCAATCGAGAACCGGTCAGCCGCGAGGAATTCGTGGTCGGCGAGATGTGCATTGAACCGCTCGGCCATGCGCTTGGCGTTCTTCTCGCCCTTGGCAGCGGCCTCGGCGCTCTGCGGGACTTCCAGCGGCGCCATCATCTCATGCGCATTGCGGAACCAGGTCGCGAACTGCACCATGAACATCAGCTCGACCCGGCGATCCCACATCTCGATCAGGGCCTTTTCCTTCGCGTCTGTTCCCATCAGGTTCGGCTCCGGGAAGACATTCTCGAAATAAGTACAAATCGCCCGGCTTTCGGTGATCTTGGTCCCATCATCCAGCACCAGCGCCGGCACCTGCGCAAACGGAGAGACCTCGCGATATTCCTTCGTCCGGTGCTCCTGTTTCATGATGGAGACTTCTTCCAGATCCACCGCGTCCAACTTGCCTTTCGCGCGCAGGAAAAAGACAACCCGGTCCGGATTGGGGGCCATGGGGCTATGATAGAGTTTCATCGGTTTCCTCCTAGAATGTTTTTCTCATGCCCAGCGTCGCATTCAGAGGTTCGCCAGGGAAGTAGCGTTCATTGCCAAAGGCGAGATCTGCCCGGTCGGCATATTTTTCGTCTGTCAGATTCCGCACGATCAGGAACAACTCGGCCGTCTCGCTGAGGGCCCACGCGCCCCGCGCGCCCAGCACGGTGTGGCCGGGGTAAGTGGTCGTGTTCGCGGGATCCACGAAATACTCGCCGACATGATCAACCTTCAGTGACAGTTTGATCGCGTCCGTCGCCTGCCAGTCCAGTGAGACATTGGCCAGCCATTCCGGCGCCGTGTCGATCTCATTGCCGTCGCGGATGGTCTCGGTGCCGGAGCCGGTGATCCGGTCGAATGTATAGGTCTGGTTAGACCAGCTGGCCGAGCCGGACACGCTCAGGACAGGCGTCAGCTCAAATGCCGCGGAGGCTTCCACGCCCTTGTGCTCGGTCGCCCCATCCGGAACGTTCAGCCCGTCACTGTCGCGGAAGAAGAAATTGTCCTTCTCCATCCAGTAGGCCGCAACATCATATACCAGCCGACCGTTCAGCGCATTGCCCCGCGCGCCAATCTCGACGCTGTCGAGCGTCTCTTCCTTCACCTGCCCGGCCACTTGCAGGATTTGCAGGCGGTAGAGATCAGAGGCCTGTGGCGCGCGCTCGCCGCGGGCATAGTTCGCATAAAGATCGGTCACCTCCGTTACCGACCAGATCAGGCCCAACTTCGGCGTCAGGAGGTCAAAGTTATCGGTCCGGTCATCCGGCACATTGAACCGGCCATTGATGCCGGGCGCCACATCGGTCGAATAGTCATACTCATGCGCTTCCGCGCGCAGCCCAGCCAGCACGTGCACATCCTCACCCAGCGCAAAATCCAGCTCTCCCCAGACCGCCCCCATCAACGTGTTGACGGTGTAGTCATAGTGTTTGCCTTGCGGGAAACGCGAGTCGCCCGGAAAGAAGCCGAACGGTTCGGGCTGGATTTCAGTCAGCCAGCCGCTTGCGACATCAACATCCGCGCCCACGCGCCAGGTCAGGCTGTCGGAAGCCTCCCGCTCAAAGCGCGCCATCACACCCCCACCGGTCGAGCCATTCTTCTCCACGCCACCATTCGGCAGGAAGTGCTGTGCAAAGATCATCGACTGGGTGTGCGCATACGGCGTCAGGGTCAGCGTGCCGCCGCTGAGGTTTCGAGACAGCCGCGCGCCTGCCCGCGCCGACCACGCATCGCGGTAGGCTTCCGGGTTCGGATTGGATTTGGCAATGTCCTCATCCTTGTAGGCATCCGGCCCCTGTGCAAAGCCGGCCGTTTCCTGGTTGAGGTTTGACGCGGTGAGCCATGTCGTCGTGTCCCAGTCGCCCAGCATCCAGTCGCCGACCAGTGTCAGCTTCTGCTGGTCGACGCCGGTATTGTCGCGCCAGCCGGTATCCTTTTGTAGCGACACCGCCGCCAACCAGTGCTCTCCCTCGTCCAGCGTCACATCCGTGCGCCAGCGACCGAGTGTGCCATAGCTCGCGACCACCTGGCCGCCGCTGCCGACTTCCGGCAAGATGACATTGACCAGTCCGTGCACGGCGTTGGAACCGTATTTCGCACTGCCCGGCCCGCGCACGACTTCAATCCCGCTCGCCACTTCATGATGTGGCTCGAACAGACTGTTGACGTTGCCAAAAGCGGGCGAGCGCACCGGGACGCCATTCTCCATGATCAGGAAACTTCCCTGCCCGGCCCCGCCGGTCAGGACGGGTGAGCGGATTGCAACCAGATGCTCCTGCCCGGAATTCATCTGAATGTTCACACCGGGTAATTTATTCAGGATTTCCGCCGGATGATCGGCGAGGATCTCGTCGATCTCAGCAGCGTCCAGACCCGCAAGGCTCCCAGGATCGGTCTCTGTCCGATCACCCCAGACGCTCACCGGCGCCAAGCGTTCCTGTGCCAAAGAAGGCATAGCCGTTGCCATACCGCAGGCGGCCAGCAACCCAATTCGAAATCGTCTCATCTTCATATCCCGCACTCGTGCCAATCCCAGCCCTGAAGTCTAGGCCTGACCGTGCGGGAGGCGAGCGGAAAGATCAGCCACCCACACCTGCAAATAGCTGATATGGCAGCGCCCCGACCACCGCGCCAGAGAGACACGTCGCCAGCGTCCCCGCCAATAGCGTCCGCCAAGCCAGCGCCAGGAAATCATCCCGCCGCGCCGGTTCCACAATGCTCAGGCCGCCAATCAGGATGCCCATGGAGCCGAAATTCGCAAAACCGCAAATGGCGTGCGCCGTGATGATGCGCGTGCGCGGGTCCATTGCGTCCTGAGGCACTTCAGCGAGTTGCAGGAAGGCCACGAATTCGGTCAGCACCGTCTTCACGCCCATCAGCGAGCCCGATTGCGCCGCCTCGCCCATCGGCACGCCGATCATGTACATCAGCGGCGCGAAGATCCAGCCAAGGATACGCTCAATGGAGAGCGGTGCACCCGCCACATCCGGGAATGCGCCCAGCCCTGCATTGACCAGCCAGAGCAGCGCCAGCGCCGCGATCAGCATGGTCGCAATGTTCAGCACGATCTTCAGGCCGTCAGAGGCGCCCGTCGAAAAAGCATCCATCGTGGAAGAATAGCTGAAATCAGGTTCCTTCATCCGCTCGGTCGCGGGCGTCGTCTCCGGAATCAGGCAGAGCGCCACGGCCACCGCTGCCGGGGCCGCCATGATGGAGGCGGTCAGCAATTGTGCCAGCGGATTGTCCATCTTGCCTTCAAGGAACGCCCCATACACCACAAGCACACTGCCTGCGATGGTCGCAAAGCCCGCCGTCATCATGATCAGCAGCTCAGACCGGGTCATACCCTTGATGTAGGGCCGGATCAGAACCGGCGCCTCGGTCATGCCCATGAACACATTGGCCGACACGGCGAGAGACGTCGCCCCGCCAAGGCCCATCGCGCGCTGAAAGATATAGGCGAACCCGTTTGTGACCCATTGAAGGATGCGCCAGTGCCAGAGAATGGCGGACAGCGCGGCAACGACGATCACGATTGGCAGAATCTGGAAGAAGAACAGCGGCGGCGGCGACCCATCCATCAATTGCTGCGCGGCCACATTGTCACCGACATACCCGAACACAAAGCTGGTGCCGGCCCGCGTCGCATTTTGCAGGCCATCGACCACGTCATTGGCCTTGAACAGGATCGCCCGTACAAAGGGGATGCCAAACAGGATCAGCGCAAACACGAATTGCATGATCGTCGCGCCGATGATCAGCCGGAACGGAAACAGTTTCCGCTTCTCTGACAACACCCAGCACACACCATAGATCAGCAAGATGCCGAGCAGTGCCCGCGCATTGTCCCAGCCCCATTCATACCCTGCGATGGAAAGCATTCGCCGCTCCCTTTCCCCAAAACTGTCACATTCAGGCTTAGCCGCGCCGTGGCCGAAGGGGAAGCATTCTTGTGCTCTACCGGGTGCAACTCCCCCAGCCTGCCCATCCTTCGACTTCCCTCACGACGAGCACTGTAATCTGGCAGCAGTGTGCAGACTCATCCTGAGCGAAGTCGAAGGATGGGCGAAGTCGAAGCACCGACGCGGAAGACCAGAGCCCGGCCCTCTCCCAACGTCCGGCTTGCGCGGCGCCCACCCGGCTGCTCAATTGGCGCGCATGGAAACACTCATCCCCATCGCGCAACAGATCGCAAACACGCTCAAGGCCCGCGGCGAGACCGTGGCCATTTCGGAATCCTCGGCTGGCGGCCTCATCTCGGCGGCGCTACTCGCCGTGCCCGGCGCCTCGACCTATTATCGCGGGGGTGGCGTCATTTACACGCCCAAGGCATTCAAGCATCTGCTCGGCCTGACACGGGAAGATATTGGCGACATGCGCTCCTCGACCGAGCCCTATGCCCGTCTGCTGGCCAACACCATTCGCGGCAAGCTCGCCGCCGATTGGGGGCTCTGCGAAACCGGCGCCTCCGGCCCAACCGGCAATGGCTATGGCGACGCCCCGGGCCACACCTGCATCGCCGTAGTCGGCCCGAACCGGTTCGAGATCTCCACCACTTTGGAGACCGGCCTCAGCGACCGCCCGGAAAACATGCGCCTCTTTGCAAAAGAGACGCTCGAAGTCTTCCTGGCGGCGCTGGGCTGATACCTAGCCCAGCTTGCAGACGCAGAGCTTGTTGCCGTCGGGGTCCCGGAAATAGGCACCGTAGAAGTTTGGCAGGCGTTGGCCCGGCTCGCCTTCACAGGTGCCGCCCATTTCTAGCGCTTTCTTGTAGGCGCGGTCGACGGTCTCATTATCCTTGCAGCCAAGCGCTGGCATGACGCCATTGCCGGCAGAGGCGGCTTCGCCATCATAAGGACCGCCAATCGCGATCATCGGCTGGCCGGGGCCGGTGCCATAGAATTGCAGCCGGTCATTGGCGAAGACGCGTTGCCCGCCCAGCTCCCCCATGACCGCGTCATAGAATTCGACGGCCTTGTCCTTGTCGTTTGATCCCAGTGTTACATAAGCCAGCATGACGATCCTCCCTGGATACTTTTCTTCGGCTGGCCGAAACGCAATCACGGCGCGGCAATCCGCGCAAGAGGTGACGCTACGGGTATGCTTGACGTTTACGTCAGCGTTTGGTCTGACACGAGGCAGAACAGTCAAGGAATGAGGAATAGTCCCATGTCAGATATCCGTTTCGACGATCGCGTCGCCATTGTCACCGGAGCCGGCGGCGGTCTCGGCCGTTGCCACGCGCTGGAACTCGCCCGCCGCGGCGCGAAAGTTGTCATCAACGACCTCGGCGGCACGCTGGACGGCACCGGCGGTAATTCCGAAGCGGCCGAAGCCGTTGTGAAGGAAATCGAGGCCATGGGCGGCGAAGCCATCGCGAACGGATCGTCGGTTTCCGACGAGGCTGGCGTCAAGAAGATGATCGATGACACGATGGCCAAGTGGGGCCGCATCGACATCATCATCGCGAATGCCGGAATCCTGCGCGACAAATCTTTCTCCAAGATGACCCAGGCCGACATCGATCTCGTAATTGACGTCCATCTGCGCGGCAGCTTCATGCCGGTCCACGCAGCCTGGAACATCATGAAAGAGCAGAATTTCGGCCGCATCGTCGTGACCACATCCTCGACCGGCCTCTACGGCAATTTCGGCCAGGCCAACTATGGCGCTGCCAAGCTCGGCGTGGTGGGCATGATGAACACGCTGAAAATTGAAGGCGCGAAAAACAACATTAAAATCAACGCGGTCTGCCCGATTGCTGCAACTCGCATGACCGAAGGCCTGATGCCCGACGAAGTGCTCGCCCAGCTCAAGCCGGAATATGTCACGCCCGGCGTGATGAACCTCGTCAAGGATGAAGCCCCGACCGGCATGATCCTGTCAGCCGGTGCCGGTGCCTTCTCGATGGCGCGCATCGTTGAGACCGAAGGCGTGTTCGTTGGCCAGGGTGAAGGTCTGTCGGCTGAAGCCGTTGCGGCGAAATGGGACCAGATCACCGATGTCTCGACCACGAAGCCTGCCTTCCAGTCTGGCGGCGAGCACGGCCAGAACATCTTTGCGGCTGTCGCAGCCGGCATGAAAGGCTAGGCTCCGGCTTGCCAAATCTGCGATTGGGGCGCAGGTACTTCCTGTAAACAGGGAGATCATCATGCGCCTCATCGCTCTTGTTTTGTCTATCACGCTCCTCACCGGCTGTGCCTGGTTCGAGAAGCCCCCGGAAGACCTGCCGCCGGTTGAAGCGGAGGCTCCGCCCCCCGCTCCAGAAGCGCCAGATGACACGCCTGCTCTGCCTCTGACCGCCGGAGTCGGAGAGACCTGTGGCGGCATAGCGGCCGTTGCGTGCGAAGATGGCTTGTTCTGCAAAATGGATGACGGGGCCTGCCGCAACATCGCAGATGCGGCCGGCGTCTGCACCGAAGTCCGCTCGATGTGCACGCGCGAATATCGCCCGGTCTGCGGCTGTGACGGGAAGACCTATGGCAACAAGTGCGAAGCCCACGCCGCGATGACAAGCATCGCCAGCGAAGGCCCCTGCATGCTGGAAACGTCTGAGGAGTAATACCTCAGACTATTCCTGCATCGCCTTGAGATACATGGAATTTACCGGCTTCGAGAAGACGCGCTCGACCATCGGGATGAAGAATTCCAGCGGCTCGCTCTCATAGTCCGGATCGAACGCGGCTTGGTCGTAGAGATGGCAGAACTGCGCGCAATATTCGTAATGCGGACTGTCCTTGAAATGCTCCCGCAGATTCCGGTCCAGCCCGATATGGTGGAAGAAGTAATAGCCCTGGAACGCGCCATGATTGGCCACCATCCAGAGATTGGCCTCTGACACGAACGGCTTCAGGATCGCGGCGGCCACATCCGGATGATTGTAGCTGCCCAGCGTGTCGCCAATATCGTGAAGCAGCGCGCAGACCACATATTCCTCGTCGCGGCCGTCGCGATGCGCGCGGGTCGCGGTCTGGATGGAATGTTCCAACCGGTCGATCGGGAAGCCACCATAATCGCCATCGAGCAGGCGCAGATGGTCGATCACGCGCTTGGCGAGCCCCTTGTTGAAGCTCTTGGAATGCTCAACGATGATATCCCAATCATCCTTGGTGCCTTCCAGCATTTCGCGAAACTTCGCGCGTTCGCCCATGTCGTGTCCGTCGGCCATGCTTTCCTCCTGATATTTTCAGGCAGAATACACCGATGACGCCCGCGTCACAAATGGAAACGCCCCCGAAGCCATAAGCTTCGAGGACGCCTCTATCCGATGCTGGCCTGCACTCAGTCCCAGAGAGAGCCAAGTGCCAAACGCTGGCGCCAGGTAGTGCGCGGTGGCACATGCGCAGGCCCGCAATCCGGACAGACATGATCGTGCAACCGCTGGGACAAGGCCCAGGCGGATTCCCCGGTCCTGACACCAACCGCGGTGAGCACATCGATCAGCTGACGCAAATGCGCGTCACTCAGATCGTCATTGCCCTTCAGCAACGCCTCGGCCAGTCTCCAGCCGGCCACATCCTGGCGCAAGGCCAGAGCCACCGGCGGGCTGGACGATTTGCGAACCGCGTAAACCGCCATCCGGCCCATGGCGAGGTCGGCGGCAAAGTCTCGCAAGCAATTGCGGAACTCCAACGCCATCTCGTTCAGCGCCTTTCGGGTCCGGACCGGTTCGAACCAGTCCGGCAGGGCGGGTGGAGCCAGCACCCGTCCAAACTCGACCGGCTGCAGAGCTTCGGCGGCCATGTCGAACAGGACTAACGGGCTGTTTGCACGCTCCCAACGCTGGACCAGACGAGACGCTCCGCTCGCCCCGTGGATTAGCCGTGCGAGCTGGTAGGCTGCGGCAAGGTCTTCCACAGCTTGGGGCGTTTCGGGCAAGTTCGCCACGATACCCGGAACCCGCAAGGCTTCCGGCACCGCCACGATCACGCCCAGACGATCTGCTCGAATCTGCGGCATGTGCCGCAAGACTTTCACCGCTTCAGGATCTGCAAACAGGCTGAGGAAGTTGGCATAGTCACCCACCTCCCACAATTGTTCACCCATCCGGCCGAGTGCCTTCATCAGGCCGCCCGGCGCATCGCCGCTCATCAGGATACGCGCAAGCTCGGCGTCGCGGGCGCGTTCCACCACTCGCACGATATCCATGCCATCATCGCTGGTGCTGCTCCAACGCCGCTCCAGCAGAATTGCCGCCGCATGGCGCCGTGCCGACGGCAGGGTCAGGAACCCGGCATGCGGCACAGGCCAGAAACGAGCAATCCGCTCTGCGTGGGGGCCGGCAATATAGCCCAACAATGGCGTCGCTGCCGACGGCTTGCCAAACAGCAAGACACCAGCACGGGTCATGGGCGCGCCCATGATCCACCTCCTTTCACATCTTCCGACAACTGAACTCTTCAGAAACGGACTATCGAAACTCAATCTGTGATTATATCAGGAGGCGACCGGCCAATGCGCGGGAGCCGCTGATAGCGCTCCCCGCATCTGCAAGGAGCTGTTTGTCGTGTTACAACTCAGCTTCATCTTGTTTCTTTCGGTTGGTCTGCCAAGCCTTCCGTAAACGCACGAACGGCCTGACAGGAATTGGGCGCATAATCCAAAGCGCGACAATGTGTCAACCTTTGACGCAAACGATTTGTTTCAACGTGTGAACCACCTCCACCAGATCAGTCTGCGCCGCCATGACTGCGTCGATGTCCTTGTAGGCCATTGGCGTTTCGTCAATCACGCTGGAATCTTTCCGGCATTCGACGCCATCCGTTGCCGCCCGGTGGTCCTCGACCGAGAACCGCCGCTTGGCTTCAGTCCGGCTCATGGCACGGCCTGCCCCGTGCGAGCACGAGCAGAAGGAGTCGACATTGCCCTTTCCGCGAACAATGAAGGATTTCGCCCCCATTGAACCGGGAATGATCCCCAGTTCGTCCTTCCCGGCACGGACGGCCCCCTTGCGGGTCACCCAGATGTCCGCCCCGAAATGGTGTTCCCGCTCCACATAATTGTGGTGGCAGTTCACCGCCTCCTTCTCCAGCGAGAAGGCCGGAAAATGCTCACGCAAGGCAAACAGGACACGGTCCATCATCACCTCGCGGTTCAGGCGAGCATAGTCCTGCGCCCAGCTGACCGCATAGGTATAGTCGTCGAACAGGTCTTCTCCTTCAACAAAGAAGGCGAGATCCTTGTCCGGGACATGATAGCCCAGCACGCGCCGCTCCAGTGCCTCACGCGCCTCCCGGATAAAGTAGGTGCCAAGAATGTTCCCGGTCCCGCGCGATCCCGAGTGCAGCATGACCCAAACACGGTCCACTTCATCGAGACACAGTTCGATGAAATGGTTCCCGCCGCCAAGCGTCCCCAGCTGTTTGGCGAAGGCCGTCCGCTGGATGCGCTTGTGCTTCTTCAGGATCACGTCGAGCCGCTCCGCCATGCCGGAGGCCCGAAGCGCCGTGGCTGCACGCGCCGGAGTTTCCTTGTGGCTGCCACCGCGCCCATTTCCCACAGGCACCTTGCGTTCGATCTCACTACGGATGGCCGACAAGCTATCAGGCAAGTCATTTGCCGTCAGGCTCGTCCGGATGGCCATCATCCCACAGCCAAGATCGACTCCGACCGCCGCCGGGATGATCGCCCCCTTGGTGGGAATGACCGAGCCGACCGTTGCGCCGCGCCCGAAGTGGACATCGGGCATCACGGCAAGGTGGCTGTGAATGAACGGCAAGCCTGCAACATTCTCAAGCTGTGTACGGGCTTGTGGTTCTACAGGCACACCCTTTACCCAGGCCTTGATACGTCCGCCGGCGCGGGTTTCGATCACTTCAAATTCACTCATTGGTCTCAGCTTCGTTTCACGAAGCTCCTCCTGACAAGCCCTCCACGCGTCTCCATCGGGTTCGAAAGACAAAAAAACCCTCCGGGCGAAAACGCGCGGAGGGCGGCATAAGACCGAAAAACGGTCCCCGGGCTGATGATCAGCCCTATCCAGCAACCTCCATGCGGCAGCATGCGCAACCCAGTTGTAGGGTGCGTTCATATGCCTGGAAATTTGAGTTTGGCCGTTTCATGGGTCCGTCCTCGGGCTGGAATGAGCGCGCCTTATGATCGTGAGAATACGAGGCGTCAACCAAAAACTGGAAAAGCCCCGAACGAAGATCATCCGAAGCCTGTCTAATTTTTCCGAATCCGCCTTGTGCGACAAGGCTCTATACACTTTGGCGGACAACCGGAAAAAATCTCGCCGCGTGGTCTATTCCGTTGCCGATGATGCCGATACCGCCAATGATCATGCCTTGCTGAAACAGGTATGTCATGAAGTCCGGCGATCGTGAAAACCTTATCCGGCGCAATCTGCGCCTGAATATCCGAGGTCATCAATTCGCCTCTCAGGGGTGTCTGGAACTCCCCGCTCGATTAACAGGCCTTGATGACGCTTTCTTTGGCCCCGCCAGGGCATTCCGACAAAACATGAAACATGCGCTTTTTCGCGACTATTGCAGCTGATCCTGACGGGATTTTACGTATTTCGTGCTAGTCTTAGAGGTTCAAGTAATGAATTGGAAAAGCAGAAGCGCTATCCTTGCAATCAAATTACTTTTTCTTGGCGGTCTTTTCGCCAGCGTAGCGTGAACACCAGAACGGGACCCTGTTGGAATGCAATCGACCTCGGTAGTCATTCCGACCTGCAACAGAGCGTCTCTTCTTGCGGATTCCCTGAAGTCCGTTTTTGCCCAGACCGTACAGCCGGATGAAGTCATCCTGATAGATGATGGATCGACCGACAACACGCCGGACGTCGCAGCGCGCTACCCGCAGGTGCGCTATGTGCGCACTGAAAACCAGGGCAAGTCCGCGGCCATCAATCTGGCCATGACGCTGATGACCGGCACCCGGCTCTGGGTTGTTGACGATGACGACATCGCCTGCCCGGACGCCCTCCAAAAACTGGGGGCTGCGCTCGACGCCAACCCGTCCGCTGGCTTCAGCTATGGACGCCATGACCGGTTCACCGACCCCGCAAATGGCGGCGAGCGAGTCTGGCAGGACACCGGCTACTGGCGGGAGTGTCACCCACGTGACTTCCTGATCGCCACGATGGAAGACATGTTCACACACCAGTCTGGCATGCTGTTCCAAAAGACGCTGCTGGATGCGACTGGCCCGTTCGATACCGGGCTCAAGCGCTCGGTCGATTATGACTATATTCTCCGCGCAGCGCGGATCAGCACCAGCGTCGCCTGCCCCGCCATCGTCTTCCACCAGCGCCAGCATGATGGGGATCGCGGCTCAGGCGCGAACAGATTTCCAGCCTCGGAACTCGTGCGTCGCTGGATCCAGCATGACCAGATCATCTTCAAGCGCATCTACGAGACCTGGGCGCTCGACGAATTCCTGCCGCGGGGCGAGAGTGTTGTCGGCACCCCCAGTAAGCGTCAGGCGCTGATTCAACGAGGCGCCATCATGGCACGCAAGAAATTGTGGGATCATGCCATGCGGGACTTCGCGAATGCGGCGCTCCTGATGGATATCGATCTGACTCCGGCAGAACGTGCAATCGCCCGGCGAGGGAGCCAGTCGAAATATGGTATCCAGGAATTGCTGGACGATCATGTGATTGGTCAGGGCTTGCGGGATGTCGCTGGCCTGTCCCGTAACGGCGCTGAACTCATTGGCGAACTCGCGACCGGTTTTCGGTGGCGTATCCGGGATGAGTTGACAAGCGGCCACCCCCGCAAGGCCTCGCGACTGCTCCAGCTCTATATCACGCTGACCTCGTCAGCCTTTCATAATTCCCGGCCAACTGATTCCCCCTGGTATCCGGACGACCTTCTGACAGAGCCACATAAATCGCCCGGCAAGTAGGTGTGGAACCGGGTCAGTGATCCCACGAATCCATCTCAGAGCACTTCTTCATAGAGCGCCAGCGCATCGTCATACGTGACAAGACGGGGGTTGTTCTTCATCAGGCGCTCATTCTTGACCGCATCCTCAGCCATTTTTGGCAAGTCATTGTGATTGACGCCAACCTCGGTCAGCTTCAGGGGCGTGCCGCTTTTCGCGCACAGCTCCACCATATGGTCGATAAAGGCACTCGCGTCCTGGGCCACGCCAACGACGGGACCGAGATCCGCATAGTCCTTGGCGGCGACGACCGCATTGAACCGCAAGACCGGCGAGAGCATCAGCGCATTCGACACACCATGCGGCACATGGAACAGCGCGCCCAGCGGATAGGCCATCGCATGAACGGCCGCGACCGGCGCATTGCTGAAGGCCTGCCCGGCGAGCGTTGCTCCGATGCACATGGCCTCGCGCGCTTCGATATCATCCGGGTGCTCACATGCGCGCAACAGATTCCCGGCCAGCAGGCGCAGGCCTTCCTTGGCAAGTGCACCCGAGACCGGATTGCGCAACAGCTTTGACGTATAGGATTCGATGGCATGAACCATCGCATCGATCCCGGTTGCCGCCGTCACACCGCGCGGCGCGGTCAGCGTCAGCATCGGATCGACAATGGCGAGATCAGCAAACAACTGGTCTGACACGACTCCGATCTTCTTCATGTCATCTGACGTGACGATGGAGATCGCGGTGACCTCTGACCCGGTCCCTGCTGTCGTTGGTAACAGCACCAGCGGTGGGCGCGAGCCTTTCACATTGCCGACGCCGTAGACGTCTTCCAGCGATTGCCCGGAATCCATCAGCACGGCAATCAGCTTTGCGGTATCCAGTGACGAGCCTCCGCCCAGCCCGATCACGCCATCGGCGCCATGTTCGCGAGCCGCAGCGACCGCATCGCGGATCGTGGCAGCGGGCGGGTCGGCAACGACCTTGTCATAGACAAACACTTCAAGACCCGCATCGCGCAGGCTTTCCAGCGCGCCCTCCACCAAGCCGGCTGCGATAACGCCCTGGTCCGTCACGAAGACCGGGCGTTTCATGCGATCACTGACCAGCTTGCCTAGTTGGGCAGCACTGCCCCGTTCGAACAGGATGTGCGGCGGCGTCTTGAAGCTGAATCCCATCGGTCTTTCTCCCATTTTCACTACAGGCTTACGCCAATCGGGCCTGAACAGTAAATGTCGCAGATTGCCCGAAAATCGCACGGTCTGTCATGTCGTACACGCGGAAACCCTTTGCCCAAACGCAAGAAACCCCGGACCAGCGGTCCGGGGCTCCTGAAACAATTCGAATACAGCGAGGAAAGACTAGCCTTCCATCGACTCCATTTCGGCTTCGTGACGTGCACGATCCGCAGCACCCTTGGCGCTCTCGTCACGGTCGACCAGTTCCAGAACGGCAACAGGTGCGTTGTCGCCATGGCGGAAGCCAGCTTTCAGAACGCGGGTATAGCCGCCATTACGGTCCTTGTAGCGCTCGCCCATCACGTCGAACAGCTTGCGGACAGCCGCTTCGTCACGGACCTTCGAAAGGGCCTGACGGCGTGCGTTCAGGTCGCCCTTCTTGGCGAGGGTCACCAGCTTGTCCATGAGCGGAGCCATTTCCTTCGCCTTCGGAAGGGTGGTCACGATCTGCTCATGCTCGATGAGGCTGGCAGCCATGTTCGCGAACATCGCCTTGCGGTGCGATGTCGTCTTGTTCAGTTTACGGTATCCAAGGCGATGGCGCATTGTCGTGTTCCTTAAGGAGGTGGTCAGGCCCCCGATTACTCAGTGGGCTAGAGGTGGTCGTCGTATTTCTTGGCGAGGCCTTCAATGTCTTCCGGCGGCCAATCCGGCACTTCCATGCCGAGGTGCAGGCCAAGACCGGCGAGGACTTCCTTGATCTCGTTCAGGGATTTGCGGCCGAAGTTCGGCGTGCGCAGCATCTCTGCTTCGGACTTCTGGATGAGGTCACCAATGTAAACAATGTTGTCGTTCTTCAGGCAGTTTGCCGAGCGAACGGACAGTTCAAGTTCGTCGACTTTCTTGAGCAGGACAGGGTTGAAGCCGAGATCGGTTTCTTCTGTCTGTGCGCCCGTTTCCACGGTCGGCTCTTCGAAGTTGATGAACAGTTGCAGCTGATCCTGCAGGATACGCGCGGCATAGGCCACGGAATCTTCCGGCGTGACAGACCCGTCTGTCTCGATGTCGAGGGTCAGTTTGTCATAGTCGAGAACAGTACCCTCACGGGTGTCTTCGACCTGATAGCCAACGCGGCGGACCGGGCTGTAAATCGCGTCAATCGGAATATAACCGATTGGGGCATCTTCCGGACGGTGCGCCTCGGCCGGGACATAGCCCTTGCCGGTCGCAACGGTGAATTCCATGCGCACTTCAGCGCCATCATCCAGAGTACAGATCACGAGATCCGGGTTCAGGATCTTGGTGTCACCGGAGGTTTCGATCTGGCCGGCTTTGACTTCGCCCGGACCTTTCGCCTTCAGCACCATGCGCTTTGGCGTGTCGCTCTCCATGAAGATCGCAACCTGCTTCAGGTTCAGCACGATCGTCGTGACGTCTTCGCGAACACCCTGGATCGCAGAGAATTCGTGAACGACATTGTCGATCTGAACGCCGATGATCGCAGCACCTTGCAGGGACGACAGCAGAACGCGACGCAGCGCGTTGCCGAGAGTCGTACCATAGCCACGCTCCAGCGGCTCAATGACGAGCTTGGCTTTGCGCTTGGCATCGTATCCGGCCTGGACGACAGGACGGTTCGGGCGGATCAGCACTTTCCAGTTACGGTCGTTGACGTTGGTGGGTTCGATGTCTGCCATGGGCGACGGATCCTCAGAATGGGTCAGGCGACATGAAATTATGCCGCCAATAAATACGAACTAGACGCGGCGGCGCTTTGGTGGGCGGCATCCGTTGTGCGGAATTGGCGTCGTGTCTGTGATAGCCGTAACGGTCAGGCCAGCAGCCTGAAGAGCGCGCAGTGCGCTCTCGCGGCCCGAACCTGGTCCACGCACGCTGACTTCAACAGTCTGCATACCGTGATCCATGGCCTTCTTTGCGGCATCTTCTGCCGCCATCTGGGCTGCGTAAGGCGTCGACTTGCGCGAGCCCTTGAAGCCCATCATGCCGGAGGACGACCACGAAATCGTGTTGCCCTGGGCATCCGTGATGGTGACCATGGTGTTGTTGAAGCTGGAGTTCACGTGAACAACACCAGAGGTGATGTTCTTGCGCTCTCTCTTGCGGACGCGGGTCGTTTCACGAGCCATTGAAGACTATCCTATTTCTTCTTGCCGGCGATCGGCTTAGCCGGGCCCTTGCGGGTACGGGCGTTGGTGTGCGTACGCTGACCGCGAACCGGCAGTTTACGGCGGTGACGCAGGCCACGGTAAGAACCGAGATCCATCAGGCGCTTGATGTTCATCGACGTATCGCGGCGAAGATCACCTTCGACGAGATAGTCGGCATCGATCGTTTCACGAATCTTGATGACTTCGGCATCCGTCAGCTCGTTCACGCGACGGGTCGACTCAACGCCAACCTTCTCGATGATCTCACGGGCCATGGATGGGCCGATGCCATGAATGTACCGCAGCGCGATTTCCACGCGCTTGTTGGTCGGGATGTTAACGCCTGCAATACGGGCCAAGGCCGATCTCCTAAGCGGACTGTTCATACATAAAGAGCGCGCCAAGGCGGAAACATCCGTCCTGCGCGCCGGCGATTAAGCCTAAAGCTAAGAAACGAGGCTTATAACGATGGAAATTAACGCGTCAACCGCGGAATCCCACCTTTACGCCGTCTCTTTCAGGGCCGCGTCGATTGCGGTTGCAACCGCCTCGATTGAGCCCATTCCGTCGACTTCCACGAGGATACCACGCTCGGCATAAATAGGCACCAGAGGCGCTGTATCTTCGTAGTATTTTTCGAGGCGTTTCGAGAACGTCTCGGGATTGTCATCCTTGCGGCCCTGTTCTTCGAACCGCTTGGTGACACGTGACAGCAGCTTGTCATCATCGACAAGGATGCGGATCACGCGATTGACGGCTTCACCGCGGGATTCGAGTAGACGATCCAGCGCTTCAGCCTGACCGACTGTGCGTGGGAAACCATCAAAGATGAATCCCGGCGCGCCGGCCTGAACTTCCAATTGCTCGTCGATCAGGGCGATGACGATCTCGTCGGAAACGAGGCTGCCTTCATCCATGATCTGGGCAACTCTTTCGCCGAGCTCGGAGCCAGACGCGCGCGCCGCGCGCAGCATGTCACCGGTAGAGAGTTGAACGAACCCCCGCTCTTCGACCAGGCGTTTCGCCTGCGTGCCTTTTCCGGCCGCTGGCGGCCCGAACAGAATTAGGTTCATCTCTTACGACCCCCGAGTTTCGACTTCTTGATCATGCCCTCATACTGGTGCGCGATCAAATGCGACTGAATCTGTGTCACTGTATCCATCGTAACAGATACAACGATCAGAAGAGAAGTACCGCCAATATAGAAAGGTATCTCTGGGAAATATCGCCGCAGGAGTTCAGGAAGGATACAGACGAACATCAGGTACAGGGCCCCAATGGTCGTCAGTCGGGTCAAAACATAGTCGATATAGGCCGCCGTGTTCGAGCCAGGACGGATACCGGGAATAAATCCGCCATACTTGCGCAGATTGTCCGCCGTCTCTTCCGGATTGAACATGATGGAGGTATAGAAGAAGGCAAAGAAGATCACCATCGCCCCGTAAGACGTGATGTAGGTCCAAGAGCCCGGCGCGAAATGCGTCGCCAGCCAGCCCAGAACGCCACTCACAGCGCCGGAGGCTTCGGCATCGGCCGGATTGCCACCCAGGAAGCCCACCGCCGTCAGCGGCAGCATCAGCAGCGCAGAGGCGAAGATTGGCGGGATAACACCAGACGTGTTGATCTTGAGCGGCAGGAAGCTCTTCTGGCCCTGGGCAACACCGTGGGCCTGCTGTCGCTTCGGATACTGGATCAGCAGCCGCCTTTGCGAGCGCTCCATGAAGACGATAAAGACAACCAGCGCGATCACCATGGCCGCAATCGCCACCACAAACGCCACGTTCACAGAGGTCGTGCGCGCCTGCGAGATCAGGTTGAAGATCGCCTTTGGCATTTCAGCGATAATGCCCGCGAAGATGATCAGCGAGATACCGTTGCCGATGCCGCGCGCCGTGATCTGCTCACCCATCCACATCAGCAGCATCGTGCCGCCGGTCAGCGTCACAACGCCGGTCAGGATGAAGAACCAGGACGAGATGCCCTCAATGCGCACAGCGGCAAGGCCGCCAGCAATTGCAAAGGACTGGACCAGCGCGAATCCCAGTGTGAGGTAACGCGTATACTGGTTGATCTGCTTGCGACCGGACTCGCCTTCCTTCTTCAACTTCTCAAGCGTTGGAGAGGTCGCGGTCAGCATCTGGATGATGATCGAGGCCGTGATGTAAGGCATCACGTTCAGGGCGAACACACCCATACGTTCCACCGCGCCGCCGGCAAACATGTTCATGTTGCCAAGCAAGCCATCGGACTGGCTCTCGAAGAATTGGGCGTATTGCTGCGGGTCGAGTCCCGGCAGCGGGATGAACGTCCCGAGCCGGTAGAGGATCAAAATCCCGAGAGTAAACAGGATCCGGCTCTGCAGGTCCTTGGCTTTTGCAAAGCTCCGGAAATTCATGTTCCGAGCCATTTGTTCGGCAGCATTCGCCATGGGCCGCTTGACCTCCCTGAAAAAGCGTTCGCCGCCTAAATCGGCGGCGAAACAGTATTTGTGAAGGGGTTACCGGTAAAAACCGCCGATTATTCGTCAGCAGTCTCTTTAGCCGGCCCCGTGACGGTGACTTTACCGCCAGCCTTCTCAACAGCTTCAATAGCTGCCTTCGAGGCGCCTGTCACAGTGATATTCAGATTCTTTGGTGCGTCACCTTTGGCAAGCAGACGCACGCCATCGCGCACATTGCGAACCAGACCAGCGGCCACCAGCGACTCTTCGGTCACATCCTTGGCATCCAGCTTGCCAGCGGCAATCGCCTTGCCGAGACGGCCAAGGTTCACCCAGGCATGGGACTTGGAGTTACGCGCCGTAAAGCCGCGCTTTGGCAGACGCATGTAGATCGGCATCTGGCCGCCTTCAAAGCCATTCACGGCAACGCCGGAACGAGCCTTTTGGCCTTTGACACCGCGACCAGCCGTCTTGCCCTTGCCAGAGCCGACGCCGCGGCCAACGCGCAGGCGGTTCTTTGTTGAGCCCTCAGCGGGAGACAATTCGTTCAGTTTCATCGGTCTATCTTTCGATATCGTGCGGCTGCGAATGGTGGCGATTACTCGCCAACCACCTCAACCAGGTGAGCCACCTTGCGGATCATGCCCCGCACGGACGGCGTATCTTCGAGTTCCTTGGTGCGGCCGACCTTGTTCAGGCCCAGCCCCATCAGGGTCTGGCGCTGCTCAGGACGACGGCCAATCGGGCTGCCAACCTGGCGGACAGTGACTTTGCTTTTAGCCATTTTCGTGCCCTTCCCTAGTTCGTCGCGTCAGCCATGCCGGCTTCGGACGCGCCATCATTGCGGCGACCGACGACATCCTGAACCTTCAGGCCACGCTTGGACGCAACGGTCCGCGGGCTGTTCTGCTCTTTAAGCGCATCAAACGTTGCACGCACCATGTTGTAAGGGTTGGAGGAACCGATCGACTTGCCGACCACGTCCTGAACACCCAGAACTTCCATGACAGCACGCATCGGACCACCTGCGATCACGCCGGTACCTGGAGGCGCTGCACGCAGCACAACCTTGCCTGCGCCGTGACGGCCACGGCCATCATGATGCAGAGTGCGACCTTCGCGAAGCGGCACGCGAACCATGTTGCGCTTGGCTTCTTCTGTGGCTTTGCGGATCGCTTCAGGCACTTCGCGGGCTTTACCCTTGCCGAACCCTGCGCGGCCCTTCTGGTCACCAACGACAACCAGGGCTGCAAAACCGAAATTCTTACCGCCTTTGACCGTCTTCGCGACGCGGTTGATACCAACCAGCTTGTCGACGATGTCGGACTGCTCCTCGTCGCGATCGCGATTCCGGCGGCCTCTTCCTCTTTCTTCAGCCATAGGGCCTCTCCTTAGAATTTGAGACCGCCCTCACGGGCGGCGTCTGCCAGGGCTTTCACCCGGCCGTGGAACATGTAACCGCCACGATCAAAGACGACGTCTTCGACGCCTGCTTCTTTCGCGCGCTCTGCGAGCGTCTTGCCGACGAGGGCAGCCGCAGCGGCGTCACCACCGGTCTTGGCCGAGCCGAGCACATCCTTTTCCAGCGTCGAAGCCGAAGCGAGCGTAATGCCTTTTTCGTCATCGATGATCTGGGCGGAGATATTCTTGTGGCTGCGCGCAACCGACAGGCGTGGACGACCCTCAGCAACCTTGCGGAGCTTGGTACGAACCCGCTGGGCGCGGCGCAGCATCTTATCGCGTGAGCTTTTCATGGGCTTACTTCTTCTTGCCTTCCTTGCGGCGGACATATTCGCCCTGATAACGGATACCCTTGCCTTTGTATGGCTCAGGCGGACGGAATTCGCGGAGTTCGGCAGCAACCTGGCCAACAGACTGTTTGTCTGCACCAGAGACGATGATCTCGGTTGGCTTCGGCGCTTCCAGCTTGATGCCGTCCGGAGCCTTGAAGATCACATCGTGCGAGAAGCCGAGTGCGAGCTTGAGATCGGTACCCTGCATTTGGGCACGATAACCAACGCCAACCAGTTCCAGCGTCTTCGAATAACCATTCGAAACGCCTTCGACCATGTTCGCGGCGCGGGCACGAGCGGTGCCCCACTGCGTACGGGCTTTGGAATCAAGGGCTTCAGCGAAGGTTGGCAGGCGACGACCCCGAGCCTTTTCAGCCTCGATACGGTCATTTGCAGCCTGCACGAGATCTTCGCGCGGCGAAACGGTCAGCTCGTTGTTCTCGAGCTTTGGCGTGATCAGCTCAGACAGGACCAGCGAAAGCTCACCCTTGGAGCCTTTTGCCTTGATCGTCTGACCTTCGACCGAAACGGTCGTGCCATTCGGAACTTCGATCGGGAGTTTACCAATACGTGACATGATAGCTCTCCTAGAATACGCGGCAGAGCACTTCGCCGCCTACATTCTCGCTGCGGGCAGAATTGTCAGACATAACGCCTTTCGAAGTCGAAAGGATCGAAATGCCCAGACCATTGCGCACCAGCGGAATGTCGGAGACAGAAGAATACACCCGGCGACCTGGCTTGGAGACACGTTTGATCTCCGAAATCACTGGCTGACCTTCATAGTACTTCAGCTCGATATCAATATTCTTGTGACCGTCTTTTTCAACTTCGGTGTAGCCGCGGATGAAGCCCTCATTGATGAGAACCTCCAGGACGCGAATACGAAGTTTCGAAGACGGCGTGACGACTTTAGACATGCCGCGCATCTGAGCGTTGCGGATGCGTGTCAGCATATCTCCGAGGGGATCAGAAATGTTCATCTTTGATATCCTCCTCTCTTACCAGCTGGACTTCACGAGACCGGGGATCTGACCGTTTGAGCCAAGCTCACGCAGCGCGATCCGCGACATTTTGAGTTTGCGATAGTAGCCGCGCGGACGCCCGGTTACTTCACAGCGATTACGCACACGGTTTGGGGCCGAGTTACGTGGAAGTTCAGCAAGCTTGAGACGTGCCTTGAAGCGCTCTTCCAGTGAAAGGTCCTCATTCATGGCGACGGCCTTCAGCTCGGCACGCTTTGCAGCGTACTTTTCGACAAGCTTCTGACGCTTCTTGTTCTTCTCGATTGCGCTCTTCTTTGCCATATCAGCAGATCTCCTGGCGCTAGTTCCGGAACGGGAAGCCACACTCGGCGAGGAGTGCCTTGGCTTCTTCGTTGGTTTCAGCCGTGGTGCAGACGATGATGTCCATACCGCGAATATCTTCCACCTGATCGTAATTGATCTCCGGGAAAACGATGTGTTCTTTGAGGCCCATGGCGTAATTGCCCATGCCGTCGAAGCTCTTTCCGTTCAGTCCACGGAAATCCTTCACGCGCGGCAGCGCAATATTGGTGAGCCGGTCAAGGAACTCGTACATGCGCTCACGGCGCAGGGTCACTTTCGCACCGATCAGCATGCCTTCGCGCAGCTTGAAGCCAGCGATCGACTTGCGTGCCTTGGTGGCAACAGGCTTTTGGCCTGCGATCAGTTCGAGCTCGGCCAGGGCAGCCTTGATCTTCTTGGAGTCGGAGACAGCTTCGCCGACACCCATATTGATCACGACCTTGTCCAGTTTCGGAACCTTCATCGGGTTCGAATACTTGAACTGCTCCTGCAGCTTGGCCCGGATCTCTTCACGGTACTTCGTCTTGAGACGGGGTTCGTATGCCTTAGACATCGATGGACTCCCCTGAGCGTTTGGCAAAGCGCGTCTTGCGGCCATGCTCATCAGTTTTGAAACCAACACGCACTGCTTTTCCGTCGCGCGGATCGGCATGAGCCACGTTGGAAACGTGGATCGGTGCTTCGAAAGACTTCAGACCACCGGGGTCCATCTGGCTCGGCTTCTGGTGCTTCTTGACGACGTTCACACCGCGCACAACAACGCGATCCTCGTCGACCAGCACTTTCAGCACTTCGCCTTTGGTACCTTTGTCGCGGCCTGCGATCACGACAACGGAGTCGCCTTTTTTGATCTTAGCAGCCATCTTACAAGACCTCCGGGGCCATGTTCGCGATCTTGACCTGGTTCTTGCCGCGCAGTTCACGCGGGACCGGGCCAAACACACGAGTGCCGATTGGCTCACCATTGGTATTGATGAGAACGGCAGCGTTTGAGTCGAAACGAATGGTCGTGCCATCCGGGCGGTTGATGTCCTTTGCCACGCGAACGACGACAGCCTTGCGGACGTCACCCTTCTTCACGCGGCCCGTAGGAATTGCTTCCTTGATGGACACCACGATCACGTCACCAACCGATGCATACCGGCGGCCTGCGCCACCCAGCACCTTGATGCACTGAACGCGGCGCGCGCCGGAATTGTCGGCGACGCGAAGGTTTGATTGCATCTGGATCATGCGTCACCTTCCCCGCCGGTCACAAGTTCCCAGCGTTTCAGTTTGGAATGCGGAACGCACTCCTGGATCGTTACGATTTGACCCTCGACAGCCGCATTGGCTTCGTCATGGGCGTGATACTTCTTAGAGCGGCGAACAATCTTCTTCATCACAGAGTGTGTGAAGGTCCGCTCTACACGGACGATTGCGGTCTTGTTCTGCTTGGCAGAGACCACGACGCCTTCCATAATACGCTTTGGCATGATCTCTCTCCTACGCCTGACCTGCTTCGGCTTTTTCGCGAAGGATCGTCTTGACGCGTGCAATATCGCGGCGGACCTCCTTCACTCGGGCCGTTTTCTCCAGTTGGCCGGTGGCCGTCTGGAAACGCAGGTTGAACTGCTCTTTCTTCAGCTTGACGAGCTCATCCTTGAGCTGGTCGAGGCTTTTCGTTCTTACATCTTGGGCTTTCATGATCAGATACCCTCAATCCGCTTGACGACTTTCGTCTTGATCGGAAGCTTCGCAGCGCCGAGGCGCAGGGCCTCGCGTGCGACATCCTCAGACACGCCGTCGATTTCGAACAGGATGCGGCCAGGTGCGACACGGGCGACCCAACGGTCGACAGAGCCTTTACCTTTACCCATCCGGACTTCAATCGGCTTTGCCGACACTGGCAGGTCCGGGAATACACGGATCCACACTTTGCCCTGACGCTTCATGTGACGCGTGACAGCCCGACGGGTTGCCTCGATCTGGCGCGCTGTGACCCGTTCCGGCTCGAGAGCCTTCAGGCCAAACTCGCCGAATGCCAGCGATGAACCGCCCTTGGCATTGCCCCGGATCTGGCCCTTGAAGGCCTTACGGAATTTGGTTCGCTTCGGTTGACGCATCTCTTACGCTCCGGAGGCTTGCGCGCCGGTGGCCGGTCCGCGCTGGTTTGCATTGGCACGTGCACGGGACTGGCCGGAAGATTCCAGACGCTTGTCCTGAGCCATCGGGTCGTGCTCCATGATCTCGCCTTTGTAGACCCAGACCTTGATGCCGATGATGCCGTAAGTGGTGGCCGCTTCTGCAGTGCCGTAATCAATGTCGGCGCGCAGCGTGTGCAGCGGCACGGAGCCTTCTGCATACTTCTCGGTCCGCGCAATCTCTGCGCCGCCAAGACGACCGGACACCATGATCTTCACACCGTCAGCGCCGAGACGCATGGCGGACTGGATGGCCCGCTTCATGGTGCGACGGAACGAGGCACGGCGCTCAAGCTGGCGAGCAATGTCGTCGGCGATCAGTGTGGCATCGATTTCCGGCTTGCGGATTTCGACCAGGTTCACGCGAACTTCGTCGGTCGTCATCTTCGACAGAACTTTGCGAAGGGCTTCGATGTCGCCGCCCTTCTTGCCGATCACGAGACCCGGACGTGCCGTGTGGATCGTGATGAGGCATTTCTTGTGCGGACGCTCGATGATGATCTTCGAGATGCCGGCTTGCTTCAGACGCTTGCGGATTTCCTTGCGGATCGCGATGTCTTCGTGCAGCAGGCGACCGAAGTCGGCCGTATCGGCATACCAGCGGCTGTCAGACGTCCGGTTGATGCCCAGACGCAGGCCGATCGGATTTACTTTCTGACCCATTATGCGGCCTCCGCTTCAACTGAGGTGTCACGCAGGATGATGGTCATCTGCGAGAATGGCTTCTGGATGCGAGCAGCGCGGCCACGAGCACGGGCGCGAATACGCTTCATCACAAGGTTCTTGCCGACATGGGCTTCTGCAATGACGAGGCTGTCGATGTCGAGGCCGTGATTGTTCTCGGCGTTCGCGATGGCGCTCTGCAGCAGCTTGCGGACATCCTGGGCAGGACGCTTCGGCGAGAACTGCAGCTGAGCCAGCGCACGCTCGACCGGCATGCCGCGGATCTGCTGAGCCAGAAGGTTCAGCTTCTGCGGGCTTGAACGGTACATGCGCAGAACAGCGCGCGATTCATTCGAAGCCTGCTTCGGAGGATTCTTGGCTTTAGCCATGACTACTTCCTCTTCGCTTTCTTGTCCGCACCGTGGCCATAGTAGGACCGCGTTGGCGCGAACTCGCCGAACTTGTGACCGACCATTTCCTCAGAGACGGAAACCGGGATGAATTTGTTGCCATTGTGGACCTGGAAATTCAGGCCGACAAAGTTAGGCAGGATCGTTGAACGGCGCGACCAGGTCTTGATCACAACGCGCTTTTCAGAGGCGCGCGCTTCTTCTGCTTTCTTGAGCAGATAGCCGTCTACGAACGGGCCTTTCCAGACAGAACGTGGCATGTCTTGCGGCTCCTCTTAGCGTTTCGCGTTACGGCGACGGATGATCAGACGATCCGTTGCCTTGTTTTTACGGGTCTTGGGACCGCGTGTTTTCTTGCCCCATGGCGTCACTGGGTGACGTCCACCGGACGACTTGCCTTCACCACCACCGTGTGGGTGGTCGACCGGGTTCATGACAACACCGCGGACAGACGGGCGCTTGCCCATGTGACGCTTGCGGCCTGCCTTGGACAGAACCTGGTTCATGTTGTCCGGGTTGGACACGGCGCCGACGGTTGCCAGGCAGCTGTCCATCACCATGCGAAGTTCGCCGGAGGTCAGCTTGATCTGGGCATAGCCACCATCACGACCGACCAGCTGGGCATAGGTGCCAGCGGAGCGAACCATCTGCGCGCCCTTCTGGGGCTTCAGCTCGATGTTGTGAATGATCGTACCGACCGGAATGCTTTTCAGCGGAAGCGTGTTACCCGGCTTGATGTCAGCCGTCTTGGACGTGACCACCGTGTCACCGACTTCAAGGCGCTGTGGCGCGATGATGTAGGACAGCTGGCCGTCTTCGTACTTGATCAGTGCGATGAAGGCTGTGCGGTTCGGATCGTATTCCAGACGCTCAACAGTTGCCGGCATGTCCCAGCGGTTACGCTTGAAGTCGACCTTGCGGTACAGCTTCTTGGCGCCGCCACCGATGCGGCGAGCCGTGATACGACCCGTATTGTTGCGTCCACCCTTCTTGGTCAGACCTTCGGTCAGCGCCTTGACGGGCTTGCCCTTGTGAAGGTCGGACTTGTCCACCAGCACAAGCTGGCGACGCCCTGGGGAGGTTGGATTGAAAGTCTTAAGTGCCATGTTTCTCGTCCTTCTCCCCTAGAGGCCCGTCGTGATGTCGACGGACTGACCCTCGGCGAGCGTCACGATGGCTTTTTTCATGTCGTTGCGACGACCTTCATAGCCACGAAAACGCTTCGTCTTGCCCTTTTGGACCAGAGTGTTGACCTTGGTTACTTCGACCTTGAAGAGCGCCTCGACAGCGTCCTTGATCGCTTTCTTGTCAGCGTCGATCGCCACTTCGAAGACAATCTTGTTGTCTTCAGCCACCAGAGTCGATTTCTCGGTGATCAGTGGGCGACGGATGACGTCGTAGTGATGTTCTTTTACGTCGGCCATGATTACTTAGCCTCCTTCGCGCCATCGAAACGGGCCTTGATGCCTTCGGCCGCTTCCTTGGTGATGACGAGCTTCTTGCGGCGCAGGATGTCATAGACATTCAGGCCAGCAACCGGCAGCACGTCGACGTTCGGAATGTTGCGAGCTGCCTTGGCGAAATTCTCGTCCACGGTCGTGCCGGAGATGATCAGCGCGTTCTCGATACCGAGACCCGCGAACTGACCGACCAGCTCTTTCGTTTTCGGAGCCGACAGGATCGCCTCGTCCAGCACGATGACCGCATCCGCCTTCACCTTGGAAGACAGGGCGTGAGCCAGAGCCATCTTGCGGACCTTTTTAGGCAGGTCGTGAGCGTGGCTGCGAACTTTTGGTCCGTGCGCAACAGAACCACCAACAAAGATCGGCGCATTCCGGGAACCGTGACGCGCGCCGCCGGAACCTTTCTGGCGGATATACTTCTTCGTGGTGCGGCTGACTTCGCCGCGGGTCTGGGTCTTGTGCGTACCAGCCTGGCGCTTGGCCAGCTGCCAGCGAACCGTGCGCTGCAGGATGTCACCACGGATGTCTTCGATGCCGAAGATGGCATCATCAACCGTGATGTTTCCAGCGGCTTTGCCGGCAAGGGTTTTGACTGCGAGTTCCATTATTCAGCACCCTCTTGAGTTGCTTCAGCTGCTGGCGCGGCAGCCGCGCTCGCTGCCTTGAAGGAGCCAGCCGCTGGTGCGTCGGCCGGAAGAGGCTTCTTCACCGCGTCGCGGACTTCAACATAGCTGCCGTCATGGCCAGGCACAGCGCCCTTGACCAGGATGAGGCCGCGCTCAACGTCGGTGCGTACCACTTCCATATTCTGGGTGGTGACACGCTCAACGCCGTAATGACCGGCCATTTTCTTGTTCTTGAACACGCGGCCCGGATCCTGGTTCATACCCGTCGAACCGTGCGAACGGTGAGAGATGGACACACCGTGCGTGGCGCGCAGACCACCAAAGTTCCAGCGCTTCATCGCACCGGCAAAACCCTTACCGATCGTGATGCCGGCAATGTCAACTTTCTGACCCGGAACGAAATGGTCAGCCAGGACTTCAGCGCCAACTTCCGGCAGGTCGCCAGAGACGCGAAATTCGCGCAGCTTGCGCTTCGGTGCGACGCCGGCTTTTGCGAACTGGCCACGCAGCGCCTTGGACGTGCGCTTGGCTTTCTTTTCGCCGATGCCGAGAATGACAGCCTGGTAGCCGTCCGTGCGGGTGACGTCGCCACCCTTCTTGGTCTTCACGGCGCGCTCTTCTTCAGTGCGCACGCCAACAACCTGGCAGCCATCAAGCGACAGGACGGTGACCGGCACGTGGCGGCCGCTCTCGTCAAATACGCGTGTCATGCCAACCTTGCGGGCAAGCACGCCGGAACGGGGTGCTGGCAGAGCCATTAGCGGCCTCCCTCAAGT
Organism: Hyphomonas sp. UBA4505; assembly: GCF_002388685.1. Taxonomy (NCBI): domain Bacteria; kingdom Pseudomonadati; phylum Pseudomonadota; class Alphaproteobacteria; order Hyphomonadales; family Hyphomonadaceae; genus Hyphomonas; species Hyphomonas sp. UBA4505. Next base: position 2,614 of record NZ_DGMZ01000011.1, on the reverse strand, counting down.
TTGATTTCAATGCCAACGCCGGACGACAGGTCGAGCTTCATCAGCGCGTCCACCGTCTGCGGGGTCGGGTCTACAATGTCGAGGATCCGCTTATGGGTCCGGATTTCAAACTGCTCGCGCGACTTCTTGTCGATGTGCGGCGAGCGGTTCACGGTGAAGCGCTCGATACGGGTCGGCAGCGGGATCGGGCCTTTGACCTCAGCGCCGGTGCGCTTGGCCGTGCTCACAATCTCTTTCGCCGACATGTCGAGGGCGCGGTGATCGAAGGCCTTGAGCCTGATCCGGATATTTTGTCGTTCCATCGTTCGGTCCGTCCGCACAAAACACGTTAGCCCCAACGTGGCGCAGAAGTGCGCCAGGGCGTAGCGTGGGATTAAATTGTCTGTTTCGAGGGAGCGTTCGCTCTATAAAGCGCTGCCATCCCGGCGAAGTCGGGGGTTTATGGGATCGATAGGCCCGCGTCAACTGAGTCGTGAAGCTTTTATGCAGAAAGACTCACAGGGGTAAAACTCTCAGTCTCTATCGCTCAGGCGGCATTTCCGAGACGGGTGGCAAATCGAACAGGGCCCGCAATTCGAATTGGGTGGATTTCAGCGTTCCAGCAGGCCAATTCTCGTTTCTCATGTCATCTTGCATGGCCGCCACAGCGGGTCCGGCGATACTGGCTCCCACCTGTTCGCCTATCTTCAGGCTTTCGCGCATAATCGCAGCGCTAGCCATAGAAATCTCCTGCCCCTCCGGCGTTTCCAGGAACGCACGATATGCCTCTAAAGCGTCAGGAGAAAGATTGTAGACATAGGCCTTTGCTATGGGCTCACGCATGCCTTCCAGCAAGGCGTCTGTCATGTGGGCTGTCAGCATTTGAATGGCCACGTCTGCGGCGTCATCGGATATGGTTTCACCATTCTTGGCAAGTTCATTCTGAAGATTTCCCAGCATGAGGTCGGCCATGGCCGCAAAGGCACCTTCGTATTGATCCCGCGTCGCGGTCTGTTCCACAATATAGTAGGCATCTTCCATGGGATCAGCCGCAACGGGTGCGCCAAACAGTAAGATCAGCACTATAGCGGGAAGAAGGCGTTTCATGAGGTGTCAGCTTTCCAGATGCAGTAGGCCGCAAGTCTACTGGGAGCCCTGGAAATGAAAAGCTACTTCCTTCGTTCTTGCATGGGACCGCCCCTCTCGCCCATGAGGCAAGAGGGCGTGGCGCCAGCCCTGCCCTTACACGCTCCATGCGCCTTGGTCCCAGCCCAGAAGGGCGCGGGTTTCGGCCGCGTCGTGCGCGAAGACACGGCGCAGATAGTCCCGGTCATCTGAACTCATCCGGTCGGCTTCGGGCGCCGCATTATACTGGGTGGAGACGTCAAATTTGCGCGCAGGCAAACCCATGAACTGGCAAACCGTGGCCAGCTCACGCTGCGGATCGGCTGCGAGGTCTTCGCTGCGCAGGAACAGGAGCTGATCATCCGGAAACAACCGCCTCAGCTCCCGGATCTGAGGCGCGTAATAGCTGCGCGCCAGGTAAGAGCGTTCCCGGTCCTGATTTGGCAAGGCCCGGCGGGCGCGTTCGCGCTCCTGGCGGATCGCAATCGGATAGGGCAGCGTTTCGCGTCCCAGCCGGCAATCCATGCGATAGTGAGACCAAGCACGCTCCACCGGATCGCGCAGGATCACGATGATCTGGATATCGGGATTATACACCCAGACCCGTTCCAGCGCGCCGCTCCACCAGCTGATGATCGGCGTCGCCTCGCCCAGCATGCACCCGTCGCGCCAAGCCTTCCAATCGAAGTGGCGATGATACAGCCAGTAGTCCAGCGGGCGGATGCCCGTTGGCGGGCGCGTGTCGAAGAAGTGGGGTTCCTTCTTCTTCGCCATGCAGATATCGGGGTGCTGGCGCAAGTATGCGTCCAGCGACGTGGTGCCGGCCTTTTGAACGCCGGCTATGATGAAATCGATGCGTCTTGCCATGCATCCGGAATAGCGCGGGTGTCTTGCCTGATTTTGCCGGAATGCGGTTCTTGTGTCGCAAAGTGTTGCAGGGTGAATGCGCGATTCACCTTGTTTAACCAAGGCCTCACGCTTTTCACGGACACTTCGGTCTTACCTGCCCCTCATCCGAAGGCCCCCGATGAAGCCTCCTCTGTCTTCCCTGCTCAGCCGCCCGGCCGTCCGCTATGGCTTGGCCAGCATTGCGGCCTTTGGCATGGATCTGGCGCTGACCATGGCATTGCGGCTTGGCGGCCAGCTCAGCCTTACCCTGTCGGCAGCGATCGCCTTCACCGTGACCGGGCTGGTTTTCTATTTTGTCCATGAATTCTGGACGTTCGGGCATGACAGTTCAACCGTTTCGTCAGGTCGGCTTGTTCGCAACCTGACCTCGCTCGGCGCAGCCTTCTGTGTGCGTGTCGGCATCATCGGCGCACTGGAACTGATGCGTTCGCCCGGTCCGCTTCTGGCGCTCGTCTATTTCGGATTGGGCGCGGCCGCATCGCTCACGGTCAATTTCCTGATCAACAAATACTGGGTCTTCACCCGCACCTGACGCCCGATAAAAAAGGCCGCCCCTTATGGGACGGCCTTCTCGTTACTGCCTGATGGGAACAGGGCTTAC
>NZ_DGMZ01000010.1:0-230718 GCF_002388685.1 Hyphomonas sp. UBA4505 | reverse complement strand
TTCAGCGATAGCGATCGGGAACTCATCAACCGAGACTGGCTCGATGTTCTGACCATCGGCCTGGACCACTGTCATTTTAAGCCCCGGAATCTTGACGTCGAAATAGGTCATCGCGGCAGCATTGATGAACCGGAGGCGGACTTTCTCGCCCGCTTCAAAAAAACCGTTCCAATTGTCTTCAGGTGTTTCACCGTTCACCAGAAACGAGTAACCGGTAATGTCTACAATGTCGGTTGGATCCATACGCATCCGGCCCCACGCCAGTCGCTCCTGGATGACGTCCGTCTTTTCGCCGCGATCAGCATTTCTCCAGTCGCGCCAGAGGTCAAAAACGGTTCGGCGATTATAATTGTAATAGTTCGAGCGCTTCTTGAGATTGGCGAGCGCTTTGTAAGGACTGTCGTTCAGCCAATCGGCGAGTATGATCACATGCTCGCGATCATACTCGAAGGGGTCGGGCTTTGCCGGTTCGATTATGATGGGCGCGAAGACGCCCTCCTGTTCCTGCAGGGCAGAGTGTCCATGGTACCAGTACGTACCTGACTGATTGGCGGTGAAGTTATAAGTGTAGGTCTCGCCCGGCGCGATGCCGTCAAAACTGATCCCCGGAACGCCATCCATACCAGCGTCCAGGATAATCCCATGCCAGTGAAGCGAGGTATCTACGTCGAGTGTATTGGTGACATTGATGGTGACGTCTTCGCCTTCACGCAGTCGCAATAGAGGGCCAGGGCTCGTCCCGTTAATGCTGACGCCAGTCAGCGTCTTGCCATCGACCGTCCGTTCAAATTGGTCGATCTCCAGATTATAGACGTCTGCGAGTGCGGCAGGCGCGATCAAGCTGCTTGTCGCGATGAGCAGTCCGGCGAGTTTGAAACGCATGATGTTCTCCTTCTTGCGTTGGACGCCGTTGGAATATTGGGGGAGGAATGGGCGTCCTTGTCGGATGGTTACGCGGCCAGACCAGTCACCCCTTATGCCCCCTTGGGGTATGAGGGGTGACACTTTAGCGACCCGTCACCGCCGCATCGCGCTTTTCAGCCAGGCAAAGGTCAGACTCGGGATGATTAGCCACTGCAAGAGTGGCGACAGCCCAGTGTTGAGCGGTCCGATCGTCGGCATTGTTTCGCGATAGGCCCAACTTTCGCGGATCGAAATATTCAGCCATTCGCTGAACACCGTATAGGTCAGTCCAATCAGGAGGCTTAACCCTGCAACGCGCCAATAGTGTTTGTCTGGCCATCCACGGCGCCCCGCGATGAGCCAGGCGATCGACAGCGAAGACCCGGCGATTAGGACATCGCCAAATGTGCAGTGAGCAATGGCGAAGGCGATCTCGGCACGTGTTCCATCAATCCAGATCGTGTAAAGCGGCGCGTGAGCGATTTCCCAAATCAGGTTTGCGGCCGCGATAATCAGACTGTAGGCGAACAGGAACTGTACCAACCGCCAGTTTGGAGCAGTGCTTGGTTTTGGAATGTCCAGTTCTTGCGTCATTGGCGTCTCTTGCGAAAATGCGATCAGGTTGCCAATTTCTACGTGTCGACAGGTATCATCCCTCACATGCAGATCGGCATTGTCAGGCGCGCGATCGGTGCATACTGATTTTTATGAATGTTTTTTGAGGGAGCGCTATAGCTGCTGCGTATCTGACAATACGTAATCCTCCCTAAATTTGCTTCTCGAAAGGAGAGCGCCATGAAAAATGACATAGACGCGCTCATCAAAGATTTAAAGGCGGCGCCCCTTGATCGCGACCTTCACAATCTCGAAGCCGAGGTTTGGGAGCGGATTGACGCGCGCGACCCGGCCGGACACCCAGCTTCGCCCGCAGCAATTGCCACAGACGGACGCCTTTTTGCGACACCGGCCGTAAGCCGAACCGCGGCGGTTGCGCTTGCGGTTGCAATCGGTCTTTTGGTCGGATTGTTTGGGGCGCCCAGCCAGTCATCATCGAGTGATTTTTCGGTCTTCTCTGTTGATGCGCCATATGCCCCGTCTGGGATTCTGAGGTAAGACGGGTAATGAAACTCGAACACTGGATTATTGTCGTTTTCCTAGCCCTTTGCGCTGGCATGACCGGCGTGTTTGTCGCTGGAAACTGGGCCGCGACGCATCCGGTAGAAACCGCTTCCGGTTTGCATGAGCTGGTCCATCACGACTTGGATCTCTCAGCGGATCAGGAAGCGGAATTCGAGCTAATCGAACACCGTTTCGCGGCCAGAAAGGCTGAGCTGGAACAAAAGCTTCGCGCGGCCAACTTGGCACTTGCTGGCGCAATGGAGGCCGACAAATCCTATTCGCCCGCTGTTCAGGCGGCCATCGATGATTTCCACACAGCCATGGGGGAGCTGCAAAAAGTCACTATCGAGCATGTGTTTGAGATGCGCGAGATCCTTACCGAGGAACAAGCGATCGTCTTTGACGCGGAAGTCGTTCGAGCACTGACGGAGCTTTAGACATATACACGTGCACAACACAGAGCGAACAGATGCAGAGCTTGCTGTAGCCGCAGCAGGGGGCGAGGAACGCGCCTTCACCGAGCTCATGCGCCGTTACAAGGAACCGCTCTACCGCTATGTTCATCGCTCGATGCGCGGCAACGAAGACGCCTATGATGTGCTGCAGGAAGCCTTTACCGCAGCCTGGCGGTCGATTGACCGTTATGACCCGTCGCGGAAGTTTTCGACCTGGCTTTACCACATTGCGCTCAACAAAATTCGTGATCATGGCCGCAAACGCGCCGTGCGCAGCTTTTTCTTTCAAGCAGCACCTCTGGAGAGCCCGGATCGGCCCGATATCGCCGACCACTCGCAAAATGTTCAAGACGATTATGAACACCGCGATGAGCTCAATCGGGTCTCGAAACTCATTGACGCATTACCAGAAAAATTGAGGCAGGCCTTTACCCTGCAGGTCCTTCAAGACATGCCCCAAAGTGAGGTGGCCGAAATCCTTGGTGTCTCCATAAAGGCTGTGGAAACACGGGTCTATCGCGCCCGTAAAGTCTTGCAGGAACAGGTCGAAAAGCTCGATTAGGCTTCTTTTTCGGCAGGCACTAGCGGCGACGTTTTCGACCTCGGGCGCGATGCGAGATAGACCCCGATGGCGGCGAGCGCGCCGCCGCCCATGACATTTATCGTCAGCGGCTCAGAGAAGAATAGCGCGCCAACTGAAACGCCAATGATCGGAACGAGAAAACTAAATGCGGCCGCCTTGGATACATCCAGCGACTGCAGCGTCACCTGCCATAACCAATAGGCCAGCGCCGTCCCGGGCAGGGCGAGGCTAAGAAGTGAAATTATGAATTGCGGCGACCAGTCTATAGCTGTTGGGGATTCGGTCGTGAAAGCTAAAATTGAGATCGGGATCGCTCCAATCAAAAGCTGCAACCCCATCGCCATCGCCGCATCGACGCGTGTCGCTAAGGACTTAATGGCGATATTGCCGACTGCGACGCCGCTGGTCGCCATAATCACCAGGACCAGACCAAAAGCTGTTGATCCCCCGCCCGAGGCCAGGACGCGCGGTATCGCGATGAGCGCCACGCCGCTGACGCCGAGGCAAAGCCCAAACCAGCCAATCGGTCCAAGGCGTTCGCGCAGAAACACGACGGCAAGCACAGCGGCGATCAGCGGCTGGAGGCTTTCGATCACGGTGGCAAGACCGGGAGACACAAACTCGGCGGCGTGAAACATGCCGAAGTAGCCAATGCCGGTCATTCCAAGACCAGCAAGCGTGATCCAGCCCCAAACGCTCCACCCGCGAGGCCACGCGGCTCGGCGCAGAGCGGCGACGCCTATTAAAATACTACCAGCCAGAATGGCGCGTAGCGCTGCAAAGGTCAGGTGAGGCGCATAGTCGAGTCCCAGCGTGATGAGCGGATAGCAGGACGCCCATAAGACCATGACGAGCGCTGCGAGAATGCGGGGGCTGACAATCAAACCAGGGCTCCGGTGAAACACTTGAAACAGTGGAGCCGATTATGAGGGCGCCGCCTTTGTGCTGCGTAATACGTTGCAAGTGCCCAAGACCCTTGGGCCTGAACATTTATAAAAAGGATGCCCCTCATGAAACCGATCTGGATCACCGCCGCGGCTGTTTTTGCCTTATCGCCTATGGCATTGGCTCAAGACGGCCACAACACACATGATCACAGCGAAACACCTGCCGTTGAGGCGGAGACGGACGGCGCCGAGGCCAAAACCTGCATGGCTGGTCATGAAGGCATGGAAGGCATGGAGGGCTGTATGGCCAACATGGAAGATAAGATGGCTGACGGCCATATGATGGACCATGGCGGCGATCACATGATGAGTGGCGACAAACCCATGATGGGCGAGGGCGGCATGGCGATGGACATGGACAAAATGACGGAACATGGCGCAGATGGCCACCAAATGCATGACGCGTCTGGCGATCATGCAATGTCTCCGGAAGACTGTCAGGCCAAGCATGAAGCTATGGGCCATGATCCAGCCGAGCACTGCCCAATGATGACGGGCGATAAGGAGGAGGCTGGTACAGAATAAGGCGTTTTCGGGCGTTGTTGTTCAGCGCCGCCGCCTTGGTCCCGGGCCCTCGCAGTGCGTCCCCCCCCCTTACATTGCGAAGGCCCGGACCAGAAATTGTTCGCTGCGACGAACAATGAACCAGAACGCGATCATGCCCTCCCCCCCACTTCTCGTGCGATCTCGTTCTGAACTTGCTGCGTCCCATATGCCCTCCAAAGCCATCATGGGGCGCGGCAAGATTTTCAATGAAGGACAGCAGGCTGCAATAAGGCCTGTAATGAAAAAGGTATGCCCAGCGTCTGTTCCAGTGATGAAGGCTTCAGGGAGTATATTTCATGTCAGACACCGTTCCCGCAGATCCAGAGCGACGTGATTTTGTCTTTATTGCGACCACTGCCGCCGCCGCTGCTGGAGCAGGCTTAGCGGCCTGGCCGCTTGTTGATCAGATGAACCCCGCCAGTGACACACGTGCGTCAAGTTCGCTAGATGTAGACGTTTCGAAGATTCCGGTCGGCGGTGAAATCCGGGTTCTGATCGGCGGTAAGCCATTTTTTATTCGCCGCCGCACCGAAGCGGAGATCGCCGCTGCCAATGGTGTGAATGTTGATCGATTGCCAGACCCGGAAACAGATGATGCCCGTCTTAGGCCCCGCTCTGATGGCCCGCTCAACCCCGCTATATTGATTACATCGGGCGTCTGTACCCATCTTGGCTGTGTACCGGTTGGTCCAAATCAGGGCGCGGTCGGAGACTATGGCGGGTGGTACTGTCCCTGCCATGGATCGCACTATGACATTTCCGGGCGGATCAGGAAGGGACCGGCGCCGCTGAATCTGCCTGTCCCAGACTATGTCTATCTGACCGACGACTTAGTGACGATCTCGATTTGAGAACCTGATTTGGAGCGCTTGTCACCAAGAGCGAAAGACAATGAAACACCAATCTGAAAACTCACACCTGATTGTTTTTTTTGTACTTTGCCTCCTTGTCCTGACGGGCTTGAGTCATTTAGGAGCGGCACGTGGCGGCGGCGATGCCAATCAATTTCAAGGCGAGCTGCAACGCGCAGATCTGGTGGCCGGACCTGCCGACGGCGTAGAACGTCCATCTGACAAGTCTTACGTGTTCATCGTGAAGTTCAATGCGGATGAGGGGTTAGCTGAAATTCTTAAGCTGTACCGCCCCCAGCGCGAGCGCGCTGTTCAGGCATTCGGCGTTTGGGCGCGAGACAAACCAGCGTTTCGCGGATTGACGCTGGATCGTGTCGCATATTCTGGTGAGGTGCTGCTGATTTACGACGCTCGTATGAATGATAGAATACCACGCCCAACGCTCGACGAAATAACACAGCAGCTTAACGCATCTCCGTTGGTGAGATACGCGGAGCTTGATTCAATTTTAGAAATCGATTCGGATGCATGTCTGCAGAACTGCGCGCGAAAATAAGGCGCTCAGGTTTTGGCGCCATTCTCGCTGCGCAAAGCCCGCGCGGTTTTGAACGAGACCAGACGTCTATTGCTTGGGTCCCAGAGTTTCAGCTTTGTGGTTTTGAAGCTGTCTGCCAGGGTCATCCGGCTGATCGTTGCGAGAGGAGGGTGGTCTCGCAGGACTTGCTGCAAACGATAGAACGGCACGCGGCTGTTGAGATGGTGAACATGATGGATACCAATATTCGCCGTCAACCACCGCAAAGGCTGAGGCAAGACATAGTAAGAACTGCCATAGAGTGCAGCTTCATGGAGTTGCCAGGTGTCATTCCTGTCCCAGACGGTGCGTTCAAACTGGTGCTGCACGTAGAACAGCCAAACGCCGGCGATTGCGGCAAGCGTTGTAATGAGCAGATATACCACCAGGAAGGGGAGCCAGCCGACCGCGGCGATGCCTCCAATGAGAAGCGCGGCGACCGCGATATTGGTGCCCATCGCGCTGATCCAATACTTCAAGCCCGCGCGCAAAAAGCCCATCGGGAGGCGATGGTGAAATAGGAAAATGAATATTGGTCCGACTCCGAACAAGACGAATGGATTGCGATAAAGCCTGTAAGCGAGACGGCCTGAAAAAGAGCGGGAATCGTACTCTTCGACTGTCAGAGTCTTGATGTCGCCGATGCCGCGTCGGTCCAGGTTTCCCTGCGTACTATGATGTAATAGATGCGACCGCTTCCAAACATCATAAGGCGTCAGCGTCAGAACACCGATGATACGTCCGGTCCAATCATTGGCGCGTTTCGATGTGAAAAAGGCACCGTGTGAGCAGTCGTGCTGAATCATGAATAATCGAACCAGGAAACCTGATGCGGCAGCACCGATCAAAACAGTAAGCCAATAGCTAATGCTTGTTGACCAGACCGCGGCGGCTGAAAGGAGCAAGACCGGGCCCAAAGTAACGGCCAGTTCAAACAGGCTCAGGATTGTCGATGGCTGCCGATATTCGGCCAAACCTTGACCCAATCGCGCGCTGGAGGAGGGGGTGGGTCAGAGCCAGGGGACCTTCGAAAGTGTTTCATGAGCCGACCCTTCCCGGACGCTCTGGGGACGATGAACGTCCGATCGGCGGTCGATTCCTCATTCTGCGGGTGCCACTTCGGCGCGTGACTGAATTGGCGCGAGAAGGTCCTTCAATCTGGGGGCGGCGCGTCTCACGGCGGCGGCTCCTGCCGCGATACAGCGCCGCTTGTGCTGAAAGTCGAACAAGCCGACCTGAGTGCCGTAATGAGGGGTCAAAACCAGATCAGCGTGCTCGTAACGCGATCTCGAGAAGGCTTTATGAGTGATTTCGATTGAACGCATGAAGACATCCAGCCCATTTTGAGGTGGATGATCGCTAATGCGTTGACCCGGATCGAGCGTGATAACGTGATCGACGCCTGCATTTCTGACAATGTCCACGGGTGAGCTATCAGAATAGCCGCCATCAACCAGGAGATGCTTGCCGTCTTCAAAAGGTGGTAAGATGCCGGCGATCGCCGAGCTGGCATAAACGGCATCGACGGCATGCCCCCTTTTTTTGATGACCCTTTTACCGCTCAGAATATCCGTTGCCGTAATCAGGGTTTTCACACGGCCTTGCTGCAGGTCTTTGCCAAGGGTTAAATCTTCGATCACCGAACGGCCCCAATCGACGGTGTGCTCTCCAATGCCCCAGCCAAAGGTTAGAGACTTCAGATCACGCCCAGCCAATACGAAACCTTTGATCCTTTCCTTTAGGCCATGCGTTTTGAACGCTGGCAGGCGAGGGAAGCCCGATACGTCCATCTCTCTCAAATCCAGATACCAGTTCGGATTGAGCGAATAGGTCGCCGCGACAAGCGCGCCGATCGAAACACCCGCGACGACGCTCGGAAAGTATCCATGATGGTTTAGCGCTCTGAGGGCTCCCACATGGGCCATTCCGCGCGCCCCGCCGCCGGCTAGAACGAGGCCAAAGCTCTTGTGCTGCATATTGCCTCCTTCAAGCTGGATGAGCCTGTAGCAGTGTAAACTTGAATGTTTAGGTATCCCTCAGGTCCGCGATCCGCCTGGTCCGGCGGATCGCAAGAATGAGAAGGGCTAGGAAGGCAAATCATTCGGGCGGGATTGCGTGAGGGTCTCTAAGCGTCCCCAACGCGGCCAGAAGCGCGGAGTGACCGCGGCGTAGGCGCGATACTCGTCGCCGAATGCGGCTTCGGCGTCCTTCTCCTCTCTAAGGGCAAGACGGACATACATGAACACCAGAACCGGGAACATGATCAGGGTTAGGATGGTCGGCCATTGCAGCAGGAACCCAAACATGATCAGCACGAAGCCGGCATATTGCGGGTGGCGCATGCGGGCATAAATGCCGGTTTTGGCGAGCTTGCCACTGCGCAGCGCCCCGTGCAGGATCGGCCACCCCCATGACAGAACGCTAAAACCCAGCAAGATGAAGCCGAGGCTGGCAAAGTGGAATGGGCCAAAATGTGGATTGCCTTGCCAGCCGAAAATCATCTCCCAGAAATGCCCGGAATCATGGGCGAACCAATTGATGTCGGGAAACTGCGATTCAAGCCATGGCGAGAGGAAGTAAATCGAAAGCGGGAAGCCATACATCTCGGTAAAAAGGGCGATCACAAAACCGCTAAAGGCGCCAAATGACGTCCAGTCCTTTGACTTGGATGGTTTTGCAAAACTGAACGCGAAAATGATGAAGATGGCCGAGTTCAGGATCACCAGGAACCAGAGACCATATTCAGAATGGGCCATGTTCTCATTCATCGCCGTGTCCCCCAGTCATCATCCTCATCCAGTTGGGAAGGGCTCTGACCTCCATGATTGCCATGGCCACCATGACCGCCCATTGCCCTGTGCATGAATAGATGCATCACACCGCAAAGGAGTAAGAAGCTGACAAGGAAGACCGCATCACCGGGGATATGAGCGCGGTGTTCAAAGAGTAACAGGAAGCCGATCGCGCCGGCGAACACTAAGAGCGGCAACCAGAAGCGTCCGCCTTTTGGGCGATCGTCATCATGATCAGAATGGTTGTGCATAGCGATTACTCCTATAGCAGGGTCAGAACGGACGGGATCCGCGGGATGAAGATGATGGGTTTGATACGCGGCTCCGGCCTGAAGGCCTCAAACCGATGAGCTGCGCCGCAAAAATAAAGACGATCAACAGCCAATCTTGCCAGCTCAAATGCCCGGCATGATCCAGGACCAGGAGCAGGAGCGCTCCGATACTGAGCGCCCTCAAGCAGAGCGTCAAAAATCCGAAACCCGGAACAACACCTCGCACTGTCATGCCGACACCCGGGATCGAGACAGTTTAAGGAGTTGGGCGTTGATCGCGCAGATCACGGTGCTCGCCGACATGAACACGGCGCCAAGCGCGGGTGTGAGAATTACGCCCCAGGGGAAAAACACCCCCGCCGCCGCTGGAATGGCGAACGTGTTGTAGCCGGTCGCCCAAGCGAGGTTTTGCATCATTTTATTATAGGTCGCGCGCGCCAGCTCGATGATCGCCACGACATCAGACGGGCTGGACCGAACAAGAATAATGTCGGCGGTTTCGATCGCGACATCCGTGCCTGCACCGATTGCGATCCCGACATTCGCTTGAGCCAGCGCCGGCGCATCGTTCACACCATCGCCGGTCATCGCCACGATCAGACCGCGGGACTGAACTTCGCGGACTTTAGCGGCTTTTTCTTCTGGCAGAACTTCGGCAATCACTTCGTCGAGGCCAATTTCCTGACCGACCCATTCTGCCACCTGTTGATTGTCGCCGGTCAGCATGATGCACTGAATGCCCATGGCCTGAAGCATCAGGATGGCTTTCGCCGATTCCTCACGAATGATATCGGCCAGCGCGATTGCGCCAGCGAGCTTGTCATCAATGAGCACGAAAACGACTGTCTTGCCCTGCGCGCTCAGGGTTTCGAACCGGGGATCATCCATTTCAAGACCCTGGTCGCGCAAATAGCCGGGGCTGACGACTTTCACGTCGCGGTCTTTAACGAGGCCTTCTGCACCTTTGCCAGGGATCGCCTTAAACTTGTCGACACCCCATGCTTCTGGCGCATCGCGAACGATCCCCTGGGCGATTGGGTGTTCGGAATGAGCTTCAATCGACGCCGCATAGGCGACGATATCGCTCTCAGTGAATGTCGTATCAAAAACGAGCGTATCGGTAATCCCAAACTCGCCTTTGGTTAGCGTGCCGGTTTTGTCGAAAATGATGGCATTGATGTTGCGCGCTTCTTCGAATGCCGTCCGATCCCGAATGAGTAATCCATTGGTGGCCGCGATAGCGGTCGAGCGCGCAACCACAAGCGGCACAGCCAAACCAAGCGCGTGCGGGCAGGCGATGACCATCACGGTAACTGCGCGCGCCATAGCAAACCCGAATCCCTGATCGGTGAACAGGGTCCAGAACAAGACGGTCGATAGGCCTCCGCCAAGTGCGATAAAAGTGAGCCACTTGGCCGCCGTGTTGGCGAGATCCTGGGTTTTGGATTTGCTGGCTTGGGCTTCCTTAACGAGCTTGATGACGCTCGACAGGAAGGTCTCATCACCGGTCTTGTCGACCCGGATTGTTAGCGAACCTTCGCCATTGATTGATCCGCCGATAACTTCGGTATCCACGGTCTTGAAAATCGGCTTGGACTCTCCGGTTAGCATGGATTCATTGAGAGACGATTCGCCCCTGACAATGATGCCGTCAGCGGGGACTTTCTCGCCTGGCTTGATGAGAAGATGTTCGCCGCCTTTTAGCGTCGAAACAGGCACATCGGTTACACTGCCGTCATCAGCCACGAGGTGGGCTTCATCCGGCATCAGACTTGCGAGTTTTTCCAAGGCGCGCCCAGCGCCAAGCACTGATTTCATCTCGATCCAGTGCCCGAGCAACATCACCGCAATCAGGGTTGCGAGCTCCCAAAAAAAGGTCTCATCACTGCCGATTGCGACCATGCCGATGGAATAGGCGTAAGCAGCGGTGATCGCGACCGAGATCAGCGTCATCATACCGATGTCGCGGGCAGTGATCTCTCGCAAAAACCCTTTCAGGAACGGCCAGCCGCCATAGAAGAAAACAAGACTTGAAAGCCCCGCCAGCACGTAGCGGTCACCCGGAAACCGCAAGGCGTCTTCGAGGCCGAGCCAGCCTTGGATCATCGGTGCCAAAGCGAGGATGGGGATAGTCGCTACCAGCACGACCCAAAACCGCCGGCGATAATCGGCAATCATGCCTTCGTGGTCGTGGCCGCCATGCGGGTCCGTTGTTTTATGCCTGTGATCGGCATGAGGTGCGTGGCCAGATGGGGGAGCGTGGGTGGAGTGATCCATGGTGGAAGGTCTTTGTCTGCTAAGTCATGCTTTGCGGGATGGGTGAGAGGCGTCGCCCGGCGCGCTGAAGGCGGCGGGAATGCGCGCGTCTGCATAGCGTTCGGGATTTAGTTTGAAGTCTGCGTGGCAACGGCTAGAGCAAAAGAAATAGGCCCATCCACCATATTCCTGAGACGCGTGAGCGTTTTCGAGGGGGATCGTGTTGCGGCAAACAGGGTCTTCTACGGTCATCATCATTTCTCTTGTCAGTGAAAAATCATGCCATCGACATGGAACCCGGCATCGACATGAACGATTTCACCGGTCACGCCGCTGGACAGTTCGCTGGCCAAAAACAATGCCGCTTTTCCGGCTTCTCTGGCATCGATTGTTCGTCGCAGCGGTGATTTGGTTGCGGCCTCGTTTAGCAATTCTTCGAAATGGGTGAGGCCGGACGCGGCTCTTGTCGCAACGGGTCCGGCGGAAATGGCATTGACGCGGATGCCGGCGGGTCCGAGCTCATGGGCAAGGTAGCGTACAGCGCTTTCAAGCGCAGCTTTGACCGGGCCCATGACATTATAGTGATCAACGACTTTTTCTGAGCCAAAAAAACTGAGCGTGATCAGAGAGCCACCGCGTCGCATTAATGGCTCAGCCCGCCGCGCCATATGGAGGAGCGAATAGCAAGACACCATCATGGCGGCTGCGAAACCGTCGGCCGAACAGTCTGTCAGACGACCCTGAAGATCAGATTTTGGCGCACTTGCAATCCCGTGAAAGACAAGATCAAGCTGATCCCATTTTGCTTCGACCGCGTCGAAGACAGCGTCTAGCGATCCAGGTTTGGTGACATCGCATTCGAGAATGAGATCTGCATCTGCCTTTTTCGCTAAAGGTTCAACATGCGGGCGAGCCTTCTCGTTCAAATAGGTGATCGCCAGGCGCGCGCCTGCATCGCGAAGGGACGTGGCCGCCGCCCAGGCTAGACTATCGCTATTCGCAATGCCGACAATAAGTGCGGTTTTTCCGCTAAGGTCACAATCGGGTGTGCTCACATCCAGCTCCTTGCAGAATAATACGCAGCCAAAGCCGCCGTCCCTCACGGAGGCAAACGTGAGAGACGGCGTTCCCTGTCAACCGGCGCCGGGGCAGTTGGGGGGAGATGCGCCGGGTCAGGATGGGATACGTTCGAGCGCGAGCGCGACGCCCTGTCCGCCGCCAATGCAGAGTGTAACGATGCCGCGCTTAAGATTGTCTCGTTGCATGCCATGGATCAGCCGTACGGTCAGAACAGCGCCCGTTGCGCCGATTGGATGGCCATGTGCAATGGCGCCGCCCTCGACATTCACGATGTCCTCGGAGAATCCCAACTCGCCGACCAAGGCGACGGCAATGGCCGCGAAGGCCTCGTTAATTTCGACCCGTTCCACCGATGCAAGTGGCCAGTCGGCCCGCTCCAATGCCTGTTTCACAGCAGGCACAGGACCAAGGCCGAACAGTCCGGGTTCGACGGCGCCGACGCCCATGCCGGCAATCCGGACAGCAGGCTGCAACTGGTTTGTCTCTGCCCAGGCCCGGTCAGCAACGATCATTGCAGCAGCGCCCGCGTTCAATCCGGGAGCATTTCCGGCTGTGATCGTACCCGCCTCTCGGAAGACTGGCTTCAGATGTGCAAGCGTGTCTAGAGTCGTATCCGGGCGATTGTGCTCGTCCCGATCAAATGCCGAAATCCCTTTACGGGTTTTCATCTCCACGGGCACAATCTCGGCGTCGAAAAGACCTTCGCTCTGCGCTCTCGAGAACCGGCTTTGTGAACGCAACGCCCATGCATCCTGTACGGCACGACTGATTTGGTTCTGTTCGGCTAAGTCTTCGGTATGCCAGCCGGAATGCTCGCCGGAAAAGGCATCGTTCAGCCCGTCATTCAGGAGGCTGTCAATGAGCGCTCCGTCGCCAAGGCGATAGCCATAGCGCGCTTTGCCAAGCAGAAACGGGGCTTGGTCCATATTCTCCATACCGCCGGCGACGGCGCACGCCGCGTGGCCAATCATGACGTCTTGCGCGGCGGTTATGATCGCTTGTGCGCCGGATCCGCAGACCCGGTTGACCGTCATCGCGGGGACGTTGACAGGAAGACCGGCACCTATCGCTGCCTGACGCGCCGGGTTCATTCCGGCGCCGGCTTGCAGAACCTGGCCCATAATAACGGCATCGACCCGATCCGGTGCAAGTCCTGCCCGTTCCAGAGCGGCCTTGATCGCGATCGCGCCAAGATCGGACGCCGGGACATTTTTCAGGCTGCCGCCAAAGGCGCCGATGGCGGTGCGCACAGGCGCGCAGACAACAGGATCAGGGCTCGGCATGAGCGCCTCCATTGAGTGATGTGGGAGAGGTTGGCGTGGGATCGCTGGGCGGGCAGCAATCGACTTCTGACATCGGAGAGCTGCGCGTTGCATGTACCGGCCACACAGGCACTTTGTCTTGCGGCGGGGATTTGCGCGCCTTGGCGGTTAGGCTAAGGCGCGCCAGCGCCAGACCTGCGAGCCGTGCGTCCACTGGATCGGCGCGCGATGGCAAGACGATGGGTGCGTTCAGCCCGAGGACGAGACCGGCCAGCGTGGCGTCAGCCATGTATTCCAGATTCTTAGCCAGAATATTGCCAGAAACGAGATCTGGCACGAGCAGGATGTCGGCATCCCCAGCCACAGGCGAGGCAATGCCTTTGACCTCTGCGGCTTTAAGCGAAATAGCATTGTCGAAGGCAAGAGGTCCGTCAACCAGCGCGCCGCGAACCTGACCGCGATGTGACATGACCGAGAGCGCCGCGGCATCGAGGCTGGAGCTGATAAGCGGGTTGACGGTCTCAACCGCAGACAGAATTGCGGCTTTCGGCAGATCGACGCCAATAGTCGCCATAAGATCGATCGCGTGCTGCAGGATAGCGGCCTTCGCGCTGAGATCCGGGGCGATATTGACCGCAGCGTCGGTAATCGCAAGCAGCTTAGGATAGGCTGGAATATCGGCCAGGAAGACATGGCTGACCCGCTCGCCAGGCTGACGCAGACCAGCACGGGCGTCGAGCAATGCCTTCAACAAGATGTTCGTATGAATAAGGCCTTTCATCGCGGCATGCGTGCTGCCTGATCGAAGCAAGCTGGCGGCGCGCTCGGCCGCCTCTTTCTCACTCCAGGCAGGCAAGACTTGATCGGGATGGAATGTGAGATTTGCCGCCTCGGCTTCGGCCTTTATGGCATCCGGATCGCCGATGAGAATGGGATGGATCCAGCCGCGCTTGAACGCCGTATCGGCGGCGACTAAAACCTCACGTTGCGCCGCACAGACAATCGCGACCTTGACCGGCGGGCCGGTGTCGGCAGCAGTTTGCAGGGCGGCGAAGTCTCGAAAACCCGTCATGAGGCTCGCCGCTTCATCTGCGCTGGCGCGGCTTCAAACATTTCGCGCCCATGACGGGCAATCATCATGGCTTCGTCCGTGTGAACCGTTTCGACAATCACGCCGCTGTCCGGCTTTGAAATGCACGCTTCGCCGCGATCATTTGCGGCCGCGTCAAATTTGATTCTGTAGAGATCGCTAAGCGGCTGGCATATCGCGGCCCGGATCGACGGGGCGTGTTCGCCAACCCCGCCGGTGAATATGATCCGGTCAACGCCGCCCATGGCGGCAATCAGGGCGCCGGCCTGCTTGCGCGCTTGATAGGCAAACTGCGCAAGTGCTTCGCTTGCATTTGGGTCTTGTGATTTGAGCAGAGTTTTCACATCGCCGCTGAGACCTGAAAGCCCCAGCAAACCCGCCCCAAGATACAATTGGTCGCGCAAGACGGATGGCGCCCAGCCTTTCTCGATGATGAGGTGTAAGAGCAATCCGGGATCGACGTCGCCGCTGCGGGTCGCCATGGGCAGTCCGGCAAGCGCCGAGAACCCCATGCTCGTGTCTACGGTTTGGCGGTTCTCGATTGCGGCCATGCTTGCGCCGGCGCCGAGATGGGCAACGAGCAGGCGCTGCCTGGACACCGCCTTACCAGCGCGCGCGGCGAGATCGTCGACTATGAATGCGTAAGAGAGGCCGTGAAAGCCGAAACGACGGATGAATGGGTCTTCCATCTTGGGCGGCAATCCCGTGCGCTGCGCCGCGATCGGCATGTCTGAATGAAAGCTCGTATCGAAACAGGCATAGTGCAACGCATTCGGTAGACGCAGGCGCGCGGCGACAATACCGTCAAGATTGGCTGGCATGTGCAGCGGCGCCAATGGGATCAGTTTGCGGAGATCGGCCTCAACCTTGGGCGTCAGGCGCTGGGCGCTGGTATAATGCGGGCCGCCATGCACAACCCGGTGTCCGACAGCAGAAATTCCGCCGAGATCGACATGAGCGGCCATCTCATGAAAGAAGGTTTCCAGCGCAACGGGGTGGTTGATGCAGCAGGTGCGTTCGTCCCAAAGTGTGTCGCCATAAGCGGTCTCAGCTGACATTCTCGCCTCTGATGCGCCAATGCCGGTGACGGCGCCCGACATTGTCTTGACCACGTCGATTCCGACCCGGAAGAGCGCGATTTTCAGGCTTGAAGACCCGCTATTGACGGTGAGGACGCGATGACTTTCGCGCTGGGGGTTGTCGAGGGCGCTCATTTCTTTGCCGCCTCGTCCTTTATAGGTTCAGGCAATACGGGCCAGTCATAGAGCCAGCTGAAGGCCAGTTCGGATGCGGCATCGCGAGACTCGCGCATGCGGGTCAGGCCGGTCTCGATCCAGTCGACGCCCATCTTTTCAGCTGTGCGAAAGCGATTGTCCTCATTGACAGCCTTTCGATTGGCGCGAACCATGGGCGCAAACGCGGCGGTCATCGCCATGGCTGGATTGAACCGTTCTGAGAACATGTAGCGTGTCACCCGCATCGGATGAGACCATTTCATAAGCTCTGCTGTGACCGGATTAGACCAGGCGCGCACCCACGGGCTGGCGAAGTTCGAATAAGCCCTCTCCAATTGCGCCGATAGACGCCCGACACGCTCAAATGCCTCAGGCTGGGTTTCGAATACCAGGTCCTCAACCCGGCGGGGTTCAAACCGCACAATGTACTGGTCGTGGTCGCAATCAGGATCGCCGGTCGGATTATCGATCCTCATTTCATAGAGCCCAGGCTCCAGCGCTTCGATATCGGAAAGGTTTTCCAGCATCGCGCGATGTTCGAGGCGCGCGACACTCGCAGATACAAAGATGCCGAGATGCCCGGCATGTTGATTGATCAGATAGACAATGCGTTGATCGGCTGCGATGAGTGCCTTGGTCGTCTCATAAACCGCTGGGATCCAACCAAGTGCCTGATGCGGCGGGGTGATATTGTCGCCATGTGAGGCGAAGATGACGAGGGGATTGCGGATCTGTTTTAAATCAATCTCACAATGGGCCCCGAGTTTCACCAGACCTTTTTCAAGCCGGTTGCCGATAAAGAGGTTTTCCACAATCGCAAGAATCTCTTCGCGGCTCAGGCGGTAGAAGCCGCCCCACCAACGCTCGAAATCCAGGAACCTGTCGGCGGCTGTATCGACGTTTTCAAACAGATCGGCATATTTCCGGAAGATTGCCCCTTCAGGTTTGAGGGTTTCGAAATTCTGGACCAGCCAGGCGCCATCGAACCGGCCATTTCCGAGATCAGACAAGAAGTGATTGATCCAGGCCCCTCCGAGGAATCCTGCCGCAAGCCGCATCGGATTGGCACCGGGTTCACCGGCCCAATAGGAGAGCGGTGACCCGTTCATCACAATCGGTCCGGCAAGGCCTTCGCAATCAGCCGCCAGAAGTGCCGCCGCCCATCCGCCTTGGCAATTGCCATAGAGCACTGGCGCCTCGCCATCATGTCGCTCGGCCACGAGTTCTACAAACTGGCGCAGGCCCGCCAACACATCGGCTAGCGTTTGACCGGAAACAGGGTCAGGCGTGAACACGACGAAGTATACGGGGTAGCCTTCATGTAGAGCGATGCCGACTTCAGAATCGTCTTTGAATCCGCCAATGCCGGGGCCATGACCCGCGCGGGGATCGATAATGATCACGGGTGGTTTGTCTGGATCAAGACAATCGTCGAGGCAGATATCGCCAATCTCGAGTATTTTTAGAAGTTGATAATTGCACGCAGGTTCAAATGTCGCTGCGTCCGCCACGAGCTCATACTTGAACTTCAAGACAGGTGGCATGCCGTCTCGCTCATGGGCGAGCATTGTGTTGGCGCGCTGGCGCAACGCGTCAAAGAACAGAGTTTGTCTCTGCATGAGATCAACCCCATAAGCAGCGGCGTCTGGCAGGCTGGGCCGGGACGAGGCTTGAATGGGCTTTGCGGACTCCGGCCTTGATTGCGCCCGGCGGGCGCTCTTGGACGCTTTCTTTTTGGGATCAGAGCGTTTGGCTTTGCGGGGTTTTTTAGCTGTCATACTTTGATCATCTGGCATGGCTTGAGCCTTTCGCGGTAAGGGGGCGATTGAGAACGAAAGGGTCAGGCTGCGTCACCAGCGCTTTTTGGCGCTGGCGTCGATTTTTCCTTGCCTCGGCCCGGCTTCGAGCCGCCTGCGCAACAACAGCCCTTTTTGACGGGCGGTTTGACTTTGGCTTTGGGCGTTTGGACGGCGCTTTTCTTGACACGGTTCATAGCGATCTCCTTCTCTTCAACTTCGTCCTGGCTCGGCGAGCACAAGCAAAAACCGCCTATTGCGGACCTGAAAACAAAGACGCGCGAACCGGAGCGGCGTTACACCCCGCCGCCGCGATAACGTATCAAGGCGCAAGCTTGCCTTGAGGTATGGACAAGGCGGTCGCTTCAACGCGTTTTCGCAAGTCTTCGGCGCCCGGACAGGCGCATTGAAAATAGCCGTGTTCGATACAGGTCAGGCAGGTTTGTTCCAGGCGCTGGCGCATGGCCCGGCGTGCGCGGTAAAGTTTCACTCGAAGCGCATTCTCAGACAGGCCGAGATCATGAGCAATCACAGAGCGATCTTCACCGATAAGGTCAGCCCGCCAGATCAGATCCGCGTAGTCGGGATTCAGTGTCGGCAACATTTTGTAGAGGCATGCGCAAATAACAAAGTCGATCTCATCATCATCGAACAGGAGGGCAGCCTCTGCCGCATAGGTTTCCAACGCTTTGTCTGAGCGCGTCATTGCTCGAAAATGATCAGCGATTGTCGAGCGAAGAATCTGAGACAACCAGCCTCGAAGCCGGTCTTCATCTTTAAGATCATTAAACCGGGTCAGCGCCTTAACATAGAATTCTTGCAGCACATCCTTGGCATCCGCGTCGTTGCGCAATTTTCGCTTGAGAAACCGAAACATGTCCTGATGCGACTCGATGAGCGCAGCTTCAATGGCTCGTTTGCGCCGTTCTGAAGGGCTTGGGTCGGACGTCATATTCGTAAGCGGTTCCACGTATTTTGGGGCTTGAGGAGTGTGATACGCACGCCGCCGGAATCGCCCTCAAGCGCGAACGGATTTTCGGTCACTTTTAATATGGCGCTGGGCCCTGAGTGTAATGGTTCAGGGGCCGGGCCGTCTTATCCGTATCAGATCATATGGTGAGCACGCCGGAGTGCGTTGCTGCCAAGCCAGAAGGACGCCGCTGATGAGTCTATGGAGCACAATCGCCAAAAAACGGCTTGAAAAGTCTATTCGCAAGGGACGCCTGGAAGTCGTTTTTCCAAATGGCAAGACAGCTGTTTTTGGCCAGCACTGCGACCATCCGGTTCGTATCGCCGTGAAATCTGAGGCCTGGCTTCGCCGCATCGTGCTCGATCCTGAATTGCAGCTTGGCGAGGCCTATATGGAAGAAGGCCTCGTGCTGGAAACCGGCGATCTATATGATCTGCTGGATCTTCTCTGGACCAATATTCTGTCTAAGGGCAGCGCGCATGCGGCGCTCCCATCTTTCCTGCGAAAGACGTTTCGTGCGGTTGCGCAATTTAATCCGCAAGCGCGATCGGCTCGGAACGTGGCGCACCATTATGATATCGGCAACGATCTCTACCGCCTCTTTCTTGATGACGACATGCAGTATTCCTGCGCGTATTTCCCGAAGCCGCAGACATCGCTCGACGATGCCCAGCGGTTTAAGGAAGATCATATCGCGCGCAAGCTGTGCTTGAAGCCCGGGGATCAGGTGCTTGATATTGGGTGCGGATGGGGCGGGCTAGCGATGCATCTGGCGGAGCGCGAAGATGTTCGGGTCCACGGTGTGACATTATCCTGTGAGCAGCACTGTCTGGCTCAAGAGCGCGCTGAGACCGCCGGGCTCAGCGACCGTGTCGATTTTGAGATTCAAGATTATCGCAACCTTACCGGCGAGTATGACAAGATTGTCTCGGTTGGTATGTTTGAACATGTCGGTGTGCCGCATTACCGCGAATATTTCGACCAGATTGCGGCCCGTCTCGGCGAGAATGGAACGGCGCTCATTCACACGATTGGACGGTCGCCTGGACCAGGGGCGACCAATCCATGGATCGCCCGGCATATCTTTCCAGGGGGCTATATTCCAGCACTCTCGGAAATTGTCCCCGTCATTGAGAAAGCCGGGCTGGTGGTTCTGGATATTGAGATCCTGCGCTTGCACTATGCGGAAACGCTAAAAGCCTGGCGGCAGCGATTTCTGAACCGCGCGGATGATGCTGAAAAGTTATATGATGCGAGGTTTGTGCGGATGTGGGATTTTTATCTCGTCACAAGTGAGCTGTCTTTTCGCCACGGCTTTCACAATGTGTTCCAGCTTCAGCTCGGTAAACGCCAGGACGCAGTGCCGCTAACGCGAGACTATCTATATTCATCCGAACTGGCCCGCCCGGCCATAAGACAAGTTTCGCCGGCCAATGATGAAAGGGTTCGCGCGAATGCCAAAAGATGATCACGCTGACACGGGTCTTTCCAAGAAGGATTACAAACGCCGACTGCGCGCGCTTCAAATAGAACTGGTCAAGATCCAGCGCCGTGCGATCACGCATGGTCATCGGATTCTGGTGATTTTCGAGGGACGCGATGCTGCCGGCAAAGACGGCGTTATCAAGCGCATCGCGGACCATCTCAGCCCCAGAGAGACGCGCATTGTGGCGCTTGGCAAGCCATCCGACCGCGATACGAGAAGTTGGTACTTCCAACGCTACGCACCACATCTGCCAGCTGATGGTGAAATCGCGCTCTTCAATCGATCCTGGTACAATCGGGCTGGCGTTGAACCGGTTATGGGCTTTGCCAGCGATCAAGAAGTCGAGGCATTTTACGACAATGTTGGCGCATTTGAACAAATGCTGGTGCGCGATGGCACGCAGATCCTCAAATATTATCTCGACATCAGCCAGGAAGAACAGGAGCGGCGACTTGCGGCCCGAGATCAAGACCCTTTGAAGCAGTGGAAAAAAAGCCCGATTGACGCGGTCGCTCTGCAAAAATGGGACGACTATTCGGCCGCGCGCAACGCGATGCTCACCCGCACAGAGTACCCATTTGCGCCCTGGTATGCGGTTCATACCGACGACAAACGCATGGCCCGGCTGAACACGCTTGGCCACATGATCAGGACGATCGAGTGCCCGGACACCGACAAGTCGATCGCGACTGTTGATCCGGCGGTTATTATCGCGTCGCCGCGAGACCGCCTTGAGGCTTTGGCCGTTTGATCACGCGTGTACAAGCCACGCCCTTAGCAGAGCAAAAGTCAGAACAAGCAGAATGATCCAGCAACTCCCATAGATCGCTGTCAGCCAGAACCGGCCCGCAGATGATGCGTGATGTTTGGTCCGAGCGGTATGGATCAGCGCGATGAGATGAACGGTCAGTCCCAGAAGTGCAATCAGCGCCGCTGATGCTCTGAAATAGGGTGCGGTGATGGCGCCGACGCCAAGGCCAAGAAGGCCAATCCCAAGGGTCGATAGAATGCAGGTTGCACCGCTGAAATTGTTAGGTTTTCTGGTTCTGGCATGCTCGGCGGATTGTCGTTCGTGGCTCGGATTGTGATTCATCTGGTGCCTTCTTGCGGTTCTCGTCTTTGCGCGCCTTTTGATTTGGCGCTGATAGATGTGCTGGACGAATAGACGGGAAGGCGGGGTGGCCATTACACCCTATGCTGTGGACAAGAGCTGGGGAAGCGTCGCAGGGTTTAGGGCATCTCTGCATCAGCGAGGCGCGGACTGGGATAGAAATCGGCCAGCAGGAGCAGGCTTTTTTCAATCAAGGCGTCCGCTGTCTCGCTATAGAGTCGGATCTCGTCTCTATGAGTTTGAAACAGCATGTCGGCGGTCTGGTAGTGGCCGTAACCCATCAGATAAGTACGCTTGTCCCGACTGGAGCGCGTTTCGACAAACCCATTCATCGCTTTTTCGATTTGATCGGCGATGGCTCCGGCCATGGCCGACCGCGTCGCAGGAGACCCAGATTCATGGTGCGGCGTTTGGCGCAGGTCCTTGATCGCCGTTTCGATTTTGGCCTCCACGCCAGACTTTGTCAGAATGGCCATTCGCGCTTGGTAGACCAATTCATTGAGACGGGCGCGGTCGTCATCCGTTAAAAGGCTCGCAGACAGAGATGCGATCGGCATTTCGGCGTCAGTGAGCAGATTATCTGAAATGAGATCTTCACCGACTGAGTACGCCGCCAAAGCGGCGCGCAGCCGCGCTTCGACATCGATGCGCGCGAAGGACGCCTCGAGTGTTGAACTTTCTTCGGGCGATGAGACCGCAATCTGGGGCGTAGGTACGACTTGCTGATCAATTGCGAGTTTTACCCGGAAGGATATGGCAAGGACAGCCCCGACTAGGAACGCACCAATTAGCCAAGGCAAAGGTGGCGGGGACATTTTCATCAGCGTGGTCTCTCTTCAGTTTCGGCAGGCTTCGGTCTCTGCGCCGCAACGGTGAGCACGCCCATCCCGGCAAAGGCAGAAAGGCTCGACGCGATGATCACGCTTAGCGTGACCCATTGTTATAAGGCAGCGTAGTCGTCGATTGCGAGCGCCGCCAACGCAGCATGCTGCGCTGCTGTAGCGACGCGCCGGCATCAATTGTCGCAAATAATCTTGGCCAAACGTTTTCATGCTCACCGGTCGATTTACAGGTATGGCTCTGTACGTCTGGGGAAGTTCCATCCCTTAAAAATGCGGCCCTGAGATCTTAAAAATCGGAGTAAAGTCGTCTTCTGAAACGACTCTGCTTAGAGTTGGAAGAATGAGTGCAGCGCCTTTGGATAATGGGGATTTTCGAACGTATCTGCGTGGGTGCGTCGCCATTGAAGTATTGTTGCCGAACGGCGAAGTAGCCATGGGTACAGGGTTTCATGTTGGAGAGGGGGTCTTCCTGACTGCCCGTCACGTGCTTGAAGGCAATACAATCAATGCGATCCTGGCAAAAGCACCAGGCGTGCTAATGACGCCGGATGAAATTGCCGCCGGGCTAACGCTGATGGGAGAGCCCGTCTTTCATCCTGATCAGAATGTTGATGTCGCCGCCTTTCGGGTCAGCGATCTTGTCTCTGATACACCCGTACTACAGCTTGGTGGACATTATGATGACTGGATCATTGATGAACAGTGGTTGCTAAGTGAGGCTATTGTATTTGGATATCCGCCCATCCCATCCGCGAAGGATGCAATCCTCGTCGTCGACCGGGTCAGAGTGAACGCAGTCGTGGACATGCTCTGCCCCACAGGGGTGGTCCACCGGTAATGTTAGTCCGGCGGTTTCCACGTAGCGGCGTTCATGCCGCTACCTCGTCACAGTAAGGCGGTATGAACGCCGCGGGCAAGATGGTTTGTGGAGCGGGTGGCCGGTAGCCCAGAGAAGAGTGTGGGCGCGCGGTGTTGTAGTGCCGCCGCCAGGTTTCGATCAGGACTTTGGCCTCCCTGAGATCATAGAAGATCTCCCTCGCCAGCAACTCGTCCCTGAGCTTGGAGTTGAAGCTTTCGCAGTATCCGTTTTCCCATGGGCTTCCCGGTTCGATATAGAGCGTCTTCACGCCGATACGTGCCAGCCAGTCCCGTAGAGCTGTGGCGATGAACTCGGGGCCATTATCGGAGCGGATATGCTCCGGCGGGCCATGATGCACGAACAGCTCGCCCAGCGTGTCGAGCACATCACGCGAGTTGAGCTTGCGTTCGACGCGGATGGCGAGACATTCGCGGGTGAACTCATCTATGACGCACAGCATGCGGAACACCTTGCCGTCATGGGTGCGGTCCTGCACGAAGTCATATGACCAGACATGGCCCTTGTGCGCTGGCCGAAGTCTTACGCACGAACCGTCATTCAGCCAGAGGCGCCCACGTTTCGGTTGTTTCATTGGCACTTTCAGCCCCTCACGCCGCCAGATGCGATAGACGCGCTTCTCGTTCACATGCCAGCCATCCCGTCTCAGCAGGGCCGTGATCCGGCGGTAGCCATACCGGCCGAACCGTTCCGCCAGGGCGATGATGGCTGCTGTCAGCACATCCTCGTCCTGACGCGGCACGCGCGGCTTGCGCTGAGTGGAACGGTGCTGGCCGATCACACGGCAGGCCCGGCGCTCGGTTGCGCCGAGTGTCTCAACCACATGATCGACCGCTTCGCGTTTGCGTGAAGGGCTTAGAACTTTCCCTTGATGACTTCCTGAAGGATCTGGTTGTCGAGGGTCAGATCGGAGATCGCCCGGCGAAGCCGCGCATTCTCCTTCTCGATCTCCTTCATCCGCTTGGCCTGGCCAACCTGCAGCCCGCCATACTCCTTGCGCCACCGGTAGTAGGTCTGCTCCGTCACGCCGATCGAACGCACGGCCTGACCCGTCGTCTCACCGCGAGCAAGGCGCACCTCCACCTCCCGCAGCTTCGCAATAATCTCTTCAGGCGTAGATCTCTTGCCCATGTCTCAGCTCCATATCTGAAGCCGGAACTAACTCAAATAATGGACCACTTTTCAGGGAGCAGACCAGGTTCGCATGCCAGATATTTTCCGCGACAAATATCGGGTTGATCAACATGTAGAACGCCAGCTCTTAGCAGATGCTGATTTGCGCTCTAGACTCCTGTTTTAGTGACACTATCGATTGTCCGAACACCTATTCAGAAGGCCCGTTGCCATGCTCACAGAAACCGAAAAAGATCTATGTGCGTCTCGCCCGAACAGCGTGAGCTATGACCGTGTCCAAGACCTCCACTTTCTCGGAAACTATGTGCGCCGTCTGCCGGTGAATATGGCCCGAATGATGGAGAATGCGCATGATTGGGAGCATCTTCCTTATGTTCACGCCTCGTCATTCGCGTCGATCGATCTGATCAGCAAGGGCCCCTGGGGGTGGCGCGCAAAGATCGGACTTCCTGGCGGCGATGATTATCAGCTTTTGGACCTCATCGTTGATGAGACCAGACACTATTGGGTATCCACGGTGTTTTCCGGAATGGGAACAGGGACCGAAATCCATACGCAGGCGACAGAACTCTCTGGCGATGAGATAGAAGTCGATGTCCGGTTCTATTTACCCGAAGCGCCTGCGGACAACACCGTTGCCGACTTCGTTCTGAAGTATCTGACAGATCAGTATCGCGTTTTGTACGATGAAGACCTTGGCTTAATGTCGGGGCGACAATCTGCGTTGGATGATCGGATAGCGCGGCGCGATGAACCGCCAGGTCTAGCGTCGGTTTTGGTGGGGGATGTATCTGAGCTGGACCCGCTCGGAACTCATTTGGTTGAGACGCAAGCTGGTCGTTTCTGTGTGCGGCGATGGCGCGATGAGTGGATCGTTCATAGCGCCATCTGCCCTCACATGCTCGGCCCCCTAAATGAGGCCAAACTTGATGAACGCGGCAACATCACCTGCCCATGGCACGGTTACAGGTTTGATGTTGCCACGGGTCAAAACATCGACGGAAAGTGCAATGACCTAGCGCAAGCACCGCGACTGATAGAACGCAACGGCAAGCTCTATTTTGACTGAACCTCAGGGTGCGCATAAGCATTTGAAGTGAGTGCGAAATGGGAAGTCTCACATTTTCCGGATCGAGTACGAAACCATATGCTCGCGCTAAAATCCGTGGTGATCTTTGCTCGGTCAGCAATCGCGGTTTCATGCGCGCTGAAAGTGACCGAGGATCATCCAGGCGCCGATCGCGACAAATCCCAAGCCTGCAATCATCTTCAATGGCAGCATGCTTAGCCAGCGCTCTGCGGCGGCTCCTAACATGACGGCGATCGCCGTAGAAGCGGTCAATGCGGCAGTGGCGGCAAAGAACACAAACCATTTGTTCCGATCGCCGTCCGATGCAAATAGCAACGTCGCCAGCTGGGTCTTGTCTCCCAGCTCAGCCAAGAAAACGGTTACAAACACTGTGAAGAAAGCTGTCATTTTACGCTTGTTCCCTAATGGCGTGATTGATCGCGTCAGCTAGGGTGACGGGCATTTACAGCGATTTCTGCTTTTGCCAGAAGGTCGCAGCGACACACGATCATTCCTCGGTTTTGCCTTCAATGAGCTGCAGTACGCCCAGATCATTCTCCAGGGGCTGGCCGGCCTGCGCCCAGGTCTCAAACCCTTCATGAGCGACAACGCTTTGGTATCCTTGCGCATCGAGCGCTTTTTTGACGAGCGCTGCTCGACTTCCGGTCTTGCAGTAAACAATGATTTCGGTTTCCGCGTCGCGTACTTTTTCGGCGACTTCAAATTCGACCCGGCCGCGCGGAATCCAGATCGCATCCGGAATATGCCCAAGTTCGTATTCGTCTTCGGTTCGCACATCGATCAATATCAGGTCAGGATTTTCGGTCTTTCGCTCCTGAACGTACGTGTTCCCAACAAATTCGATCCCATCTTTCGCCGCTTCGACAACTGCGTCGCGGGTCATGGGTTCATCTGCATATGCGGCCCCTCCGAAAATCACGAGCGCGCAATAGATTAGTGAACTCCGCATCATTGATATCTCCACAATATGTTTTTCATCTGCCCAACTCACCCCGGCGCTCAAAGCGCCTGTTTGAGATATATCTCGGCATTAAGCTACTACGCGAAACGCAATCAGACCCCTGTAAATCATCTTCAATAGCGTTCCGATGCCGGCTCTATTCTCCAATGTCGGCCCTTAATACAACAATTGCTCTTGTCACAGAACTGATTGGGCGCGTGACCCATCTCAAAAGTTTTTCGCTACGCCTCTGAGCGACTCGTTCGATCCACTACACATCCGACGACGGCAGAGAATCCAGCTTTTGCTGCATCGTTTTGGCGGCTCGGGAGCATGTTGCCAACTGTTCGGTATAGCCCTCAGTTTCAAAGACCCGCGCTGCCTTTTGAAAATGGGCGATGGCGGTTTCGCAATCATGGCGAACGCTGGTTGTGCCATCGAGCTCTGAATGGGCGGCATAGATGGTCCCCAGATAGGTCTGGATCCTCGCCCACATCAGTGGATCACTGCCTTCGGAGAAGACTTTCAACGCTTCCTCATAGGAGCCGATGGCGCGCAATAGATACAGCTCCGTCAATTCGTTCTGCAGCGCCATGGCGTGAGCCTGTAATATCGTCGCCAATCCATATTGGGTGTGGCCGTACTGATAAGGAAAGAAAGACAGCGGATAGACTTCGATTGCGGCGCAATAGGCGGCGATTGCTTGTATGCGCATGAACGCCTTCTCATCAGCGTTCTCGTTGAGATCAGACAAGCTCGCCAAGACGTTGCCGGTATTGACGTGAGCCGCAGCCCAAATGTCGGGCTGATTGGCCTGTGCGCTAAGTGCTGTCGCACGCCTAAACGATTCGAGTGCGGCGTTGAGCGCCTCGAGATCGTTGTTTTCGGATTTTGCGAGATGCGCCGTTCCGAGATTGTTGCTGGCGTGACATGCGAGTTCAGGGAAATCCTGTTCAAGCCCTTTTTGCGCCAACACTTTTTCAAATAACGCAATGGCCTCGTCAAAATAGATGATCCCCGCCTCACCGCCGAGCTGTTTGCCCTTATCCATCAGGCAGTTGCCAAGGTTGATCTGTGTTGTCGTGGCAAAAAAGGCATCTTCGCCGTGAACAAGAACGGCTTTGGCCTCGCGGTTCAAACGGATCGCGCGGTCGATGAGGTCGCTGGCTTTATCCCGGCTTTCCTTGAGCGCTTGGTTTCGGGTGATAAGTGCCGCTTTGTATTTGAATTGCGCTGCAGATTGTTCGTTTCCTTGGTCAAGCCTGGCTTCTGTCGCCTTGTCGAGCAGGTCAGAGGCGACTTGGAAATGGCTGTCGAGGGATCGGCGGCCCGCCTCATAGATCCGGTTGGCCACGACATCCAGAGTCATGACCGATTCATCCACATCGAAGGCACAAAAGAAATCTGCTGCGCCCACATAGGCATCATATGCGCCCAGGCGATCACCACTGAGGAGTTTGACATCACCGCGCGCGATGCGAATGGCTGCGAGCTTGCGGATCTCGCTCAGCGTATGCTCAGTCTGGCGCAGTGCCTCGGCCTGTTCGAGATATCCATCAGCTGCTCCGAAGTCGCCTTGCTCCAGGGCGGCTGTGGCATTGTCTTTCAGCCTTGTTAGTTCGATTTCTGCACCTTCGAGCGTTTGGATGCGGTCTCGCAGTTCGCGCCAGTCTCTCGCCTTGGCTTTTAGAAATGAGTCGACCTCGCCGAAACTCGCATCTGGATTGTCATGTTCGAACTGATAGAGCAGGGCGTCGATCAAGTTGCTTGCATTTCGGTAGGCGTCTTCAAGGTCGGCATCCGGTTGAAAGTCACTTGCGCGCATGCACTGGGTGAGTTCCTCATCACTGATTTTGAGAGCCACAATCAATGGATCGATAGTCTTGGGATGTGGGTTCGCGACCGTGCCGCTCTCGAGCTCGCTGATGCGACGGACCTTGCTCGGCGATTGGTAAGCGTCTTCAGACAATTGCAATTGCGTCAGACCAAGGATCGTTCGTTTTTGCTTAATCAGCGCGCCCAGTGCGGCGCCAAAGCTTTGTTTCTTCATATGCGCATGTGCTCCGCATCTCTTCCGCAATTCATCCGCATATCTGGCACAACATATCACGCGACGTTGTGACATGGGCTGCCCATGAAGGGCGGCCCGATCAACGGAGCCTTCATGTCATGCAGACCCTATCCATACCGAAATTCACCCTATTGATAAGCATCGCCTTGCTCGCGGGATTAGATATCCAAACGATTTTGATCTTGCTGAGCGCGTTATACACTGTGATTGAAGAGCATTAATTGGTGAGGCCCAAAGCATCGTCAGGCTTCCACGGTGAATTGACCCATCATACCAGCATCCTCATGTTCGAGAATATGGCAGTGATACATGTAAGGCGTGTTTGGGTCGCTATAGTCGGAAAATGCGAGCAGAAGCCGAACCGTTTCGCCAAGTGAGACAAGAACGGTATCCTTCAACCCGCTTTCGGCCGCCGACGGCGGACGACCGTTTCGGTCAAGTATCCTGAATTGTACATCATGGATGTGGAATGGGTGTGCCATCATCGAGGTATTCTCGATGTGCCAGATTTCGCTGGTGTCCAGTTTTACCCGTTCATCAATCCGGGTCATATCCATTGTCTTGCCATTGATCGTAAAACCTCCTCCCATCATCCCCATCGGCATGTTCATGACAAATCTGCGCGTTCGAACGGCGGCGGCGGGATTGGGTCTAGGCAATTGTAGCAGTTTCCCCGGCACCGGCTCGGCTGATCGCCGCGTAGGCGCTGGCAGCAGCGATAGAACCGGAAACTCTGGACCCGACCCTCGCATTTGGCGATTGCCCATCCGGCTTCTCATCATGCGCCCGCCCATCATCGAATTCTGGACTGGGTGGGCGACAAGCTGAGCGGGCTGGCCGTTGCTAAGGTCAACGAGAATCTCTGCACGCTCACCAGGAGAGAGGATAATATCTGTCAGAGGCACCGGTGCCGCTAGCAGACCGCCATCGCTGGCAATTTGGCGCATGCTGCGACCATCATTGAATGAAAATCTGTAGATGCGGGCGTTCGATCCGTTCAGGAGGCGCAGCCGAAGCAGGTCGGTTGTATATTCAAACACAGGGTCGATCGCGCCATTCACGAGAAGCGTATCTCCGAGCATACCCATCATCAAAGTATGCATCGAGGTGCCATAAATAAGCTGACCATCACGCTGGAAGGCGCGATCTTGAACAATCAAGGGCAGGTCGGTTACGCCATACTCGCTTGGCAAATCCAGTGCGTCGCTTTCTTCGTCGCGAACATAGATCGGTCCGGCCAGCCCGCGATAGACTTGCGGGCCTGAGCGTTTATGCGCGTGCGAATGGTACCAGTAGAGTCCACCTCTCTGGCGAACGACGAACTGAGCTGACCAAGTTTCGCCTGGGGCAATTGCCTGATGCGGATTGCCGTCGAACCTCGCTGGCAGGTGAAAGCCATGCCAATGAAGTGTCGCCGTTTCATCGAGCGTGTTGTGGACATTTAGTTTGACCCTTTCACCCGACTGCATCTCAAGCAATGGGCCAAGATACGGTTGATTGATTCCGATTGTCTCGGTTTTCAAACCTTCCAAGAAATTCGAGGTGCCCGTCTGAAGCTGGAGATCATAAACTGTTTCAGCCCCCTTCCGCGTTCCTTTAAGTATTTCAGGCAGTTTGAAGGAGGATTGGACCGCTGATGCTGAGGGCCCCGCATGGCTTCTCAAGTTGGATAGCAGGGATAGGCCGCCGACGGTTGCAACCGCTGCACCACCGAGTCCCCAAAGTGTTTGTCGTCTTGTCGGCATGAGTATTGGTCCTCTCAGACAAGGAGCAAACTGATATACGGCGTCGGCCTTGTGGACGCGGTCGCAAGTTCTGGAGCGCTCCAAAAACCAGTTCTTTAGCTTCTGATTTGTATTACGCGACATCTCGCGCGCCCCCTCGGAAAACGATTTGTGATGCGTTTCCGTTTCGCGAGTGAACGCTTCAAAATCCCCGGCCGATATTGGAGGGACCAGCGGTTATCTCTAAGACCTCATACGGCCTCGAATGAACCTTCTAAGCGGCGTCGCGGCGCGCCATTGCCCTTGAACATCATCCAGACGAGATAGGACGACATCAAAGCACCGCCGAAACAAAAAACTGACACATAGGCATATGCAAAGAATGTATAGGTGGTGATGAGCACACCGAGCGCCAGCAGGCCAAAGATGCGTACACCGCGCACGGATGATAGCAACAGCGGCAAGATCACGACCGATATATAGATTGCATAAGTGACTTCTCGGCGGCCAACAAAGTCCAGCAGCTCAGTACCTTCATAGATGATCACGTGCGAGAGGAAGCGCGTGTTGAGCCAATCCGCATGCGCGAAGTAAGGCACATATTGCAAGGCGCCGAGCATCGCGCCGACAATGACGAATATGAGGAAGTAGGGCTTTCGCTTCGCCGGCTCCAAGGCGAAAGTCGAGACCGGGATCCAGACAGGCCATGCGAGCCAGGAAAAGAACATATAAATGAGTGAAGCGGTGGCAATGAGCTCAGTATTCTGGCCGGCGCCGGCCACCCAGACAACGCCTTCAGCAAGCTGTTGCAGTCCGAACAGGAGTGGCAGGGTTGCCAGTGGCAAATAGCGCCGGTCGCCCCGCCAGGCCTGGCGCATGCTAAGCGCGCCTGCCGGGATAAGCCCTGCGGCGGCGATGAAACTGACTTCTGCTGACAGACACATATTGCTGCCCCTCCGGATTGTTTATTTGTGGTTCAGGACACGCGCCTGCGAAACAGCCAGGCGCCTGCGGTAAGGGTCACGACAGCGATAACCGCCATGGGCCAGGTATGGTGGAAGAAGAGTTCAGCTGGCGCGTCCTTCATATAGACGGCCTTGCTGATCACGATGAAATGCATGATCGGATTGGACTCGTTCAAAGCTTGGAGCCAATCGGGCATATTGGCGACCGGGGTTGCATACCCTGAGAGCAGGACAGCTGGCATCATGTAGATGAAAAGACCGATGATCGCCTGTTGCTGTGTCGCTGCGAGCGAAGAGATAAACAGACCAATCCCGATGATCGCGGCGAGATAGATGATCATACTGGCATAAAGCAGAAGCAGAGACCCGCGCAGGGGAACATCCAGAACCAGCCAGCCAAGGATCAGCATTGCTGTCGCGCTTGCCAAAGCGATCATCAGAGCCGGCACCGCCTTGCCGATCAGAATCTCTGTTGGCCTGAGCGGCGACACAAGCAGTTGCTCGAATGTGCCAAGTTCGCGCTCGCGTGCGATGGACAGGGCCGAGACCATGAACCCGACAATCGCGGTCAGGACGGCAAACAGCGCTGGTACGGCTGACCAAAGCGGATCGAGATTTGGATTGTACCAAACACGGGTCACGACCTTGGTGAGGGTCGGTACACCGAGCGCGGTCGCTTGATCTTCGTTGAAATCCTGGACGATCCGCCCTGAATAACCTGCAAGGATTTGGGCGGCGTTGGAGGCGCGGCCATCCAGAATGAGCTGTACGTTCGCTGGTTCACCGCGCTCCAATTGCCGGGAAAAGTCCGGACCGATCCTCAAGACCAAATCGACCGAACGAGAATCAATTGCCGCGGCGATATCGGCGTCGCGACGCAGATAGAGAATTTCTTCAAAAGTCGGTGATCCCTCGAATCTGCTGATCAGTTCTCGCGCCTCGACGCCGCGATCCTGGGTGTACACGCCGAGCGTGACGCTGGAGATTTCCTGGGTGATGGCGAAGGCGTAAATCACCAGAAGGAAAGGCGGCGAAAACAGCACGACCCAGCGGGTTTGCGGGTCGCGGGCGCTGGCGAGAAGCTCCTTGACAATGAGAGACCAGATGCGTTGAAACATGACGCTATTCCAGACGCGTGCGCGTGGTCAGCGCCGTGAGAGCGAAGATGATGAGCGCAAACACGCCGAGCCCAATCAGATCCGGAACGATAACACTCCAGACGTCGCCTGCGAGAAATTCAGTTTGCAAGGTCGAGACATAGTATCGGGCGGGGACGCCATAGCTGATCAGGCGCAATGCGAGCGGCATACTGTCAATTTCGAATACGAAGTTCGAAAAATAGAAAGCCGGTAGGAAGGCGGTTAAAACTGAGGTTTGCGCGGCGACCAGTTGGTTGCGGGTCAAGGTAGAGATCAGAAGGCCCTGACCGAGCGAGCACAGCATGAAGAGCGATGAGGACAGAATGAGCACGGCGAGCGAACCCCGAAACGGCACGCCAAACAAAAGCACGGCTGTGATGACCGCGAGCGCCATGGAGCCCAGCCCGAGCAGGAAGTAGGGCACCAGTTTGCCAATCAGCAGCTCCAAGATACCAACCGGCGTCGCGAGCAATGCCTCCATCGTGCCACGCTCCCATTCGCGTGCGACGACCAGGGCGGTGAGGAGCGCGCCAATCGTTGTCAGAATGATCGCAATCGATCCTGGCACGAGATAGTTTCGGCTCGAAATCTCCGGATTGAACCAGACTTGTGGTTCGAGCTGCACACTTGGCGCCAGGGCCGGTCGTCCACGGCTGATCCATTCCTGTTCCAGCCAGTTGGCCCATAGGAGCTCGACATAACCACTGACCAGATATGCCGTGTTCGGATCACCGCCGTCCACGATAACCTGAATAGGCGCGCCTTCGGCCCGAAACGCCTTCTCCGCGAAATCAGCTTGCAGCACGATTAACCCATCCAATTCGCCAAGTGTCAGCGCGCGCTCGAACAGGCGACGATCCGGGCCCGTTTCGACCTCGAACAGGGTTGAGTTTTCAAGCGAGGCTTGGAAGCTCGCACTCTCCGATGACTGCTGCTCAACCACCAATGCGACATCAAGTTGGCGTGGATCAAAGGTTACGCCATAGCCGAACAGGAAGAGAAGCAAGAGCGGCATCACGCCCGCGATCAAGACGGAACTCGGGTCGCGAAGAACCTGGCGCGACTCCTTTACGATCAGACCGGTCAGACGTCGCCACCGCAGCGCAAGGGGTTCGCGGTCCTTCATGCCGCCTCGCGCTCTCGATCACTCTGCTCAACCAGCGCAATGAACGCGTCCTCAAGCGTTGGGTCCATCATGCCGCTTGCGCGGGCGCGGTCTTTCAACTCATCAGGTGAGCCACTGGCGATCATCTTGCTGCGATAAATAAGCGCCATCCGATCGCAATATTCCGCCTCATCCAGGAAGTGCGTTGTCACCATGATCGTGACGCCATTGGCGACCATCGCATTGATATGGGTCCAGAACTCTCGCCGGGTGCGTGGATCAACACCGGATGTCGGCTCATCAAGGAAAAGGACATCCGGTTCGTGCATAACCGCGCAGGCGAGCGCCAAGCGTTGCTTATAGCCAAGCGGCAGCCCCATGGCGTTGACATCCAGCCTGTCAGCAAAACCGAACGTCTCAATCATTTGAGAGATGGCGTCTTTGCGGGATTTGCCTGTCAGGCCATAAACACCAGCGAAAAAATCGAGGTTCTGCTGAACGCTAAGATCGCCATAGAGCGAGAATTTTTGAGCCATATAGCCGATCCGGCCGCGCGCCTTGCTTGGGGCGTTTTGCAAATCAAGGCCAACCACACGGGCCGAGCCCTCGCTCGGCTGGAGCAAACCGCACAGCATTTTGAACGTGGTCGACTTGCCAGCGCCATTGGGTCCAATCAGGCCAAAGATTTCACCGCGCCCCACTTCGAAGCTGATATTATCAGCAGCTGTGAAATCCCCGAACCGCCGCGTTAGCGCGCGCGCCTCTACCACCTGATTCATAGTATGTGCGGCGCTATCCTCTCGATTGGCAAAAGGTGACGTCGCGCGAAATCCACCGCCGATCAGATCCATGAAGGCATCTTCAAACCGCGGCGGGGTTTGCGAGATTTCAGCTGCTACGCCAGCATTCAGCGGCGTGAGACTTGGCGGATCGGCCCCTTCGGCCATGACCAGACGCACGCGGCTTCCCTGGATAACGCCGTCAATCACGGTTGCCAGCTTTGTTGCTTCGCTTAGGACTTCGCGGCGATCGGTGTCGATATGCCGGATCTGGTAGGTGCGACCGGCGACCCCGTCTGTGAGGTCTTGCGGCGAGCCTGCATAAAGCAAGGCGCCTTCATTCAGGAGCAGAACGCGGGCGCATTGTTCAGCTTCATCCAAATAGGCCGTGCTCCAGACGACGCCAATCCCCTGATCGACCAGTTCATAGACCATGCGCCAAAGCTCTCGCCGGGAGATCGGATCGACGCCAACGCTTGGTTCGTCAAGCAACAGCAAGTCGGGTTTCTTGATGAGGGCGCAGGCAAGGCCAAGCTTTTGCTTCATGCCGCCGGAAAGCGCTCCAGCCAGCCGGTTTGTAAACGGTGCGAGGCCTGTAAATCCCAAAAGCCGCTCAAAGGCCTCTTCGCGGTCTGACCCGAGAACTGACCGCAGATCAGCATACAGCGTCAGGTTTTCCTGGACGCTCAGATCTTCGTAGAGCCCAAACCGCTGGGGCATATAGGACACAATCCGGTGAACCGCTCCGTTATCCGTGACGGGATCCAGACCGTTGACAGTGATCTTACCGGTTGAGGGAACCAGTAAGCCTGCGATCAGACGCAGCAATGTGGTTTTTCCAGCCCCATCGGGACCAACCAGACCAGTGACTTCCCCTGCATTGACATGGGCCGTAACAGAATCGAGCGCCGCAAGGGCACCCTTATCAAAGCGCTTGCTGAGTTGATCTATCTGGATCAGCGGGCCCGGCACGCTCAAACATCCCGGTCGGGGCTGAGCATGACTGTAACCGGCATGCCTTGTTTCAGGCGGTGTTCTGGATCTTGAACGATGATGCGCACGCGGTAGACAAGGCTGGTTCGCAATGACCGGGTTTCGACCGTCTTTGGCGTGAACTCGGCGACCGGCGAAATGAACCCGATTTGCCCTGTGTAGACGCGTCCGGAGTCGGTGCGCACCTCGGCGTCCATACCGGCCTGGATCAAATCAAGATCTGGCTCTTCAATATAGGCGCGCACCCAGACCGGCGACGTCAAGGTTAAGGTATAAATGGTTTCCCCTGCGCCGATGATTGCGCCCGGCTCGCGAACACGTGTCAGAATGATGCCTTCATTTGGGGCGGTCAGCATCGTATCGGCGACGCGTTGCTCAGCCAGGGCGAGAGCGGCTTGCTCGGCGGCTAGCATTGAACGCGCCTGATCGATATCCTCAGAGCGCGGTCCGATGCGCGCCAGCTCCAAGCCTTTTGCGGCGGCGTCACGCTGCGCAATGGCCGCGCCATGCCGCGCTTCGGCTTCCTCATGGGCCTGGTGTGAGGCGATATCTCGCTCGGCAAGAAACTCCTGCCGCGACAGGGTGGTTTCAGCGACGGTCAGAGCCGCTTCTGCTTCGGCGAGCTGCGCTTCAGCTTGCGCGATTTCCTGGGGTCGGGAGCCGGCGAGCAAAACGTTGAGCGCAGCTTGAGACCGCGCAACCCGCGCTTGCGCGAGTTTCACCTCATTTTCATAGTCAATCGGCTCGAGTTTTGCGACAACTGCACCCGCAGCGACCTCGTCGCCCTCATCGACCATCATTTCGGCGAGGCGCCCGGGAACTTTGAAACCCAGATTGACCTGGCGCACATCGACATTTCCGAACACTTCGATATGGCCGAGTTCTTCATGGGGGTTGCGTAGCTGTGTCCAGCCGACAATCGCGGCAGCGAGGAAGACGATGGCGATGCCGATCAGACCATAGCGTTTTACCAGATTGGTCATTTGTGCCCCCATTCCTCAATAATACGCGTGGCCGAGTTCCTTCCCTGATAGGCGCAGGCGCGCGCCAAACATTTCAGGTGTAACTGTATTGATGCGCGAGAGGAGACTCTCATGAGCTGCTCTTCTCGCTCTGCTCCGTCATGAACAGAAACAGCATCGCCGCCGAGCAACTGATGAGCAGAAAACCATTCAGCGCCTCGACACCGGCGACGAAGCGCAAATGACCGGTTGGAACAATGTCGCCAAGACCGAGTGAGGTGTAACTGACGAGCGAAAAGTAAAAGACGTCCATGGCTGTCGTCGGCGTATCACCGCTTAGATCTCCTATCTCTAGAGCGCGGCCCAGGCCGTAAGCGAGGGCGTAAAGACTGGCCGCCGCGAGATGCGCAATCCCCGAGACGCAAAGCGCAGTGACCAGTTTGCGGCCACGATGATAGCTCGCAGCTCCGAGGTGGCGGAATGCGCCTGAGACAATCGCATAATGAAGCGCGCCGGATAACACGAAGGTGACTGCGGAGATGACAATCGCCAGGATCATGGCAAGAACCTCGCGGTGTGCCGGGGCCGCGAAAGCATTGTCATACGCCCCGCGATAGGATGCGCCATCGCATTTAAACCAATAAGGATCCAAGTCCTGCTCACCGTTCGCTCGCAGAACTCGATTAGGTTTACCCCCGGCGGACCAGTTACATCACGAGTGAGAATGCGCATGATCGGGCGCCTCCTTGTCGCGGATCCGGCCGAGATAGAGCGCTTCGAAAGCGAAGATTGCAGCCATTGACCCAATCGCGATGACGACAATCATTGGGTCTGCGGTCGCTTTGATGAACAGGAAGGCGCCAAGGGCAATCAGATCGAATAATATGGCGGCGACTAGAATAGAGGCGCGGGCGCCGACATCTTCGCGTAAATAGCGCAGCACGCCATAATGGATAATAATATCCATTACGAGATAATAAATTGCGCCGAGTGAAGCGATCCGCCCAAGATCGAAGAAAGCGGCCAGGAAGGCAGCCAAAACAACAGTATAGACAAGCGTGTGTTTCTGGATGCCGCCGGGCATGCCAAAATGCTTGTGCGGGATCAGGTTCATATTCGTCAGCATGGCGAGCATGCGCGAAACCGCGAAGACACTGGCGAGCAGTCCCGACGCGGTGGCGATGATTGCAATGATCACGGTAAACGCCACGCCAAAATCACCAAAAGCCGGGCGCGAGGCTTCTGCGAGCGAGAAATCCTTGGCTGCGACAATTTCTTCAAGTGTCAGTGAGGACCCGACCGCTAGAGCGACAGCCATGTAGACAACAAGGCAGATCGCCAGCGACCAAATGATCGCGCGGCCGACATTCTTATTGGGGTCTTTGACTTCATCGCCGCTATTAGTGATCGTGGTGAACCCTTTAAAAGCAAGAATGGCGAGGGCGACGCCGGCGAGGAATCCCGCAGGTCCAGTCTCATTTGTTGTGGCCGAGGAGGCTGCTTCAAAAGAAAGGCCGGACGCCCAGAGCGCAGCGCCAGCAAAGATCAGAATGCCGCCAACTTTCAGGACCGCAGCAACTTTGGATACGCCGCCAATGATTTTGTTTCCGGATATGTTGATTATAAACGCAAAAACGATCAATCCGACGGCCAGAACGGGTACCAGAATACTGTCTTTCGAAACATCAAAGAGTTGCAATGTGTAGGCGCCGAATGTGCGAGCGACGAGGCTCTCATTGATGATCATCGACATCGTCATGAGCAGCGCGCTGGCGGCGGCAATTGTCGTTGGCCCATAGGCTTTTTGAAGGATCATCGCGATGCCGCCGGCCGACGGATATTTGTTCGACATTTTGATGTAGGTGTAGGCGCTGAACCCGCTGACCATAGCTGCCAGTAAAAAGGCGAGCGGAAACGCCGGTCCTGAGAATTGCGCGACTTGCCCGGTCAGGGCGAAGATCCCGGCGCCAATCATGACACCGGTGCCCATCGCGACGGTTCCTGCGAGACTTAGCGAGCCTTTTTTATAGGTTTCGGATTTCATTGCCCAACCGCCTGTTCAGCCGGGAATCGGCCGACATAGCTCGCGAATACGCTTTGCTGTTCTGCACTGAACAGAATGACATCATAGGCGTCAGGCGGGCTTGTCGTTTCCATTCCGGGAGCGCCCATTGGCATGCCAGGCACCGAAAGCCCCGCCGCATCTGGCCGGGTTTCCAGAAGCTTACGAATTTCCGAGGCCGGGACATGGCCCTCAATCGCGTAGCCATCAACCGACGCGGTGTGGCAGGAGGCAAGTTCATCGGGCACGTTCAGCGAGGCCCGCACAGGTGCAAGGTCTTCGCGTTCGATAACACGTACTTCAAGACCATCGCGCTGAAGGTGATTTATCCAGGCCGTACAGCATCCACACCAGGGTGTTTTATAGACGGTAATGGTTTGCGCATTTGCAGGGCTCGCTAAACCGCCCGAGACGAAAAACCCAGCGGCAAGCGCGAAAAGGGCGGTGGCCAAGGCGCCAAGAATCCATTTTGACATAAGAGTTTCCTTCGAAATTATAGTTTGACGGAGCGTAGTCGCAGCGCATTCGCGATGACCGAGAATGAGCTGAGGCTCATTGCGGCGGCGGCGATAATTGGACTGAGAAGCAGTCCAAAGAACGGATAGAGGACGCCGGCAGCAACCGGCACGCCGAGCGAATTATAGATAAAGGCAAAGAACAGGTTCTCGCGAATATTGCCCATCGTCGCGCGGCTCAGCCGCTGCGCGCGGGCGACACCGCGAAGATCGCCTTTGACCAGGGTGACACTGGCGCTCTCCATGGCCACATCTGTACCGGTTCCCATGGCTATTCCGATATCCGCTTGAGCAAGGGCAGGCGCGTCATTGATGCCGTCGCCGCACATGGCGACGACCGCACCTTTCGATTGGAGTTCGCGCACGATCCGGTTTTTGTCTTCTGGTGACACATCGGCCTCTACCTCATCAATGCCGATTTGGCGTGCAACCGCTTGTGCTGTTGCCAGGCTGTCGCCTGTCAGCATGACGACTTTCATGCCAGCCTTGTGCAAGGCGGCTATGGCTTCAGGGGTCGTTTCTTTGATTGGATCGGCGACACCAATCAGGCCCGCCGGTTTGCCGTCCAAAGCGGCGAACATCACCGTCTGGCCGTCGCGGCGATAGCTTTCAGCATGGGCTTTCAGTGTTTCGTCAAAAGCACCGACCCGGCGCATCATCTTGGCGTTGCCGATGGCGAAAAGCTTTCCATCGACCCGGCCCTGCGCGCCTTCTCCGGTGACCGATTCAAAATCAGTCGACTCCAGGCGCGCTGCGCCGCGCTCTTCGGCCCCGTTGACAATGGCTTGCGCAAGAGGGTGCTCGCTTCCGCGTTCAATCGCGGCAGCGTAAGCTAGGAAGTCTGCTTCTGCGAGACCACTCGCAGGCTCGACTGTCACAAGTTTGGGGTGGCCCTCTGTCAAAGTGCCAGTCTTATCGACGACGATCGTGTCGACTTTCTCAAACGTCTCGAGCGCTTCAGCATTTTTGATAAGAATGCCGCTCTGTGCGCCCTTTCCTGTGGCGACCATAATTGACATCGGCGTTGCAAGACCAAGTGCGCAGGGACACGCAATAATTAACACAGCCACGGCGTTGACGATCGCAAAAGCCATGGCCGGGTGCGGCCCAAAAATCGCCCAGACGATGAATGTGATAATCGCGATCACGACGACGGCCGGGACAAACAGGCCGGCCACTGTGTCGGCGAGCTTCTGGATGGGCGCGCGTGAGCGCTGGGCTTCGGCGACCATGCGTACGATTTGCGATAGCATTGTATCTTCGCCGACGCGCGTCGCGGCCATAACGAGTGATCCGGTGCCGTTAACTGTACCGCCGGTAATTGGATCCCCTGCTGCTTTCTCGACTGGAATAGGTTCTCCAGTGATCATGGATTCGTCGACATTCGAACGCCCTTCAACAACCTCGCCGTCGACAGGTACTTTTTCGCCTGGCCGGACCCGTAGCCGGTCACCGCTCTGGACATCGTCGACGGAAACCTCTTCTTCCTGGCCGTCAGCCATGATCCGGTTTGCGGTTGGCGGCGTGAGTTCAAGGAGCGCGCGGATGGCGCCCGATGTCGCGCTTCGGGCTCGTAGCTCCAGGACCTGGCCGAGCAATACGAGCGTCGTGATCACCGCAGCGGCTTCATAATATACAGCGACTTCGCCGGCCTCATTGCGAAAGGCGTGCGGAAAAATGCCTGGCAAAGCGGTTGCAACAAGCGAGAAGACAAAAGCCACGCCGACGCCAAGCGAGATGAGGGTGAACATGTTGAGGTTCATCGTGCGTACCGATCGAACGCCGCGCACAAAGAAGGGCCATCCGCCCCAAAGGACGACAGGAACGGCCAGCGCGAATTGAGCCCATTGGGACCAACCGGCGGGCAAGAGCCCTTCGAGGGGTTTGCCGGGGATCAGGTCACCCATGGCGTAAATGGCAAGTGGGATGGTGAAGATGGCGCTGATCCAGAATCTACGGGTCATATCGTCGAGTTCTGAGGTGTCTTCTTCGCCTACAACAACACCTTCGGGCTCCAGTGCCATGCCGCATATCGGGCACCCGGAGTTTCGGACGTCGCGAACGTTTGGATGCATCGGACATGTATAGACCGTGCCTGAGTAGCCCTGCGGGACGAGATCATATTTGCCGTCCGCGCCGGCATCGGCGTCTCCGCCACCATGGCAACAATCATGATCATCCCCGTGGTGGTGATCATGATGTCCATGGTCGTGATGTTTATGATCGGTATTGGTCATATCCGCCCCTCCGGGGTTTGGCTTCAGTGTCACTCTTAAAGGTCAACGCCCGGGTTGGGCGGCTGATCCTTAATGGAGTTCTTGCATTAGGCTTTCTGGCGATTGAACAGCCGGTAGAGCGGCACGAAGACAAGCGCGATATACCAGCCGTAAACGTAGGACTCGATGAGGCCGAGGAAGAAGCTTGAAACCGAAATGAATTCAAATCCGGGTAGGAGCTGTTCCCACGCACCGTGCATGTGGAGACTAGGCGGTGCGACCAACCCCCATGCGATACAGAGCGTAAACGTGATGGCGAGAAAAATGGATAGGGCGTGCCCAGTGGGGATGAGGCGCATGGTGTTTTCCTTCTCTTTGGTTGTTGCCGCCACATAATTCGTGCGACAGCGATGCGTTGCTTCGAAAATGAGTTAATACCCATAGGGGGTATTGGTAACTCCGTATATATACTTAGGGCCCGCATCGCTTGTCTTGAGCAAGACAAGCGCGCCGACCAATCCGCGTTGGGTGAGGGATCAGCTGAGATCATCGACGGACACCTCCAAACCCGACAGGCCAATTTTTGGGGTCACCCCGAACCATTGTTGCAGTCGGCGTGTGAAATGCGCCTGGTCTGCAAAACCGCCCGCCGCCGCGGCATCAGCGAGACTGGAGGACGCCTCCATTGCCTTGGCGGCGCCGAGCAATTGCAACCATTGCAATAGCTTGCTGGGCGGAACACCGA
Organism: Hyphomonas sp. UBA4505; assembly: GCF_002388685.1. Classification (NCBI taxonomy): domain Bacteria; kingdom Pseudomonadati; phylum Pseudomonadota; class Alphaproteobacteria; order Hyphomonadales; family Hyphomonadaceae; genus Hyphomonas; species Hyphomonas sp. UBA4505. Next base: position 189,231 of record NZ_DGMZ01000010.1, on the reverse strand, counting down.
AGTCCGCCTTGACGATCTCTCGCAGCCGAGTTGGAGACAGCGCGAGCTCACGCGCCAGAGCGGCGGGATTGGCGAGTGCGCGAACGTTGCCAAGGGCTTTTTGCAGGCGTGAATCTATGGCCGAACCAGGCAACCGGCCCGCGAACCTTTTCGCCCAATCGCGCGCCTGATTAATGTCGCTGATGTGCTCTAGAGCGGCTGATAGATCATCCGAAAGGCAGGCAGGCTGATTGCATTGCTGATCGTTTCGAATTCCGGAAAAGCGTGGATCGATATAGATCGAGCGCGTCAGGCGTCCCTCAGGACCGATGGAATGGGTCTGCCCAGCAGGGATGTGAATAGCCTTGCCTTTCGGGGCTATTATCTCTGAGTTTGTCGTCACCACGACTGCGCCATCCAGCCCGAGTATGACCTGATGTGCCAAGTGAGCATGTGCCTTGTTTTTGCCAAGGCGAGCGTCGAGCGCGGCCCAGCCGACCCCGATGGCCAACGCACCAGACCAGGGCGCCGCGCTCATTTCAATCTCCCCTGAGTGTCAGGCTCGGTTGCTTTAAGAAAAGCGTAGATCGCTGTTTCGCATTGACCGCATACGGTCCCGAGCGTGTTCGGGCTTTTGCTCGTCGTTTCCAGCGAGGCTCTTTCAAGGCCTCTGAAAATACCTGCCATCGCTCGTATTGCCCTGAGGAGATTTTCTCGGCGGTGTTCGATCGACTTCGCAAATGCCTCAGAAAGAAGAATGCACACCTCGGCCGTCATGAATGCCATTTCTGCAAACTTAGTTGCGGGTGTGTTTTCAGATGCGCCGTTTATAAGCTTCTCAAATTGGCTTTGAGCCCGAAGCAATGTTTCAATCAGTGAATGCGGCGCGGATGTCATGCGGCCACCTCCGGCGATACGGTTTTTTGGTTTATCGGTCGGGCGCGCAGCTTCAGAGCAAGCACTGGCTTTTCGATGACATGCCACGAAGTGGCCGCCACGAGCAGAATGAGCGGCGCAGTCATTATAGCCAGGGCAGCGGGGCTAAGATCTGGTTGGCCAACCAGAAATACCTGTAAAAGCGGATAGTGCCAGATATAAATCCCGTACGAATAGTCCGGAATTTTGGCGATGCGGACGGACGCACGTTTTGGCAATCCAGCTCGAAGCATAAGGCTTGTGAGGGCAAGGGTCGCAAACAATTCGCCGAGGGGGCCGCCGCCAAGGAGCGCGAACGCTGCAATCAGACCTGCGACCGCCAACAGGGGCGGCCTGCGCAAAATAGGCCACTGCCAAAGCGTCATTCCGAGCAGAAAGGCCGATGAGAGGCGGAGCAAGGACATCACGCTCGGCGGGAGCGCACTCGTATCGATGAACACAGGCGCGCCAAGATAGACCGATTGCACAAGCAAGAAGACGCTAAGAACACGCCATGGGCCGTTGACGGCGCCAAACATGAACGCGATGCCCGCTAGGATGTACGCTGCTAGCTCGAACCGAATGGTCCAGAGCGGCCCGTTAAAGTCGGTTTCCAAATTCTGAGAGAATATCTGTGCGGGCGCGCTGTCGGGATCGCCAAGCGCCAAGACTTTGTAGGTGTATTGCCAGGTCTCCGGCTGAAACAGTGATCCGCCGCCCTCGGCCGAATAGACAGGCGCGAAGACGAGGACAAAAGCTGCAAGTATAATCACCAGAGCCGGGTAGATCCGCAGAAACCGTGAAACTGCATAAGCCTTCATATCGCGCCTTGTATGAAGACTCTTGGCAATCAAGAGGCCTGACAGGACGAAGAACCCGTTCACGGCCATATAGCTGGCAGTCCATTCGTGGATGCGGAACGGTTCGAACCCTGTCGTGAGGAGCCAGATATGACCGAGGACTACAGCGATCGCCAACACCCACCGCACCGCGGTGAAGTGGTTTTGACCCATCAGCGGGTCCGCAAGCTGTGTTTGGCCACCCCCAGCCATTTATCAGTGCTCGTGATCTTCGGTGATCGGCGCGGATGACCAATGGACATGGTGAATCTTCCAGACCCCAGCGTCGCGTTTGAGAACCATGGTTTCCATAGCTTGGCGGTGCACGGGCTCGCCTCTATAGGCGCCGTTAATCTCCGATTGAGAGATCACCGTAGCGATATTGCCATTCTCGAGAATGTTTCGGTCTTTGAGATCGAATGAAACCGCCGCCGCATAGGCCATATCATTAGACATATGGTGGCCAGCATACTCTTCGAATGAACGCTCTGCGCCGCCGCCTTCTGCGATCACAGCGCCGGGCGCAAACAGCGCGCGCAGCGCCGCCTCATCCCCTGCTTTTAGCGCTTCGCCGAAAGCGTCAGCGACGCTCGCCGGCGAACCGGCTTGTGGCGCAGGTATCGCGGACGGGCTGTCTTCGTCGTGGTGCCCATCACTATTGTCATGGCTGGTTGGGGCGGTGTCGTGATGGCCGTCGGCATTGTCATGGACATCCGCGGTCGGTGCCGAGTCTGGCATGGGATCCATATCATGATCTGCCGCGGCGACGCCGCCGCCATGATCATGGTCGTGGCCATCTCCGGTTACCTGCGGCAGGCTTTTGACGCCAAGACCGTAGCCATAGACGATTTTACCGCCCCACCAGGCTGTGACGGTTAAGCCGAGCGCGGCCGCAGCCAAGCCTGTGACGAAAATACCAGAGGGGGCTTTTGTTCTTCCCGTCCAGCGCCAGGCCGCCAATATCAGGATGGCGAGGCCGGATGGTACAGCCCAGTTGCGGTGCGTGGTCATCGCTGCATGCGACGGCGCATCATGAGCTACCGTGTAATAGGCCTGAAACCCTGCTGCTATGGTCAACACGATCGCGATCGCACCAAAGGCCAGCATCCAGTCCGCAGCCGGCCGCAGGGTCGCTCGCCATCGCTCGACAGGCGAGAAGGCCGCCAACACATAAGAGGCAAAAGCCGTGAGGCTAAGCGCATAGGCAAAATGCACCAGAATCGGATGCAGGTTCGGTTCAATCAAGTCGCCCAAAAGCGCCTCCCAGTTAGCCATATGCGTGAGCGTCGCTGTCTTCAGCGACTGGCATTGTCTGGGTGATACGCCGGACACTTGCCCGACCCCTCAAGAATTGTGGGGTCTGCAAGCGGCTTTAGGTCAGGTCTTTCATGCGACGATCAAATTCTTCCTTGTCTATTTCGCCGCGCACATATCGTCGCCGGAGGATATCGACCGGGTCGTTGGACTTGGAGTCCGACCCGACCCGATTGATGGTCGCACGCACAGCGACATAGATCAGCAATGCCAGGACGCCCCAAAAAATCAGCGCGCCAAGATTGCCAAAAATCATATGCCCCATATCGGCCAATTTAGATCTCCATCATGTTTAGAACCAGGTTCGCACACCGACGAGCAATGCCGTTTGATCTTTTTCGCCTCCAGACGCCTCAATGAAGTCTGCGGTATCGCCAATAGCGCTTTGCCATTCGACGCCAATATATGGTGCGAATTCGCGAACAATTTCGTAGCGAAGGCGCAGGCCGGCATCGACGCTGGTCAAACCTGAACCGAGCTGCAGGTCAGGAATATCCTGAGCGGAGAGGCTCGCTTCTAAGCGGGGTTGAAGGATCAGACGTTGGGTTAGCAGCAACTCATATTCGGCCTCGACCCGCGCCGTGACGTCGCCTTCGGTGCTTACAAAGGCAGCAGCGTCAACTTCAAACCAATAGGGTGCCAATCCTTGCACGCCGAGCACGGCATGGGCGCGGCCCTTGGGTTCTAGATCATATCGCAAACCTGCCTGCACATCGAAATAGGGCGCGATTGCGCGCGACCAGAGGGCTTGGATCTCCGCGTCTTCAAGGTCTTCATCCTCAAAACTGTATTCAGCTTCAGCCTTGATCCAGAGCTTGTTGATATCGCCGCCATACCACCCCTGGGCGTCAAACACCAATGCCTCTTCATCATCAAAAATCTGAGTTTCAAAGCGGTCAGCCATGACAAACCAATTGGTTTGGCCACCGGCTTCGTGTTGCACATCAGCGCGGGCTTTGCTCATCGCTTCGCGGCCATAATATTCGTCGGCTTGTGACCAGGGCGGTGAGGTTCCATCGTCTTCTTCAGCAAATGCCGGCGTGATTGCGAGCGTTGCCGCCATGGCGAGGAGGAGTGTCTTTGAAAGCTTTCGCATCAGCTTTTCTCCCCATGGGTCATGCCATCATGTTCGCCATGACCATGCCCCATCATGTCGTCGCCGATCTGAGGTTCGGGCGGCGGGGCCTTTCCCATATCGCCGTGATCCATGCCGTCATGATCCATCTGCCGGTGCATTGGGGCGTCATCAGCACCGATGACCGAGACGACCTGCATCATGCCAGCATGCATGTGATAAAGGAGGTGGCAGTGAAACGCCCAATCGCCAACATGATTGGCTGTGATATCAACCGAGAGCTTCTCGCCAGGTTTGACGATGACAGTGTGTTTACGGGGTTTGTGGTGACCGCCGCCATTCACAAGGTCAAAGAACATGCCGTGCAAATGGATCGGATGTGGCATCATCGTATCATTGATCATGGTTAGACGAACGCGTTCGCCTTCATAGAATTTGATTGGTTCGGTAACTTCGGAAAACTTCACGCCATCGAACGACCACATGTAGCGTTCCATGTTGGAGGTGAGGTGAAGTTCGATCTCGCGCTCCGGCAGGCGCAGATCCGGATTGGCGTCCTTGCTGCGCAGCTGACTGTAGCTCAGGGTTCGGTGTGGCTGATCGTCTAGGCCGATGCCGGGCTCATCGAGCCGGCTCATTGGCATCATCGCAACATTGGCGACACCCGGGCCACGCGTGATTTCGGGTGCAGGCCCGCCATCCATACTATGCGCGCCATGATCCATGGTGGACGTTTGCGCGTTGGTGCCATGGCCCATCGCGCTGTGATCCATACCGGTCATATCTTCAGACGCGCTCATATTCATGTCGCCATGACCGGCCATTCCCATGTCAGCCATGGTCAGAGTTGGTACGGGGCGCAGCGCTGGCGCGCTTGCCTGCATTCCAGCGCGCGGCGCGAGGGTCGCTACGGCTTGACCAGAGCGGTCGATCGATTCCGCGACCATCGCAAAAGTATCGCTGGTCTCGGGCGCGACAATCACATCATAGGTTTCGGCAACCCCGATCTGGAACTCGTCAGTCTCGACGGGTTGCAGGTTGAGGCCGTCCGCCGCCACGACCTTCATCGGCAAGCCAGGAATGCGGAAGTTGAAAAGCGTCATGGCCGATGCATTGATGATGCGTAGGCGGATTTTTTCGCCCGGTTGGAATATGGCGTTCCAATTGTCGGCCGTCGCATGGCCATTTATCAAATAAGTATAGGTTGCGCCCGTGACATCGGAGAGATCGCGCGGCGACATACGCATAGCCCCCCACATTATACGCTGATCTAGCGCTGCGCCGAGCCCCTTATCGGAGGCATCTGCCAAAAAGTCCGGTAGGGTGCGCTGATTGTAATTATAGGAATCACTCATCTTCTTGAGTTTGGAGAAGATGCGGTGCGGGCTCTCAAAGCTCCAATCAGAGAGGACCAGAACGTATTCGCGGTCATACGCAAATGGATCGGGTGATTTCGGATCAATGATCAGCGGACCATAATGGCCAAGCTGTTCCTGCAGGCCGGAATGGGAGTGGTACCAATAGGTGCCGCTATGGTTCAGGTTCCAGCGATAGGTAAAGGTCTCGCCAGGCTTGATTCCAGGAAACGCCACGCCTGGCACGCCGTCCATATAGAACGGGACCAGCAAGCCATGCCAGTGGATTGATGTGTCTTCTTCGAGATTGTTGGTGACATTGATCGTGATATCGTCGCCTTCGCGAAAGCGAACCAGTGGACCGGGCAAGGTGCCATTGATCCCAGTTGCCAGTCCGGCGCGACCGTCTAGCCGGACGGGAAATTGATCGATTGTCAGGTCAAATTGCGTCCCGGTCAGGGTCGGAAGGCCAAGATTACCTTGTTCAGCGGAACGCGCCCACGCTGGCAGCAGAGCGGCGGTTCCAAGAGCGGTGCCGGCGCCAAGCGTGGTTTTGATGAGCGATCGTCGAGATAGCATAAATAAACTCCAAGTGGGGTGGAGTTTCTGATACGCGACCGGGCGTTTTAGCCCTCAGACCAGATCTTATTCTGTTTCTGTGTCGTCTTCTGGGAACGCCTCGGGCCACAACGCGCCTATTAGTTCCTGAGCGCTCGTCCGCCGCATGGCGATAATGACAGGCGTTTGCTCGGCCGCGAAATTGAAAATGAATTCAACGGCGTCGCCCGCCCGATAATCCGCTAACTCAATCTCATTCGAGACGTAGAATTCCATTTGCATGATCGGCCAGTCTGCTTCTGGTACCGGGCTATGTGTAATTTCCAGAATGCGCGTCTCGAGATCGCGCTGCAGCACAGAGCCAAAAGCGCGCGCAACATGAGGCGTGTCGCTCACCACCTCGCTGGCGGCAGGTGCCTTCTCTTCAACTGGGTTAGGGCTGTTGGTACAAGCGGCGGCCCCGAAAAGGAGTAAAGCTGGAAAGCTGAGTGCGAACATGTGTTTTAGTTTCATGGCGAGATCCCCTTATCACAGACTTGCGGCGAGAATAGCAGCCGCAGCCATAGTACGCGCGGACATCATGTCCCCCTTAAGAATTTCAACTCTTAAGGGGTGAGCCTATCGGCACGCTTGCTCTAGCAAATGCGGGCCCGCCCCGTCCGGTTTTCAGAGCTATCAAAAGGTCGATTGCACGTTCAGGCAATCGAACAGGAAAGGGCGACGCCCGCCGGGCGAGCCGGCAGCGTACAGGAGCCCCGTCCATGAGCCTCATACAAATCATAGTGTCCCGGTATGGAGGCCGGTTGGCCTGCGACCGTCAGAGCGGCGCGATACCCGCGCCAGGTCATTCTAAACGTGATCGATCCGTTTCACTTCGTCTGAATGCAGATGGAAAACTCTTGATCCACTGCTTTTCCGATACCGATTGGCGAGATGTAAAGGCCGCCTTTTTAAGAGACGGTATTGCCGGCGAAGGCGATTTCGTCGGAAACAGCGACCGTCGCTCGTTTGGCGTAAAGCGCCATGATCCGCAAACAGCCCACAAAAACGTCCGCCCCGAAAGTACCAACCATGCCCGGCGGGCCTGGGTGTCGCGCCGGCCTGCACGGGGTGCGCTTGCAGAGCGCTATTTGAAACAACGTGGACTGGACAGTCTCAGTTCTAACCCAAGCCTTGGGTTCCTGCCGAGGTGGCCCATGTCGATGAAACCGGGCTCTGCCATGCATCCTTGTCTTATCGCTCGGATCTCGAATGCACGTGGCGGGTTTGAAGGCGTTCAAGCGACGTTCTTCTTTGAGGGTAGAACGCTCACGAAGCGACGGCTTGTCTTCGGTCGGCAGAAAGGTTTCGCAATCCATCTGGCAAAGCCGACCAATCAACTTCTGGTCGGAGAGGGCTTGGAGAGCACGGCCTCAGCAGCGCGAAGGTTCCAGATGCCCGCCTGGGCGCTCCTGAACACCGGAAATCTCGCTGTGTTCCAGGCGCCGCCCGGCATAGACCGGCTCGTAATTGCCCATGATCATGACGCTCCGGGGCTTAAAGCCGCGCAAGCCTGCGCCGCTCTCAATCGTGGACGAGGCGTTCGCTGCGAGCTGCGCGCGCCGACAAGACCAGGCGCCGATTGGAACGATGATGACCGCCTGCCGGATGCGCCATAGCCGCATGGATTGTCGGAAAAGCGATCTCAAAGACATCGCGCTAACAGGAAAGGGCTCCGCCTTTTGGGGGCTTGGCCGGTGCGGCCAGGCGATACTTTAAAACCAGAAGGAGGCCCCCATGGCCGATACTCAAACCCTCGCAGCGCCCGAGCATAAGGCGCTATCCCTTCCGCTCAGCCAGCTTTCAATTGGCAAAGATAATCCTCGTGCAGACGTGGCTGAAGATGAAGACGTTGCAGCGCTCGCCACATCGATCGCTGCGATCGGGCTGGTCCAACCCCTGATCGTGATCAAACGCGGCGGCGGCTTCGAGGTCATTGATGGCCGCCGGCGTTTTCTCGCTCTCAAGCGGCTGGAAAACGATGGTCGCCTGTCCAGTGATCAATCGATCGCCGTCATGCATGTCACCCAGAAACATATGGCGGCGGGTCTGGTGGCAAACATCCAACGGCGGGCCATGACGCCCGTGGAGATCTTCAAAGCCGTCTCCGCGCTCTCCAAATCCATCAAGAGCCCGGACCGAATCGCTGGCGTTTTAGGCGTCGAAGCCCGAACCGTCCGCCAATACCAGGCGCTTGGCGCCTTGCCGGCCGACTTCCTCACCGCTTTGGAAAACCGAGAGGTCAGTTTCGATATGGCGAAGACCCTGTGTCAGATTACGGATTTGGACCGGCGCGCTGGGTTTATCGAGCAGGCTTTGGCGGGCGAACTTCAAAACTGGCAGCTTCGCAATCTTCTCAAAGCTGAAAAGCGTCGCTCTGATGAGCATCTCCCCCAATTCATAACCGAGACCGCCTACACCAAGGCTGGCGGGAAGATCGAGGGCGATCTTTTCGATGACTATACGTTCTGGATAACCGGCGAAGCCGTGAAAACAGCGTTCGCCGACGCGGTTGAGCCGCTTTTCAAAGCCATTGCGGGCAGGGGCCTCGCCGATGTTGAAGTTGTGGTGGAGACCGACGATCCCGCAGACTGCGTCGATCTCGAAGATCTCGTTGAACTGGGCGATGAGCCAGGTGAAGTCGATTTCGATACGACATGGGAAACGCTCGAAAGCGCGGTTTATGAAGCATGGCGAGACCATGTCGACACCGGTACTTTGGAAAGCCGGTCCGCTGTCATCGCGGCGCTCGAAGCGCTTCATACGTTTCTGCTGAGCGCCATTTCAGGCGACATTCGCGCCCGCATGACCGCGCGCATCGCGTTTGGGTCCATGCCGGTGGTGACCTATAAGCTGCCTGACGTGGAGACTGAAACCGCCGGCACCGGATCCGGTACTGATTTGGATGCTGCTGAGGATGTTGATGCCAAAAAGGCCGACGAAGCAGTTCGTATGCAAGACGACATCGGCAAGCGTCACCTCAATCCGTCCGGCGCGCTTAAACAGCGCCTCAGCGAAATCCGCACGCGGGTCTTCGCCAAGGATCTTGCAGCTCGTCCCGATGTCGCAATCGCGCTTCTCATTGCCCAGCTTTCGGGCCGTCTGCGTGACACCTGTCAGGGCGCAAGTCCGCTTAAGATCTCACCAACGGTGTTTAGCACCGGGATCGGGAATGACGTGGTCAAAGAGGATACGAGCTGGGCAGCTACCACAGAAGAAGTAGATCGATTGGTGACGCCTCCAGACGGCAAAGATCTGATCGAACATCTCCTTGGGCTCAAGGATACCGACAGACTGGCCTGCCTCGCCGTCCTGGTCGCCCAATGCGTCGACCTGACCGAGCCGCGGCAGGCTTATGTCGGGAGCCCTGATCTCGGCTTTGCCGGCGCCGTCGCGGCCAAGATTGGCGCGGAGGCGTCCAAGCACTGGACGCCCGACACTGTGACCCTGACCGGGTTCACTAAGGGTGCTCTAGTCGATATCGCGGCCGATCTCGGCAGCGTGCTTGATGAGAGCCAGAAGAAGATGAGCCTCGTCAGCCAAGTCGAAGACATGACGGCAGAGCAGGCCTGGGTACACCCCATTGTGCGCCTCGGCGACGCCGGCACCTGAGCCCAGACGGGCGTCTCCTCCTGACTGGCGGCCGCCGGGGCAAATGTCCTAGCGGCCGCGCATTTTTTAAGGGCGCTCGATCGCTCTCCTCAACCCTGAAACTATTTAAAACATGGAGGCCAAAATGGCCGGTGAGAAACCGATCGACCGGATTGTCGATCAAATCGTGGCGGCGTTGGAAACAGGCGTTCGTCCATGGCGAAAACCCTGGGACGCAAGAAGCTGCGGAGAGGTGCATTTGCCGCTTCGCGCCGATGGACAGCCCTTTGGCGGTATGAATGCCATCACGCTCTTAATGGCGGGCGCGGCTGGAGGATATGCCTCGCCCTTTTGGCTGACTTACGCCCAAGCCAAGCGCGCGGGCGGTCAAGTGCGCAAAGGCGAGCGATCTATGCCAGCCATACTTTACAAGACGCGCATCGTTGAAGACAGCGACGACGATGAGGACGCGCGGGTTCTGAGATATCTTAAATGCTATCCGGTGTTCTGCGCCGACCAATGCGACGGGCTTCCTGACGCCTTTTATCCGGTCAGAAAAGACCAGGTCGACAACGCGCCAGTTGATAAGGTGCTCGACGCGTTTCCGGTTGAGCTTCGCCATGGCGGCGACCGGGCCTTCTATCAGCCGAGCAGTGACTTCATCCAGCTGCCCATGCCAGAGGCGTTTGAGAGCCCCGAGACGTATCTGACGACCAAAGCGCATGAGCAAATTCATGCGACAGGCCATGAAAAACGCCTGGATCGGAATTTCGAATCTAAACGCTGGGGCGATGAAGGGTATGCCATTGAAGAGCTCGTTGCTGAGCTTGGATCAGTGTTGCTCTGCGCGCGCTTTGCGCTGAAGCCTGAACACCTGCATTCTCACGCTGCCTATATTGGCCATTGGGCCGAAACGATTCGGTCCCATCCGAACGCGCTTTTGAGCGCTGCGTCGCATGCCGACAAAGCGGTCACTTACATTCTGGCCTTCTCAGTGGGCAAAGGCTTGATCTCGCCGAAAATTGCGACTCAGGGGAAAGAGGTGGCAGCATGAGCGTCTCTGATCCTTTCCGATTAACGTCTGAAGACGTCCGCCGCGCTGGGCTTGAGCCGGGCGATGTCGGGGCGTGGTGCGTGCTCGTGGCGGGCTGCTATCATCTGTTTGCGAGCCAGGCGGCAGCTGAGTGGGCGCATGCCAAAATGCTGGAAGGAGAGTTGGTGCGGTAAGGCATAGCAAGCCGATGCGCTTACTTTGGCCTATTTTTGCAAAGACAGAAGTCTTCAACGTCTGTCCATGCTTTCAAACCAAGTCACAACCGGGGGCGGCATGTTAAGCCGCCCTGCGGCGGCGACCAATCGTTTAGATTCGAGTGCAAATTTCGGGGCGGTTATGCCCCGTTCGCTCATTTCCATCATCACATGGGTGAACAAAATGATCGCTTGGTCTCTTACCGCGATTGAGGGTTTGACAGGCGCATGCTTGTGCATGGTGAGCATCGACGTCGCCATTGCTTCATCGAAGCGGTCTCTCAGGTCTTCATCACTTATATGCGCCATGTATGGGCGGCGGCGATATTGAAGTCGCCACAAATCTTGGCGCGCCATCTTTTCGGGAACGTGATCCAGGGTGGTGAAGGCTACGTCTTTAGGATTGCCTTTGTAGGTTGGCGTATGTGTCCAGTTCGCCCAGCGCTCGAACAAATGATCGACAATCGTTCTTTTCCAAATGTCTGTTTCGAGTCCAGAACCCTCAACCGCGATGAGCGGAAAGACGACTTGGCCATTCTTGACCGTCGCATGTCGTTCACTTGTGAAAATTACCGTATCAATATTGGGGTATAGCGGGCGTCCATCCTTTGTCCGCTTCAATGCGCGCTGTACGATGTGCGCAATGAGCGCGGGTTCATACAGTTCATGATCTTCGTTGATGAGCAGCATCAGTCGGACAAGGTTCTTGCGCGGGAAATTGTCCTGATGCGCACCCAATTGTTTGTTGGCCTTTTTTAGATGGTTCACGATCGCTCGGCCGATCCGGTTTACGAATTTTGCGTTCACCGCTTCTGGGTCATCCATATGACGGGTCATGGCTTGAACCGGTGCGCTTCCAAGGAATTCCGGCCAATCGGGACGCTGACGAAGTTCATCCGTCAGGTTGTCCATGCGCTCGGTCCCGTCTTCTTCAAGGGATTTGATCTCCAGTGCGATCAAGCCAGACAGACAGGCAAAGTCCGCGCGCAGAACCTCGGAGGATTGAATGGCGTCCAAGTCGACGCCGCCCATGGCCTCGCGCAGGAATAATATCCAACGCGGCGTAAGCGGCTCAATTTTTCCTCTTCGTTCAACCCTCATATTCTACGCAGCCTCTCTGACGTCGCGCTTCTGGTCATCAACCCGCCGACGAGTGCGTTTTTGCCTTCTGTGCTCAAGCTCTTTTAATATTTCACGTTTCATACGTTTCGCCAGCCAAACAGGGGTGTTTTGCTGCTTGTCGAAAACAAGCTGTCTACAGCACTGCCGAACGATTTTTCCAGATCCACAAGGGCATTTCCAATGACCTTTTGAGCGATTGCTGGCCAGGATACGGAGCCAATAATGAATCTCGTTGATCTTGGCAGGAACACCCAGGATATCTGAATATGCATCAATCAGACCCGCGCCATAATGCTGGCGCTCTCCAGTCGGTGGAAACCGTTTGTGCGTTTCGTAATAGAGCTGCCCGAGGAAAAAGTTTCGCACGGGAATTCTAAGAAAGGTGAGGAAACGATCATCAGGCCGGTGGGCAAGCCACTCTTCGGGAACATACAGACACGCAGAACGATCGGAGTTTATGTGTCGATCTGGCGAAGTTGGAATGCGCTCACCCAAAACTTCTACGATCGGCAACCCGTGTGGATAGTTGCCGGGAAAGTGGATGCGAACCGGGAAACTATCGACGGTCTGTCCCTCGCTTTTTACACCGAACATGCCCTTTAGTATTAATTTGCCATCGACCTCTGTCAGCCTCAGCAAGGGCTGAGCGCTTAAAGCGGTGGTAATGTCGTCGAGGGCGCTCGGGCGTATCTTCCACCATCGCCGGGGGCGATTATCTCGCCCAAGGTTTTGTCGGCGCATCAACGGTCTCTGCCGCTCGGGTTATGATAGCCGCACTTGCGGGACCGAGATTTTCGGCTTCGCCAAAAGCAAGCCCCCATCCGCCCGAGTCGGCCTGGTTCAACATGGTGGTCGCGACATTTCTGAGCTCTGACCACACTTGTGTGTCCAACAATCCTGACAGATCATTTCCAGCAGGGTTGGCGGGATCTTCAATCGTGATTGGGGTCGACCGGTCAGCGATGATCTGGAGCACATGGGTAAACTGTTGATCTAGAGATTCTGCGGTTTTGCCTTTCAAGAGTTCGATAAGGACGAGATCGAGCGCAAACTGTTTGATATCGAGATCGTAGCGCACACGCGCGAGCTTGCCGAGTTTCAACGTACCGATAACGCCGCTAGTCTTGATATGATCGACATGGGTTTGGAGATTGGTTTTCAGACGCGATTTCTGGCCGCTATTCTGATGCAGATAGGCGTCGCCTCGACTCTCATCCACATATCGCCCAGGAACCACATCGATGTGCAAACGGTCGCCCCGCGCGCCATCGGCTTTGGCATAGAGACGTAGCGCACTTGTCTTGGGATGAACGAAATAGTCCGGCGACAACGCCGTAGCGACATTGTTGTAAATGTCGGAAAGATTCTCGCCTAAGCGGGTTTCGTCATGATAAGCATACACGATGATGTCGAGATCATAGCTCTCTTTGATCATCGTGCCTTTCTTCTTAGATCCACCATATTGGATCGAAATACTGGCTCCGTGGAATGCCGCGCGAATAGCCGCTTCGACACCCGCTCGGTGATTCTGAAGCTCAGCCATTTCGCGGCTGTCTGGCGAAATATGCTGCGCCTCCAATAAGGCTTGTAGGTCTGACGTCCTGCTCATTTAGTCTATCTCCATCTGGAATGTGAATCCGCCTTTGGCGGTGTCATTGTCATAAAGGCGAAGTGGCGCGCGGGCTTTCGGCAGACGATCTTTGCCGATCGATACAGCAATGGGCGCTGGGACCGCCGGGAAAATGGAGATGGGTTGGTCATCGCCATGCCGGGCGGCGATCTTGGACTGCGTCTCGTGCCAAAAGGTTCGAAACGCGATGAGGTCCCGCGCGCAGTTGAGGAAGGTGGGCGTGGGATCCACATCCTTCAGGGATATCTCATAGATTGTGTGAGTTTCAGAGATTTCGGCCGGTAGCGTCCCCATATCGATCTTGCCACTCAGGGAGAGCAGAATGGCCACAGGCGCATCTTCGCCTCGATCTTCCAGATATTCCAGACAGTAGCCAATCGGATCGAATGCAGTGTCTGGCTTCCAGCGCCAATCCTCAGTGTCGCGGTGGCGCTGATATAAGTCTACCGCTACTTTATCTCCGAGCTGCGCTCCCAGAAAGGTGAGCAAGGGAATTGGGCCGATCGCGAAGAGTGAGACATGTCCCGCCGCTTCTACAGGACCGGCGGTGCCGTAAGCGGAAGAGACCGCCCGATCGATGCGTCGGCAGGCGATAGATAGCAAATCTTCTTGCTCATCCAATCCGGTCAATGCCCCAAGATCGATTGAGGTCTGCAAGCCATCAAACGCATGACGCGGAAGAATAGCCGAAAACATATCCTGCCGGGGAATTGCGATCCGGAATCCACGAATCGGCGCAGCGAACGAAATGATGTGGGAAGCAAGATCTGGTGATGCATCAAGCGCGGCGTCGACACGGCGTTCGTGTTCGTCTTTCATCGCTCTCAGATCGTGCCGAGAAAACCATTCAGGGTGATCATCGATCTCCTTGTGACAGGCCTTGCACAAGGCCATGAGGTTATCGACTTCATTTATATCAGGAGGTCTTGGACCGTCATTTCCTCTGGGACCGCCTTCAGAGAAGGCGACAATGTGCGCACGGTCAGCAAAGTTGCCAGGTTGTTTGGAGAGGTGATGTTCAAATAGACGTGCATTGCAGCCCCGGCGCTGGCAACGACCGCCGGCGCGAACGAAGAGAATGGTGCTGGTGCGGTGTGAAATGGCACGAGTTGGCGTTACGCAAGGTGGCTCAATATCTGTTGCAGCAGATTCTGGAGAACCAGAGACTGAACTCGAAATCGCCATCAGCAGTTTCCCTTACGTATGCCGCAATATGATGTGGTTTCACATACCTTCTCATACAAGACCTGGTGGTGAAAAATGTTCACTCTTTGTGCTTTTGCGTGGTAGAAGCAAGTAAGACCGAGCGATTTTGTTGGCGAAAGAAAAGAGATGGCAACGGATAATAAGGGCTCAGAAACGGTCCAGAGCCGGCAGAGAAAAACACGCAGTCGCTGATGAAAATCGCCTCTCTGAGTGATGGGGATGCCCGCCGGAGCGTGGGGGAGGGGAAAGACCCGAGCTTCACGCTGACGCGTGAGCGCTCCTGCGACCCGATGGTCGCCGCGTTCCATCTGACAGGTCACCTGGTATTCGCAATCATCGCCGTCAGGCCCGCCTTCAAGCGTTCGGAGCCGCCGCCGGTTTAAATGATGGCGGCACCATCCAACAGGAAAGGGCTTCGCCTTTTGGAAGTGGATCGGCGGGGAACAGTCCCTTCCGGCCACAACACTAGGAGAAGACACCATGTCTCAAGAATTCATCCTCTCAGGGCGCTTGGCGCGGGACCCGGATATCCGGTCCACCCTCGCAGGAACCCCTGTCGCCAATTTGCGGGTGCTGCAAACGCGGGGCTATCGCAAAGGCGAGGATTGGGTGGAGGAGGTCGAAGGCTTCGATCTCGTCACTTTCAATGAAAAGCTGATCACGCGGGTGATCCAGCCCTTTTGCTCTAAGGGCAAGCGGCTGCGCATCCGTGGCCGGCTGCAGACCCGTAGCTGGGAAGATCAGAACAAGGTCACCCGTTACAGCACTGAAGTCGTTATTGACGATCTGAGACTGCTGGAGCGGCCCGCGCCAATGACGCGCAGCTCAACCGACCAGGATGCGGCGTGAGATCGCTGCATCCCGCTTTTCAACCCAATTCAACTCAAGAGGAGATCACCCATGTCTGGTGATATTAATGTCTTCGTCGTCGACGGCTATGTCGGCGCAGATCCGCAAATCAGTATCGCTCCGGAACAGAAAGCCACACGCGCCCGGTTCCGGATCGCCACAACCCGCAAATTCCAGAAGGAAAGCGGGGAGATCGTAGAATATACCGAATGGTTCTCTGTGATCTGTTGGGGCGAGGCCTATGTCGAAAAACTCGTTCAGCCTTATGTGAAGAAGGGGTCTTTCCTTCAAATCATAGGGCGGGTGCAAAACACCCGCTGGACCGATCAGGACGGCATTGAACGGTTCGGCGTCGAAATCGTCGCCGATCGGATCGACCTGCTCGACAAGGTGGGCGCGGGTTCATCCTACGGATCCGAAGATCTGCCCGGCGATGATTCCACGTCCGGTACCGAAACCAACGAGGCCGCAAGTTCGACGTCGGACTATTACGACGAAATTCCGTTCTAGTCCCTAACACCCTAAGGCAGCCGCCCGCTTTCGCGGGCGGCTGCTCGCATGGAACTTTTGTTTGATGATTGCCGTCGTATATGCCGTCGATTTTTATGGATCGCGTTGTCATTGATGCGAATATCTTCGTGCCTGCGCGGATGAATGCTCGCGGCGCGCCGCGAGCGGTATTACGCCTTGCATTGGAGCGTCAGATTGTTCCTGTGTTTGGCAATGCGCTTTTGCGGGAATATGAAGACGTCCTCTCGCGAGACCGACTTTTTGCGTCAGCCCCGGCCACGCGAGGCGATATCGACACGCTTCTTGATGCCTTGCTCAGCGTTTCTGAATGGCGGAGCATATACTATTTGTGGCGCCCAAACCTGCCTGATGAAGGAGACAATCATTTGATCGAACTTGCCGTCGCTGCAAACGCCGAAGCCATCATAACGGCGAACACAAAGGATTTCGCCCGCGCAGACCTCGTCTTTGAAGGCCTAAATGTCGTCACCGCGGGCGGCTATCTGGAGACTAGGAGCCAATCATGAGCACAATTACATTACGTCTGCCTGACACCCAACATGAGCGTCTGAAAGACCTCGCCGCCGCCAAAGGCGTCAGTCTAAATAAATTGCTTGAAGAACTCACCGCTCGGGTGATCGCTGAAGCCGATACCGAAGTGCGCTTCAGAGCCCGCGCAGCGCGCGGAAATGCGGCTGAGCGCTTGCGCATTTTAGCGCGCTTGGACGAGCATTACAAAACTGATTAGCCGCTCAGATACCGAGGTGTCACCGGTGCTTTTGGTCTGCTCTTTGCGTGGAGTGGATATGAGTTTTTCATGGCTGAATGGGCGTCTTCATCTTTTGCGATCTCTATCATCTAGGCATTGAGCCTTTTTGCGATACTGAACCGGAGTTAAGTCGACGCGGCGGGCATGTCAGGTCTACGAATGGGCGCATGTAGACACGGAGGCGGGGCAAGTGATGGGCATTGAACAGATGGGCCCTTTGGAGGAGAAAGCCGCCCGTCTGATCAAAACAGGCGATTGGGCGGATATCTATCCAGGCCTTACGCTCCTGGACATCAAGGATGCCGCCATCTTGCTCTGCCTGCCGCAGACGGTGATCTTGCAATGGATCGGGGAAGGCAAATTGCTCGCCTTGCGCAATTCAGCCCATCAGTTTCGTATTCCCGTCGATACGCTTATGGACCGGCGCGCCGCCATCCCCGGCATGGCCCATGTGATCAATGAGATTTGCAAGGGTTATCACAATCTCGCCTGGCTGTTCCTGATCCAGCCGGTTCCGGATGAAGACGGCCTCAGGCATGTGATCGATCTCTTGAAAGAGGGCGACATGGACCGCCTCGATCAGGCTGCGCTGATCTGGCATGAGCGCCTTGAGACTGGCCCACTCAGTTAAACACGAACCGCGCGTATAACCAAACGGTAGCCCGCCCGGCTCGTGCACATGGTCTGACGGGTTCGCCCGCTTTTTGAGCTGAGGGTAGGTTGGTCTTAGCGGGGTGCCAAATTGGTGATGAGCGCTGCGGTTCATTCATAGCGTGGTTGCCTCGTGCATCTCCATCATGGGCTGGACGCCTCCCTGCGCTTCGCTCCGGGCCGTGCTCTAGGCGCTGACGCGCCCCAAGCCCCGCCTGCGCGGGTCTTGTCCCTGCGGGTAACGATCATGCCCTCGGCTTTGCCTCGGCTGGCGCGGGCGCGTGGCGCAGACCGGCAAAGCCTGTGAAGGCCACGCACAAGGATTGTGAGTGACACTGACAAGCCGCAGACGCGGCTTTTTTCAACTGAATCCGACGGGCTGCTTCCGCGCTGTTAACCGGGCTGGGCCATGCGGCCCAAGTCCCGGGCGCGGGCCCATCGGATGGTCTCTCTCTCAACTGTGGTGGTAGTCTACCAAGGTGCAGCAGCGCCGCCTCAAGGACTGCGGGGCCCCACCATTTTTGTGATCCTCCGATCAGCCTGATCAGCGCGGACTTAGGATACGCGCCTGCAGGAGATAACAGGGCCTGGCGGCGCGATCGGCGGAGGCTCCCAAAAATCGTTTCCCCCACAGCGAAGCGCGCCTTTGGCGCGTCCTTGACCCGGCTGTCTGCGCACTTGGGTGAGGGGTGTCCACTGTTTTCGAAATCCGAAGACGGGGTGTTTTCCAACTAAAAGGAGATGTCCAATGGAAACGCAAAATGATGTCCTGGTCGGCGTGCTGGCAGCGATGCAAAACCCGCCAGGCATAGAAGACTTCGCCGGGGCGATCCCGCCCGATGAGGCGCTGATCCATATTGTCAGCGCCGCCTATGGCGAACTTGCAGATGCGCTCGAAGACGGCCCGCTGGCTGGGTCGCTGGAGCGGATTTTGAAAGGCTGGACAGACGTGCTTCACCGCACGATTGAAGGTCTGGAAAAGCAGGCCGATCGGGCCGAGCTTGACATGAAAGAGGCGGCCGCGGCGCAGGACTATTCAGAAGTCATGAGCGTCGAACTGGAACGCAAAACAGACCGACTTCGCGCGCTGCAAAACGCGGTGGAGGCGGTGTCGGTGATGCGCGATGCGGGGGCCTCAACCTACGAGGCGAGATGCGCCACATTATGGCGTCCCATGCACGGGTCCAGGCCGTCCTCAAAGATCATCACATCGGCCATGATTGACGCCCGGGATCTCTCCCGGTCTCGGAAGATCTTGGCCGCCGAAGGCCGGGTCATTGAGGGCGCGAAAATCGCCCTGTTCGGGGACCGAAATGACAGTGACTATACCAAGGTTGCTACCGTGCTCGACAAGGTCAAAAACAAGCATGGGCGTATGGCGCTTTTGCTGACCGGTCAGAAGACCGGCGCGGATGCCTGCGCCATGTCCTGGGCTAAGGCAAACGGCGTGGATGTGGTGATCTATAAACTCGAAGGTCATGCCTCTGACCGCTACTTCCGGCGCAACGAGCGCATGCTGTCTGAAGCCCCCAAAGGGGTCTTGGTCTTCAGTGAAAAATCGGCCTTCACACGGCATGCCGTAGAGACCGCACGCAAGATGGGATTGCCCGTCAAACGATGCGGATTGGCGAGCTGAAATCACCCTCGCAGACCAGGCGCGGCGTGGCCCGATCAGGGCTGCGCCGCGCTTTTCTTTTTCGGTCGCTCGCCGGGTGCGCCCTGACTATAGAGTTGACAAATCCGGCCCCGTCGGCATCTTAAGGGGGCTGACGTCGCGGGCTTTCCATCCGGTTCTCACCTTTGAGGAGAACTGTAGATGACCCAGACAATTACCTTTCCAATATCTTTGAAACGCTTTGAAAAACCCTCGACTCAGTGCGTTGTTTTGCAGCGCCGAGTGGGTTGCCGCCGTCGCGGTGTCTGGAGGAATGCACAAGACACAGTGCCCTTTCGGGCCTGTTTTTGTTGCGAAATCAAAACATTAGACGTTTTGGGCAGTGTCGACGGTCTGTCGACGACTTTGCATAGCAATAAAAAACTTAATAAAAACAGTGGGCGGTCTATGTGATGGCGGTCCAGGAAATCCCGGCGGGGAACGCCAATCGCATCATGTTTCGCGCCTCGGCGAAGACCTATTCGGTGCTGGCGCGCTATGCCGCCCAGCAAGGTCTGTCACCGTCTGTGGTGGCTCGCCGGATCCTCGACGAGGCGATCCATAAGGGTTCGGTCGAGGAGACTTTAGATCTCGTCGTCGATCGGCTGCTCATCTTGGATGAACTCGTTCGTATGATGCTCTCCGACGTCGAAGCGGAGCGGATCGGCGAGGCCGAGCACTTTGCCAGGTTGCGCGCGATTGAGCACAAGGCGAGGCGTTGATCCGATGAGTAACCGTCACTCCCCGAGACATGACACGACCAACAATTGGATGCGCACGCCGATGGACCGGTTTGTGCGCGGCGGCCAGACCATCAATCTACAAGTCCGCGAGACCATCCATCTGGTCAAGATCATGCTCTTGGTCTCGCTTGGGCTTGGCTTTGTGGTGTTCACCGCCTGGGTGCTCTGGACGACAGATGGCGTCGACCGGAATAGCTTTCTGAGCTTCACCCATATCAAAATCCTGGAAGCCATGAATGCCAATCCGGACCAGATTTTCTCCTGTCCCAAACCCGATGGCAGCCGCATCAATATCGAACTGAAATGGTGCCTCGCCGACCCGTCTGTCAGCGCCGGCTGGCGACGGGTGGCGAGCGCCGCCACGGACGCGTTCTGGGTGTCGCTCGGCCTTGCCGTGACGGCGATGATTTTCCTTTTCATCTGGTTCAAAAAGTTTGGCCAAGATTTGATCAAGGAACGTCGCACACGCGGCGCGGAAGTGGTCAGCGCCAAGGACTTGGATCACCTGGTCTCGCGATCGAATGCCAAACTCGCCACCAAGCCGTTTTTTGCAGGCAACAAACCCTATCGTCTCGCCGGGGTAGCAATGCCGCTCGGGGCACATCACCGCCATGTCATGGTCGCTGGCACGACGGGCACCGGAAAGAGCCAATTCCTTTTCGACTTAATGGCGCAGATCCGGGCGAATAGTGACCGCGCCATCATCTTTGACAAGACCGGCGCCTTCATTGAACGCTTCTACAATGAGCGCTCTGACGACCGGATTCTAAACCCGCTGGATGCCCGCTGCGCGCCCTGGTCCATGATTGCCGAAGCAGAGGTTGATACCGATTTCGACACGATGGCCCATGCCATTATTCCCGACGACAAATCGCAAGACCGGTTCTGGCCAGAAAGCGCCCGCTCAGTCCTCGCCACCGCGCTCGCTAAGTTCAAGGCGAAAGGCGTGACGGAGACGCGCACAGTGATCGACTTTTTGCTCAAGGCCAATCAACGCCAGCTCAACGCCTTCTTCGCCGGCACACTCGCGGCGCGCTCGATCTCAGGCGATCTTGGCAAGACCAGCGGCAACATTATGGCCGTACTCGCGCCCAGCATCCGGCCCCTGACGCTTTTGCCGGTGGCCAACAAAAACCCCTTCTCAATCCGCGAATGGATTGGCGATGATCATGCCGAGAATTGTCTCTTCCTCTCGGCCCGGTCCGATCAGATGAAAGCCATGCGCGGTCTGATCACGCTCTGGTTTGATACCGCGATCAAATCACTGCTCAGCCAGGAACGAAAACCCGGCCGGACGATCTGGTTCATTTTGGACGAGTTCGCCGCGTTGCACGCGATCCCTTCGCTGGTCGAGGGCCTTCAGGAAGCGCGTCAATATGGCGGCGCCTTCGTGCTTGGTGTGCAGGACCCGGCTCTGGTGCGGGATCGTTATGGCGCCGACCTCACTCAAGCGATTACCGGGCTCTGCCGAACCAAAGTGATCTATGGCACCGGCAATTATCACAATGCCCGCGACTGTGCAGATTGGATTGGTCAGGCCGAAACCCTGCGCGCCGAACAATCGATGACCTATGGCCCCAATGATGTCCGTGACGCCATCGGCGTGCATTCTCGGACCGAGCTCACCCATATCGTGCTGCCAGAACAAATCTTTAAGCTCCCCGACCTGCACGGCTTCCTGTCCTATCCGGAAGCCTTTCCAGTGGCCTCGATCACGATCGCGCCCTTTCAGGGCGACCCCTGCGCACCGGGTTTCCTCTTGCGCAAAACCCCGCCGTCGCCGGTCACGCCGCCAGGTGGTGTGGATGTGGCATCGGATGGCACTTTGGTGCTCCCTTCGCTGCCAGAAGACCCGGGCCCCGAGCATGGCAGCGAGGTCGGTCCGGCTCCGTTAGATGAGGGACCATCCGGGCCGCAACCCTCAGAGTCGGACGCCCAGGCACCACTCGATCCTGCTGCCGCCGCATTGCTTTCCCATGACGCCGCCCATCAACGCCGTCTACATCGCCTGAGACGGGCGGGAAGCGCTTCAGGCCCTGAAGCGTGCCTGTCTCAACAGGGCGCGCGCGGGACCCCTGAGGACGCCTCTGAGGAGCAACACGAGGGCGACGCAGCTGCGAGCGGCGGCATGGCGCAAGAAGCTGGTGAAACGCTGACCCTGTCGGATGATCCGCAAATCCTTCAATCCATTCTGGAAGAGGATGAAGCGGCTGAAGAGAAGCGACGCCAAGCCCATGAAGCAAGGTTGGAGCGTGAACGCGAGCTGATGGCGGCGCGTCATATGCGAGACAGTGTGCGGCGCGATCAGATCGACATCGCGCTTGAGCCTGATGAGCCGGATCTCTGAGAAGGCTATCGGCATGTTCAATATCGTTCAGGTCAAAGGAGATGATGCCGGGGGCTATTATGGCACCCAGGCCAATTACTATCTCGGCGGCGAAGCGCCTTCAAATTGGGTCGGGCAAGGCGCGGCGGCGATCGGTTTGAAAGGGCCGGTCGATCCGGCAGCGTTCACACAGTTGATGAATGGCGAGGTGCCAAAGCCGGGCAGCGATCCTGTCCGTGTGCTATCCGGCGTGCGCAAAGGCTGGGACATGACCATTTCAGCGCCAAAATGGGCGTCAGTTCTGATCACGCTCGGTGAGGACAAACGTCTTGCCGCCCATTGGCAGACCGCCGCAAAGCGCGCCTTTGATTATGTCGAACGGTTCGCCACCTATCGAGAGACCGTGAAAGGCGTCACGCGCGATGTAGTCGGCGCGAGACTAATTGGAGGAGCGTTCCTGCATGATGCCAATCGCAACAATGAGCCGTCCATCCATGTCCATATGGTGGCGTCCGCCATCGGGGTGACCAAGCGGGGCAAGCTGCGCGCGGTCGATCTCCAGCACGCCTACAAGCACGCCAAACTGATTGGCCAATATGTGCATGCCAATTTTGCGCATACGGCGCGGCGCGACGGGTATCAGGTTGGACTTGATGATAAAGGCATGGCCGTGTTGGAGAACGCGCCCGAGGGCCTAGGCGCGGTCAGCGAGGCCCTGTCGACCCGCCGCGACGAAGTTCGCTCGGAAATCGATCGGCTCGGCGTTGCGACGCGCCAGGGGGAGGTCGCTGTGGTGCGGGCGACACGCGAGGCCAAATCGCCCGATACAGCTGATCTTCTCACCCATGCCAAAGCCGTTGCCGAGGCCAAAGGATTTGGGCCGGATCAAATCCGTGCTCTGGTGCCAGATACGCATCTCTCTTTGAAAGACGCCATGGCCGCCCGCGTCGATGGCGCCTTGCTGGGTTTTGTCGCCAAGACGCTCGCGGAGCAGTCGGGCAAAACGCCCGGAGAGCCGTCATCAACGCCACCGGGCGACGCGCCGGGCTTTGCGAAGCGCTTGGTGCGGCTCGCAGGCGCCGCGATCACCGAGATCTGGGCGCAGCTGAGCGATCAGTCGCGCAGCACCGACAAATACGCCCGGACCGGCTATCCGGCGCCTCAGCTCTCAGATAGCAGACCGCGCCCCGATGTTTTTCGGCCCCCCGAAGACTATCCTGCCACACGCCTCGCGGCGCGCCATGAACTCGCTTATCAAATCCGTAGGGTTTCTGAACGCCAGGCCGCTTTCACTTTGCACGATGTGGTCTTGCCGACTTTGATCTCGGGCCTGAATGAAGACTTGCCCGGCGTGACTGAGACGCAAGTTCTAGGTGCGGCGCGAGACTTTGTTTCCGAAGGCCTGCTTGTCGTCGGGCGGGATCGTAAATCCCTCTACACCGCAACCGGTCTCGAGCTGGAACGCGAGCAAAGGATTCACGAACATACTGAAAGGGGCAAAGGCCAGTCGGTTCCGGTGCTTGCGCCAGACCCCGCTCAACGGGCCATCCATGCCTATGAGGCGGATGCCCACAAGCTGACAGATGGGCAGCGCCAGCTGGTCACCGCGATCTTGTCCTCCAAAGATCGGTTCGTCTCGGTCCAAGGCGTTGCTGGCACGGGCAAGACAACCGCGCTGCGGGCGGCGCAAAGCATCCTGAAAAGTAATACAAAGGCGACTGGCCATGTGCGCCTCTACGGCGTCGCCAATACCAAATCCGCCCGTGACGAAGTCCGCGCGCAGGGGATTGAAGCGCGCACCACAGCCTCCTTCCTGTCGCGCTTCACCCGCTACTTTCATACCGGCGTGCTTCCGACAGGCGAAGACAAGGCCGATTGGGAAAACACGGTCTTGCTGTTTGATGAAGCGTCCTTTGCCGGGAACGCCGACATGGAAGCCGCCATGGCGATCGCTGATAAGTTAGGCGTGCGCGGCTTTGTGGCCCAAGGCGACCGCGATCAATTACCCGCCATTCCCGCAGGCAATGTGCCCGATCTTATTTCTAAGCTGAGCCATGGCTTTACCGTCACCCTGTCCGACATTGTTCGCCAGACAAATCCAGATCTTCGCGAGGCGATTGAACAGTTGGTTGGGGCGAAGCCCGTTTCGGGCGCGCCGAATACCTATAAGCCAATCGGCGGACCGCGTGATGTGACGACACGGCTTTCCAAAGCGGTCGCAGCTTGGACAAAAGCCGATGCGATTACAGATCTCGGACTTGAGCGGGCAAGGGATAAAGACAGCCGCGCGGAGCAGCTTCAAGCCATCGCGGCCAGCGTTGCCGGGAAATGGCAGGCGCTGTCGCCACAAGAGCGCGCCGAAACCCTCGTCGTGTTTCCAACCCATGAATTGCGGGCGCTCTTTCATGATGAAGTTCGCCAAACGCTCAAGCAAGAAGGCGAAATCATTGGCGAGGACAAAGACCGGCAGGTCTTAAGGCCCAAACCCATGGGGCAGGCTGAAAAAGACCGCGCCGGAAACTATTCCAGCGGGGATGTGCTTGTCTTTTCCCAAATGGTGAGACGTATCGGGGCGCGGCCTGGCGCCCGCTTCAGCGTGGACCAGGTCGACCGGGACGCGAACCAGCTGGCTTTGCGCGATACGAAGGGCGAGCCTCATACGCTGTCCCTGTCGGATGGCCGTTCAAAGCTGCCTCGATTTGAAGTCTTTCGTGAAACCAGCGCCGCGTTCGCAATCGGTGACCGTATCCGAATTCTTCCCGGCGATCCCCGCAATCTCGCTGACGGGCTGACCGATTTGACGATCACTGGCGAAGACGGGCGCGGCCTGGAAGTCACCGGGCGGGTGTCCGAGCCGGGCGAGGACACCGCTGGAGAGACCCGGACGCTGCGTCTGCAAGCCGGGTCCACCACCGCCATGATGATCGATCATGATTATTCGCGCACCGTCTATGCCGCTCAGGGCCTCAGCGCGCTCCGCGTTTTGGCGGGCTTTCATAGCCAGTCCATCATGACCTCTTTCGCCAATCTCTACGTCATTGGATCGCGCGCCAAAGAAGCGCTCAGTATCATCACGGACAGCCTTGAGCGCGCGATGGACGCCGTGGCGCACAATCCCGGCATCCAGATGAGCGCCCATACGGCTATGGATCATCTCGAAGTCGAACACTTTATCGACCGGGCCCGGACCGAAATGGACGCGGCGCGCCAACACGCCAACCCCGATTTCGACGAATCACCGGCAGAGCCGGACATGGGCGCTCGTGTCCGCGAAGATAGAGCGGAGGGCACACCCGGCGGCGGCGCGTCTGAGACGCCCATGTCGGAGGAGCGGCCCGCCGATCTCGACCGCGATCACGAACTCGAACTTGAAGACGAAGTCACCCCGGACCTGCAGCCTGATCGGGAGGTGGGAGATTGAAAGTGCTTTTGATCACTCTCGCTCTCTGGATGAGCGCCGCTCAGGCATTCGCTGAACCGATCAGGCCGTGGTGGGTGGAGGGGGCGTTCGCCTCTGCTGACCTTGCGCCATTGTCCCGGCCCAGCGCGCAGCCAGCAGCATTGCCAGAACGATTGCCATCGGTGCTCACGCTTATTCAGCGCGCTGCTGACTTGCATGGCGTTGATGCTGATCTATTGCGCGCGCTCGTCGCTCAGGAAAGCGCCTATGATCCAGGCGCGGTTTCAGAAGACGGCGCGATCGGGCTTGGTCAGCTGATGCCCGTCGTCGCCAATTGGTGCGGGGTCACAAATCGCTTCCACCGCGTCCAGAACATTGACTGCGCCGCCAGGCACTTACGTGTTCTGCTGAGCAAATATCGCGGCGATGAACGCCTCGCGCTCGCCGCCTATAATGCCGGCGAGCCTGCGGTCGATCGATGCCGCTGCGTGCCGAGCTATCCTGAAACACAGGACTATGTCGCGCGCGTGCTCGTCCTTCGCAGCGCTTCGAGCGGGGACGCCTCATGACCCGTTCCCCACGCCTGTCTTCGCCATGCCTTCCCGCAACGCTCACGCAAAGGAGCCCCTTATGACCGACACCTCGCATCCGCCAGATCGCCCTTTGGCCGCGATCGCTGCCATGACGGCCTATGTGGCGCGCTGGCCGTTTCGCCATGTTCACGGATCAGATTGGCTGCGTGAGAGATTCTCAGTCTCGCTCACTGAAGTGAGTTCAAGAACCATTGCCCGAACATATGGGCTCTATTTCAGGGACAGTGAAAGCCCGCCCAAAGTCGAGGATTTACGGCTCGTCACGCTCATGCAGACCCTAATTCTCGCGACCCTGATGGCTCTGATCTGGCTGAGCTGGACGATGACCGATGATTATGTCCTGCCGGCTCTGATGGCGTTCAGCGTTTTTCATCTTGTCCCATCGCGTCAGGATTTCCTCACTGAAGGGAGGTTGGCTGACCGTGTTCCATCCTGGTTGACCCCAATCACTGGCGCTTTGTCTTTCGTCGTGTCTCTTCCAGGCATGCTGATCGCGCTCCCCGCAGCCATTGTCTGGGGCGTGATCGGAACCCTAAAGCTGAAAGCGGCGAAAGGGGGGATAAGCTGATGCCGACCGGATTTCTCGCAAGCGCTTTGGTGCCGGCCTTCTGTGAGGAAGCCATCCGGTCGAGCTATCTCTTCTATTTGGGGGATCGCGGACGGCGGCGACGGGTTGTTCTATCCTTGGCCGCGGTGTTCGTCATTGGAGAGCTCTTGTATGATCTCTCACTCTTTCCTGCGGCACGGGCTGAAGTCGGCGATCAATTGGCGATCATACTATTGCTTGTCGCCTTGACCAGTGGAGCCGCGCTCCATATCGCGCTGACCTTTTGGACGGCGGCCCGGCAGCGACGCGGCGCGGGCGTCTGGCTCGTCTTTGCGATCGCCCTCATCGCTCATGGCCTCTTCAATCTAGCAGGGATTGGCCTAGTCGGAATGCTAGCATGAATATCCGCTGCATCCTCATCCTTTCGCTTATTATGAGTGCAAGCGCCGGCGCGCTCGGACTGTTATATGGCATAGGCGCGGGCGGCGGGGCAGTGCTTATGGGCTATGCGATCTGTCTTGGGATCGCAGCATTGGCTTTACGATACGTATCCGGAAATCCAGAGCTCGCCAGCGACCCGCATGCTCATGGTTCGGATGAATTCGTCTCCTCTGGGCACCAAGCATGCACCAGCGAAAGAGGACAGATTGTTTTACCCAAAGCGGTAGAGGCCAAGACAATGGCGTGCGCGGTTCAAGAGCCTGAGGTGCGCAGCACGTCCACACGCGCAGAGATGAGCGCCGTTCAACAGGTGCTGGACCTGGACGGCATGGCAGAGCTGCGCACACAGGAAACGGTCAATGGCGTCTGGATCATTACCGAAGCCAGCGACATGGCGTTAGGAGCCATTGAAGCGGCCTGTTTGAAAACACTAGATCCAAGCAACAATGATGAGACCCGGGTCCGGCGTTGGTTTGAAATAATCGCAAGTTTGCGCGCTGTGGATCGCCGGGCTTTCCCGAAAGCCGAACTGCGCCGCAGTCATGTTGCTGAGCAGCAGGGCGTCAGCAAAGAACAAGTTCGCCAAATCGATCAGGGTCGATATGCGCCGCTCAACAAACTATTGGAAGCGATCGAGCCAGCGATCTTATGAATGTTGCCAGTACCCTGTGTTTATAGACCATTACCCCCGAATTACCTCCGTTTTAGCGCGACACATCCTTGTCCATGGCGTCACACTGAGCCCGTCCAAACAAGGAGAATGAGTGATGACTGGGCAAGTAAAGTTACTGACCGCGAAAGAAGTTCTGGTGATGACCGGATATAAAAGCCGCACCACTTTGTGGCGAAGGGTCAAATCCGGTGAATTCCCGGCGCCCATCGCGCTCAGTGCGAATGCGACGCGCTGGAAGAGCGAAGAGGTCGAGGCTTGGGTCGAGGCGCTGCCCGCCATTGGTTATGGGCGGCCGGTTGGTGAACCAAGCACTTGAGGCCGTGTTTACCGCGAAGGTTTTCGTCTCTTCCGTCATGGGGGCGTTTCGTAGGGGGTAAGATATCTGCGCGGCGCGCTCCAATAAGATGTCATATTCTGATACAGTTTTTAGTATGATTGCATGGACGCTTTCATTTATTGCGTTTAGTTAATGCGCGGTGATGGCGAAATTCCATTGCAGAACACGACCTATTGGTGTGCCTCATGTCCGAAGAACGGCCAGAAATCAGACGGGCGAAAACCCATGCTAAAGAACGCCGACAGCATCTGCGTCAAAAGGGCCTGCGCCCAATCGAAGTTTGGCTGACTGAGGACCAGATCGCCGCCATCGACTATTTCGTGCAAGCTCAGGACAGCGCCAACCGGGTTGATGGGCTCGCTGATTGGGCGACCAGTATGCAGAAACATGTTCTCGCCGATCCCATGGTGACCGAGCTGACCAAGCGATATCAACTGCCGACTGTTTATCATGGCGTCGTGGTCGCACTCCAGTTTTTGAGGCATATCGCCGAAACCTACGACCTCACCGTTGAGGATGCGGCTGGACTTGAATGTTTCCAAATGCGCGCAGATGGTCGTGTGCGCGTTGCCGACCAGAACGCGGACGACGAAGACGAGCCGAGATTCAAGGTGAAATAGGTCTGCCACTTAGGATTTGGCGCGCACGTTGCTTGCCGATCAAAAGATGAAACTTTATTTTTCCTTCCGCGCGGCCCATGGGTCATGCGTCTGATCGATCGCGATATCGGATCGCTCGTTTCTGGCGATCTTGAGATCTCCGCAGAGACGGCGAACGCCCTTCGGTCTGCCTATGCCGGAATAGCAAGCGACGAGGAGATGACGCGCGCCATTGAAGCAGTCCGCAGCGCGCGAGAGAGCCATCAGTGGTTTGCGTGCGATTGCCGCGCAGATGAAAACATCTATCCGCTTATTGCACCCGCCTACCTAACATCGGCCAAGACTTATTACTTACGCCGACTGGTCGGGCCGAAACGACCGCTCCACGCCGTGAGCTGCCCGTTTTTCAGGGAACGCCCCGAACCGGGATTAGGTCGCGTCCGAGGGGCACCGTCATCAGCCAGGCCACCGGATGGGTTCTTTTCGGTCATAGATCACGAGGCTGCCAGGAAGGTTGCAGGTGGCAGAGATCAACTAAGGTCGATCACTTCAGTACGCCAATACACACCGCCGCCGCTTGCGCGCCAGCTTTGGCGTCTCATGAGATTGGCCCGTCTTAATCACCTGCCGCCGGTACAATCATCTGCGCCGCCGTCCATCTCCGCGGAATTCTCGCGATTGCGCGCGGCCGCTGAGAACGTCCTGGTTTCGAAAGGTGTTCCTCTTGCCCGGGTTCTGGGGACGCATCCGGAAGCGTATACCAGCAATCGGTTGTTCGCGCAGATCCGCCAGGTCCAAAGAGCGTCAAGCAACGAGGCACCACTGCAAGGGTTTCTGGCGCTGTTTGCCCGGTCTGCCTCACAGGAAACGATACATGGCGCGGAAGGGGCGGATATTCAGCTTGAAGGCGGGGTCGTAACCGCGCCGGGCATTGGCTTGGTGGATGATGGCCCCTTCCTGATCCTAGCGGTGATTGGGGATCGTGCCGGGCAGGGCGGTCTAGCCGCGCTGCGGGCGTATGCGCAGCCGATTTATAGTGCGACCCAATTCATGCCGGTAATGACGACGCTCGGCAGATCGCTTGTGAAATCCTTGAATTCCATACGATGGTCGCTGGCGAAGCGAAGGTCTGATTTGCGCATTTCGTTGGAGATGCCGCTATTTGCTCTAGAAACATCAGGCGGTCCTGTCCGCCCCGACATCATGATAGAGGTTTCTTCCACAATAACCGGAGAAGTGCGAACGACGTCCCTGTTTGTAGAGGCGCAATACGAGGATGCTTCTATCGCAGCGCATTTGCGTGATAGTGTTGGACCGGTTTTCTCCGTCCTTCCCGCTGATTTGGAGAACGAAGACGCGTTCAAGCGTCGCCTGACGAGCGCGCTTCTTTTTTGAACAGCCGCGCAAAGGCTGACACCTAGTATGATGCAGTTTGTTCCTTCGCAGCGTCCGGCGTTTAAAATCGTTGGTGGGTTTTATGGTGGGTGAGTGCGCTCAATCACCGTAAAAATACAACAATAACAAGAGCTTATGAGGATGAAGTGGCTCCGCGAGTAGGACTCGAACCTACGACCGGGCGATTAACAGTCGCCTGCTCTACCAACTGAGCTATCGCGGAACAGCCGGAGACGGGTGAATAGCAGACCCGAATACCCGTTCAAGCCCCCACATGCTGCGAAGTCATAAAAACTTGCAGATTCCGCAAAAAAAAGGCGGGAGACAAGCTCCCGCCGAGGCGTTGGGTGATGGTGGGTGTCTCCATGAGAAGACAGGTACACAATCCCTCAAATTGGTTAACGGGCTGTAAACGGTTTGCAAATGTGTGAGGGAAAATTTGCCGGATCGCGTTTACGACTCCGAAATCATGGGCGTCGGGGTGCTGGCGCACCTGTGGGGGCGCGCTGGTCAGGCGTGTGGCGGATAGGAGTGGTCATTTGAAAGTCTGGAGGCTCCGGCCGGAATCGAACCGGCGTACACGGATTTGCAATCCGCTGCGTAACCACTCCGCCACAGAGCCGTCCCAGAAGGCGCGTCACTTAGCAACGAACTTCGTAGCTTGCAATCTGTCCTTTTCATGCGGCGTGCGTTTATCGCGCATTGCGCCCCCGAAAACCCATGTTAAAGGGCAGGGAAAGCGCGCTATAACAAAGCCCGAGAGGGAATCGAGATGAACTACGACAAAGCCCGTGAGATCATGGTCGACACGCAAGTGCGCCCGAATGATGTCTCTGACCCGCATATCGTCTCGGCTTTCCTGAAAACGCCTCGCGAAGCCTTTGTGCCGACATCGCGCAAATCGGTTGCCTATTCTGAACTGGAAATCGAGACGTCCGTGGGCCGTGCCCTCTGGACGCCGCGCGATACGGGAAAATTGGTCAAGCTGGCCGACATCAAACCATCCGACATTGTGCTCGTGATTGGTGCTGGCTCTGGCTACGAGGTGGCGCTCATCAGTCATTTGGCCGAAACCGTTATCGCGCTCGACGATACCGATGCGCGCGTGGACGCCATGTCAGAGCGCTTTGCAGCGCTTGGGATCGATCAGGCGGTTGCCGTCGAAGGTGATCTCGCTGCAGGATTGCCTGACCAGGCGCCTTTCGACGTTATCTATGTCTGCGGCATGGTCGAAACACTTCCAGAAGCCTGGACTTCGCAGTTGGCTGAGGGCGGTCGACTGGCCGTCGTGACGCTCGAGCGGGAAGGGCTTGGACGCGGCAAGGTTTACACGCGCGCAGGCGACACAGTATCGGCCCGCGAAGGATTCGATGCTTTTCCACCAAAATTCCCTGCATTCGACCGCAAGAAGTCATTTGTCTTCTGACAAGCGACAGGCCGCGACAATTTGTTAAGACTCCAGAAAAGTGAACAGTGTTCACTAATGCCGTCAGAGCCCTTATATTAGGGATCAAGCATATAAGGGGCTCAGTCGGTCTGGGTCTCAAGGAGCGCCGCATGAATTTCCACCGATCCCTCTCTGTCAGCCTTTTTGCCCTCGGCCTGACCGGGATGACCGCAGCACAAGCAGACACACTCGCCGACGCCATCAATGCAGCGCTCGCAACCAATCCGGGGCTGCAATCTCAGCGAGTTGAGACAGATATTGCTCGTGAGAGTGTGGAGCAGGCCCGCTCACAGGGGCGTACCACGGTCGATCTGACTGGGAGTGCTGGCTACCAGTACACAGATTCAAACGCAGCTTTTGCGTCGCTCTCCGGCACGAATGGCGACCGTCCGATTGCCAGCGCCCAGATTCAGGCTGCCAAACCCATTTATACCGGAGGACGTATCAATGCCGGCATCCGTCAGGCAAAGGCCGGCGTGGACGCCGCTGAATCGCAATATGATGCCGCCGTCCAGGATCTCATCCTTCAGGTCATAACGGCCTATGTCGATGTGCGCAGCGACCTCGAAACCGTTTCGATTCGCGAAAACAATGTCGAAGTGACCGGTGAGCAGGTCCGTGCGGCGTCTGACCGGTTCGACGTGGGCGTGGTGACGCGGACCGATGTTTCGCTGTCTCAAGCTCGCCTCGAAGGCGCGCGCGCCGCTCTGGCCGGCGCCGAAGCAGTTCTCGAAGCAGATATTGCAAATTATCAGTTCCTCACCGGTCTTGCGCCGGACGATCTCGCGCCGCCGCCGCCGCTGCCGCCCCTTCCGGCCTCGCTGGACGAAGCAGTCCAGATCGCGCTCGACACGAACCCGGACCTGATCGCCGCCCGCCATGCTGAACGTGCGGCTCGCGAGGCAATTGACGTTGCCCGCGGTCAGTACAAGCCTCAGATCAGCATCGTGGGCACTGCGGCGCGCCAGGAAACCTATAATGACTTCACTCAGCGCGATTCGAGCGTCTCAGCTGTGGCCCAAGGCACCATCCCGCTGCTTTCAGGCGGCCTGATCAAAAGCCAGGTGAAATCGGCCAAGCTGCAGCGCGCTCAGGCGCAGCGCCAGATCGATACGCTTCAGCGCAGCATTCGCGCTCAAATCGCACAATCCTGGTTCGCTTATGAAGCTTCCTTGCGCTCCATCTCGGCCTCCGAACGTCAGGTCGACGCAGCCCAGATCGCCTATGACGGCGCCACGGAAGAGCTGGCCGTGGGCATTCGCACTACGCTGGATGTGTTGGACCAGGAACAGCAATTGTTCGAAGCCCGGCTTGCCCTCGTGCAGGCCGAGCGGGACTCCTATGTCGCCGCTCACAATCTCCTGCGCGCGACCGGACAATTGTCTCCGAACATGCTGGTTCTGGATGGCGCGGGCTGAGACTCGCGTTAACGACGATAAACGGTTGTTAACACAATCCCCGTAGCGGTTAATGCATAGGGATTCGCACTGCACCAAATATCAAGGGGCTGGCCATGGCCAATGAAGCACACAAAGAACCGACGATGGAGGAAATCCTCGCGTCGATTCGCAAGATCATCTCAGATGATGACACGGCTCCACAGGCGGAAGAATCGGCGCACGCCGAAGAGACTTCCGCGCCTGTCGAGGCTGAAGCCTCATTCGATGAGGATGATCTGCACGATATTGATGACGTCATGTTCGAGGACGAACCGGCAGCGGACGAGGCTTCTGCCGAAGAGGTCGTGGCTGACGAAGACGCCTTTGAAGTAGAATTCGAGCAATTCGACTCCAGCGCCGACGAAGTCAGCGAGCCGCCAAGCTTCGAAGAAATGCTTGGCGCGGCGCGCGCTGTCGTGGCGGCCCCCAAGGCCGAAGAGGCTGAGGAAGTCGTAGAAGAAGTGTTTCCCGAAGCGCTCGTTGAAGAAGTCGCTCCGGAGCCCGAACCAGAGCTTGAACCTGAACCCGCTGCCCCCGAACCGGTGGCTGCATCCGTATCCGTGGAGGAAGACATGGCGGCTACCGCACGTTATCAGCAAACCATCCTGACAGACGACCAGACTGCCGATGTGGCCGCTGGTGCACTCGGCAAACTCATTTCCAAAATGGATATGGGCGGCGACAATACGATTGAGGGCCTCGTACGCGAGATGCTCAAGCCGATGATGAAGGACTGGCTCGATGCCAACCTTGCAAAGATCGTCGAGGAAAAGGTGGAGGCCGAAGTACAGCGCATCGCCCGCATGGCGCGCTAGCCTCTCCTGACAAATACGTTATAGGGAAGGGCGCGCCGTCACTGGCGCGCCTTTTCTTTTAGATGGAATACGCCTGAAACGATGCTCGACCAAAGATTTGACCCCGCCGAAGCCGAACCCCGCCTGTACAAGGCCTGGGAAGAAAACGGATGCTTCAAACCCTCCGGCGACACGTCTGCACAAGCTTATTCCATCGTCATCCCGCCGCCGAATGTCACCGGCGTGCTGCATATGGGCCACGCCTTGAACAATACGTTGCAGGATGTCCTGATCCGGTTCGAGCGCATGCGCGGCAAGAATGTGCTGTGGCAGCCGGGCACCGACCATGCCGGCATCGCGACTCAAATGGTGGTCGAGCGCCAGATGGCTCAGTCCGGTGACAATGTCACCCGCCGCGACATGGGCCGCGAAGCCTTTGTCGATCGCGTGTGGAACTGGAAAGAGGAATCCGGCGGTGCCATTGTCGGCCAGCTGAAACGTCTCGGCGCGTCTTGCGACTGGTCAAAAGAAGCCTTCACAATGGGCGACCGCAACGATCCCGACAACAGCATGATGCGCGCAGTGACGAAGGTCTTTGTCGAGCTCCACAAGAAGGGGCTGATCTATCGCGACAAGCGGCTCGTGAACTGGGACCCACACTTTCAGACTGCGATCTCGGATCTTGAAGTCGACCAGCGCGAAGTGCCGGGCCATTACTGGCATCTACGCTACCCGCTCGCCGATGGCGTCACCTATCTGCATCCGGTCAAGGATGAAGACGGCAATGTCGTGGATCAGGATATGCGCGACTACATTGTCGTTGCCACGTCCCGCCCGGAAACCATGCTCGGCGATACCGGCGTCGCTGTGCACCCGGAAGACCCGCGCTATGCAGGCCTGATTGGCAAGTTTGTCGAACTGCCGATTGTTGGCCGTCGTATACCGATCATTGCGGATGAGTATGCTGATCCGGACAAGGGTTCTGGCGCCGTGAAGATCACCCCCGCGCATGATTTCAACGATTTTGAAGTCGGCAAGCGCGCGGGCCACACACCGCTGAACATCCTGAATGCGACCGCGCATATCGTGGACGGCGAAGAGGCTGACACGGCCGGCATTCCGGCTGAGTATCGCGGCTTGGATCGCTTTGACGCACGCCGGAAAGTTGTCTCGGCTTTCGAGGACGCGGAGCTGCTACAGGATATCGAGAACCTCAAGATCGAACAGCCCTTCGGCGACCGGTCCAATGTCGTCATCGAACCGTGGATGACGGACCAGTGGTATGTCGATGCCAAGACAATGGCCAAGCCTGCCATCGCCGCGGTGAAAGAGGGCAAGACCAAATTCGTCCCGGAGAATTGGGAAAAGACCTATTACAACTGGATGGAAAACATTCAGCCCTGGTGCGTCTCCCGCCAGCTCTGGTGGGGACACCGGATTCCGGTTTGGTATGGTCCTACCTTGAAAACGGATGAGAGTGTTGATGATAAAACCCCGACCGGAGACCGTCTATCGGATGAACGACATGCGCAAAAGATATTCTGCGCAATCAACGAGGCTGAGGCCATAATTCAAGCAGAAGAATACTACGGCGAGGAGTTCAGTGTATTTTGTGACTCAGGAAAGCCAAAAGGCTTTTCAGTATCACATATTGGGGGAACCAAGCCTTATTGGATAAATCTAGTCCAAGATACTGACGTCCTCGACACATGGTTCTCCTCCGCGCTCTGGCCGTTCTCGACGCAGGGCTGGCCGGAGCAGACGGACGATCTGAAAACCTTCTTCCCGACGGCAACGCTGGTCACCGCGTTCGACATCATCTTCTTCTGGGTCGCCCGGATGATGATGATGAGCCTCGAATTCATGGGGGAAGTTCCGTTCAAGGACGTCTACATCCACGCGCTCGTGCTCGACGAGAAGGGCCAGAAAATGTCCAAGTCCAAGGGCAATGCCATGGACCCGCTGGAACTGGTCGACGAGTACGGCGCCGACGCGCTACGCTTCACGATGGGCCGCATGGCCGGGCAGGGACGCAACATCCGCCTCTCCAAACAGGCCGTCGAAGGCAACCGCAACTTTGCCACCAAGCTCTGGAACGCCGCCCGCTTTGCCGAGATGAATGAGTGCGGCGCGCCGGGGGAGATCGACTATGCCAGGGTCGAAAGCCCGGTGAACCGCTGGATCCTGTCCGAACTCTCCCAATGCGCGGCAGAAGTCAGCAAGGGCATTGAGGACTACAAATTCAACGAAGCTGCGGGCGCGCTCTACAAATTCATCTGGAACACGCTCTGCGACTGGTATCTCGAACTGATCAAGCCGCTGCTGGCAGGCATGGACGATGCCGCCAAGCAGGAAACCCGCATGGTCTGCGGCTATGTGCTGGATGAATCGCTGAAGCTGCTCCACCCCTTCAT
The DNA here is from genome assembly GCF_002388685.1 of Hyphomonas sp. UBA4505. Taxonomy (NCBI): domain Bacteria; kingdom Pseudomonadati; phylum Pseudomonadota; class Alphaproteobacteria; order Hyphomonadales; family Hyphomonadaceae; genus Hyphomonas; species Hyphomonas sp. UBA4505. Next base: position 152,779 of record NZ_DGMZ01000010.1, on the reverse strand, counting down.
GCCCTTCGTCACCGAAGAATTGTGGGAACGCCGCGCTGAGGGCCGCGCTGAGGCCAAGGGCTTCCTGATGCACCAGTCTTGGCCATCGACTGAGCCGTTCGCGGATGAGGCCGCCGCGGAAGAGATCAATTGGGTGATCGACATGATTACCGAGCTGCGCTCGCTCCGGAACGATCTGGGCGTTCCGGCGGGCTCCAAGCTGCCGCTGACCCTGGTCAATGCCGGGGCGGAAATCGAAAACCGCGCGATGAGCCATGAGGACGTCCTGAAGCGCCTTGCGCGCCTTGAAGACATCTCGATGACGGATGCGACCCCCGAAGGTGCGGTGACTGCGGTCATCGGCGAGACCATGTCTGCGCTTTCGGTGGCCGACATTGTCGACATCGACGAGGCCCGCAATCGGCTCGACAAGGAGCTGGCCCAACTCGACAAGGACATCAAATCCACCGAGGGCAAGCTTTCAAACGAGAAATTCGTTTCGCGCGCCCCGCCAGAGATTGTTGAAGAGAATCGTGAGCGGATCCGTGACTGGTCCGCGCGCAGGGAAAAGCTGAAAGCTGCCCGCAAGGGGCTTGAAGGTCTCTGACCAATGCGGGCATCCTGTTTCAGCATGAACAGGAGTTGCTCTCATGAATTTCCGCAAACTGGTGATCGCGTCGGCGGTCCTCCTCGGCGCGTGCGCTGCGACCCCGGACCCTGGGCCCACCATGACCGAGTGGCGGCTGGTGGTCCATGGCGGTGCAGGCGTGATCACCCGCGAAGGCATGAGCCCGGAAAAGGAAGCGGCTTACACCGCAGCGCTCGAGACTGCGTTGGAAGCTGGCGCAGCCGTGCTCCGAAACGGTGGTAGCGCGCTGGATGCGGTCGAGGCGGCTGTCATCCCGATGGAAGACGATCCGCTCTTCAATTCCGGCCACGGCGCCGTGTTCACCGCGGCGGGTACTCATGAACTCGACGCATCAATCATGGACGGCCGTGCGCGCAATGCCGGCGCCGTCGCTGGCGTCACCCGCGTGCGTAACCCGATCAAGGCGGCGCGCGCCGTGATGGACAAGTCCGAACATGTGATGTTCGCCGGATCAGGGGCCGACGCTTTTGCTGAAGCGCAGGGCCTCGATATGGTCGACAATTCCTATTTCGACACGGACCGGCGCAGGCAGTCTCTGGAGCGCGTGCTCGAAGAGCGCGTTCGGACAGCCGCCGACCGTCATGGCACCGTCGGCGCGGTCGCGATCGATCAGGACGGCAATCTTGCCGCGGCGACGACGACCGGCGGCATGACAGCCAAGGCAGCGGGCCGGATTGGGGACTCGCCGCTGATTGGCGCAGCGACCTATGCCGAGAACGGCGTTTGCGCCGTGTCTGCAACTGGACACGGCGAATATTTCATCCGCGTGGGCGTGGCAAAGACCATTTGCGACCGGGTGAAACTAGCGGGCGACGGGATTGAATCGGCCGCTGAATCCGCGCTCGCAGAAGTCGCAGAACTCGGCGGCGATGGTGGCGTGATCGTCCTAGATGGTGACGGTGGATATGCCTTCGTCTTCAACTCCGAAGGCATGTATCGTGGGGTCGTGGATGCTTCAGGGGCAAGAACTGCCATCTATGGCGGCGAATAGTCCCTTTTCCGCAACAGGATTGCGCGCTAGGGGCATTGCAGAACACACAGGATAGGACCGTCATGAGCAAGACTTGGGACAAATCGAAAATGCCCTCCCGCCACGTTACGCAAGGGCCGGAGCGCGCGCCGCATCGCAGCTATCTCTACGCCATGGGCCTGTCGACCAAGGACATCCAGAAGCCCCTCGTTGGCGTTGCGTCCTGTTGGAACGAGGCGGCGCCGTGCAACACAGCCCTGATGCGCCAGGCGCATGCGGCTTCCGAAGGCGTCAAGAAGGGCGACGGCACTCCGCGCGAATTCTGCACCATCACAGTGACCGATGGCATCGCGATGGGGCATGAGGGCATGCGGTCCTCGCTGGTCAGCCGCGACACGATTGCGGACTCGGTCGAACTGTCCATGCGCGGTCATTCCTACGACGCGCTGGTCGGCATTGCTGGCTGTGACAAATCCCTGCCGGGCATGATGATGGCCATGCTGCGCCTCAACGTGCCCAGCGTCTTCCTTTATGGCGGCTCAATCCTGCCGGGCTCCTATGAGGGCCGCGATGTCACCGTGCTTGACGTGTTCGAGGCTGTGGGCGCGCATGCCGCTGGCTCGAACGAGATGACCGACGAGAAACTTCACGCGCTGGAAAAGGTCGCCTGTCCTGGCGACGGGGCGTGCGGCGGCCAGTTCACGGCGAACACGATGGCCTGCGTCTCTGAGGCCATCGGCCTCGCCTTGCCGCTCTCCTCGGCGCTGCCAGCGCCTTACACCGACCGTGACGGCTATGCCGTGGCCAGTGGTGAAGTGGTGATGCAACTGGTCGAGAAGAATCTGCGCCCGCGCGACATCTGCACGCGGGAAGCCTTCGAGAATGCGGCCATCGTCGTCGCCGCGACCGGCGGCTCGACCAATGCGGCGCTTCATCTGCCAGCCATGGCGCATGAGTGCGGCGTTCAGTTCGATCTCGAAGACGTCGCGAAGATCTTCCAGAAGACGCCTTACATCGCGAACCTCAAACCCGGTGGCGACTATGTTGCCAAGGATTTCGGCGAAGCGGGCGGCGTGCCCATGCTGATGAAGACGCTGCACGAATCCGGCCTGATCAATGGCGACTGCCTGACCGTCACCGGACAGACCTGGGCAGAATACCTCGAAGACATCGAGTGGGATCCGAACCAGAAGGTCATCCATCCGGCAACCGATCCGATCTCGCCAACCGGCGGTGTCGTTGGCCTGTGGGGATCGCTCGCCCCCGATGGCGCGATCGTGAAAGTGGCCGGACTGCACACGCTGCAATTCTCCGGGCCGGCGCGCGTCTTTGATGGCGAGGAAGCCTGTTTCAAAGCCGTGTCCAACCGCGACTACAAGGAAGGCGAAGTTCTCGTCATCCGATACGAAGGCCCCAAGGGTGGCCCCGGTATGCGGGAGATGCTGTCGACCACTGCCGCGATCTACGGTCAGGGCATGGGTGACAAGGTGGCCCTGATTACTGATGGTCGCTTCTCCGGCGCAACGCGTGGCTTCTGCATTGGCCATGTCGGACCGGAAGCGCAGGAAGGCGGCCCCATCGGCCTGCTGAAGGATGGCGACATCATCACGATCGATGCCGAAAAAGGCACGATTGATGTCCGCCTGACGCCTGCTGAGCTGGAAGACCGCAAACGTCAGTGGAAGCCGCGTATTACGGCCTACGGCTCCGGTGCGCTGCAAAAATTTGCCGCGCTGGTCGGCCCTGCACACAAGGGCGCGACGACCCATCCGGGCTTCGCGGGTGAGCGGCACGTCTACGCCGATATCTGATACAGGTTTTACCTGTCACGGAATCCAAGCTTGACTGGGGCGGTCTGTTTATGAGAGGCCGCCCCAGATGAGTCAGGATATGCCATCGACCGATCCACTCCCGTCACAACCTCCTGTCGATCCGGATGTTGTAAAGGCATTGGGTGATCTTCCAGAGGAATTCCGGGAGTTTCCCCGCCTGTTCCAGGATGAGATCAGGCCAGCACTTTTGACTCGTGAGGCCGAACGACAAGTCGCCGTCGCGAAGGCGCGACAAGCCCGCTATGTGGGGATCGCGGTTGCTGTTATCGGTGCGCTTGCTGGCGTGTTTCTTGTTCGGCATCCCTTCGCAGCAATCATCGCTGTGGTGGTCGGTGTGGGCTATCTGTACTGGGGAGGCCGTGATGTGCGTCGACTGGGCAAGGAAGCCAAGGATCTGATTGTCCTGCCCGTTGTGCGAAAGCTTGGTCTGCAATTCTTGGCGGAGCCCGGCTCTGTCGACTCTATCTACAAGCATCATGATGTTGGAATCGTGCCCAGCTGGGACCGCGCCAATTATGAGGATCGGCTGACGGGACGGCGCAAAGGCGTGGATTTCGAATTGTTCGAGGCGCATCTCGAAGAGCGCAGTACGTCGACCGATTCCAAAGGCAATACGCAAACCCGCTGGAGAACGGTCTTCAAGGGCCAATGCCTGCGCTTCGAGTTTTCCAAGCGCTTCTATGGCCGCACGCTGATCACGCGTGATTCGGGCTTCTTCAACCGATTTGGCGGGGGAAAGGGCATGTCCCGTGCCATGCTGGAAGACCCGGTGTTTGAAAAGATATTTGAGGTCTACACCACCGATCAGGTGGAGAGCCGCTACCTCCTGACGCCGGACCTCATGCAAAATCTTGTCGACTTGGAAAAGGCATTCCACGGCGGTCGGCTGAAGGCGTGTTTTGATGGTGGAGAGATGTTCATCACACTGGAGGGAGGGAACCTGTTTGAGCCTGGCAGCATGTTCAAACCCCTCGATAGTGTGGATCGCGTGCGGGAATTGCTGACTGATTTTGCGGCCATATTCCGCATCATGGATGCTGTCATTATCGGTCGTGCCCGTGAAGGCCAGGTGCGCGACTGAGATCGTTCAAATGAGGCGGTTCGGGGGCAACAGCGTTCAGCTTTGCTTCAGTGACTTTCCGCCATAAAAAGCGTGAACTTAGCAAGAGGTCCCGTTTCATGATGAAATCCATTGTCGCCAGTTTCATGCTTGTCATTGCTGCACAAACAGCCGTCGCTCAGGCGATGACGACTGCGGACGTGAAGCGGTGCAATGCCATGGCGGCAACCATGGCGCCGAAGAAGGCGGAGATCGAAACGCTGCGGGCCATACGTGATGAATTGGCGATCCGTGTGGAAGAGTTGGGTGAGGTTTGGGAAGACGCTGAAATCCATCGCTTGGCCTCGCCTGCGCACGCTGCGACAGCTGATGAGACCAAGTCTGCCTATCAGACTGCCAGGAAGGAGCTGATGGCAAAAGAGCGTGGGCTGCAAGCCGTTGCACGCCAGTTCAATCAGGACATTGCCTCATATAATCAGAGCTGCGCCACCGCCAAATAGGCGGCAATTCCCTTCTCCATTCGTGCTGGACCTCAGCCTGCGATGATGCGCAACTGGCGCATCGTCGTCGCCCCGACTCGTAGGAGCCGTTGCAGCAGAAACACTTGTCAACGTTGACAACTCAATTTTGATAGACTTCTTGTTGGCGATAACATTCGAGGCTAGACTTCGGTATAAGTAAAAAGCGGGCAGGGGGTTGCCTGCCGCGAAACAAGGGAGGGCGCGCGGTATGAGCGACGCATCATCGACTGTAAATATGGATACAGGACAGGGCAGTTTTGGCCAGGTTCTGCTGATCACCGCCGTCGCCACGATCGGCGGATTTCTTTTTGGTTTTGACTCAGGCGTCATCAACGGAACTGTTGATGGTCTCCGTGTTGCCTTCAACTCGCAAGAAATGGGCACAGGTTTCAACGTTGCCTCCATGCTGCTTGGCTGTGCAGTTGGCGCGGCACTGGCAGGCACATTGTCGGATGCGTTCGGTCGTCGCACGATGATGATCGTTGCTGCGGTTTGTTTCATAATCTCCGCATGGGGCTCCGGTGTAGCGGGCTCGTCGGCGGAATTTGTCGTCTATCGCATCATTGGTGGTCTTGCGGTCGGCGCCGCAAGCGTCATGTCACCAGCTTATATTTCCGAAGTTGCTCCGGCCAAATATCGCGGTCGCCTCACGTCGATCCAGCAGGTCGCCATCATCAGCGGGCTTTTTCTGGCATTCGTGTCCAATTATCTGATCGCGCAAGCAACTGGCGGGTCTGCCATGAATGAATGGCTGCTCGGCTTTGAAGCGTGGCGCTGGATGTTCTGGATGGAATTGCTGCCGGCTACATTCTTCCTCGTGGCTCTTCTGTTCATTCCGGAAAGCCCGCGCTACCTCGTGGCACAAGGTTCTACAGACAAGGCGCGTTCGGTGCTCTCGCGTCTCTCTGGTGCCAAGGCCGCTCACCGCAAGGTCGACGAGATCGAGCAGTCGCTTGCCAATGATCACAAGCCGTCCCTCAAGGACGCGCTTGGTCAATTCGGTTTCAAACCCATTGTCTGGGTCGGTATCGGTCTTGCCGTGTTCCAGCAACTTGTTGGTATCAATGTCGTCTTCTATTATGGCGCCGTGCTCTGGCAGGCGGTTGGCTTCTCCGAAAGCGACGCCTTGCTGATCAACATCATTTCCGGTGCGGTCTCGATTATTGCCGTGATCATTGCGCTGCTGCTGATCGACCGGATCGGTCGCAAACCACTATTGTGGATCGGCTCGGTCGGTATGACGGTCACACTTGCCATCGTGGCATTCTGCTTCTCACAAGCGGTCACGATTGATGGGGCAGTCAGTCTGCCCGGCAGCTTTGGCTTGATCGCTCTGCTCGCCGCGAATGCCTATGTTGTGTTCTTTAACGCGTCATGGGGCCCTGTCATGTGGGTCGCCCTTGGTGAGATGTTCCCGAACCAAGTTCGCGGCGCAGGTCTCGCCATCTCCGGCTTTGCGCAATGGATCGCCAACTTCGCGATCACGATGACCTTTCCGATCATGCTGGCAACGGCTGGTATCGGTCTGGCGGGTGCTTACGGTTTCTACGCTGTGTGTGCGCTGATTTCCGTCTTCTTCGTCTTCAAGGCGGTCAGGGAAACCAAAGGTCTCGAACTCGAGGAAATGCAGGGTTAGGCCCGGCATATACATTCCGCCCTCGCCGATCTGTCGGCGAGGGCATTTTTTTAAAAACTGAACAAGGGAGGTCGCGATGGCCAAGGCTGTCCGGAAATCGTCAATCATTTCGCTGCTCGGCGGCGTGGCTAGTGTGGCGCTCATTGCCGCGTGTAGCCATACGCCGACCGATGCCGATGCCAACGAAACCATGGTAGCTGCAGAGCCCGTGCAGACCGCGCTCATGACTGAGCACGATCTCGTCGCAACACCAGAACTTTGGCCCGAAATCACTGTGCCGGATCTCGACCCTGTGATCGAAGCGCGCATTGACGAGATCATGGCGAAGATGACTCTGGAGCAGAAAGTCGGTCAGGTCATCCAGGCGGACAGCGACAGTGTGACCCCCGAAGAAGTAAAGGCCTATCGCCTTGGGTCCGTTCTCAGTGGTGGCAGCTCGGCGCCCGGTGACGAACCGTTCGCGTCCATGGACGCGTGGCTCGCGGATGCGGACGCTTATTGGCACGCCTCGGTCGATCCAGAAGGTGTTGAAATCGCCATCCCCGTCATCTGGGGCATCGATGCCGTGCATGGCCATGCGAACCTGTTTGGTGCGACCATCTTCCCGCACAATATCGGCCTTGGCGCTGCCAATGATCCGGACCTGATCGAAGACATTGCCCGCATTACCGCCGAGGAACTCATTGTCTCCGGCCATGATTGGACATTTGCCCCGACCATCGCCACTCCGCGCGATGACCGCTGGGGCCGCACCTATGAGGGCTATTCAGAAAGCCCTGAAATTGTCCGCGAATATGCCGAACGGATTGTCTACGGATTGCAGGGCCGTCCGGATGATGAGGACTTTCTCGGCGAGGGCCGTGTCATTTCCAGTGCCAAACACTATGTCGGCGACGGCGGTACACAAGATGGCATCGATCAGGGCGAGACGCTCGCCACCGAACAGGAACTCATCGACATTCACGCTCAAGGCTATTTCACCGCGCTTGAAGCCGGTGTGCAGACCGTCATGTCGTCATTCTCCAGCTGGCAGGGAGTCAAGATGCATGGCAGCCACGTCATGCTGACCGAAGTGCTGAAAGACCGCCTCGGTTTCACTGGTTTTGTCGTCGGTGACTGGAATGGTCACGGCCAGGTGCCGGGTTGTACGAATACCGACTGTCCACAGTCGTTGAATGCTGGGCTCGATATGTACATGGCACCGGACAGCTGGAAGGGGCTCTATGAAAGTACGCTCCAGCACGCCAAGGATGGCAACATCCCGATGGAGCGTCTCGACGATGCCGTGCGCCGTATCCTGCGTGTGAAGCTCGCCTATGGCATTTTCGACAAGCCTGCGCCAAGCGAACGCCCTGGAGCGAACGACGAGAGCCTGATGGCAACGCCCGAGGCCCGAGAGATCGCCCGCCGCGCCGTGCGGGAATCGCTCGTTTTGCTGAAGAACAATGACAATCTCCTTCCGCTCAGCACGGAGCAAACCATTCTCGTGATCGGTGATGGCGCAGACAGTATCACCAAGGCCGCTGGTGGCTGGACCTTGTCCTGGCAGGGCGGTGGTTATGACAATGGCCACTTCCCCAATGGACAGTCCATTCTGGAAGGTATTGAGGATGCGCTGCTGCCGGGCGGCGGAACGCTGATCTTCGACCCCACAGGAGAGTCCGATGTAGATGCGGATGTTGTAATTGCTGTGTACGGAGAAAATCCATACGCTGAAGGCATCGGCGATATTCGGACGATGGATTTTGTGCCGAATGGTTTTGACACAAGCAAGCTCGAAGCCTTCCAGGACAAGGGCGTGCCGGTCGTGTCGGTTTTCCTGTCGGGTCGGCCGCTTTGGGTAAATCCCGAACTCAATGACTCCGATGCGTTCGTAGCAGCTTGGCTCCCGGGCTCCGAAGGTGCCGGGATTGCCGATGTGCTATTCCAGACGGAACCAGACTACGACTTTACGGGACGTCTCTCCTTCTCATGGCCGGCGACAGCCCAGCCGTCACGTCTCAATTCGGAAGACACACCTTATGAGCCGCTATTCGCTTACGGGTACGGCCTCAGCTATGCCTCTGACGCAACCGAGCTTGGAGAGCTGAGTGAAGATCCGGGTCTGTCCGAAGACCTCATGGGCAATGCGGATCCGCGGACCTTGTTCAGGCGCGGACGCCCAGGAGACCGCTGGGGCGCGCTCCTCGCGTTTGAGGGGGCTTACACGACGCTGCAGCCGGGGCTTACCGAACTGGCGGGCCTTTCGATCAGTCGGACGGACTACGAAACTCAGGAGGATGGACTGGTGCTTTCATGGTCGGATCCGACTGGCGTCCTGTCTATTGGTTCCTTTGCCAATCCGGTCAATCTGAATGCGGCTGGCGACGCCGCGCTGGACATCGTAGTTGCAGCCAAGGTGCCGGATGGCGGGGAGCACGTCATATCCGTCAGTGGCTCTTGCGACCAGATTGGCAATTGCGAAGCCGTTGAGCAGATCACCGTCACAGGTTCCGACTGGGCGGAATACCGAGCGCCTGCGGCCTGTCTCGGTCTGACTGACCTTACTGCCGTGCAGATCCCGGCGGTTATCGGAACGATGGATGCTGGGACAGTGGCAGTGGCGGACATCCGCTTCGAACCTTCCGAGAGTGATCAAGGTTGCTCTGAATAGCGCCAGCCTGAAAGATAAGTCTGAAATCAAATGGCGGCCTTCATTCGAAGGCCGCCATTTTCATTTTTAATGATCAGTCTCCGGCGGACTGGGCATAAACACCGAGAAGCGTACCGACAAACCCACCAGCCTTTTCCGTGCTCAGAATTGTGCTGTCTTCGCTGAGTGCCACGGGCTCCCAGTCGTCGCCTCGGGCAGCCTGATAGAAGTCGATCTCAGGGCCCCGTGATACGATCCGCAGTTTGAGGGAGGCCCCCAAAGGCGTGGCTGCAGGGACCTCTGCGACGATCTCGCCGTCCTTGTCTGTCGCGTCCCCCGCGCGCTTGCGCAGCCGCACAATCGCTTTCCCGTCTTCACTCATCGACAAGCCGAGCGCATAGTAGGCCACATCATTCTGGAAAGCGGCAATTCCCGCTTCGTCGTCATTATCTCCCGGCACGAAAGAGACCTCAGTATAGGCTTCAGCATTTGTGTGTTGCTGCCGCCGCGCGAGAAAGGAAGGCTGTCCAGGGCTGCCGACTCCGTCTGCGCGCGCTTCCAGAACGAGTTCGCCATTTTCCAGTCGATACGCTTTCTGGGCAGGTATTCTGACCGTCAGCCAGTGCAGCGGAAGTACTTCTTCCTCAAACTCATCCGTATAGGTGAAGTTGCCAGTCAGCGGCAAAGGAGCCTTCGGCTGCGCCGGCAGGGCGGGACGATCAATGACGTGCGGGATGACGTCGCCGGGCTTGGTGATGCGTGGGATACCATTGTCCCATGACACCGGCATGAGGAAAGTTTCGCGGCCGGTATTGTATTCGTTGCCTTGATAGGGGCGCGTGCCAAGGAATACGGCCCACCAATTGTCCTCAGAATCTTGGGTGAAGTCAGCATGGCCAACCGAAGTGATCGGTTCGGCACGGTCTTCCGGTAGGTCGCGTTGCGTCAGGATCGGGTTATCGGGATGGGGCGTAAACGGCCCCAAGGGGGACTTCGCGATGAGGATCACCTGCGAGTGCTGCGGGCCTGTTCCGCCTTCAGCAGCGCTAAGCAGGTACTTGCCATCAACCTTGTAGAGATGCGGCCCCTCGATCCAGACGGGTTGTTCGGACAAGTCCACGCCGCCATTCACCGCTACGACCGCATCCGAAACCGGTTCGAACGTTTGTGCATCAACTTCGCGGATCCAGACCGCGCGATGCCCCTCATAGCGGGGTTCGCCCTCAGGGGCGTCATTGTTCAGGATGTAGACTTTGCCGTCCTCGTCAAAGAAAAGCGACGGGTCGATCCCGCCAATATGGGGTAGCCAGATCGGGTCGGACCATGGCCCGGCAGGGTCGGTAGCCGTCACGACGAAATTGCCACCGCAATCCACGCAGGTATTGATCACGTAGAAGACGCCGCCATGGAATTCGATTGTCGGCGCAAACACACCTCGCGACACGGTCAGCCCGGAAAAGTCGAGCATGTCCGGCCGGTCGATCACATTTCCGATCTGGGTCCAGTTGATCAGGTCTCGGCTGTGGAAGATCGGGATACCCGGATAGTGGGTAAAGGATGAGTTCACGAGGTAGTAGTCGGCGTCGACTTTCACGATGCTGGGGTCTGGATAGTATCCGGCCAGGATCGGATTCCGAGCCTGACTGTCGGAGACGGGCAGGTCAAAGATCGGGTCAGTGCCGCTATATGTCAGATAGGAGAAGCGGGCTTCCGATGTTTCCAGCGGCGCAGGCGCACTGACACTGCCGCACGATGCTGCGATCGCGATCGCCCCGAAACTGGCAAACGCCTTCCAATGTCGCATTTGAATAATCACGCTTCCGACTCCCTCTGTCGTTCTACCGGTATGGACCCGGTTTCAATTCACGATATGATAGCGTTATCATTATCGCTATGCCAAGGCCGCCAAGAGCCGAAATCAACCGGGAGGAATTCGATGTCCAAATTTACAAGACGCCATGCGCTCGCTCTGATGGCGTCGGCAACGGGTGCAGCGTGCACGTCGGCAGGCGGGCCAGCCGTGCAACTTGGGACTGGTTCCGAGCCGTTGAAGGATTTGGCCGCCGCAAAGGGCATCCGTTTCGGCACGGCCATGGATGTGCGCGAGGTCTCCGATCCAGCTTATCTCGATATTGTCTTGCGAGATTGCGCCGTCATCGTAGCCGAAAACGAACACAAGATGTACACGATTCAGCCAACCCCGGATGCCATGAACTGGACGCCGGGCGATACGCTGGTGGCGTTTGCGAAAGCGAACAATCTCGGTATGCGGGGCCACACTCTGCTGTGGCAGCATCCGCAATGGCTCCCGGACTGGATCAATGACTCAGATTTTGCGAACGCCTCGGAAGCGGAGGCCGTCCTGGGCGGTTACATCACAGCGGTGGCGTCGCGGGATGCTGATTTCATCTATTCCTGGGATGTCGTGAACGAGACTATTGACCCGGAAACCGGCGATATCCGTGAAACCTCTTTTACCCGAGTCATGGGGCCGGACGTATTGGAGTTCGCGTTCCGCACGGCACGCGCAGCAGCGCCGGACGCAACGCTGGCGTACAACGACTATATGAGCTGGGAGCCCAGCCACGAAAAACATCGCACAGGCGTGCTGCGCATGCTCGAGCGTTTGAAACGCAACGGCGCACCCATTGATGCACTTGGCATTCAAAGTCATTCCAATGATGCGCCGCCTTCGGCCTTTACGCCGACCCAGCAAAAAATCTGGCGGGACTTCGTGGAAGAGGCCATCGGTATGGGGTTGGACATCTACCTCACCGAATTCGATGTGAATGACTCGATGATGGCTCCTGGCATTGTTCAGCGCGACCAGGAGATTGCCGCGTTTACGCGGGACTATCTCGACATGATGTTCAGCTATCGGGAGACCAAGGATCTGTTGATGTGGGGTCTGGCGGATAGTCACAGCTGGTTGCAGGGATTCAAACCGCGCGAAGACGGGATAGAGAAACGACCGACTCTTTACGATTCCAGCTATCGCCCCAAGCTGATGCGTGACGCTGTCGCGGCCGCGCTCAAGGCTGCGCCAACCCGTGCGTGAACTGCGCCACATTACCCCATCTGGCTGAATCGTCTTGAAAAAATTACATAAAGGCTTGAGGTTTGGGTGTTAAGTCGGCGCAAGACATAGAATGAAAAGCAGGACGGAAACCCTGCTCACGGGATAAGAAGAACAAGTATGTCCGAAAAAATTACAAAGTTGGGACGTCGCCAGCACGCGACCATCAAGGAGGTCGCCGAACTCGCTGGCGTTTCACAGATGACGGTCTCGCGTGTGCTCAATCGCCGAGATGTCGTGCGTGAAACTACCCGGGCGCGTGTTGAAGATGCCATCCGCGAACTGAAGTACCGACCGAACTTACTCGCACGCAGCCTTGCGGGTGGGAGCTCCCTGTTCATCGGAATGATTTTCAACAACCCCAGCAACTCCTATCTCAGTGAACTGCTCATCGGTGCGATGAACCGCTGCCGGGAAGCGGGGCACCACCTCGTGCTCGAGGATTTCTCCTCATACCAAGACCCTTCCGATGTAGATGAGCTTGTGGGCCGCGTCAGCGGCGCCGGTCTGGACGGCATTCTCGTCGTTCCCCCGCTCAGCGAAGATGACCTCCTGCTATCCAGGCTGGAGGAGGCGGGCATTCCTTGCGTCCTTATTGCCCCAAAAACTCCGCCGAAATCCGGAACAAGCCTCGCGATCGACGACGAAGCCGCAGCCAAGCGCATGACGGAATATCTGATCGCACGTGGCCATACTCGGATCGGCTTTGTGATTGGCGCCGAAGACCAGATATCGTCGCATCGCCGCTATAGCGGGTTCCAGCTGGCGATGAAGGAACATGGCCTCGACATTGATCCAAATCTCGTCCGGCGCGGTCGGTTTACGTATCGCAGCGGCATGGAGGCGGCCGACAGGATGCTGGATCTCGCCGACCAGCCTACGGCCATCTTTGCCAGCAATGATGATATGGCCGCCGGCGTGATCGCGTCGGCTTTCCGTCACGGTAAGCGCGTGCCGGAAGACATTTCCGTGGTCGGATATGATGATACGCCCATCGCCAGCGCGATCTGGCCGCAGCTGACTACTGTGCGCCAGCCAATTGCGGAAATGGGCTATCAGTCCGTCGATTTACTTGCTGCGTTTATTTCGGACCACGAAGCCGAGCTGGGCGAGCTGAATCCGATTCTGGATGTTGCGATCATTGAGCGGGATTCGGTCATCAAAGTCTGAAGTCAGACGCCTTAGATCTCGCGAATGGTCAGGCTTATCTGAGCCGACAGCGTTTCACCGGGCTCGAGGCTATGCAGCCCTGTCAGTTCGGCCGGATGCTGGCTGTTCACCGAGTCGGGAGCGTGGCTTACAGGTTCAACGCAGAAGAACTCCTGTTGCTTCGGCGTGTAGATCACCATGTGACCAAGCTCTGCGTCCGAGACCATTTCTACGCGCAGGTTCCGGCCTGGCCATTCGATACAACTTATCTGGTCTGACACGGTGAAGGCATTGTCGAGGTCGAGCTCATCAACGATACGCCAGTCTGACAGATCGGCACCAGCGGCTGGCATAACCAGCCTGTCGGGGATCATGCCCTCATCCGACATCCAGACCCGGTCGACCGGTACTTTCACGCGCGCATCCAGACGGGGAAAATAGGGGTGCCAGCCAAGCCCCGCGGGCATGGAGTCGTCCCCGTGATTGGTCAGGCGAAGCATCAAGTCCAGACCGTCATCCCGCAGCCTGAAGTCCTGCTCCGCGCGATAGGCCCACGGCCAATCTTCGGGCCTGTAGTCAAACACCAGTCGTGCATGATTGCTGCCATGCTCTGCAACCTGCCAGGCCGCGTGCCAGGCCTGGCCGTGAATGGCGTGCGGTTCTGGAAGAAAGTTCGGCGCGAGGGACACATCACGGCCATTCCAGGCAAAACGGCCTTCGGAAATTCGGCCCGAGAACGGAAAAAGGGGGAAGCCCGCAGTCTGTAGCGGGCTTTCATCCGCAGTGCGCGCAAATGGACGCAGAATGTCCTGGGCCATGTAGGTCAACCCGCCCACACTGCCGCCAAGGTCGGGCAGCAAGGTCAGCTTCATGGCTTTGGTTTCGAGTATGAGGCGCGACAGCGCTGTTGAATCGGCCAAACCCCGGTCTCCCTTATCCGCAAGTGTTGGCTAAAAAGCATGCTAACGCTAACATGGAAAGTAGGATCGGTCTTTTCACCGGTACTTGACGCTGCGACAGAGGCGGATCTGCTGCGTCTCGGCAAGTTGATATTCCGCTCTTGCGATGGCAAAGCTGAAATGATAGCGGTATCATTTAGTGGACAGCCGCACTCAGACGGGCTGCCAGGGAGGACATTCGGAACGTGTTTCTAGGGATCGACATAGGCACATCCAGCGTGAAGGCAGCGCTGATTGATGAGGCAGGGCGCCAGGTTGAAGTCAGCCAGGCGGAACTTCCGATTTCGCGTCCCAAACCCCTCTGGTCCGAACAGAATCCATCTGATTGGTGGACCGCCACGAACATGGCCGTCGCCAAGCTGGACGTGAACCGCCGTCATCGGGTGAAGGCGGTCGGCCTGTCCGGACAGATGCACGGTGCGACGCTTCTGGATGAATCTCTTGCTCCGATTCGGCCGGCGATCCTCTGGAACGACGGGCGCAGCTTTGAAGAGTGCCGCGACCTTCAAAAGAGTACACCAGCCTTTGTGTCCAAGGGCGGTAATCTTGTCATGCCTGGTTTTACCGCGCCGAAACTCGAATGGGTGCGCCGGCATGAGCCAGGTGCATTCGAGAAAGTGCACAAGGTACTCCTTCCCAAGGATTATGTCCGCCTTCGGATGACTGGCGATCTCGCCTCCGACATGTCGGATTCCTCGGGCACGCTCTGGATGGATGTCGAGGCGCGGACCTGGTCAGAGGAATTGCTTGCCGCTTGCGGTCTCACGATCGACCATATGCCAAAGCTCTATGAAGGCCATGAAGTGACCGGTGTGCTTCGCCAGGAAGCGGCTGAAGCATGGGGCATGGACCGCGTGCCGGTGGTTGCTGGCGGCGGCGACAATGCGGCCGGAGCGGCGGGTGTTGGCGTGATCGATGAGGGTGAAGCGCTGCTGTCGCTCGGTACGTCCGGCGTGATTTTCGTGGCGGGGAATACGTTCCGCTCAAATCCCGATTCTGCGGCGCATGCATTCTGTCATGCTTTGCCGGATCGGTGGCACCTGATGTCGGTCATGTTGAGTGCAGCGAGCTGCCTCGACTGGGCCGTCAAACTGACCGGGACATCTGACGCGGGAGAGCTTGTGAAGCTCGCCCAGACAGAGGCAGGCCTAGCCGGGTCTGAGCAATTCCTCCCCTATCTGTCTGGCGAGCGCACACCTCATAACAATCCCCATGCGTCGGGTGTCCTGTTCGGTCTGACCCATGATTCCGGGTCTGCGCAGATCGGCCAAGCCGTGCTTGAGGGAGTCGCCTTCGGTATGGCGGATGGTTTCCGCGCCCTTGTGGAATCGGGTGTGGACGTACATTCGATCTCAGTTATCGGCGGCGGCGCACAATCCACTTATTGGGGGCGTATCCTGTCTGCTGTGCTGGACCGCCCGATGGTTTACCGCGACGGCGCGGCCACTGGCCCGGCCTATGGCGCTGCGCGCCTGGCTCGCTACGCCAGCATGGGCGGTTCAGTCGAGGAAATGTTCGAAGCACCCGAAGTGCTGCAGATTGTTGAGCCAAAAGAAAGCGACCGCGACCGGCTGGCCCCGAAATACGAGAAATTCGGTACACTGTACCGTATACTGAAAGATGCCTTCTGAGGAGAATAAAGACATGGCTGATGGACAGATCAATGTAGGCGGCGAACCCGTCTTCAAGGGCATCGACCCAATCAAGTTTGAGGGACCAGACAGCGACAACCCGCTGGCTTATCGTTATTACAACAAGGACCAAATGGTCATGGGCAAGCGGATGGAAGACCATCTGCGCATGGCTGTTTGCTATTGGCATACCTTCTGCTGGGATGGCTTTGACGTCTTTGGCGGTGGCACGTTTAACCGTCCTTGGCACGGTGCCGCCAATGACCGCGCCGCAGCTGACGCGAAGATGGCCGCAGCTTTCGAATTCTTCAGCAAGCTCGGCCTGCCTTACTATTGCTTCCACGACGTGGATGTCACTGAGGACTCTCCGACACCGGACGATCTGTCGAACAATCTCAAGCGCCAGGCCGACCGTCTCGCAGCCTATCAGGAAGCGACCGGCATCAAGCTGCTCTGGGGCACCGCCAACCTGTTCAGCAATCCGCGCTTCGGCGCCGGTGGCCTGACCAATCCGAACCCCGAAGTCGCCGCGGTTGCGGTCCGCCAGATCCGCGACTGTATGGAGGTGACGCAGGCGCTTGGCGGCGAGAATTATGTGCTCTGGGGTGGCCGCGAAGGCTATGACACCCTGCTGAATACTGATCTCGACCGCGAACTCGGCAATTTCGGTCGCTTCCTCGCAATGGTCGTCGATCACAAGCACAAGATCGGCTTCGAAGGAAAAATCCTGATCGAGCCGAAGCCGCACGAGCCGATGTATCACCAGTATGATTTCGACTCCGCGACCGTCTATGGCTTCCTGAAGCGCTTCGGCCTCGAAGATGAAGTCCAGGTCAATATTGAGCCGAACCACGCCACACTGGCAGGACACAGTTTCGCCCATGAGATCGCCACGGCTGTCTCGCTCGGCATCATGGGCTCGATCGATATCAATTGCGGCAACTACCAGAATGGCTGGGATACCGACCAGTTCAATCTCGACATCCGCGACATTACGCTGGCGCTGATCGAATTGCTGCCATCCGGCGGCCTCGACACCGGCGGCTTCAACTTCGATGCCAAGGTGCGCCGTCAGTCAAGCACGGTCGATGACTTGTTCCACGCCCATGTCGGCGGCGTCGACGCGCTGGCCCGTGCGCTTTTGTCGGCGGCCGACATCCTTGAAAAGGGCGAGATCGCCAAGCTCAAGACGGAACGTTATGCTGGCTGGGAGAATTCCGACCTCGGCAAGACGATGCTGTCGGAAGGCGCGAGCCTTGAAAGCATCGCCAACAAGGCCGTCGAGTCGGGTGTAAATCCGTCCCATACAAGCGGACGTCAGGAAATGCTGGAAAACCTCGTGAACCGCAGCCTGAAATAAACTGAACAGCGGCAGGCCTTGCCGGGCGTAATGAACGCGAGCAAGGCCTTGTCACTGTAGGGAAAAAGAAGCTAGGTTTGTCCGCCATACCCCTATGAGCGGACAAACTAGCTGGCGGCGGATTTCTGCTGCGCGATTGGCTTGCTCACAAGGGTTCTAACCGAGGAGCCGCGATGACTGACGGGCTAAAAGCGCATAGGACTTCCGGACATGTCCGGCCTGCCACCATCATTGATGTTGCCCGCGAAGCAGGCGTGTCCTTCAAGACGGTCAGTCGCGTGCTGAATGGCGAGACCAATGTGCGCGAAGAGACCCGTTTGAAGGTGCTCGAAGCCGTCAAGACGCTGAACTATCGGACCAATCACAATGCGCGCAATCTGCGGGCTCGCCATAGTCACATCATTTGCCTTTTCTATGCGAACCCATCACGCAACTATATTGGTGAAGTGCAGTTGGGCGCCCTGCAACGCTGCCAAGCCTATGGTTACAGCCTTATCACCGAGGATTGCAGCGACAATCATACATCGCTGCTTGCGCTGAGGGCTGAAACCAAACTGGCCGGAGCGATCCTGACGCCGCCATTGTCGGACGATAAAAACCTTATCTCTGAACTCGAAAATCGCGGTATTCCATTCGTTCGAATTGCGCCCGCAGAAGACGTCGAACATGGTCAGGATGTCGCCATCGACGATGCTGCGGCTGCGCGAGAGATGACGGAGTATCTGATCGGACTAGGCCATCGGCGGATCGGCTTCATCAAGGGGGCCGATTCTCATGCGCAGGCTGTCCGGCGTTTTGCCGGTTACCGGCAGGCACTGGAAGAAGAGGGCATCTCCCTCGATCCTGATCTAATCGAGGATGGTGATTTCGCGTTTGACTCCGGTGTCTCATGCTCTGAGAAACTCTTGTCATTGCCTGACCGTCCGACCGCGATATTTGCGAGTAATGACGACATGGCTGCCGGTGTGCTCGCGACGGCGTATCGCCGCCAGGTAAATGTACCAGCCAACCTTTCCGTCGTGGGTTTCGACGATACGCCGCTGGCCACGACAATCAGTCCGTCCTTGACGACGATTTACCAGCCAAGTCGCGAACTTGCTGCAGAGGCCGTCAGCATGTTGCTGGAAGAGGCTGCCCCTACCGGCGATGCGCCCCGCCACAAGTTGCTCGAATACAAGTTGATGCTACGGGAATCCACTGCCGCGCCACGCGCATGACGCGCAAATCGCGAGTTTCCCAGTCAGCCGCTTTCGTGTAAGTCGCGCGGCGATGACCAAGATTACGCCTCTTCCGCATATCGCCCAGACCAAGCCCTATGTGCCCGGCGGCAAGCTCGCTGGCGCGAGTGGCTCCGTCATCATGCTGGCCTCCAACGAGAATCCGTTCGGCCCCAGCCCGAAAGCCATTGAGGCGATGAAGGCGGTGGCGGGCGATGTGCACGTCTACCCTGATCCGGAATATCGTGCCCTGCGGGAGACGATTGCCGAGGCGGTCGGCATTGCCGATTCAAGCCGTGTGATGGTTTCCGCGGGGTCTGACGAGATCATTCACTTGTTGACCCAGAGCTATGCCGGACCGGGCGACGAAATCCTGTTCACCGAGCACGCCTTTTCCATGTATCGCGTTTCGGCATTGTCGCACGGCGCAACGCCAGTGACTGTCCCGGAAACCGATCTGACCGCGGGCGTCAACGCCATCCTTGGCGCGGTCTCGGAGCGGACGAAAATCCTGTTCCTCGCGAATCCGAACAATCCGACTGGCACGATGCTGCCCGTCGAGGCGCTGGAACAGCTGCAGGACAGCCTGCCGCCGCATGTCTTGTTCGTCGTCGACGGTGCCTATGCCGAATATGTCGGCTCGGAATATGAAGCGCAAATTCGGGACCTCGTGGACCGGAAAGCCAATACGGTGATGATGCGGACCTTCTCCAAGATCCATGGGCTTGCGGCCTTGCGTCTTGGCTGGGGGTACATGCCTGCCGAGATCGCTGAGACCTATCAGCGTATTCGCGGCCCCTTCAACGTGAATGGTCTCGCTGTGGCAGCCGGCATGGCCAGCATTCAGGATACCGACTTCCTGACGAAAAGCCGGGACCATAATACCGACTGGCGCGCCCGCATGACCGCAGCCTTGAATGCGATGGGCCTTCCGACCCCGCACAGCGACGCGAACTTCGTGCTGCCGGAGTTCGGCTCCTCAGAGCGCGCTGCGGCGGCGAACGACTTCCTCAAGGCGCGCAACATCCTTGTCCGCGCTGTTGGGGGCTACGGCCTGCCGGAACGATTGCGGATTACAGTCGGCTCGACCGACGACAATCAGGCGGTCCTGGACGCGCTGAAAGAGTTCACCGCGTCACGCTGATATTGTCGATCAGGCGCGTCTTTCCGAGCCATGCCGCGCCGAGCAGCCGCGCAACCGTGCCAGATGACAGGGGCGCGTCGGGCAGGTCTTCCAGGGAGGCTGGGTCGACGAGGCTGACATAGTTCATCTCCGTGAATCCGGACGCCATGATCAGGCGCCGGGCTTCTTCCAGCACGTCTGACGGCGTCGCGCCCAGCGACAGGCGGACCGAGGCCCGGTGCAAAGCGGCCTGCATCGCCCCGGCTGCGCGGCGCTGTTCGGGCGAGAGGTAGAGATTGCGCGAAGATTGCGCGAGCCCATCACCATCCCGCGTGGTTTCGCCACCAAGAATTTCGATTGGAAAGCCGAGGTCTTCCACCATGCGCCGGATGATCTGGAGCTGCTGGTAATCCTTCTCCCCGAACACGGCGACATCCGGCTGGACGTGCAGGAAGAGGCGAGCCACCACGGTCGCGACGCCATAGAAGAAGTGCGGGCGGTAGATCCCGTCCAGCAGGTCTGACATCTGCTCGACGCGGACATTGGTGCGGGTGCCCTCCGGATACATTTCCTCGACCGTAGGCAGGTAGACGAGATCGCATCCCGCCGAATCGAGTTTGGCCCGATCGGCCGATTCGTCGCGCGGATATGTGTCGAAATCCTCGCCGGGTGCGAATTGTGTGGGGTTTACGAAGATGCTCGCGACCACTTTTGTCACTTTGGTGCGTGCCTTCTGCACAAGGGAAAGGTGCCCCCCGTGAAGGGCGCCCATTGTGGGAACAAATCCAATAGTTTCACCGGCTTGGCGCCATGCTCGAATCTGTTGTTGCAGCTCGGCCCGCGAGTGGACGGCCTCCGTTAACTTACCTGTCATGGAATTCACTATGAAAACTTCCCGTATGAGGATTGTTTAAAACGTCTCGCCAAAGGATTTCGTAAACGCGTTGTTAACCCATTCGGAGGAATTTCAAACTCATGACACATCGCATTCTCGCTCCGCTAAAAACCTTCGCGCTTTCTATCGGTCTCCGACTGGCAGCAGGCAAGTCCAGACTCGCTGAAACGGCTGTTCCAGAGCCGATCCGCGAATATCTGAACCCGAATGCGGTCGACGAATGGATGTTTGATCGCGACGGCAGCCCGGTAACCGAAGCGGCAACGCTTTATTCCCGCGACTTCGGACGTGTCTCAAATACGCTTTCCAGCCTTCGCGCATTGCTCACTGACATTGCGGCACATGCCCCCGTCAGCGCCGAGCTGCCCTTGCAGGCTGCCTTTGGTCCAATCATGTCGGACGATGTCCTGTTCGATGGGGAGCCGATGGCTGCGCATTATGGTGACGTACCGGCTGAAGACGCTGATCTCTTCATGGACGTGGTTTCCAGCAGCAAGTCTGCTGGCGCCGAGATGTCTCACGTCGCCTGATCCCTAACGAACTGAAATACCTCTGAAGGAGTCGCCCGTAATGCCCGCTGATGGATTCGCCCCGCTTGAAACGGTTAGCGGCCCGGACCTGTCAGCGCAGCAGCGCGAGGCCCGCGTCATTGTCGTGGGCAATGAAAAGGGTGGAGCGGGCAAGTCGACGGTCTCCATGCACTTGTCCGTCGCTCTGATGCGGATGGGCAAGAAGGTTGGGGTTATCGATCTTGATGTGCGCCAGCGCAGCCTCACCCGATATCTCGAAAATCGTCTCCGTTGGATGCAATCCACCGGTGCGAAACTTCCGATGCCGGAAATCGTGCGCGTGGATGCTTCGACAGAGCGCGATCTCGACAAGGCTGAATCCGAGGAGACCCAGCGTTTTCTCAGCAGCGTGGCGCGCCTCAAGAAAGCCTGCGATTTCATCATCATCGATGGTCCTGGCGGCGACACCTATCTCTCGCGTCTTGCGCATGTGAATGCAGACACGCTGATCACGCCGCTGAATGACAGTTTTGTCGATTTCGACCTGTTGGGTGATGTGAACCCGCAGACGCTCGAAGTATTGCGCCCGAGCTTCTACTCAGAAATGGTCTGGTCCTGTCGCAAGAAGAAGGCCCAGACGTCGCGCCGTCCGATTGACTGGATCGTGATGCGCAACCGCATGTCGCCCCTGGCGGCACGTAACAAGGAGCGCGTCGGCGAAGCGCTGACCAACCTGTCCAAGCGGATCGGTTTCCGCCTTGCGCCAGGCCTCTCTGAGCGCGTGATTTATCGCGAACTGTTCCCGGCCGGTCTGACCCTGCTGGATCTCACGGAGAAGGGCTCCAATATCTCCTTCACCATGAGCCATGTTGCCGCCCGTCAGGAGATGCGCGATTTGCTGATCATCATGCAGCTACCAGAGCTGGTCGGCGCCGAAATCGAATTCTGATCTGTTGGGAAATGGATTTTATGAAAGGCCAGCCTCGGGGGCTGGCTTTTCGCGTTTCAGGGGCTCACACTCCTCCTAAAAACAGGAGGAAGCGCAGATGGTGTTCAATAATAGCGACTGGCTGGCGCAGGTTAAGGAAGACATTGTCGATCCTGATCGCGAGATCATCGATCCGCACCACCATCTCTGGCCCCAGGCGGACATGTACTACAATGTGCCGGAATTCCTCGCTGACCTGACCAGCGGGCACAATGTTGTCCAGACTGTGTTCATGGAGTGCGGTGCGGCCTATCGCGAGGATGGACCGGATCATCTCAAACCCGTCGGCGAGACCGAGTTCGTGGCCGCCGCTGCAGCCGAAATGAAGGCGAAGGGCGGTCCCTATATCGCAGGGATCGTCGGGCATGCCGATCTTCGGGGGCCGCATCTGGAGGACGTGCTCGACGCTCACAGGGACGCTGCCAACGGCCTGTTCCGTGGCATCCGTCATGCGGGCTCACGTGATACGAGCGGCGCTACGTTGCGCATTCCAGGCCGGGCGCCTGAGCGTCTCTATGCGGATGAAGATTTTCGCCGGGGCGTGCAATTGCTGGGCGAGCACGACCTGTCCTATGACACATGGCACTATCACCACCAGAACCGGGACTATCTCGACCTGGTGAAGGCGGTGCCGAATACGACCATGGTGCTCGACCATTTCGGGACGCCCATCGGTATCGGCCCCTATGCCGACAAGCGCGAAGAGATATTCGAGCAGTGGCAGGACGACATGGCCGACCTGTCCCATTGCCCGAACGTGGTGGCCAAACTGGGTGGGCTTGCCATGCCAGACAATGGCTGGGGCTGGCATGAGCGCGAAACGCCGCCGACCTCGGACGAATTCGTGCTGGCCCAACAGCGCTATTACGATCACATGATCGACTGTTTCGGTGCAGCCCGCTGCATGTTCGAGAGCAACTTCCCGGTGGATCGCTGGTCCATCAGCTACCCGGTCCTGTGGAATGGTTTGAAGAAGATCGCCGCCAAATACTCCGAAGTGGAGCAACGCGCGCTGTTCACGGAAACCGCGCGGCGCATCTACCGGCTGTAGCCACGCCTAGGCAGAGGCCTGCATTGACTTTATAGGCCTCGGCCCATGACGATATTTCCATTCGAGATCAAGGCGACCGAGGGCAAGGCCCGTACGGGCACGCTCAAGACACCGCGCGGCGAAATCCGCACGCCCGCCTTCATGCCTGTGGGCACGGCCGGCACGGTCAAGGCGCTCTATATGGACCAGGTAAAGGAGGCCGGGGCGGATATCATCCTCGGCAACACCTATCATCTGATGCTGCGACCCGGCGCAGAGCGCGTGAAGCGTCTCGGCGGCCTGCATAGCTTTGCGCACTGGGACGGCCCGATGCTGACCGACAGTGGCGGCTTTCAGGTCTGGTCGCTCGCGCAATTGCGCAAGATGGATGCCGATGGTGTGACCTTCCAGAGCCACATTGATGGCTCCACGCATAGGCTGACGCCCGCGCGCAGCATCGAAATTCAGGCGGATCTGCTTGGCGCCGATATTTCCATGCAGCTCGACGAATGCACCGATTATCCCTGCACGCACGCGGAGGCCGAGCGGAGCCTCGACCTGTCGCTCGACTGGGGTCAGCGGAGCCTGGACGCCTTTGGCGACCGCGAGGGCCAGACCCTGTTCGGCATCGTGCAGGGATCAAACTTCGCAGACCTTCGCGAGAAGTCCGCCAAAGGCGTCGTCTCGCAAGGCTTTGGCGGCATCGCATTGGGCGGGCTCGCTGTGGGTGAGGGGCATGACCAGATGTGCGCCACCATCGACATGACGGTGCCGCACCTGCCGGGCCATTTGCCACGCTATGTGATGGGCGTCGGCAAGCCGATCGATCTGGTGGAAAGCGTCGCGCGTGGCATCGATATGTTCGACTGCGTCCTGCCCACGCGGTCCGGTCGCCACGGTCAGGCCTGGACCTGGGACGGGCCGGTGAACGTCAAGAATGCGCGGTTCGCAGAAGACACTTCACCGCTCGACGAGGCAGTAAACTGCAAGGCCAGTCAGGACTATTCACGCGCCTATTATCACCACCTTTTCAAGGCGGGTGAGTATCTCGGGCCCATGCTGCTCAGCTGGCACAATACGGCTTTCTTCCAGGCGCTCATGGCCGAGATACGACTCAGTATTGCGGAGGGACGGTTTGAAGCCCTGCGTCATCGACTTCAGACGGCGTGGGCGTCGACGAGGTCGGCTCCGAAGGACCAACAGGGGTAAGATTGTCGAGTTGCTTTTGTTGATAGGCGTCATACGCGCCTGAATTCGGCACAGTCGGCGCATCGCCCTTGAAAGTGACCGCCGTTGGGTCGCGCTCTGCGGCGAAATCCGGACGAGCGGGCAGGGGGCAATCCATGGCGAGGCCCATGCCTTTCAGATATGCCCGTCGTTGCGCACCGATCTTGTAGGCGAGATTATACTTCTTCTCGTGGCTTTCCGCGCCTGTAGCTTTGCGAACGATACCCCGGAACGGAATCAGGCCGCGGGCTTCGGAGGCGATTGCGCCAAGCGTCGCATCGGCGGCTGAATCCGCCAGTTTCTCGGTGCGAAGGCGTTCATCCGGAACCGGCGTATCCCAGTCAGGGCCAAGCACGGCATCAAGGTCAGCCAATCGCTGTTCGATTTCCTCGCAACTCATTTTCTCTGGAAGCTCGTAGGGGCTCTGTACCCCTTTGAGAATGGGAGGGATTTCTTCTCGGCGCAGGTTGAAGTCTTCCAATGGCGACAGAGCAGCATCCGACAGGCCCGAGCGGGTCTGCGTGTAGGCGCTGCCTGCCGCGTCGCTGACATTTTCGGTCAGGTTGCCGTTCGATGCGGTTTTTTGTGTTGTCGGGGCAGGTTGGCTGGCGCATGCGCCAACTGCTGCAAGTGTAAGGAAAAGGGGGAATATACGTCTCATGCGGCGAGGGTGATGCGAAAATTGTGGCGACTTCAAGCCATACAATGCAAGAGGCGGTTGACCGCTCGGTTCTGGTCGCCTAAATCGCGCGTTCCGGCGTGCCCTTAGCTCAGCTGGTAGAGCAACTGACTTTTAATCAGTAGGTCACAGGTTCGAACCCTGTAGGGCACACCATTCTTTTCCTTTTTTGACGAAGTCAAAAATTTTCGATCCTGTGAAGCGAAAATCGGAATAGAATGATTGAGGTGTAGCTGAGATATCTGCGCCTTTCCAGTTACCCCGATTTAACCCCGCCGGCCACTTCTCCTCGGAACATCTCGCGCTTGTCGCCCGTTGGTTTTTCGAAAGGAGACTCATCATGAACAAGCAAGAAACAGATATCGATACCCAGCGCCAGAACGACCTCAGCCAGCAGCGAGGTGATGGCGAGACCCCCGGCCGCGAGGATACGAATCAGGCTGGCTACCGCAGCACGGACGACCAGCCGCAGGACGGCGAGCACGGATTCTTGCGGGATGACGGTCAGAAGGACCGCCCAGACGCACCCGGTACCGCCGCAGAACGTGCCCAACGCCTAGATGAGGGCAAGAACCCGGTTCTGATGCCGCGTGATGGGCGTCATCCAAATGCACCCGAGACGCTTAATGCTGATACAGGGGCCGAAGACACAAAGGCGGGCGCGTTGAAACAGTCCCCGGACACGTACGAACTCGAAGACGCCTATTCCCAGAACGATCCGGGGGTGGAGACCAAACAGTAAAACAGCAAAAAGAGCCGGACTGGGGTAAAACCCGTCCGGTTTTTCTATCGGGTCCTGGCGGATGGAGCAAAGCTCCGGACGCTGGGGCCTTTTTAGTGAGTTGGATGGAATGAAATGACCCCGAGTGCACGCGAGGCTCCGTCCATCCGCCGGGAGTGCCAAGAAGAGACGACAATCCTCTTCGCGCTCCGGACCTTCGTCGGCACTTTCATCGCAGGATGCCGACAGGTGGAGTGTATACATCTGGCGACCCGGTCGGATTCAGGACTTTGGGGCCTTTGAAAAGCCTCAGTAAAATCTGGAAGCCGTGGGGGATAGTGGCAGCGAAACCGTTGTTCCTGCCCTGCTGAGGCGTTAACGCTGCCAAGCGGAAAGGATGCGTTTATGGACAGGCTCGCGCGGATAGCGGTTCGAGACCGGCTGCTGGAGCGGCTCGCGGCCCCGACGCCGCTGATCATGGGCATCTTGAATGTGACCCCTGACTCTTTTTCCGATGGGGGCGCGCATGACACCCTGTTCGCTGCGCAAGCGCATGCCCGGCAAATGGCCGAGGACGGCGCAGACATTCTCGACATTGGCGGTGAGTCGACACGGCCCGGAGGTGATCCGGTGAGCCTCGAAGACGAATGGGCCCGCGTGCGTGAGCCCATTACACGCCTTGCCGGGCCGGACGCCTTGCCGCTCTCCATCGACACCTATAAGGCCGAGATCGCCCGGCGCGCTGCCGAGGCGGGCGCGGTGCTTGTGAATGATGTCTGGGGCATGACCAAGGATGAGGGCATGGCCGACGCCGTGGCCGAGACTGAAAGCCTTGTCTGCATCACGTACAATCGCGGTAAAACGGATGGCGACATAGACCTCCGCGAGGACATGGCGGAGTTCTTCGGGCGCGCCTTCGACATGGCCGACCGCGCCGGCATTCCCCGCACGCACATCCTGCTTGATCCGGGTGTCGGCTTTTCCAAGACGTATGATCAGAATTTCGGTGTGCTCGCGCACCTGAATGTGCTCGTCGATACCCAATGTCCGGTCCTGGTCGGAGTCTCCCGGAAGTCCTTTATCGGACGCATGACGGGCAAGCCCGTGGAGGATCGTCTTGTCGGGACGCTTGCCGCCGGGCTCGACAGCGTCTACCGGGGCGCAACGATTCTTCGTGTCCATGATGTCGCCGCGCACCGCGAGGCGCTCGACATGTTTCAAGCCATTGGGAGCGCCAATTGACCGACCGCATCTTTGTTTCAAATCTTTGCCTTCATGGCTTCCATGGGGTCCACAAGGCGGAGAAATCCCTCGGACAGAAATTCTTCATCGACATCGACTGCCGCCTCGGCCAGCCCGCGACGTCAACCGACCAGATGGAAGAGACGGTCCATTATGGGGAGGTCTGTGACCTTGCCGAAGACCTGTCCGGGAAGACTGTGTTCAATCTGATCGAAACCTTCGCCGAACGTATCGCCGATGCGATCCTGGCCAAGTGGGTCATTGTCGAGGAAGTGACCGTTACTGTGCGCAAGCCGTCGGCGCCAATTCGACATCTGGTGGACCATGTCGGCGTGTCGATCACACGCAGCCGCAATGGCTGAGGCTGCGCTCGGCCTCGGCACCAATCTGGGCGACCGCGAGGCGGCGCTGGCGCAGGCGGTGGACTTGCTGGCCGCAATGCCGGGTATTGAGCTTGCTTCCGTCTCCAATCTCTACAGCAGCGCGCCTTGGGGTGTTACGGACCAGCCGGATTTCCTGAATCTTTGCGTGCTGATCGAGACAGGTCTTGGACCGCTGCAATTGCTGCATGCCTGCAAGGCCATGGAAGCCGAACTGGGGCGACAGGAACGTTTGCGCTGGGGTCCGCGTGAGATGGATGTGGACGTGTTGCTGATGCAGGGCGTGACGCTCGACACCGAGACGCTGGCCATCCCGCATCCACGCATGGCGGAGCGCCGGTTCGTGCTGGAGCCGCTGGCGGAGATTGCGCCGGACTGGGCTCTGGAAGATGGCACTGTGACAAGCAAATCGGCCGCCCTCAAGAAGAAGGCGGCCGATCAGATGTGTGTATTGGATGAGGCGGCAACGCGTCGGTTTGCGTCGCTGCGAAGCGCCTAGAGGTTCTTCACAATGTCCTCGACCATCTTCTTCGCGTCGGCGAGCAGCATCATCGTGTTGTCGCGGAAGAAGAGTTCGTTCTGAATGCCGGCATAGCCGGAGCCCATCGAGCGTTTGATGAACAGGACCGTTCCCGCATTCTCGACATCGAGAACGGGCATACCATAGATCGGGCTGGTCTTGTCGGTCTTCGCGGCCGGGTTGGTGACGTCGTTGGCACCGATCACGAAGGCAACTTCGGAATGGCGAAAATCCGAGTTGATATCTTCCAGTTCGAAGACTTCATCATACGGCACCTGCGCTTCGGCGAGCAGGACGTTCATGTGCCCCGGCATCCGGCCCGCGACGGGGTGGATGGCGTATTTCACTTCAACGCCTTCTTCCTTCAGCTTGTCGCACATCTCTTTGAGAGCGTGCTGGGCCTGGGCGACGGCCATGCCGTAACCGGGCACGATGATGACCTTGGAGGCGTTCTTCATGATGAAAGCCGCGTCTTCGGCCGAGCCGCGCTTGAACGGACGGTCTGCATCCGCGCCTGCGCCACCGGTGGCCGCATCGTCGCCGCCAAAGCCGCCGAGGATGACCGAGATAAAGCTCCGGTTCATGCCCGTACACATGATATAGGACAGGATCGCGCCCGACGAGCCGACGAGCGCGCCGGTGATGATCAGCGCGAAATTGCCCAGCGTGAAGCCGAGCGCCGCTGCAGCCCAGCCAGAATAGGAGTTCAGCATCGAGACGACGACCGGCATGTCCGCGCCGCCAATCGGGATGATCAGAGTAATGCCGAGGATCAGGGCAAGCACCGTGACGCCCCAGAAAGCCCATTGTGCCGAACCGTTTGACTGGATCAGGATGACCATCAGGACCACGATGCCGACAGCTAGGGCGATGTTCAGCAGGTGACGGGCGGGCAGCATGATCGGCGAGCCGGACATGTTGCCATTGAGCTTGGCGAACGCAATCAGCGAGCCGGTAAAGGTCAGCGCACCGATGGCGGAGCCGAGGCCGAGTTCGATCAGGGACGCTGCCTTGATGCCAGCGATGCCGGAAATGCCGAAACTGACCGGAGAGTAGAGCGCGGCAGCCGCCACGAGCACGGCGGCGAGGCCGACGAGGCTGTGGAAGGCGGCGACGAGCTGCGGCATGTCTGTCATCGGGATCTTGCGGGCGATGATCGCGCCAATCGTGCCGCCGATGGCGACGCCGCCGAGGATCAGGCCCCAGGTCTGCAGGTCAAGCTGTGACCAGACCAGCGCCAGCGTGGTGCCGACGGCGATGGCCATGCCGATCATGCCATTGCGGTTGCCAGCGCGGCTGGTCGCCGGGCTGGAGAGACCGCGCAGGGCCAGAATGAAGAGAATGCCAGCGACGAGATACAGCAGCGGCGCCCAAGTGGTTTGGAAGGAGTCCATGTCTTAGTCTCCCTTCTTCTTGTACATGGCGAGCATACGCTGGGTGACGAGGAAGCCGCCGAAGATGTTTACGCTGGCAAGGATCACGGCGACCGTGCCGAGAATCTTGGAGACCCAATTGTCGGAGGTGAGCCCCATCGTGGCGGCTGCGACGAGCGCACCAACGATGATCACGGACGAAATGGCATTCGTCACAGCCATCAATGGCGTGTGCAGGGCCGGGGTGACCGACCAGACGACATAGTAGCCAACGAAGCAGGCCAGTGCGAAGATGGCAGCCAGGAAGACGGTTGAGTCGATGCCACCGGCATCTGCGAAGGCGGGCAGCGCAAAGCTGGCCGCAGAAAGCGTCAGGAGTGCGCGCTTCATGATTGGATCCTTTCGTTCACCGTCTCGCCATTGCGCGTGAGCAGCATGGCGGTGACGATTTCGTCATCGGTGTCGAGATTGAGGCTGCCATCCTCGGCTGTGACCAGCGGCAGGAAGGCGAGGAGGTTCTTGGCAAACAGGGACGAGGCGTCTGCGGGCAGGCGCGCGGGCAGGTTCGAAAACCCGGCCACTTTCACGCCGTTCACGTCCACGATCTCATCAGGTTTGGAGAGCGGGCAGTTGCCGCCCTGGCTAACCGCCATGTCGACAATGACCGAGCCCGGCTTCATCGTTTTCACCATCTCCTCGGTGACGAGGACCGGCGCGGCGCGGCCGGGAATCAGGGCGGTCGTGATCACAATGTCCTGCTTGGTGATGTGGCTGGCCGTCAGTTCGGCCTGCTTGGCCTGGTATTCCGGCGACATCTGCTTGGCATAACCGCCAGCGGTCTCAGCCGCCTTGAACTCTTCATCCTCGACCGCGATGAATTTCGCGCCGAGCGAGGCGACCTGTTCCTTGGCAGCGGGACGCACATCGGTTGCGGTGACGACCGCGCCGAGGCGGCGCGCCGTGGCAATGGCCTGAAGGCCAGCGACGCCTACTCCCATGATAAAGACCTTGGCCGGGGCGATCGTGCCGGCAGCGGTCATCATCATCGGCATGGCGCGGCCGTAGATCTGCGCACCTTCAATGACTGAGCGATAGCCGGAAAGGTTTGATTGGGACGACAGGGCGTCCATGCTTTGTGCGCGCGTGATGCGGGGGGTGAATTCCATGGAAAGAGCCGCGATCTTTTTCCCATTGAGCGGCGTCGCATCCAGGTTGCTGGGGTCCATCAAGGCGATGAGCGCGACGCCGTCGGGCAGGGCGCTAAATTCGCCGTCTTCCGGTGCGCGCACCTTGAAGACAATGTCGGCCCCCTTGGTTGCCGCGGCCGCGTCTGGTGCAAGGGTGGCCCCCGCCTCAGAAAAGCTGTCGTCAGGAAAGCCTGCGACAGTGCCCGCTCCGGACTCAATTGTTACCGAGTGGCCGGAGGCCACCAACTTCTTGACGGTTTCTGGTGTAGCCGCCACACGGGTCTCACCAGCTCGTCGCTCCCTCAGAACAGATATTTTCATATCGCTGGGATAGAGGAAAAATATTGCGGCGCGCAACACGAATTTTCTAATTGGAGGGCATGAGATTGTTCAGTTTAACTAATAAGACGGCATTGGTCACGGGAGCATCAAGCGGTTTGGGCCAGCATTTCGCCCATGTTCTGGCCGATGCCGGGGCCTATGTCGTGCTCGCGGCGCGCCGCCTGGACCGATTGGAAGAAGTTGCAGAAAGCATTGAGAAGCGCGGTGGAAAGGCGCTGCCTGTACAGATGGACGTCACTTCCGACGACAGCGTGACGGGAGCGTTTGCAGAGATTCGCGAAGCGCTTGGTCGTCCGTGCGATGTTCTCGTCAACAATTCCGGTATGTCGCGTGAGGGGTGGTTCTGGGACATGCCCGAAAAGGATTGGGACACTGTCATCGAGACCAATCTCACCGGTGTCTGGCGAGTTGCCAAATACGCTACCAAGGCCATGATCGATGCGGGCTGTGGCGGCGCGATCATAAATATTGCGTCAATTACGGCGCTCAGGCCGTCAAACATGATCTCTGCCTATTCAGCGTCGAAAGCTGCGGTGGATCATCTGACTCGCACGATGGCACTTGAGGCATCTCGGCATGGGATCCGCGTTAACGCGATTGCGCCTGGATACTTCAAGACAGCAATAAATGATGAGTTCCTCGAATCGGAAGCGGGTCAGAGAATGGCAAAGCGCGTCCCGATGCGTCGGTTCGGAAACTATGACGAATTGTCTGGTCCGCTTCTGCTGTTGGCGTCGGAGCAGGGCGGCTACATGACGGGCGCCACACTGGTTGTGGATGGCGGTCATACGTTGACCCCGCTTTAACTCTTGAAGTTTTCCGGTCAGACGAATATAGGCGGCGCTCCCTCCCTTATCGTTGGTAAATTTCGGGTAACCCCCAAAAGGCCGAAACATGCTCAAAGAAATTTTGTCCACCGGTGTCGCCGTGATGATTTCGGGAAGCCTCGCACCGGCGACGACAGTGCGCAGCGATGGCGGCGAGTCGATATCGCAAGCGCGCGAATTCGGAGAATCCCGTCTAAAGACTTTCGTCGTTCTGGACGACCGCGGTTCTGATGGCACGTTGCGCTGCTCAAATGGCTATGAAGCGCCAGACGGTGGCGTTTTCTTCGGACCGGTTCCGGACTGACTTCAGTACATCCGATTTTGTTAGCTATCGGTTAGCTCTCATCTGGCACACTCTCTGGAAGATACCGGAGAATTCAGATGGCCCTTCCGAAAAGCAAGCCAGCGATTCAAGACGAATCTACCGCCCAGGAAGCCGCGAAATCCACAGACCTGGCGGCAGCGAATATGCAGGACGCCAGCCTATCTGAGCCGCGTTATCCGCCCACGCTATCTCCTGCGCGTCGTTTGCAGAGCCTGCTCGAAGCCGAAATGCGTGGGACACGTGCACCCTCCGTCAAACGGTCCATGGCCACAGTGCTCGTTTTGTCACTCGCGTGCAGCGTTGGTGCGTTAAGCTTGTACAGCCTTGGCTGGATTTAGACTTACGGCCATTTTATTGCTCTGAGTTAACGCGATTTAAGTCCAAGTCTGCTTAGAAACCCGCATAGGTGGCCTTTCGCGGTCCCGATGTTGAATTCCAAGGAGCTTCCTGTTCATGCGCGTTAGAAAAGCTGTTCTTCCTGTGGCCGGATTTGGCACGCGAGTCCTGCCCGCGACGAAGGCTATCCCGAAAGAAATGCTGCCCGTCGTCGACCGGCCGGCCATTCAATATGTCGTTGATGAAGCGCTGGAAGCCGGGATTGAGCACATCGTTTTCGTGACCGGGCGCAACAAGGGTTCGATCGAAGACTATTTTGACATCCCTTACGAGCTTGAAGTCGCGCTCGAAGCCAAGGGCAAGAAGGCCATTCTGGAACAGGTCAAGCAGACCACTTTGCCAGCGGGCTCCGCCAGCTTTGTGCGCCAGCAATCGCCTCTGGGACTTGGCCATGCCGTCTGGTGTGCGCGAGATATCGTCGGCAACGAGCCGTTCGCCGTGTTGCTGCCGGATGTTCTGGTCAAGGGCAGCCCCTCCTGTCTCGCGCAGATGGTGGAAGCCTATGACAAGGTCGGTGGGAATATCGTGGCCGTAGACCAGGTGCCGATGGATCGCGTGTCATCTTATGGCGTCATTGCTCCGAAAGGGAATGATCGCGACGGACGCCTGATCGAGATGACGGGCATGGTGGAGAAACCCCCCGTCGCCGACGCGCCATCGAACCTCAAGATCACGGGTCGTTATATTCTCCAGCCCGAAGTGTTTGGCCTGCTCGAAAGCCAGGGCAAGGGCGCCGGCGGCGAGATCCAGCTGACGGACGCCATGGCGCGCCTGATGGAAGTCCAGTCCTTCTATGCCTACGAGTATGAAGGGCAGGATTATGATTGTGGCTCGAAGCTTGGCTATTTCGAAGCTGTTCTGGGTTATGCGCTTGCCAATGAAGAGATAGGCGAAGACGCCAAGGCACTTGCCAAGGCAATGCTCGACAAACTCTAGTCGATCCTATTGCATTGCAGGGCATGCCGGTTCGGTTTAGGCCACCGGCATGACTGCTGCTGACGCGCTACCGGATTTCGAAGATGTGCTTGCCGCCGCTGAACGTGTGCGCGGTGTTGCGCGTGAGACGCCGATTCTGACACATGAAGCGCTGGACGCCCTGGCTGGCGGATCACTGTTCATCAAGGCTGAATGCCTACAGGTGACCGGCAGCTTCAAGATACGCGGCGCGATGAATCGCCTGTCACAAATCCCGGCGGCGCAACGCGCAGCGGGTGTGGTGGCTTTTTCCTCTGGCAATCATGCGCAGGGCGTTGCGCGGGCCGCGCGTTTGCTGGGTATGCCCGCGGTAATTGTCATGCCATCTGATGCGCCCCGGATAAAGGTGGCAGGCGTCGAGGCAGATGGCGGCGTGGTTCACTTCTATGACCGGGAGACCGAAAGTCGTGAGGAGATCGCGACCCGGATCGCCGAAGACCGCGGCGCGGTCGTCGTGCCGAGTTTTGACGACAAAGACATCGTGGCCGGGCAAGGCACCGCGGGGCTCGAATTTGCGCACCAGATGGAAGCATTCGGTGAGCCATTGGACCATCTGATCTGTTGTGCTGGCGGCGGCGGGCTGATCACGGGCGTGGCGATCGCGATGGCCGAACTGTCGCCGCAAACAAGTATTTGGACGGCCGAGCCAGAAGCACATGATGATTGGGCGCAGTCGCTAGCAGCGGGCGAACTGCGCAGCAATCTGCCCGGAACGCGGTCGATCTGCGATGCCATTCTGACGCCCATGCCCGGCCAGATCACCTTTGCCCTCGGCAAGCGCTTGTTGAGTGGTGGGCTGGTCGTGTCGGATGACGAGGTGCGTGAGGCGATGCGCTTGGCCTTCCGATACTTGAAGGTCGTTGCCGAACCGGGCGGGGCAGCCGCGCTGGCGGCCGCAGTGCAGGGCTTGCCATCCGAGATGCACGGACAGCGGGTCGGCGTGCTTATCACGGGCGGGAACGTCGACGCAGACATGTTCTCCACTGTCTTGAGAGGCTAAATCGGCCTAGCAGATTAACATGCGTGTGCTGAATTTTAAGAACTGGCCGCGAAACAGTTGCGGCATGGTTAATGCGCGGTTCTGTTCGTGATTTAGATTTCCCTACAAGTCTTCAAGAGACCTTATCGCCTGAAGATTAATCATGAATGCTGATGATTGCGTATTTTGCGCGGGAGAGGGCATTCAGAATGAAACTCGCACCCCTGATCAGTCTTGGTCTTTCTGCGGTACTGGGAATCGCAGCTGTGTTTCTTGGCCGCTATTACATGACGTCAAATTCCAATGACGCGACAGCCCAGATTGCCGCACCTGCGGTCCAGATGTCGTCTGTTCTCGTTGCATCTGCGGCGATCGAAGCAGGTGAGGAGGTCTCGGCCAGCAATGTGAAAGCCATTAAATGGCCAAGTGACTCTGTTCCTGAGGGTGTTCTGGCCTCGACGGAGGAACTGTCGGAAATCCTCTATGCACGTGGCCCGATCCTGCCTGGCGAACCAATCATGCTGGAAAAGCTCGACGCGGCCGGAAACCTGCTTACCCTGGCATCTGCAATCGAGCCCGGCATGCGTGCCGTGGCCATCACGGTACGGAGTGATACCGGAGTTGCTGGATTCGTCCTGCCCGGTGACCGGGTCGACGTGAACGAGTTCATCCAGCGCGAACCTGGCCAGTCTGCAAACTCGTTTGGCAGCGATGCCGTACGGGTCACATCAGACCTGATAGCGCGGCCTGTGCTCAAGCGAGTGAAAGTGCTGGCGGTCGATCAGACATTTGAATCGAATCTTGAGGGCGCACGTCCCTCCAGCACGGTAACGCTGGAAGTGACGCCAGAAGGTGCACTCCGCTTGGGTGCGGTCAGCATGCAAGGCGCGCTGGGACTGGCATTGATCGGACGCGAAGAAGACGCTGATGTCATCACGCTGGTAAAGGCGGAGCCTAAAAAGGTCCCTATTGTTCGTCGTGCTGCGCCCAAGCGCGCAACGACTGCGACCGTGCGCATCATAAATGGGGATCGTGAAACAAGTGTGACCGCGCCTGTCGCGCAGCCGAAGCCGCTGACCGAGGAGGCGAACTGATGCCTAAACTGACTTATATCCTGCTTTTCCTGGTTGTTGGCATCGTCGCAATTGCGCCGGCGCATGCCTGGACCGAGCGCACGACCGGCCCTGATGCCAAGGTGCTCATGCTTGAAAAGGGACGCTCGACCGTCATCGAGTCCGATCAGGGATTTTCGACGCTCGTCGTCGCCGACCCTGATATCGCCGAAGCGATGGCAACCTCCAACCGGTCCTTCTTCCTGCGTGGCAAAGTGCCCGGCTCAACCACCGTGCTCATTTACAATGCAGAGGGCGAGATCTCTGAACTGATTGATGTCGAAGTTGAGCTGAGCCTTGATGAACTGCGCGCCGATTTGGGGAATCTGCTGCCAGGCGAACGTATTGAAGTATACCCCGTGCATGATGGCGTGTTCCTGGATGGCAAGCTGACCACGGCTGCAGCTGCGGAGATGGCGGTGCAAGTGGCCGAGCGCTATGTTCCGGGTGGTGTGGCCAATGGATTGTCTGTTGGCCAGAGTCAGCAAGTCCTGCTGGAGGTGCGTTTTCTCGAAGCCAGCCGTAGTGCGGTGAAGGAAATCGGATTTGGAAACTCCATGGATGGGCGCGACGCGGTTGCGTTCACGGAGCCATCGACCGTGTCCGGACTGGCCGCCAAGACGGTTGCCCTGTTCACCAATGTCGGTGGAGAGAATATTGATGTCGAACTGCGCGCCCTTGAAGAGAAGGGAATCGTGCGTACGCTGGCTGAGCCCAATCTGGTGGCCCTGTCAGGCGACACGGCGAGCTTCCTGGCCGGGGGCGAGTTCCCCATTCCGGTCTCGAGCGAGAATGGCCAAGTATCGGTCGAGTTCAAGAAGTTTGGGGTGAGCCTCGATTTCACTCCGACCGTTTTGGGTGGTGGGCTTGTGAACTTGCGGGTGCGTCCGGAAGTGTCCCAGCTTGACCGGAACAATGGTATCCGAGCGCAGGACATCGAGATTCCCGGTATTTCCGTCCGTCGCGCCGATACAACGGTAGAGCTACATGACGGACAGGCCTTTGCCATCGCGGGCCTGTTGCAGAATGATTATTCCAATGATGTTCGGCAGACACCGTGGCTTGGAAATGTGCCGGTATTGGGCGCCTTGTTCTCTTCTAAACGCTACCAGCGTCAGGAAAGCGAATTGGTGATCATCATCATTCCGCGTCTGGTTCAACCTACTCCACACCCTTCCATGCTTCGGACTCCGCTCGACGCATTTGCTGAACCGACGGAAGAAGAACTCTTCCTCATGAACCAAACCACTCATGCGCCGCTGGTCGGCGAAGGAGACTGAACATGACTTTCAAGCGCCGTATTATGAGTGCCATGATGGTGAGCGTGTTCCTCGTCGGATGTGCAAGCTATGACAATCAGGACAAATTTCTGCTGGGTGAAGCCAATGCCAGCAACATACGTGAGCAATCGGTTCGTGACGTCAATCTGAGCAACTCCAAGGCCGTCGAGTCCACGTCTGGCCTGCGTGCAGCCAATGCCGTGAAGGCCCTCAATGAAGGCAAGACCAAAGATTTGCGAGATTCCTCGGTCAGCGCGTCGGGAGGCAGCTGATGTCAGGCGCAGCGCGAAAACTGTCTGATGGAGCCCCTCCGGCATCCGCTCCGGCGATGATCCCTGCGATCGCCGCATTGGCGGGGCCTGAACGGCTGATGCAGCTCAAGTCGATCTGCCGGAATGTTATTGACCTTTCTTCAATGGACCCTGCGAACATTGTCGAAAAGTTCGGTGGTGCACTGATCCTGTTGGAACAAGGACAAACAGGCGCGGAACAGGTTGTGCTGGGGCTGGCGGTGGAAAAACCGGACAGTGCCGTCTTGATGGTGTCAGACAATCTGCCAGTTCACATCGTTAGAGCCTTAATGAAAATTGAGGCGTCGGACATCCTTCCGGTCAGCGCCGGTGCGGACGAAATCCTGGAGTCCGTGGAACGCATCCGCGCCGCTGCAGAAGCCGCAGAGAGTGGCGGTGACGGACCAGCGTCCGCCGTATGCTGGGCGTTTCGGGGCGCTGTCGGTGGTGCGGGTGTCTCAACTCTGGCTATTGAGAGCGCGTTTGCCATCTGTGAGAAAGTCGGACCCGGCAAGGTATGCCTTGTTGATCTGAATGTGTCTGACGGCATGGTCAGTTCGTTTCTGGAAGCAGTGCCAAAGCTCGACCTTGCAGCCTTGTCCGCTGCGCCGGAGCGCCTTGATGCGCGCTTGCTGGCCGCATGGTGCTGGCAACACGAGGATGGTGTTTCGACAATTTCGGCGCCGCGCAATCCGGACGCAGATGCATTGGCCACGGAAGCGGCGATCCTCAGATTGCTGGACGTTGCCTGCGCCGAGTTCCCATTTGTTCTGGTGGACATGCCTCGCCACATGATGCCTTGGACCAAGCCCATACTGGGCGCGGTTGATGAGGCGATCATTATCAGTGAGCTGACCGTGCCAAGCCTGCACGCTGCTGCGGATATGGCGCGCGAAGTTGATATGCTGCGTGGGCCCGATCGCAAGGCCAAGCTCGTACTGAACCGTATGTTCCCGAAAAAGAAGTTCCGTGCCGAGTTTGCCGTCGACAAGGCCGAAAAGGCCATCGACCGTCAGATTGATGCAACGATCACGTCGGACTGGGATGCTGCCCGCACGGCGGTAAATCTCGGAAAGCCGATTGGTGACGTGAAACCGAAAAGCGCGCTCGTCGCAGATGTCTCGACATTGGTCGACAAGATGATGCCCGACGCCGCGAGGCAGCCCGTTCAACAAGTTGCCGGTAAGAGGAAAGCGAAATGAGCCGTTTTGGATTTTCGAACGCCGCCGCCAAGCCTGAACCGGTCAACGCGCCTGAAGTGGCTGAGCCAACTGCGCCGAAGCCCGCGCCGCCCGCTCCTGCCGACACCAAGGCTTTTGACCAGCTCGATGCCAAATTGCGTATCCATGCCAAGCTGATCGACGAACTGGATTTGTCCGTTCTCGACAAGCTGGATGATGAAACCATGCGGCGCCGTGTGCGGGGGATCGTTTCGGAGATCATCAAGAAGGAAGAGATGGCGCTCTCGGCCACAGAAGAGGCAAGCTTTGCCGATGCTGTGATGGACGAGATGACGGGGCTTGGGCCCATCGAGCCGCTACTGAAGGACGACTCGATTGCCGACATCCTGATCAATGGTTTTGACCAGGTCTATGTCGAGCGGCACGGCAAGCTCCAACTGGCACCGGTCCGGTTTGCGGACAATGACCATTTGCTTCGCATTGTGCAGCGGATTGTGGCGGCTGTGGGCCGACGTGTCGATGAGAGCCAGCCCTTGGTTGATGCACGCCTTCTGGATGGCAGCCGTGTCAATGCCGCTGTCTTGCCAATTGCCATTGATGGGCCGCTTGTCTCCATCCGGAAATTCTCCAAATCGCCACTGACAATGGAGAAGTTGGTTGGCTTTGGCGCAATTCCTGAGCCTGTTGCAAAGTTCATCCTCGGGGCGGTGAAATGCCGGGCCTCTACCGTTATCTCCGGGGGCACCGGGTCGGGGAAGACAACCCTGCTCAACGCGCTATCAGCCGCTATCAATGAAGATGAACGCCTCATCACGATTGAGGACGCTGCCGAACTCCAACTGCAACAGCCTCATGTTGCGCGCATGGAAACCCGCCCGCCCAATATTGAAGGCAAGGGCGAAATCCGTCAGCGCGAACTGGTGAAGAACGCGCTGCGCATGCGGCCTGACCGCGTGATCCTGGGCGAGGTTCGCTCAGAAGAAGCGTTCGACATGCTGCAAGCCATGAATACGGGCCACGAAGGCTCTATGGCGACGATCCACGCTAACAATCCGCGCGATGCACTGACCCGTCTGGAGCAGATGGTGATGATGGGTGGTATGAAAATATCCGAGACGGCGATCCGTGGACAGATTGCTTCGGCCGTCAATTTTATCGTCCAGGCCACGCGCCTGTCAGATGGCTCGCGAAAAGTCGTATCAATCTCCGAAGTGACGGGCATGGAAGGCTCAGTCGTTCAATTGCAGGAAATCTTTCGCTTTGAACGCACTGGCACAACCGATGAGGGCAAGGTCGAGGGGCACTTCGCCGCGACCGGTCTACGTCCGAAATTCCTCGATGAGATGGAACGTCGCGGCGTTCCCATGCCGGAAGGCATGTTTGACCCCTCTACGCGATTCTAGGAGACGAGCTTCTTGTCGTGGATGCCTGACATCACCAATATCAGCCTGACTGTCCTGATCCCTGTGATCATGGCGATCGGCGCGGTATTTCTGGCGATCCAGTCGGTTATGGGGCTGGTGACGGAAGCCCAAACCCGCCGCGTGGTCAACAAGCGTCTTCAGTTCAAGGAACGGTTTGAAACGACGAGTGAAGCCATGGTCGAGCTGCGCAAAAGTCGTGGCCTCGACAAGAATGGCAATCTTGCCATGCCGTTGCGCTGGTTCAATCAGCTGGTGGTCAGGTCTGGCCTGAAGTTTCAGCCATTGCGCTGGTTCGGGATGTCAGCCGGGGCAGGCCTGGTCGCGGGGCTAGCCTATTGGCGTTTTGTTGGCGGGCCCGGACCGGCTGTCGGCATTGCCGCGCTCATTCTTGTGCTCGGACCCATCGTCTGGCTCAAAATGGTTGCTGGGCGGCGCATGAAGAAAATGTCGGAACAATTGCCCGACGCACTCCAGATTGTCTGCCGCAGTTTGGAGGCCGGGCATCCGGTTGCGACAGCCGTGTCGTTGGTGGCCCGCGAGATGCCCGACCCGATTGGAACAGAGTTCGGCATGGCGGCGGATGAAGTGTCATACGGCATGTCGCTGACCAATGCGGTCCAGCGCATGGCCGAGCGGGCGGGCGACCCGGACGTCGAGCTGTTCGTCGCCACGGTACGCCTGCAGGAAAAGACTGGTGGCAACCTTTGCGAACTCCTGAAAGCGAACACGACAACCATCCGTGAGCGTCAGACCATGCGTCTGAAAGTGAAGGCAGCTTCGTCAGAGGGCCGGGCCTCGGCGATGATCCTTACCTCGGCACCCTTCATCGTGATGTCTGGCATCCACGTGCTGCGCCCGGAATTTTACGGCGAAGTGATCGATGAGCCGCTAGTGCGGGTGGTGTTCCCGATCCTGTTTGTATGGATGGCGATTGGCAATTTTGTCATGCGCAAGATGATCAATTTCAAGATGTAGGCCCCAAGCAAACCCATGCCCTTCTCCGCATCTGCTCTTCTGCCCATCATTATGCTGGCCATTGCCGGCTTCCTCGCCGTGCCTGCGATTATGGCCTTCGTGAGAAGCTGGAAGGCCAAGGAAGATCTTGAGCGTCGGTTGGAGCGACGCGAGTCACGTCCTGCGGTGCAGGAAGAGAGCCGGAACGATACACGGATAGGTCGGGCGGTCATCGGGCTTGCCAATCGCGCGACCCCTTCGAACGAGGACGCGGTCAGCGAGGTGCGCGCCAAATTGCTGCTCGCGGGGTTCACTAACCCGTCGGCGGTGGGGCGGTATTACATAGCCAGAATTGCTTGCGTCGTGTTGCCTCAGCTCGCTCTGCTGGTGGCTTTGCCTCATCTCGGTGGCTTTTCGAAGCAACACCTGATCATGCTCAGCATTGGCCTGATCATTGCGGGCTTGCTCGCGCCTGACATGCTCGTTTCGCGCCGTACCAAAGCGCGCCAGCAGCAATGCTCGGCTGGCTTTCCCGACATGATGGACCTGATGGTTGCCTGTGTAGAAGCCGGTCTCAGTCTTGATGCCTCGGTTCAGAGGGTCGGCGAAGAGTTGGAATTGCGGCATCCGATCATTGCCGGGCACATGAAAAAGCTGTCGCTGGAGCTGCGCGCGGGCAAGGCGCGCAAGAATGCCTGGCGCGCTTTTGCTGATAGGATGAGCATTGAAGAGGCGAGTTCTCTGGCCACGATGCTCCGTCAGGCAGAGGAAATGGGCACCAGCCTTGGCCAGACTTTGCGAGTTTTCTCGGCAGATATGCGCAAGCGTCGCATCCTGATGGCGGAGGAAAAGGCCATGGCGCTGCCAGCAAAGCTGACTTTGCCATTGATTATATTCGTTTTTCCCGTCCTGCTCGGCGTTTTGATCCTGCCGGCTGTGGTAAAGGTGCAAGGCGCACTTTAGTGAATTCCCGGCTAGGCGAGTCAGCCCGTCATTGCTAACTTGCGCCTTATGACAACGACCTATCTTGAATTCGAAAAGCCCATTGCGGAGCTGGACGCGAAGATCTCCGAACTGGAAGCGCTTGCTTCCAGCAAGGAAGGGCCATCGATCACCGACGAGCTGAAAAAGCTGAAGGCCAAGTCGAGCAAGCAGCTGAAGGACATGTATTCCGATCTCAGCGCATGGCGGAAGACTCTTGTGGCCCGCCATCCAGACCGGCCGCATTTGTCTGACTTCATCGAGAACATCTTCGACGATTTCGAGGAACTCGCGGGCGACCGTGTGTTTGGGAATGATGAAGCCATTATGGGCGGACTGGCACGCTTCAAGGGGCGTCCCGTGGTCATTATCGGCCATGAGAAGGGCCGCACGATCGAGAAGCGCCTGAAGCACAATTTCGGCATGGCCCACCCTGAAGGCTATCGCAAGGCGGTGCGCTTGATGGACATGGCCGAGAAGTTCAATTTGCCTGTCCTGAGCTTTCCGGACACGTCGGGGGCATATCCCGGCAAGGGCGGCGAAGAGCGTGGGCAGGCTGAAGCCATTGCGCGCGGCACACAGCGCGGCCTGTCACTGGGCGTGCCGTTCGTCACGCTGATCATCGGCGAGGGCATGTCGGGCGGCGCGATCGGTATCGCGGCGGCCAACAAGGTCCTGATGATGGAGCACGCCATCTATTCGGTGATCTCTCCGGAAGGCTGCGCTTCGATCCTTTATCGCGACGCTGCCAAGG
Source organism: Hyphomonas sp. UBA4505 (assembly GCF_002388685.1). Lineage (NCBI taxonomy): Bacteria > Pseudomonadati > Pseudomonadota > Alphaproteobacteria > Hyphomonadales > Hyphomonadaceae > Hyphomonas > Hyphomonas sp. UBA4505. The sequence goes on along the minus strand of NZ_DGMZ01000010.1, from coordinate 110,414 downwards.
CGAAGGATGCGGCTGACGCCATGAAAATCACAGCGCCGGACCTGTTGAAAACCAAAGTCATCGACGGTGTCGTCAAGGAGCCAGTCGGCGGCGCACATCGTGACCCGAAACGGGCGATGGCTGCTGCCGCAAAAGCGCTTGATGAGGCCTTGCAGGAACTGGAAGGCCTGAGCCCGTCCGAACTGCGCACCCAGCGCAAGGAGCGTTTCTACGCCATCGGCCGCGAAGGGTTGTAGCGCCATGAGGCGCATGGGGCGCTGACCCAATGGCTGAGAAAGACTGGATCGCCAAATATTTTGCGCCGCTCGCCAGAGCGGGCGGGGCAGCTGGCTTGCGGGACGATCTTGCGCAGTTGGCCGACAGCAAGTCTCCGACGGTCATCACGGTTGATGCGTTGGTCGAGGGCGTGCATTTTCTCGCGTCTGATCCGGTGGCGTCCGTTGCCCAAAAGCTTGTGCGCGTGAACGTGTCTGATGTCTACGCCGCCGGAGCCTTGCCCTCTGAAGCTTTGCTCACGCTCGGATGGCCCAAGGAACGACCGGAATCCGACCTTGCTGAATTCGCATCTGCTCTTGGGGCAGAACTGGATGCATTCGATATCCACCTGATCGGCGGAGATACCGTGCGCAGCCCGGGTGGTCTTTTCCTGTCACTCACCATGACCGGGACTTGTCTTGGTGAAACACCTGTTCGGCGGATGGGCGCTGGGCCCGACGAAGATATCTGGGTCACAGGTCGTGTCGGTGCGGCGTATCTGGGCTTTGACGCGATCCAGAAAGGGGCGGTTGAAAGCGCCGAGGTTGAGGCGTATCGGGTGCCGCAGGTCCAACCGCTTGCCGCCGCGCATCTTGTCGCGCAGTTCGCGACGGCGGCGATGGATGTTTCCGACGGGCTGTTGGGGGATGCCGCGAGTCTCGCCAGCGCGTCCGAAATTGGCGTCCATATAGCACTTGAGTCCGTGCCCTTTGCGGGGAATGCAACCGATGTGGACGAAATGATCCGCCTGTCGACATGGGGAGACGACTATCAACTGCTCTTCACCTCAGAAAAAACGCGGCGCGATGAAATCCTGGCGGATGCGGGCAGATCTGGCGTAGTTATTACGCTTATCGGCGAAACCCGACCCGAAGGAGGACTTTCCGTCACCCTGCGAAGTTCGCCCATTAACCTCCCGGAAACTCTCGGCTTTGAGCATGGCTGAAGTGGGACTGGGCTGACTCGCCCCTGACGGGAGGCATATTGCCTATTTCCCAAGGGCCGGGCAGGCTGGTCACCTATAATAAACAGTGCATGATCAGGAATAACCTGGCGTCGAAGTTCTGTTTTAAGGGAAGGAAACGTAATCCATGTGGTATTATCTCGCTCTCGCGGCGGGGGTCTTGTCAGTCCTTTATGGCTGGCTCCAGATCAATTCGATCATGAAGGCCCCGGCTGGTGATGCGCGTATGCGCGAAATTGCTCAAGCGATCCAGGAAGGCGCAAATGCCTATCTTGGGCGCCAGTATCGTACAATTGCGATCGTCGGCGTCGTTGTCGTCGTTCTGTTACTTATTCTGTTCCGAAACTGGCAGGTGCCGCTCGGCTTCATCGTCGGCGCCGCGCTTTCCGGCGCGGCCGGGTTCATCGGCATGAAAGTGTCGGTGCAGGCAAACGTGCGCACAACTGAAGCGGCCAAGTCTGGCCTCAACGCAGGTCTGAAGTTGGCCTTCAAGTCAGGTGCCATCACGGGCATGCTGGTGGTTGGCCTCGCTCTTCTGGGCATCGTTGTCTATTACGGCTTGCTCACCATGGTCGTTGGACTGAATCTGGGCGTTGAAAGCGAGAAACGTCTCGTCATCGACTCGCTCGTGGCCCTCGGCTTCGGCGCGTCGCTGATCTCGATCTTTGCGCGTCTTGGTGGTGGTATCTTCACCAAGGGCGCGGACGTCGGCGGTGATATGGTCGGCAAGGTCGAAGCCGGCATTCCGGAAGATGATCCACGCAACGCTGCGACGATTGCAGACAATGTGGGAGACAATGTCGGCGACTGTGCCGGCATGGCGGCCGACCTGTTCGAGACCTATGCGGTCACGCTGGTGGCGACGATGGTGCTCGGTGCAATCTATTTCTCTGGCGCAACATATATCGTCGAAATCATGATGCTGCCGTTGGCGATTGCCGCCGTCTGTATCGTCACGTCGATTGTCGGCACCTATTTCGTGAGCCTAGCACCCGGCAAGACGGATGTCATGTGGGCGCTCTACAAAGGCCTGATCGTGACGGGCGTGCTGTCCATTGGCGGCCTCGCAATCGCAATCGCAACGGTCTTGCCGAATGGTTTCGGCGTGCTCGACGATGCCGGCGAACGGCTTGGCCTCGCCAATGACGTGTCCGGTTGGATGCTGTTTGGTTGCGGCGTGGTCGGCCTCGTGGTGACGGGACTGATCGTCGTGATCACGGCTTACTATACCGAAACCAAATATCGTCCGGTACGCTCCATCGCGCGGGCATCAGAGTCTGGTCATGGGACGAACGTGATCCAGGGCCTCGCTGTGTCGCTGGAATCGACTGCCCTTCCGGCCATCGTGATCATTGCGGGCATCATCCTGACGTTCAACCTCGCAGGCCTCTACGGCATTGCGATTGCCACCACGACCATGCTGGCGCTTGCCGGGATTATCGTGGCGCTCGACGCTTTTGGACCCGTTACGGACAATGCGGGCGGCATCGCCGAGATGGCGGAGCTTCCGTCGGAAGTTCGCGAGACAACGGACGCACTCGATGCGGTTGGTAACACCACGAAGGCTGTGACCAAGGGCTATGCCATTGGTTCGGCCGGGCTCGGCGCACTCGTTCTGTTCGCGGCCTATGCGGAAGATCTCAAATACTTCTCGGCACGCGCCGTGGAAGGGGACTTCTTCTACAATGCAACGGCTGATTTCTCGATTGCGAACCCATATGTGGTGGTCGGCCTTCTGTTCGGTGGCCTGTTGCCATTCCTGTTCGGAGGCCTGTCCATGATGGCCGTCGGACGCGCTGCGCAAGCGGTGGTTGAGGAAGTTCGTCGACAGTTCCGCGAAATGCCGGGCATCATGAAAGGCGAAGTGAAGCCTGATTATGGCCGGGCGGTCGATCTTCTGACGAAGGCCGCTATCCGGGAAATGATCGTCCCGTCACTCCTGCCAGTGTTGTCACCGATTGTCCTGTTCGGCGTGATCTTTGCGATTGCCGGCAAAGGCGCGGCCCTCGCGGCGGTTGGGGCGATGCTCCTTGGTGTGATTGTGACAGGCCTGTTCGTGGCCATCTCGATGACGTCCGGAGGCGGTGCCTGGGACAATGCGAAGAAGTATATCGAGGATGGTCATCACGGCGGAAAGGGCTCAGAAGCTCACAAGGCCGCTGTAACCGGAGACACGGTTGGCGATCCCTACAAGGATACTGCCGGTCCGGCCGTGAATCCGATGATCAAGATCACAAATATCGTGGCCTTGCTCATGCTCGCGGTCCTCGCAGGCCACTAGTTGAATGAATTTTTTATGGAAGGCCCCGGTGCGAAAGTGCCGGGGCCTTTGATTTTGTACCACTAATTCAATGCATAGAAAATATCGATACCGGAGTAGGCTTCTATTGATTGGTTCTATTCAAAATGATTGCGTAGCCTCAAGACTGTCGTCAAAGGACTGCGCCTACTCCGCGCTGATGTTCTCTCGGCGACCGTGAAATCAGGAGGGTTGTTCCGGGAGGGACTGCTCTCAGGCCAGACCAATCCAGGGAGATGAATATGGACGGAAATGACGCAGCTCCAGAGGGCAAGTGCCCCGTAATGCATTCGCTGCGAGGGCGCGTAAACCGCGACTGGTGGCCCAACCAGCTAGACCTCAGCATCCTTCACCAGAACCCGCCGGTCGGTAATCCACTTGGCGAGACGTTCAAGTATTCCAAGGAATTCAAGAAACTCGACCTGAAGGCGATCAAACAGGACATCTTCGCGCTGATGACGGATTCCCAGGATTGGTGGCCTGCGGACTACGGCCATTATGGTCCGTTCTTCATCCGTATGGCCTGGCACAGCGCCGGTACATATCGCACAGGTGACGGCCGGGGTGGATCGACTTCCGGGTCGCAGCGCTTTGCGCCGCTGAACAGCTGGCCGGACAATGCCAATCTCGACAAGGCCCGCCGTTTGCTATGGCCGATCAAGAAGAAGTACGGCAACAAGATTTCCTGGGCCGATCTCATGATCCTTGCGGGCAATTGCGCCATTGAATCCATGGGCGGTAAAACGTTTGGGTTTGGCGGCGGCCGCGAAGACATTTTCGAGCCGGAGAAAGATATCTATTGGGGCACGGAAGAAGAGTGGTTGGCCACCAGCGATAAGCCCGGCAGCCGCTATAGCGGCGAGCGTGTGCTCGAGAACCCGCTCGCAGCCGTTCAAATGGGCCTCATCTACGTGAACCCCGAAGGCCCGGACGGCAATCCTGATCCGCTGGCTTCGGCAAAGGACATCCGAGAAACATTTGCCCGGATGGCCATGAACGACGAAGAAACTGTTGCGCTGACTGCTGGCGGTCACACATTTGGCAAGTGCCACGGTGCGGGTGACGCGGCGATGGTTGGTGCAGAGCCTGAAGGCGGCGACATCGCCGAACAAGGGCTTGGGTGGCAGAGCAAGTTCGGTATTGGCCATGGCGATGACACGATCACCAGCGGCATCGAAGGCGCATGGACGCCAAACCCGATCAAATGGGACAATGGCTATTTTGATATGCTGTTCGGCTATGAGTGGGAACTTGTGAAGAGCCCCGCTGGCGCGTTCCAATGGCAGCCAAAGGATGTAGACGAGGCGCACATGGCGCCAAAGGCTCACAATCCGTCCGAGAAGCAGATCACCATCATGACCACGGCCGACATGGCCATGCGGATGGATCCGGAATACGAGAAGATCTCTCGCAGGTTCCACGAAAATCCGGATCAGTTTGCAGACGCGTTCGCCCGCGCCTGGTACAAGCTGACCCATCGCGATATGGGGCCAGCCGTTCGGTACCTTGGTGAGGAAGTTCCAAGCGAAGAATTGCTCTGGCAGGACCCAATTCCGGCAGTTGACCATGAACTGGTGAACGCCAGTGACATTGCTGATCTCAAAGAGAAGATCTTGTCTTCGGGCTTGTCTGTGTCCGAACTGGTCTCGACGGCATGGGGCGCAGCTTCCACGTTCCGCGGCTCCGACAAGCGGGGCGGTGCGAATGGCGCCCGTATCCGCCTGGACCCGGCAAAGAACTGGGAAGTCAACGAACCTGAAAAGCTTGCCAAGGTTCTCGGTCTGCTCGAAAGCGTTCAGCGCGCTTTCAATTACGCCCAGACAGGCAACAAGAAGGTGTCGATGGCCGACCTGATCGTGCTCGGTGGTTCTGCTGCCGTGGAGAAGGCCGCCAAGGATGCGGGCATCAATGTTTCGGTACCGTTCACGCCGGGCCGTATGGATGCTTCGCAGGAGCAAACGGATGTTGAATCCTATGCCTTCCTCGAGCCGAAAGCCGATGGCTTCCGCAACTATCTTCAGGTCGAATTCTCGGTTCCGACTGAAGAATTGCTACTGGATCGGGCGCAGTTGCTGACTCTGACTGCACCAGAAATGACGGTTCTCGTCGGCGGCCTGCGTGTACTCGGCGCCAATCATGCAAATTCCAAGCATGGCGTCTTCACGGATCGCCCCGGCACGCTGTCGAACGACTTCTTTGTGAACCTGATGGACATGGGCGTCGCTTGGAAAGCAGCCACTGAGAAGCAGGATGTCTTCGAAGGACGTGATCGCAATACCGGAGAAGTGAAATGGACCGGCACGCGAGTTGATCTCGTCTTCGGTTCGAACTCACAACTGCGGGCCCTGTCGGAGACTTACGCCCAGGATGATGCGAAAGAGAAGTTCGTGCACGATTTCGTCGCGGCCTGGACGAAAATCATGGAAGCCGATCGGTTCGATCTTGAACGCGACTAGTTGGTTACAGATTGTCTAAAACGCGGCGCTCCGGGAAACCGGGGCGCCGTTTTCTATTTGACGAGGGAGGCGGCCATCCGCCGGAATTCGTCCTGGCTGAGCGTCTCGGCACGGGCCGTCGGGTCAATGTCGAGGCTTTGGAGCCATTCCACCGCTTTGAGCCCATGACGCTTGGCAAGCGGTTTCAGGCCCGCTCGCAGCATCTTCCGCCTCTGTCCGAACGCCGCACCGGCCACTTCTTCCAGCTTGTCGAGATGGGGAAAGACTTTTTCCGGCGGCAACGGGTGCAGAACGGCTACGGCGCTGTCCACTTTCGGCGGGGGTCGGAACGCACCCGGCGGCAGCGTGAAGGCAATATGGGGATCGGTAACCGCATGGGTCAGGACGGCGAGGCGACCATATTGATCCGTATTCGGTTTGGCGCACACGCGCTCAGCCACTTCCTTTTGGAACATCAGGGCCATCTCGCCACGCCAGGGGCCTGACTTCAGCCAGGCTACGAGCAATGGCGTGCCAACATTGTAAGGAAGATTGGAAATCATCATGGCTGGTGTGGTGCCGCCAAGTTCTGCCAGCATTTCTTCCCAGCGAACTTTGCGTGCGTCTTTCAGGATTACGTGGAGACGACCGCTTTTGGCTTCTGGCCATGATTGTAGTGCCTGGGCAAATCGCTCATCAGCCTCCACGGCGATGACCTTGGCGGCGCCATTGTCCAGCAAGGCGCGCGTGAGCCCGCCCGGACCTGGGCCAACCTCGATGACTGTCCGGCCTTCTATCGGTCCTGCGGCCAGTGCCGTTCGCTTCAGAATGTCCGGATCGAAAAGGAAATGCTGACCTAGCGCCTTGCGCGCAGTTGCCTGTGTCAGGCCTGGCGGCGTCTCGTCACGGCTCATGAAATTTTCTTTCGGTTATTAGCGATCATTCGGGCCTGGCGGATTGCGGCGATCAGGCTGTCAGGCCGAGCTGTGTCATTCGCGGCGGCATCATAGCCGGTGCCGTGATCGGGGCTGGTGCGTACAATGGGGAGGCCAATCGTCGTGTTGACGCCGCCCCACATGTCCAGCGTCTTGACCGGAATGAGCCCTTGATCGTGGGTCATGGCGATGATGGCATCGAACCGTCCGTCCAGAGATTCGGCGAACACTGTGTCAGCTGACCGCGCGTCTGACATGTCGATGCCGGCGGCGCGCAGGGCGCTGGCTGCAGGATTGATGATATCGACTTCCTCGCGCCCTATCGTACCGTTCTCGCCAGCGTGTGGGTTCAATCCGGTGAAGGCGAGGCGGGGCGAGGCAATGCCGAAGTCCGCACGCATTGACTCCGCCACAATTTCTCCAAGTGTGGCGAGGTCTTTGGTGTTCAGATGACTGAACACATCTTTCAGAGCGACATGAATGGTTGCGAGTGCGACGCGCAGACCACCTCCGGTCAACAGCATGACCGGTAGGTACGAAGTCTGAGAGCCTTCCGCGCACAGCGCGGCCACGAATTCTGTATGGCCCGGATGACGAAAGCCCGTCCCATAGAGCAGCGCCTTGTTGATTGGATTGGTGACCATGCCGTCTGCAGAGCGATCAAGGCACAAGGTGGTGGCCAGTTCGATGGATTTGATGATGGATGCGGCGGCGCGGTCGTCTGCCTGTCCAGGCTGGATGTCCGGTACCCCTTCCAACGGAATGACGGGTAGCGCATGAGCGAATATCTCTTGTGCGTCTGCCGGGCTGGAAATTTCCTGCACCGGAATGTCCCGAGCATACAAACGTGGCGCGCCAATCACGAAGAAACAGCAAGACGGATCATGCTTTAGCGCGTTCCACGCCGACACTGTGATCGGCGGGCCTACACCCGCAGGGTCGCCCATTGTCAATGCGAGTGGAGTTCGGCTTTTATCGGTCACTCAGGGGGTCTTCACCCAAACAGCCGGCCATGCAAGGCCTAGCGATAGATAATCGTCGCTTCGCGGCGCATGTCGCGCAGCTCTCGCTCCGAAATCATGCTGAGTTCCTGATCTTTCAGGCGGCTCTTGAGGTCATCGCGCGATGGCAGGGCTTCGGCACCATCCTCACGGCGGCAGACATACATGACTGCAAGGCCGCTGCCGGCGGCAAAGATTTCTGTGGGCTGGCCAACGTCTGCCGCAAGCACGAGGTCCTTGCCCTCAGTGCCCAGCTCGTCGACGTTTATGTCTGTCAGGTCAGCATGCCGCAAGTTCGATTTCGAATTGGAAACGCTTTGAACATCATCACAGCTGGAGATGGCTTCCATGGCTTCTGTGAGGACGGCTTCATCGCCGTCTGTCACTTGCAGGCGAATAAGGTCGACCTTGGTTGTCAGTTTGGCTGGCTCACGTTTGCTGGCAATATTCAGAATGTAAATTCCATTTTCGACTGCGAGCGGACCGACGATGCCGGGTCCAGCTGAGTCTTCGACGGCTTGTGCGAGCACAGGGTCAAGGTCACCTATTGTGATCCACCCCATATCTCCCCCTGTGGCCGAAGTTGGCGCAGAAGAGATACGCTGTGCCGCAATGCGAAAATCGGCGCCTTGATTCAACTGCTCGATAATCGAACTGGAGGCTTGCAGGGCTTGATCCTTGGTTTCCGGATCCGGTGCGTAGAGGAAGATTTCGGAAACACGGTACTGGGTCTGCTGCAGGGAGCTGCGCACGCGGTTAAGCTGGTCTTCCACCTGGTTGTCCGAAATGCGGATACGTGAGCCGTACAATCCGCTCATCACGCGGCTCCAGGCGATCTCGGCACGCATCTGCTCTTCAAGACTGGTGGGGTTCACGCCAGCGGCCAGCAATTGTTGCTTCAGCTGATCACCCGTTGCGCCGGACTGGCGCGCCATGTCGTCTACGGCCCCGTTGATCTCTTCCGGCGCAATTTCCATTTCGAATTCGGCGGCCTTCTCCAGCTGGAGGCGCTCATCGATCAGCTGTTCAAGAGCCTGACCTGTGATCTGCTGAATCTGTTCCTGGGACGGCTGCTGACCACCGAGGCTGAGCAGCAGTAGTCGTGCGCGCTGGCGAACATCTGAATAGGAAATAGGTTGGTCATTTACGATGGCGGCGACACCTTCCAGCGCCAGCCGTTCTGGTGCGCTTGCTTCCTGCGCTGCTGCAACAAGGCCAACAGGCATGGCTGCAAGAAGGACAGCTGCGAAAATCTGACGAACCATGAATGGCCTCCATTGAGTGCCCAGCCGGGCCCCGTGGCAATTATACTGCCGGACCATACAAGTCCTGCAATCGCGCGCAACGCATCAGGGCAGTCATCCCTGAATTCTTACGGAAATTTAGGATATGACATCGGGCAATATCGCGCCCTCATACCCCGAATCAATCGAACTCGCTGGAGCCGAAGTCGCCGATGGTCTTGAGCGAGAATCGAATCTGGATGTTTTCTTCCGGTCCCAGCGTACGATCCTGTAATTCCGACCGCATATAGACCAGTTCAAACCGCGAGCACTCGTCTTCGAAGGCGATGCCGTATTCCTGCCGAGCATTCAAATTGGATTGGATATCTCTCAATTGACCGAAGAAGACCGAGTACTGGCTGGTCACCTTGATGTCGCCGCGTAGCAACACGCCTTCGTCTCCACCGCCCACGATTGCGATCCGCTCGTCAACTTTGTAGTACTGCGCAATAGCGCGGAACCGTTTGTAAGATGAAGATAATTTCGCGTCGATCCTATTTAGGCTAAACCCGTCTTCATCCAGGCGAGCTCGTGCATCCACACGTAACAATTCGCCCAGATCTGCCGTCGTAGCGATGATCCAATCCGATGATGTCCCATCAAGATTGCTCACCGGATCAAACGCATTATCTGGTCTGGACCGCCATCGTTTACCGACCGTTGCGCTGAGGCTGGGACCGCTTTTCCAAACCGCGCGAGTAGTGATCCCCGCCGCGAGCTTTCCATCCCCTTCATAGAGATCGAAGGCACCAAAGCCGTTGGCATCGAACAGCGAGGCTTCGTCGGCCTCGTAAAGCAGGCTGTCTTCGTTCGGGATGGCGTCATCATTGACGTTGGAGAGGCCCCACGCCGCCATGACTGCCGGTTCGACCATGATATCAATGACTTTCCCGGGCCGGATCATGGGATAAGCCAGCTTGCCCCCGATATTGCCAACGGCGCGGGAGACGCTTTCCTCACCGGAAACGTCTTCGTCCAAACCGTAATAATCGGCACGAACTTCGGCAAATTGCTCGAATGTGAAGCCGCCGGGTAAGATGTTGAGATCGGTCCAGTCCGCGCCAACGCTGACCCGGTGACTGTCTTCCCCCAAATCCCGACTAAGGATGGCACTCGACGCGTTGACGCTGGCAAAGCCCATATTGCCAAGGTCCCAATACTTCTCGCCATAGAACACAGGTAGGGCGGTGGGCAATTCGCCATCGTCGTCATTCTCGCGCAGTCCCTGGAACTTCAACAGGGCGACGTCAGTGTAATAGTCGTCGCCCTGGCCGATGGCGAACAATTGCGTCAGGAGGCGGCGGGGCTGGCTGGCATAGAGGCCGCGCTGTTCATCTTGCCCGTCCAGATCGTATCGGCGATCATAGAGGTCATCTGTCTGATGCTCGACACCAAAGCCCCATTTCCATTGGTTGTTGATAGCAAACAGACCGCTCCCATAAACGTGTCCGCGTAATTTTTCTTCTCCGAAAAGTTCGCCGTCACTGTCGAAATTCTGTTCGCTGGTAAAACTCGTATTGATGTTGATCGCGCCAGAATAGAATTTCTTGCGGTAATCTAGTTCCAGCATGGGGTTCACATTTTGCGTGACCATGGGCGAGATCGTCAGCTCGGACGAATCCGAAATGGCCCAGTAATAGGGCTGTTGGTAGAACCAGCCGAGTTTGGACGAGTTACCGGCAGAGGGGATCAAGAGACCCGACCGTCGGTCAGATGACGGATCGGGGTGAGCCAGAAACGGAAAATAAAATACGGGAATGCCGGCGACTTCGATCACGGCATCGCGATACGAGATCATCTGGCTTTCCTGGTCAAGGACAGCCCGGCGGGCGCGGACGGACCAAGTGGGTGTCTTGTCCTCTTCGCAGACCGGGCAAGCGGTATACACCACCTGGTCCAGCGCGTTCACGCCATTTGACTGCCGGATCGCAGAATTGGCGGCGACCGTTGCGCCCTGATCCAGCCGCGCTGAAAAGCCGATTGCATAGCCGTCTTCCAGGTTGGAATTGACCTCGATTTCGTCTGCAAATTGCTGGCTGCCGGTTTCATCGATGATAATGACATTGCCACTGGCCCGGACTTTCTCGGTCGTGCGGTCGTAGACGATCTTGTCAGCGCGCAGGATGCGGCCCTGATACAGCGCCTCAACATTGCCCTCGGCAACAAGTTTGTTCTCATCTCGAACTTCGTAAACATAGTCGGCTTCGAGAACGACCCGCTCATCCTGCTCGGCTGGTTGCGGAGCGCCCGTGTTTTCCTGGGCGATGGCGTACCAAGGAAGAGAAGCTGCCAGTCCAAGTGCAGCTGCAACATGATGCCATTTTGCCAAAACGCGTACCCTTACAGCTGTTTTCGGGCGTCGAACCGAACGCGCGCCGCGTTCCGCCTACACTCATTTCCCTTTGGAGGCTTAGAGAGGAAGGCGGGAATCGTCCAGCCATGAGACCATTCCGGCTGATTTTTCATGTTTCTGCCGATGCACTGACAGCACAGCTCGGTTCAAACCGCGCGGGATGCCAGACCACCGGGAAGGGTGATTGCCTCACCAGCAATCTCCAGTTCCATCAAGGCTGCGGCGCATTGTGCCGGTGTAGCCCCGGCTGCTCTTGCGATTTCATCGAGGGGCATGGGATGGGGCGACAAGGCTTGCTGGATTCGCTCAATCAAGTCGGTTGGCAAATCATGCTCTGGCGATCCTTCGAACAACTCTCTGGGCGCGGACACGCCTGAAAAGGAAAGACTTTCCAAAACTTCCAGAACGTCGTCGGCATGACGCACGAGCGTCGCGCCTTGCCGGATCAAATGGTTTGTCCCGGCTGATCTGGGATCTAACGGTGAGCCGGGCACCGCCATGACATCACGGCCTTGCTCTGCCCCCATTCGAGCCGAAATCAGGGAGCCAGACCTTTCGGCGGCCTCCACAACGACCACCCCTCGCGACAAGCCGGTGATGATGCGGTTGCGTCGCGGAAAATCCTTTGCTGTGGCGCGATATCCGAACGGACTTTCAGATACGATGAGTCCTTGCGCCGCGATTTCGGCATAGAGTCGGTCATGCTGGGGCGGGTAGACATGGTCCACCGCACCGCCCAGCACAGCAATTGTGCCAGTGCCCAGGCTGGCGGCATGTGCCTCGCCATCTATGCCCAAGGCGAGACCGGAAACCGTAGCATACCCGGCGCCGCCAAGCGCGGAAGCCATATCGCGGGCGAGCTTTCGTCCGGCGGCGGATGCATTCCGCGCGCCGACGATGGCCACTGTGGGGTTGGCGGCCAGATCGAGTTTGCCGAGCGCTGTCAGGACGGGCGGCGGGGGATCGAGTGCCTTAAGCAAGGGCGGATAAGCGGGTTCGCAGCTTGCGATTATGTGTGCGCCATACTTCCGGGTCCGGTCCAGCTCATGCTTGATATCGGAGACATCCGGGGGGACGAGTTCACGGCCTCTGCGGCTCTTCCGGGTCAACTCCGGTAGACCGTCCAACGCTGCGCCCGCTGATTTGAACTTGCGTATCAGCTGGAAGAAAGTGACCGGGCCGATATTCGGGGTGCGCGCGAGCCTCACCCAATCCAGGCGTTCTGCATCATTGAGCGCGCGCGCCGGACTCATGTGGTCGGGTCTACCGTTTTTTTGGAGCCGAACTTGGGCTCCTCACCCTTCAATAGGCGGCTTAGATTGGCGCGGTGAGTCCAGAACACGAAGAGCGACAACAGCGCGAGCCCGCCAATGATGAACATGTTCCGTTCGCCCAGCAGCCATGCGCCGGGCGGCACCAATGTCGCAGCGGTCAACGCGGCGAGAGAAGAAATGCGGGTAATTGCAAACAGGCCGAGCCAAACCGGTGCGGCGATATAGAAACCGGGCAGGGACACGAATGGCAGCAGTCCCGCATAGGTCGCGACCCCCTTACCACCCTTGAATCCGAGCCATATTGGGTAGCAATGGCCGACAAAGGCGAATGCGCCGGCCACGAAGCCGACTTCCCTGCTGGCAAGCATTCCAAATGCTAGCGCCAGTAGGCCTGCCTTCAGACTATCGAGAAGCAGCGTCGCAAGCGCGAGGTCTTTGCGGCCAGTACGCAACACGTTTGTTGCTCCGATATTGCCGGAGCCAATGGATCGGATATCGCCAAGACCTGCAGCGCGGGTGATGAGCAAGCCAAACGGGATCGAACCGGCGAGATAGCCGCAAAGTGCGGCCAAGGGGAATGCCAGCTCAGCTGTCATGTCGATCTCCTCAATTCCCAATTGAAAATTCTACGAATGGAACCGGCGGTGGGCAAGGCCAGTCTGGGCTATCGCTCAAAAACCTGCACTCCACCCACAAATGTCCGCAGCACACGGCCTTGCAGGCGCCGCCCATCAAAAGGCGAATTGGTTGATCTGGAAAGAAGGTGTTCACGTTCACAGAGCCAGGGTTTGTTTGGATCAAACAGAATGACATCTGCAGGCGCCCCTTCAGCCAGTCGCCCTTCAGGCAACCCGATCATGTCCGCCGGCTTGGAGGTAATCGGCGCGAGCGCTTCAAGCAGGGTGAGCGGGCCATCATGAACAAGGCTGAGTAGTGCCGAAAGCGTGGTCTCGAGGCCTGCCGCGCCAAAGCTCGCCTCACCAAATGGCAGGCGCTTTTCTTCCGGGGGTTGCGGGTCGTGTGCGGACACCACGGAATCGATTTCGCCTGCCTTCAACGCAGCAATCATGGCCTGGCGTGTTTCCTCGTCCCTGAAGGGCGGATTGACCTTGCAATAGGTCAGGTAGTCGCCGACGTCGATCTCGTTGAAGAAAAGCGAATGTGCGGCGATGGTCGTGAAGACGTTGGCGCCCCGGGCGCGGGAATCTGAGACCAGTTCCAGTGTGCGGGGGGTTGATACTTGATCGAGGATCAGGGTGCAGCCAGTTGCTTCCGCAAGCATCAGGTCGCGCGCCGCGCCGATCCACTCAGCTTCTTCTGGAATTCCGGCGAGACCCTTGCGGGCGGCGAAGGCCCCGGCATTCATCACGCCAGAGCCCTTCAACGCGCAATCATCCGGGCGAGACATGACGATGGCACCGCGACTGGCCGCATAAGTCATCGCGCGTTTGAGTATGGAGGGATTTGAGATGGGCGCATCACCATTGGTGAACAGGACCGCGCCAGCATCCGCCATCATGCCTATCTCGGCCATGGCGTGACCTTCCAAGCCTACGGTGAGTGCGCCGGCGGCGTATATGCGGGCTTTCGCGCTGACTTTGGCACGATCTGAAATATAACGGACCAGTGCGACGTCATCCACGACTGGCTTGGTGTCCGGCATGACGACGAGACTGGTCACACCGCCCGCAACGGCGGCTCGAGATGCTGTTGCGAGCGTCTCCTTTTGCTCGTCGCCTGGCTCACCCGTTTTCACACGCAGATCAATTAGGCCCGGTGCGAGACAAAGTCCGCCTGCGTCGATGACTTCATTTGCATTGCCAACGGCGCCCGTAGCGCCTGGCGAAATTGCGGTAATGAAACCATCCTCGATCAGGATGCCGCCGATTTCATCCAGTCCGGATGCCGGATCCAATAGGCGCGCGTTGAAGATGGACAGGCTCATGGGCGGCCTCCTGCCAGCAAATGGAGCACGGCCTCTCGCACAGCGACGCCCATTTCCACCTGTTCTGTAATCACCGAGCGCTCACCATCAGCAATGGCACTTTCGATCTCGATGCCGCGATTCATCGGGCCGGGATGCATGACAATCGCGTCGTCCTTTGCAAGCGCAAGCCGTTCCTGTGTCAGGCCGAAATAGCGGAAGTATTCGCGGCGGCTTGGCAAATACGCGCCATCCATGCGCTCGAGTTGGAGGCGCAGCATCATCACGACGTCTGCGCCTTGAAGGGCTCTGTCGAAGTCGGATGTGGCTGAGGCGGCACCCCAGGTTTCCGTGCCCGATGGCATGAGTGTTCGCGGTGCGCACAGGTGTACTTCGGCGCCCAGCAGGTGCAGCGCCATCGTCGTAGAGCGCGCGACGCGCGAATGGACAATGTCGCCGCAGATGACGACTTTGAGCCCTTCGATCCGGCCCTTGTTGCGGCGGATGGTCAGCGTGTCGAGCAGGCCCTGAGTCGGGTGTTCATGCGTGCCGTCCCCGGCATTGATCACGGCGCAATCGACCTTGCGGGAGAGCAGCTTTGCGCCGCCCGAGGCCGAGTGCCTGACCACCAACACGTCCGGTTTCATGGCGTTCAGGGTCATTGCTGTGTCGATCAGTGTCTCACCCTTCTTCACGGAAGACTGTGCTACTGGCATCGATACGACGTCGGCGCCCAATCGGCGGGCGGCAATCTCGAAACTGCTCATCGTCCGAGTGGAATTTTCAAAGAACAGGTTCACGACTGTCTTTCCAGACAAGACCGGATCTGCCCGCTGGCCCGTCCGTGTCGCTTCGGCATAGTCGTTTGCCAGATCGAGAATATGAGTGAGATCGAGCGGGTGAAGGCCATCAATGCCCAGCAAATGCTCGTGGTCGAAGGAGTAGTGATATGCCGCCTTGCTCATGGAGGCCCTTTCGATTTTTGGCGGTTTAGGCGCGTTTCGGAGTTGGGGCAAGAGGTTCAGAGCGTGAGAAGCAGATACAGCGTGGGGATCGTGACCATGGCGAGCACTGTTTCAACGGCGATCAGATTGGCCGAGAGTGCCGCATCGCCCCCCAGTTCCTTGGCGAGGATATATGAGCTGGTCGCTGTCGGGGTCGCGGCGCAGATCAGTGCGATGACAAGCGGTGTACCGGTTACGCCGAGCAGGAGGCAGAAGCCTACCGCGAAGGCTGGCAGGCCCAGCAGCCTGACGAGCGACCATGTAAGTGTGCGGGAGCCGGCGCGCTTCAGGGCGGACAGATCGACGCCCGCGCCAGCAGAGAGCAGGCCGAGGGCAAGGGCCGCGTCACCCAGGATGCGGAGGCTGTCATCGAGCAGACGGGGCAGCGTGACGCTAGCGCCCGCCAGTGCCAATCCTCCAATGCACGCGATGACGATCGGATTCTTGAACAATGCCATAAACGGATTGGGTTTTGGTCCGTGCGGAGTATCCGCGTGTGCGATCAGCGCGTAGACTGATAGAATGTTGGCGGTGGGAATCATCACGGCGGCGGCGATGGTGACAAGCGCGAGGCCCTCTTCACCGAACAGGAGGCTGCCGATGGACAGGCCGATCATCGTATTCCAGCGAACATTGGATTGGATGACAGAGCCGACGGCCGGGCCAGGCATATTGGGCAGGAAGCGGGCGAGCCATCCTATGCCACCGAGGGCGAACTGCGCGAAGATCAGCGCGGCAGCGAGTCCCCAGGGCGCTTCTTCGAATGGTGCATTGGCCAAGGTGCGAAGGATGAGCGCCGGGAAGAGCACCACATAGGAAAGGCGTTCGATGGCGCGCCAGCTATCGGTCGGAATCCAATTGCGGGCAGACAGGACATGGCCGAGCGTGACGATCGCGATGACGGGCAGGAGGGCGTAGAGAAACCCTGACATCAGGTTCGAGCCAGTCTTTGAAGGGCGTCATTCAGGATTACCGCAGCAGCTGAGGCATCGATTCGTTCGGCGCGTCGTTTCCTAGAAA
Source organism: Hyphomonas sp. UBA4505 (assembly GCF_002388685.1). NCBI lineage: Bacteria > Pseudomonadati > Pseudomonadota > Alphaproteobacteria > Hyphomonadales > Hyphomonadaceae > Hyphomonas > Hyphomonas sp. UBA4505. Next base: position 93,667 of record NZ_DGMZ01000010.1, on the reverse strand, counting down.
GGTCAGCCTCGATCATCGCATTTTCGGCTTCTACTGTTGAGAGCCGTTCATCCTGAAACAGGATTGGCACGTCGCGGCGTTTCATGATGTGCCAGGCCAGCGCGCGGACAGATTGTGCGCGTGGGCCTTCGGACCCGTCCATGTTAAGCGGAAGTCCCATGACAATGCCGACAGCCACTCGATCATCATAGAGGTGGAACAAGCGATCAAGGACAGGAGCCAGCTTCTTGCCGCGTGGAATGGTCTCGACCGGGCTCGCCAGCATCCGCAGGCCATCCGCCGACGCGATACCGAGCGTCTTCGTCCCGGGATCAATGCCGATCAGGGCGCCGGTTTTCGGGAAATGGTCAGGATCAGTTATGGGCATGAATAGCCCACATAGCGCCTTGATGCCGTGTTGCCTATGGCGTATTCGGGCGGTTCATTTTCACGCGTTGGAGTTCGCTCATGTCTGTCACCAAGGATGATGTCCGCAAGGTTGCCCGCCTGTCGCGCATTGCCGTCAGCGAACAGCATGTCGGGGAACTGGTTGGGGAATTGAATGGCATCCTCAGCTGGATCGACCAGTTGAACGAGGTCGATATTGACGGCGTGGAGCCGATGACCTCCGTGGTTGAGACGACGCTGCCCATGCGTGAAGATATCGTCACAGATGGCGATATCCAGGATCAGGTTCTGGCAAACGCACCGCGCACCGAAGATGGTTTCTTCGTTGTGCCCAAGGCCGTGGAATAAGCCGCCCGCCGCAGTGCCATCGTGCCATAAGTGCTGTACAACGCGCTTATGGAACGGCTGACAGTTCTCTACAACAGTGTGTGTCCTGTCTGTCGGGAGGGAATTTGCCATTTCGAACGGCGAACCCGAACAGGTTCAGACCTTGTCGATTATGTAGATGTTTCTCAAACACCTGATCGTTTTCGCGATCGGGGCATTTCCCTTAACGACGTTCGCCTGAAACTGCATGTTGTCTTGCCGGATGGTCGCGCGGTTAAAGGATGGCCAGCGGTCGCTGAGATATGGCAGCGGACGCCCGGCTATGGATGGTTGGCCTGGCTGGGCAATCTGCCTGGGCTGAATCTGGTATCCCGCAGCCTGTATCATGTGACCGCCCACCTTCTGTGGCGCTGGAATCGGATGTCTGGCCGCTGGTAGCAATCAGATAATCTGGTCAGCGAATTCTTCGTAATCGATCAGGATTTCTGCATCGGCAAGGATGGGGGTGCGGGCACTTAGCGTCACAGTTTGTGCAGCCGGGTCGACGGTAAAATCCGCATTGGCTTCGACACTGTGATTGCACATCGAGATCAGGCCGAATGCGACCGCGGCGCGCATTTGTCCTTGTTCATTTTCATCCACATGGAAGACATAATGATGGACCTGAGTACCGCGAATGGCGGCGGTGTCATCCTGGCTGAGGACCAGGAGGGGATAGGTTGCGATCAGGTCGCCCGCTTCAAAGGAAACGGCCGCGAACAGGCCGCGACCGTGAAAGGGAGATTGGCGAACCTCAACGGGTGAGGCGTATCCGGTTTTTTCCATAGGCATGATTACCACATGCCGAAGCCGCCGCCATCAGGATTCAGCGTCTTCCTCGCCAGATTCTTCTTCGGATTCTTCCGCCTTTGCCTCTGGGTCCCATGCATAGATTCCTTTCACCAGGCATCTTTGCTTGGAAAAGGGCGTGGTCTCTGCGAAATCAGAAATGGAGTCGGACACGATTAGCGCGTCATGCTTTCGCAAGCAGCTGCCGGTCGCGTCCATTCCGATCCGCATTGCATCATCCAGCGGCGTACACGCGCCAAACACTTCAATCAGGAAATGGTCGCGCCCGTCACGCACCACAACTGTGTCCCGTGTTGTTTCGCCAAAACCATCAATGGTGGATGCAAAGCAGATGCTGCTCACCTCTTCGCCCAGTCGTGGATCGTCGGCATAGCGCTCGACGCCGCGTGGTCGGTCCTCTTGTGTCTCTGAAGTGGCGCAGGCCGCCAGGATAACGGGGGCAGCAAGGCTGAGCATGAGGGTACGCATGATGGGTCTCCGTTGAATTTGGCGTTGGAACCGAGCCTGCGCCACTCTCGCGCAACTGACAAGAAGGCTCACGAAGGCTTGAACTTTTGTGCCAAGCCGTCATAGCAGGCGGGCAGATTTCTTCTCAGGATGTCCGATGACCGAACTGACCAAACTTACCCTCGCCGCAGCGCTTGATGGCTTGAAAGCCAAGGAGTTTTCTTCGCGCGAGATCACCCAGCAATTCGTCGACGCCATTGAAGGCGCGCGGACGCTGAATGCCTATGTGGTCGAAACGCCGGAAAAGGCGCTCGCCATGGCGGACGCGTCCGATGCGAGACTGGCCAAGGGCGAGGGCGGCAAGCTGGAAGGCGCCCCGCTCGGGATCAAGGATCTGTATTGCACCAAGGGTGTGCGCACGACGGCGTGCAGCAACATCCTGGGTGCGTTCACCCCAACCTATGAATCCACCGTCACCCAGAACCTCTGGGATGAAGGCGCAGTCATGCTGGGCAAGCTCAACATGGACGAATTCGCCATGGGTTCCTCCAACGAGACCTCGCGGTTTGGAAACGTGATCAACCCGTGGCGCCGCAAGGGCGACAATCAAGGCCTGACACCCGGCGGCTCGTCAGGTGGGTCGGCAGCATCCGTTGCAGCAGACCTTTGTCTCGCGGCGACAGCTTCCGACACGGGCGGGTCTATCCGCCAGCCAGCCGCCTTCACAGGTACGGTCGGCATCAAGCCAACCTATGGCCGCGCCAGCCGCTATGGCATGGTCGCGTTTGCCTCTTCGCTCGATCAAGCTGGCCCGATCTCCAAGACGGTCGAGGATAGCGCCATCCTGCTGAAAGCCATGTGCAGTCACGACCCCAAGGATTCGACCTCATTGAGCGTCGAAACGCCAGACTGGCGCAGCGATGTGTCCAAGGGCGTAAAGGGCATGCGGATCGGTATTCCGAAAGAATACCGGATGGAGGGCATGTCCGACGAGATCGACAAGCTCTGGGAGCAAGGCATTGTCTGGCTGAAAGCTGCAGGCGCCGAAATCGTCGATATCAGTCTGCCGCACACGAAGTATGCGCTGCCAGCCTATTATATCGTTGCGCCTGCTGAGGCATCCTCAAACCTCGCTCGATATGATGGTATGCGTTATGGCGCGCGCATAGCCGGGGAGAACCTGACCGCGACCTATGAAGACACGCGGGCTGGCGGTTTTGGAGCTGAAGTCCAGCGCCGCCTGATGATTGGCACTTATGTTCTTTCGTCCGGCTATTACGATGCATATTACCTGCGTGCCCAGAAAGTTCGCACCAAGATCCTCAATGATTTTGTTGAGGCGTTCGAGAGCTGTGATGCCGTGCTGACGCCGACCTGTCCGAGCCCGGCCTTTGCGTTTGGCGAGAAAAGCGGCGATCCGGTCGAGATGTATCTCAATGACGTGTTCACGGTGACGGCCAACCTTGCCGGCCTGCCGGGCATCTCCGTGCCCGCTGGCCTGTCCTCAAGCGGCCTGCCCCTCGGTCTACAGGTAATCGGCAAGGCGCTCGACGAGACGGCCTGTTTCCGCGTCGGCGGCGAACTGGAACGCGCAGCAGGTTTCGTGGCCAAGGCGGAGAAGTGGTGGTAGGTTCGGGGGCATGAACATCACCCGTTTTCTCCTTCTCTTTGCTGTCCTGCTTGTCTTCTGCCTCGCCCTGATGGCGGCGATGATGGCGCAATATGGCTACAGCCTGTTTGCCCCGGAAATGCGGTCCATGCTGCTCGTGGCATTCCTCGTGGCTGGCTACGTCTCGTTTCGAATTTCCCGAATCATCGCACGCAGAAAGCGGCGACTAGAGGACCACCCCCAGCCGGGCGGTGCCGGAAAGTCAAAGCTGTCCGGCCTGTTTGGCGGCAAGAGCGCGGCGCAGGCGGCGCGCGAAGCACGGGTTGCCGCACGGCGCAAGAAACTGGTCGAGGAAGGTAAGCTGGAAGACACCCCAGAACCTGAACCAGCGGCCGAAAGCGAAGGTCCTGTCCGTGTTGCCCAATCTGCCCCCATCAAGGACCGCATGGCCGCGCGTGCCGAGCGGGTGCGGCGGGCAAAAGAGTCAGGTAAGCTTGATTAGGCCTCACGCCTTGGATGGCTTGAGTGCTCCGCCGGACTTGCTGTTTGGCCGAATGACAACCTGGTCAAATTCTACTTCTTCCGGCGCATTACCGCCGGGACTTGGTTTGTCGTCAACATCCTCATCAGAATCCCGCTGTGTGACCCGCGACAAGTAGATGCCAACCCCGATCAAGCCGCCTACGGGGCCGCATTGCAGCATCATCGCGAAAATCCATAACAGGGGCATGTCGAGGTCCATATTCTGGAGAGATAGCAACATACCCCCCAGCAGGATGGAGCCCACAGCCACGCCGCCAGCGAATCCCAAGACAAGATGTTTGAGAAAGCCGCGAACCACCGGCTTTTCATCCTCGCCCGAGGCATCCATCATCATCTTGAAAATCATTCCGGCACTCCCTTTTTCCTCCACGAGCGGAATTATTCGCCCATATCCCGAAAATTGGAAGGGTTGGCGCCTATCGAATGGTATTGACGGCTCGACAGTGCGCCGCTCCGGCGGCTAGAACAGCGCCAAATCATACTGCCAGCAGGGAACACTATGTCCGCGCGCACACCATATGTCATCAAGGGCGAAACCGGCGATTGGGAACTGGTCATGGGCCTCGAAGTCCATACTCAGGTCTCGTCCAATGCGAAGCTGTTTTCTGGCGCGTCCACGGCGTTTGGTGCGGACCCCAACTGCAATGTGTCGCTGGTCGATGCGGCAATGCCCGGCATGCTGCCCGTGATCAACAAGTATTGCGTCGAGCAGGCTATCCGTACCGGCCTCGGCCTGAAGGCGCAGATCAACACCTATTCCCGCTTCGACCGGAAGAATTATTTCTATCCCGACCTGCCGCAGGGCTATCAGATCAGCCAGTTCGCGCACCCGATTGTCGGTGAAGGCGAAATCGAGGTGGATGTCGAGCCCGCGCATGGCGGCGATGCCTATGCTTTCCCGTGCCGCATTGAGCGGCTCCATCTGGAACAGGATGCTGGCAAGTCGATTCACGACATGGACCCGAGCTCGACCTATGTGGACCTTAACCGGTCCGGCGTCGCGCTGATGGAAATCGTGTCCATGCCGGACATCCGCACACCTGCCGAAGCGGCCGCCTATGTGAAGAAGCTGCGCGCCATCGTGATCGCGCTCGGCACCTGTGATGGCGACATGGAGAAGGGCAATCTCCGCGCCGACGTGAACGTGTCGGTCTGCCGTCCGGGCCAGTATGAGAAATTCCGTGAAACGGGTGATTTCAGCCATCTCGGCACGCGCTGCGAACTCAAGAACATGAACTCGTTCCGCTTCATCCAGCAGGCCATTGAGTATGAAGCGCGCCGCCAGATCGAGATCCTTGAGGATGGCGGCTCCATCGACCAGGAAACGCGCCTGTTCGATCCGGTGAAGGTCGAGACGCGCTCCATGCGTTCCAAGGAAGACGCGCATGATTACCGCTATTTCCCGGACCCGGATCTGTTGCCGCTGGAAGTCGAGCAGGCCTGGATCGAGGAAATCCGTGCGACCCTGCCGGAACTGCCAGACGAGAAGCGCGCCCGCTTTGAAACCGATTATGGGCTGTCACGCTATGATGCGGGTGTCCTCAGCGCCGACGCCGAAAAAGCCAGCTTCTTCGAGGACGTTGCCAAAGGCCGCGATCCGAAACTTGCGGCGAACTGGGTGACGCAGGAATTGTTCGGCTATCTCAACAAGCAGGACATTGAGCTGGCCGACAGCCCCGTATCTGCCTCCAGCCTCGGCGGCCTGATCGAACTGATCGCCAATGACACGATCAGTGGAAAGATCGCGAAGGACGTCTTTACCCGGATGATCGAAGGCGAAGGCGAAGCTTCTGACATTGTCGAAAAGCACGGCCTGAAACAGGTAACCGATACCGGCGCGATCGAGAAGATCGTCGACGACATCATGGCTGCCAATCCGGACCAGGTCGCGCAGATCAAGGAAAAGCCCAAGACGATGGGCTGGTTCGTGGGCCAGGTGATGAAGGCTTCCGGTGGCAAGGCCAATCCGAAAGCCGTCAACGATATCCTGAAAGCGAAGCTGGGGCTCTAACCCCTAGAGCTTGGACTTGATGCGATCGGCCAGCACGCCGAGTTTAGCTGTATCTGCCATTTCGCCCGAGCCATGCCGCCCGAGCGCCACATCCTTCCAGCGCGGAATGATGTGAAAGTGCAAATGGTAGACAGTTTGTCCGGCGGGGGCGCCATTGAACTGGGTCACGACCAAGCCATCGGGCGTCAAGGCAGCTTCGACAGCCTGCGCCACTTTCTGCACAGCTGCCATATAGGGGCCGAGCTTGTCGGCCGGCATGTCGAGCAGGTTGCGCGCTTCCACGCCCTTCGGCACGACGAGCGTGTGACCTTCGCTCTGGGGAAACACGTCCATGAAAGCGAGTGCAGCGTCATCCTCATAGACTTTGACGGCGGGCATTTCACCGCGCAGGATCTTGGCGAAGATATTGTCGGGATCATAGGCAGCGTGAAGAGTCATGACGAGGACGAACTTTCTAGTTTGTGTGGGGAGGGATGCCGTAGTTTCAGATATGTGGCTCTCAGGAAGCGCCACAGGACAAATAACGAGAGCCAGTCGAGCATGAACAAGGCGGCCACAGCCCAGGCGCGCCAATATTTTCTCCGTACCGGATCCGGGGCTTCCCCCGTCGCTTCTACGAGACGGTCCTCCGCGGTTTCGACCATTTCCCGGAGATATGCCTTCGCGTCTTCCAGTTGCGATGTCGGAAGCCGGACAGGGATTCCCCCAAGGGCCGGAACCAACAGCCAGTTCACGGTCGCATGATTGTAGTTGTCGATAGAGGCGTCGAACCCTGCATACTGCAACGCTGCACAGACGATGAGGGCCTCTTCGACCCGGCCATAGTTCCTGAGGACGGCAGACTCGCTCATTCGCCCTTCTTAAAGGGTGTTCGTTCGGTGAGATAGCCCATGTCGGATTCTACCGCTTCGCGTTCGCGCTCCAGATAGTCGGCTATGGCGTGGCGAAGGCCGGGATGGGCTATCCAGTGGGTGGAATGGGTGGTGACGGGCGTATAGCCACGGGCCAGCTTGTGTCCGCCCTGTGCACCTGCTTCGACGAAAGCCAGCTTGCGCTCGATGGCGTAGTCGATGGCCTGATAGTAGCAGGTCTCGAAGTGCAGCATTGATCTGTGCTCGGTACACCCCCAGTAGCGGCCATAGAGTGTGTCGGAGCCGATTAGATTCATGGCACCGGCAATCGGCGCTCCGTCTGACATGGCGAAGATAAAGAGGAGATCGTCGGCCATCCGTTCTCGCAAGAGTGAGAAAGTGTCTCGGGTCAGATAGGGCGAGCCCCATTTGCGCGTGCCCGTGTCCATGTAGAATATGTAGAACGCATCGAGATGAGCTTCGGTAATGTCGTCGCCCCGCAGGTGGACAAAGTCCAATCCTTCCTGCGCCTTCGCGCGTTCCTTCCGAAGATTCTTTCGCTTGGACGAGGAGAGGTCGGCAAGGAAATCATCGAACGAGCCATAGTCGCGGTTCTGCCAGTGGAATTGCTGGTCGGTGCGCAACAGCAGGCCCGTCTCCGACAGCATTGTGGCTTCTGCCGGTGAAGCGAAATTGATGTGCAATGAAGATAGCTCGTTCTGCTCGGCCAGTTGGATCGCGCCGGACAGGAGCGCCGTCTGCAGGCGTATTTCATCGGGGCCCGGACGCACAAGCAGGCGACGACCGGTTACCGGCGTGAAGGGCACGGCCCCAAGCAGTTTGGGATAATAGGCTCCGCCTGCGCGCTCATAGGCGTCGGCCCAGGATTGGTCAAAGACGAATTCGCCGCGTGAGTGGGTTTTGCCATAGAGCGGCATCGCAGCCTTGAGTCGGCCAGTTGCGTCGCGGATCAATACATGACGCGGCATCCAGCCCGTATTTGGAGTGGCCGCGCCAGACGTTTCCATCGCGTCCAGGAATTCCCATTTCAGAAAGGGATCGAAGCGCACCCCGGCTGGATTGGCGACCGCGTTCCATTCCTCCGGATCGACCTCCGCCATGGCTGAGGCAAAACTCAATTTCAGCGCGGTGTCATCCATGCTCTGAATCTAGGGCAAGGCGTAGGCCGAGACCAGTCCCGGAGCGAGATGTTCGAAGATGATGGCCACATTTTCATGAACGGCCAGCCGAACCTCATCCAGCGTCCGTACCGTCCAGCACACAATCGGGAGGTCTTCCGGTACGCGTTTGCGGATGCCATCGACGTCCGCGATGTTGATGGCAATGTAGTCAATGCCGTCTGACAATGCGCGTTGAAGAATTGTTTCGAACTCGGATGTGCCAATCTTGTGGGACGGTCCAATGAGCTGACCGCGCATCACGTCCGATGGGAGGGCCCGTACCGCCTCTTCCGAAAAGCTCATCGCCGCTGCGCGTCCTGCATAGTTCTGAAGCAACGCACCGGTTCGGCGGCCGAGATCTGCCGGGTCCGTGCGTCCGTCCAGCTTCATTTCTGTCAGCAGGGGCAGCTTGTGTGGCCAGCTTGCAAGCAGGCGTTCGAAGGTCGGCAAGCCATGGATTCCGGCGATCATTATGTCCTGCAGGTCGTCCGACGTAAGATCCTCTACACGGTCAGGGCGCCCGGCAAGGCGGTCCAGTGTGTCATCATGGAAAACGACAAGGTTTCCATCCAAATCGGGGCGGATATCGAACTCCATGCCGAGCCCGTACTGTGCCGCCGCATCAAAGGCCGCCATCGTATTCTCAGGTGTTTTGCGTCCGGACCACAGGCCTCTATGTGCGTAGGCGAAGTCCGTGAGCGTGAATGCCTGTGCCATCTAGTCGGCAATCTCGAAGATGCCATCGACTTCCACGGCGACGCCCAGAGGCAGTTCGGGACATGACACAGCCGATCGGGCATGGCGACCAGCCTCGCCGAATACGTCGACCATAAGATCTGAACATCCATTGATGACTTGCGGGATGTCTGTGAAGCCGGGCGCGACGTTCACGAAGCCGCCGAGTTTTACCACGCGCTTGATACGGGACAGGTCGCCAATGGCAGCTTTGCACTGGGCGATCAGGTTGATCCCACAGAAGCGGGCGGCCTGCTGACCTGCGGAGAGTTCCATGTTCTCGCCGAGGCGTCCCTTGATGAGGCCGTCAGCGGACGCGCTGACCTGACCGGACACGAACAGCATGTTGCCGCTGATGACATAGGGGACATATGTGGCGACCGGTTTCATGGGTTCCGGCAGTTCGATGCCGAGTTCATCAAGACGGGTTTCGGGGGTCGACATGGCGCGCTCCTTGAAAATGGTGTTGCGTTTTCACTAGACCGCCAAGGGGCGGTGCGCAAACGCCGTTCACCGGGGCGCGTTCTTCACCCGCGCCGACCGGCCTGTGATCACGGCTTCGGCGCCGAACTTCTGCCGGGCCAGGTCCGACGCGCGCTCTGCCGCCGCGCGCTTCGCGACGAGAGGGTCGAGCAGGTCGACAGCGTCCGAGCGATGCTCTGACAGGTCGGAAATACCAACTCCGATGAGACGAAAGCGTGTCCGGCCATTGGTTTCCTTGGCCAGCAACACTTTGGCATTCCGAAACAGGGTCTGGGCCAGCTGGGTGGGCTCTGACAGGGACATGCGCCGCGTAAGGGTCCGGAACTCAGCGGTCTTGAGTTTGAGCGTGATGACATTGCCGACAAGGCCCGTGGCCTTGGCACGGTCTGCCGTTTTTACGCAGAGGCGCCAGAGCTGGTCTTCCAACCAGGCCGGGTCTGACATGTCGTCATTGAACGTGGTCTCGGAACTGACCGACTTGCGCTCCTCATCATTCCGGACCGGCCGGTTGTCGATGCCATGCGCCCGATTCTTCAGCCACATTCCGGTCTCGCCATAGCGCCCGATCAACTGCTTCAACTCCGTTCTTTGGAGGTCTTCGATCGTATCGTACCCATCCCGGGTCAGTTTCTGGGCCAGTTTCGGGCCCACGCCATGAATGAATCCAATGGGTCTCGGTGCGAGTAAGGCTTCGGCTTCGTCTGCGCCGATGACAGCAAATCCTCTCGGCTTGTCCAGTTCGCTTGCGGTCTTGGCCAGGAATTTGTTGGTCGACAGGCCAATCGAGACAGTGATCCCGATATCGCGCTCAATCTCTGCTGCAAGCCGGGCGAGGGACACGGCCGGCGGCGCCTTGTGAAGGGTGCCCGTGCCGCTGAGGTCCAGATAGGCCTCGTCGACCGAGACGGGCTGAATCATGGGCGTCAGCGCCTGCATCTTTTCGCGCATCTGGTGGGCGGCGAGCCGGTACTTTTCGCCATTCGGCTTGATCACGACGGCGTCCGGGCAGGCCTTGAGCGCCTTGAACATCGGCATCGCCGAGCGGACGCCATAGAGACGCGCGATATAACAACACGTGGATACGACCCCCCTTTTTCCGCCGCCCACAATGACTGGTCGGTCTTTCAGGGAGGGATCGTCGCGTTTTTCGATGGCTGCAAAGAAGGCGTCGCAATCGAGATGAGCGATGGCCAGCGTTGTGATGTGTTTATTGCGGATTACACGATGCCGCCCGCAGCGAGGGCAGGCAGCGCTGTCGTCGTCTGAAAGGTGAAAACAGTCTCTGCAGAGCGTGTACATGGCCCCGTGTTCATGCCATGTTCCGGCGCCCGCGGCAATCAATGGGACGCAAACACGTAAACCAGTGTTAACGATTTCGGGTGTAGCTGGCAAAAGAGCTCTTAGAATCGTCCCGAATCAGAGGCACCAACTCAATCATGACGAAGTCGCACACCAGGAAAGTTCTGGTTGTTGAGGATAACGAACTCAACATGCGCCTTTTCTGTGACTTGTTGGATGCTTTCGGTTTTGAAACCTTCCAATGTCGCGATGGTGCCAAGGCTGTCGAGATTGCACGCCAGGAACTGCCGGACCTCATCATCATGGATATCCAGCTGCCGGAAGTTTCAGGTCTCGACATCACGCGATGGCTCAAGGACGATGACAAGGTCGCGCACATTCCGGTTCTGGCCGTCACGGCATTTGCCATGCGCGCGGATGAGCAGCGGGTTCGTGAAGCTGGCTGTGAGGGGTACCTTTCCAAGCCCATCCAGATTGCAACCTTCATCAAGGCGGTTGAGGCATTGATGCCCAAGGAGGCAGCGTGACAGCACGCGTCCTCGTCGTAGATGACATCGAAGCGAACCGACGCCTCCTGCAAGCCAAGCTGGAGGCTCAATATTATACGGTCATGCTGGCTGAAAACGGGATCGAGGCGCTCAACATGGTGGAGCGTAGCGAGCCTGACATTATCCTTCTGGACGTGATGATGCCCGGTATGGACGGGTATGAAGTTTGCCGCCGCCTGAAGGAAAACCCTGCCACTGCGCATATACCCGTCGTCATGGTTACGGCCCTGAATGATGCCGAGGATCGCGTCCGGGGCCTGGACGTCGGGGCGGAAGACTTCCTGACCAAGCCGGTTGATGACTTTGCCTTGATGGCGCGTATGGGGGCCATCACCCGATACAATGCTGTTGCGTCAGAGCTTCGCCAACGTCAGGCCAGCGGCCTGCGAGCGGGCATTGATGGCGACGAAAGTCTCAATGTCAAAGACCAGCCAGCACGCCTCTTCGTGGTGGATGACAATCCCAGATCATCGTCGCGCGTCGCTGAAACCCTGCGGTCTGGTGGTCATACGGCCATTACACTGCTGGAGGCGGGCGGCATGAAAGGGTTGAATGAGCTTGGCGTGGATATTCTCGTCCTGTCCATGCTCAGTGATCGTTATGACGCTCTGAAACTCTGTGCGCACTTCAAGATGAATGAAGCGACACGCGCGATTTCAATTCTGTTGATTTGCGATCCGGATGATCGGCCGAGGGCTGGAAAAGGTCTTGATCTGGGTGCAAGCGATGTCATTTTTGCACCCGTCGACAAGCAGGAATTGCTGGCTCGTGTCCGGACGCAGGCACGGCGAACCCGCTATATCGAGGCATTGAGAGACCGCGTGGATCGTGGTCTTGAATTGTCGGTCATCGATCAGCTCACCGGCCTCTACAATCGTCGGTACATGAACAACCAGTTGGAACAATTGATCCAGCGCTCCCAGATGGGCGGACGACCCGTATCGGTGGTTATGGCCGACATCGACCATTTCAAAGCAGTGAACGATACATATGGCCATGATGTCGGAGATGAAGTCCTGCAGGAAGTGGCCAAGCGCCTGAAGGTCAATAGCCGCGTCATGGATGTGGTCTGTCGCCCGGGTGGCGAAGAATTCATGGTCATTATGCCAGATACGCCGGGTGATCTCGCTTGCGCAGCAGCCGAGCGAATTCGACGATCTGTCGCGGCAGAGCCCTTCATAGTGAACAGTGGTGCGCGGGAAATTTCCATTACGCTGAGCGCTGGCGTTTCCACCATTAACGGCGCTCATGATACGATTGCTGATCTGACCAAGCGCGCGGATACGGCGCTCTATCAAGCCAAGTCTGCTGGCCGGAACAGAGTCGAAAGTCTTGCTGCCTGATTGACTTGAGCCGCCGCCCGTCGCAAGGCGCTGCTCATGAATGACCGGTTCTCGGCGTTTCGCCATTCTTCCTATCGCAGATACTTCCTGTCTCGCTTCATGACATCGCTTGCGGCGCAGGTCGTTTCTGTCGCCGTGGCGTGGCAGATGTATGATGTTACCCAGAACGCGGCGCTTCTCGGTTGGATCGGCCTTGTCCAGTTCCTGCCAGCCCTGTTGTTGGTCGTGGTGACAGGTGTCGCATCGGACCGGCTCGGTCGCCGGAATGTCATGGGAGCGTCAGTCAGCGTCGAACTGGTATGCGCCGGGGTGATTTTGGCGCTCGCGCTGACGGGACGATTTGATCCTCTGATCGTTCTCGCGACCCTCACTGTCTTTGGTGTCGCACGCGCATTCTATACGCCTGCTTCGTCGAGTCTTGCGGTCAATTTGGTGCCGCGTGAAGACTTCGCCAATGCTGTGGGCTGGCTTGCATCATCCTGGCAGGCGGCGTCGATCCTCGGACCAGTGGCAGGTGGATTGTTATATGGTGTCGGGGCGGGGTTTGCGTATGGAACGGCTGTCAGCCTGTTTGCCATATCGGCCATCCTGATTTTCTCGATCCCGAAACCTCCCCAGCGTATCGAGCGCGAACCAACGACACTCAACGTGCTGTTGGGCGGGTTCAAATATGTGTTCAATCAGAAAGTTGTGCTGGGCGCGATCTCTCTGGATTTGTTCGCTGTGTTGCTGGGCGGCGCCGTGGCGTTGCTGCCGATCTATGCGCGGGACATATTGGAAATTGGTGAAGAGGGGCTTGGCTTGTTGCGCGCGGCGCCCGGCATTGGCGCACTCATCATGCTGGCGATCATCACGGCGTTTCCGATCAAGGATCATGCCGGCCTGATACTATTCGTGTCGGTCGCGCTCTTCGGGATTTCCACCGTCGTGTTCGGGTATTCGAATGTCGTCTGGCTATCCATCGTCGCGCTGATCTTCGTTGGAGCCTTCGACATGGTGTCGGTCTATATCCGCGAAGTTCTCCTGCAGCTCTGGACACCTGACCAAGTGCGCGGGCGGGTCAATGCCGTGAACTCGATTTTCCTGGGCGCGTCCAATGAACTGGGCGAGGCGCGGGCCGGATTCATGGCCGCCAAATGGGGCGCGGTCTTCACGGTCGTAGCGGGCGGCTATGCGGCCGTCGGCGTGGCTGCGGCTTGGTCAGTCCTGTTCCCCGGTATCCGCAAGACACGAGACCTGCATCATGGCGTGCCGGAAGAATAGGCAACAAAAAACCCGCTCTAGTGGAGCGGGCTTTTCGAACAATGCATGAAAAACAAGGATCTTACTTGATCTTGCCTTCCTTGAATTCGACGTGCTTCTTCGCGACCGGGTCGTACTTACGCTTGACCATTTTTTCGGTCATGTTGCGTGGGTTTTTCTTCGTCACGTAGAAGAAACCGGTGTCGGCCGTCGAATTGAGGCGGATCTTGATGGTGGCTGGTTTGGCCATGACGAATGCTCGCTTGTGTTAGCGTCTGAAACTGGAAAGCGGCTTAATGGAGATGTGCGCGTCGGAAGTCAAGCGCCATTGCTGCTAGAGGCGGTCGGTCGAATGTCCGCTGCGGGTCCAGCGCAGGAAGGGCGGGCCCCGATTCAGCGACGGCTTGTCCAGTCTTTCCTCGATTTCCCCCAGCATGAACCGGGTGACATTAGGCAAATCGAGCGCCAGTGCGTCTTTCAGGGTGACCCATTGCAGGTCAGACAATTCCGCGCCGTCGACGGGCGGACGCTCATCAATCAGAGCATCTTCGGCGTTCGCCATGAAGAATCGCGCGTCGAATCGCTTCGGTCGATAGGGCGGCGTGATGGCTCGGCCGATGAAGGTCAATGGGGACAGGTGAGGCGCTGCGTCGAGTTCATGAAAAGGTTTCCAGCCGATTGGGTGCCTGTCTGGCATCTCGGCGTCGCGCGCCACCAAGAGGCCGGTTTCCTCGAATGTTTCGCGTATGGCTGTCAGGGCGAAGGCACGCGGCTTGCGGCGCGTCTGGATGCGCAGGAGACGTTCCTGCTGGGCGTCCAGTTCGCAATAGGAGACGGCCTTGCCATCCTGTGGGTCCACACGGCCACCGGGGAAGACGTATTTGTCTGGCATGAAGGCATGACGCGCCGAGCGCTTACCCATCAGGACGCGAGGTTCGGCGGCGTCCCGGCGGACCAGTATGAGTGTGGCGGCGTCTTTCGGGCGGGGACTGCGTTTGCGAGTCTCGATGACATCGCCATCATCTTCCTTGTCAAATGCGGAGCCCATCAGCGTATCTGAGTGCGGATTCGAATTCATGTCCAAACTATTTCCGGCTCTTGCGCTTGTGCTTGGGCAGCGTCTTCTTGTTGAACTTCCCTTTGCCGGGGCGCTTACCCGTTGGCTTGCCGGGGCCGGTCTTTCTGCGCGGGGGACGACCGCGGCCTGTATCATGGCGCTCGCGTGCCTCCCGGCGCCCTTCCGGGGCTGGCATCGGGTCGGATAGCATTTCGAGCAGGAGGCCACCTTGAAGAGGGGTAACCTCTTTCAGCTTCACCCGAACGATCTGACCGAGACCATAGGTCTTGCCTGATCCCCGCGCATAAATCTGCATGGCGGTGTCATCATGCACCCAATAATCATCGGAGATAGATGAAATCGGGACGAACCCGTCTGCACCTGAGCCAGCCAGCGCGATGAATAGCCCTGCGCCAGTGACGCCCGTGATGCGTCCCTCAAATTCACTACCAACTCGATCCGCAAGGAAAATGGCAAGGTAGCGGTCGGTGGCCTCGCGTTCAGCGGCCATGGAACGGCGCTCGGTATCTGAGATGTGCTGAGCCATCTCCTCCAGCCGTACCGACATGTCCTTGGACAGGCCGTCCGGGCCGAGCCCGAGCGAAGCGATCAGCGCGCGGTGCACGATCAAGTCAGCATAGCGCCGGATCGGTGAAGTAAAGTGCGCGTAGCGGATAAGGTTCAGGCCGAAATGGCCCAGATTCTCTTCCGAATAGATCGCCTGAGCCTGTGTGCGTAGCACCATCTGGGTGACCATCTGGTCGTAATCGCCATCGCGGATATCGCCAAGCAGACGGTTGAAATTCTCGGTCTGCGGGCGCTGGCCGATATTCCATTTCATGTCGATGGTCTGCAGGAATTCGGCGAAGGCGGCGATCTTCGCATCTGTGGGCGTGTCGTGGACACGATAGATCAGCGGGCTTTTCTGCTTTTCCAGGGTTTCAGCGGCTGCCACGTTCGCCTGGATCATGAATTCCTCGATCAGGCGGTGGGCGTCGAGACGTTCCTTGGTAATGATGCCTTCGATTTCGCCATCCTCGGAAAACACGATGCGACGCTCGGGCAGGTCGAGATCCAGCGGAGAGCGATCGTCCCGTGCCTTGGAAAGCGCTGCATAGGCGCCCCAGAGCGGCTTCAGGACGGTTTCCAGCATGTCGCCAGCCTTGCCGCCCGGCTTGCCGTCAATCGCCGCCTGAGCTTCCTCATAGGAGAGCTTGGCTGCTGACTTCATCATGCCGCGAATGAAACGGTGCGAGCGCTTGGAGCCCGACTTGTCGAAGATCATCTCTACCGCCATGCAGCGGCGCAGCTCGCCCTCGCGCAGGGAGCATTCATCCGCTGACAGTTCAAACGGCAGCATCGGGACCACGCGGTCCGGGAAATAGGTCGAGTTGCCGCGCTTCAGCGCTTCGCGATCGAGCGGCGAGTCTGGCGTGACGAACGCCGCCACGTCGGCGATGGCGACGATCACGCGCCAGCCATCATCCAGCTGTTCGGCGAATACTGCGTCATCATGGTCGCGCGCATCATGCGGGTCGATGGTGATGAGCGGGGTTTTTGTCAGGTCCTCACGCTCCGCCGCAGCGGGTTTTGGATTGCGGGCCTGTTCCAGCGCCGCTTCAGGGAAGTCGACCGGGATGCCATGGGCATGAATGGCCAGCAGGCTGGCTGAGCGGGGATCGCTGATATGGCCGATCACTTCGCGGATCACGCCGAGATTGGGACCATATTGCCGGCGGCCCTGTGGCTTGGGCGTTGTGACCACGAGATCGCCATCCTCGGCACCATTGCGGTCAGCGTCCTGAATCAGGAATTCGCGGCGCTCCTTGCGATTGGCCGGGGTAACCTTGCCGCCGCGGGGGCCTTGCGAATACATGCCAACGAGCGAATTGGTCAGCTGTTTTTCCAGCACGGTCAGGGCCCGGGCCTGCCAGTCGCCATCGACCTGGGTGATCTTGCACAGGGCGCGGTCGCCTTCGCCGGGCTCGGTGGCCTCACCTTTCTGCTTACCGGACAGGCCGGAATAGATGATGTCCGGCCCAAACGGACCATTGTCGCCAAGCGCCTTGCCGATCAGATCGCCATTTTCGTCGGTATGGGTGAATTGGACAACGCCAGTCGAAGGGGGGCGATCCGCCTGGGACCAGGCGCGTTTGCCTGTCCGTTCCAGCGTGCCATCGGCCTCCAACTCCTTCAGGATTTCGCGCAGCACGGCGCGTTCGCGGCCTTTTACGTGCAGGCCGCGGGCAATGTCCTGTTTGGTCGTTGCGTTCGGATTGTCTCGAATGAAATCGAGCACTGTTTTCTTATCTGGGAAACTCATACCGCCCATATAGGGGGACTCGCAGAAAAATGCGCGGGGGTTTTATGCAGCCAGTCTAATCGGAAAAAAACGATCTTAATAATATACGAGCGCACGCCACAGCATTGTCGGTAGTGTCACCGAAAACTTCTTTTGTTTTTTCAAGCCTGCCAGTCCGTATATATACTTGGCATGCATAATTGTGCTCAGAGTGCTTATACGGTTCACTTACCTGAACCTGAATACAAGGCCATTCCGATGTATGCTCAGTATTCAAGGAATAAACCTCTAGAAATCGCTTCTACACTTCCGCTCACAATTCCCATATGCGTTTATAGCTGCTGAGTAGCAAGAGGCACGTGACGCTGGGTCGGGATGAATTCGGCAATAGGCCACTGCCGAATTATACCAAAAGTCGCAATCCTTTTCACAATGCAGGTAGTCAGGGGTGCCATAACCGAATCCCTGACCGTTATTTGTCCGCAGGTTTATTACGTCTTCGTTGAAGAACCTGTCCAACATATCATCGGTAGACCAGCTGAAATCATCTTCTGGCGGGCAGTTGAGTCCCAAACATACAGTTTGCGACATAGCGGGTGCGGGTGTTGCGCAAAGAAGTAGCGATATAATTGTGGCGCGGATGAGTTGGCTAGGTTGCATGTTTCCCTCCAAATTTTGAATAATTTATCGGGGAAACGAAAAATAGTCTAAATAGAAATTTGAGAATGTTTTGTGATCATCCTAGATCATTCTCCGCTCCTGGCACGTAGGCTAGTGTGCAATTCTGCCTATCGAAGGCTGCATTATTACGGGGCTTCCGGCAGTGACATCACGTCTACGGGTGTAAGGGCGAAGGATCCGGCGTGTGCGCCCCATGTGCCGACCAGAACTTCATAGTGCAGGTGGCGCGGTATCAGGTAGCTGGCCGTATTCCCCATAGTACCAAGATATTGGCCGGTTGTGACCAGATCGCCTTCCCGCGTGTCTGCGAACCCTTCGAGATGCGCGTAGCGCGTAAACACGCCGCGGCCATGCTCCAGGACGATCATGTTGCCATAATCGCGTCGGTATCGCTGCCGGCGAATCTTGCCATCGGCGGCGGCAAATACGGGCACCGGATCCAGGCTGTAGAAGTCCAGGCCTTTGTGAAGGCCACCGTTCCGGGGGCCGAAGACGGATGACAGGCATCCGCCGCCGACTGGGGCGGTGGCAAGCCGTATATGGCCCTCCGCCAGCACAAAGCGCTTATAGTCGGTGACTACGAGGTCTTGATCGACATTCGCTCCAATGCTCGGCGCCATCCCCTTGCACGCCGTCAGCGTATCCAGAAACCCCGTCGGGCTTGGCGCAAGCGACATGAGCGTTGGCGGGATATCCGGGGCCGGAGACGGGCGCGGGATTTCCTCCAGATCGATCACTTCAGACGGTCGATCCAAGGCCGCAATCGTCTTGTCCAGTTCTTGGGCGATCAGAACCGAGGCGAGCGTAACCGCTCCCAAGAATGCCAATTTCTCTAAAACAGGCATGATGCAACCCCTAATTCCGCGAGGCGGGAACAGTAAACTATTGGCAGGCCAATCCCTCAACCGGAGGCCGACCGAAAGTGTTCCGGTGACCGTCGATTGAGCTCATTGCCTTATGGATTAATCCTTTTTTGCGGCAGGCGCTTTTTTCTTCGCAGGCGCCTTCTTCTTGGCAGGGGCTTTTTTCTTGGCGGGAGTCTTCTTGCCGCCCTTGGATGCCTTGGCGTTGATCAACTCGATGGCCTGTTCCAGCGTGACCGCATCCGGTGTCACATCCTTGGGCAGGGTCGCATTGGTCTTGCCATGCTTCACATATGGCCCATAGCGGCCTTCGAAGACTTCGATTGCGCCGCCATCCGGATGATCGCCGAGAGTTTTCAGAGCGGCGGCTCCGCCACGGGCTCCCTGTTTGGCGCGTTTGTCGGCGATCAGTGTGACGGCGTGGTTCAGGCCGATGGTGAAGACATCGTTCGGATCCTTGAGGTTCGCATAGGTCTTGCCATGCTGAACATAGGGGCCGAAGCGACCGAAATTGGCAAGGATCGGTTCGTTGTCTTCCGGGTGTTTGCCGACTTCGCGGGGCAGCATCAGCAGTTCGACTGCACGGTCGAGCGTGATGTCCTGCGGGTTTTCCTTTTCGGCCTTGGTCAGCGAAGCACGCTTTGGCTTCTCGCCATTCGCCATTTCGACATAGGGACCGAACCGACCGGTCTTCAGATAGATCATCTCGCCGGTATCGGGATGAAGACCCAACTCGTTGCCGTCTGGATTGATCGCTGCGGCGGCGTCGCCATCTGCGCTGAACTGGCGGGTGAACTTGCACTCAGGATGGCGTGAACAGCCGACGAAAGCGCCAAAGCGGCCCAGCTTCATTGAAAGCTCGCCTTCCTTGCAGAGCGGGCACTGGCGCGGGTTCTCGATCGGATTGCCGTCCGCATCTTGGCGCGGGAACACATAGGCTCCGAGTTCCTCGTTGAGAACGTCCAGAACCGCTGAGACACGAAGGTCTTTCGTCTCGTCGATATCGGCGGCGAATTGCTGCCAGAATTCCTTCAGAAAGGCTTTCCAGTCGAGCTTGCCATCAGAAATGATGTCCAGCTTCTCTTCGAGCCCGGCGGTGAAATCATATTCCACATAGCGCCGGAAGAAGTTCTCAAGGAACGCCGTCACGAGGCGTCCCTTGTCCTCGGGGATCAGCTGTTTCTTCTCGATGCGGACATAGTCGCGATCTTCCAGCGTGGAGAGGGTCGACGCATATGTAGACGGGCGGCCGATGCCGAGCTCTTCAAGCTTCTTGACCAGTGAGGCTTCCGTGAAGCGTGGTGGCGGTGTGGTGAAGTGCTGGCTGGCCTCGGCCTTCAGCAGGTCCGCATGCTGGCCTTCTTCCATCTTGGGCAGGCGATTTTCGTCATCGTCGCCATCATCGCCTTCATCGCGACCTTCGGTGTAGAGCTTGATATAGCCATCAAACACCAGGACCTGACCGGTCGAGCGCAGGACCGCGCGCTTGTCCTTGGAGGTCATGTCGATGGTGGTGCGCTCGAAGCGGGCGGTTTCCATTTGCGAGGCGACCGCGCGTCGCCAGATGAGCGTGTAGAGTTTCTTCAGGTCGCCATCGCCATGATAATCTTCCGGGCGAAGGTCGAAATTGGTCGGCCGGATGGCTTCGTGCGCTTCCTGGGCGTTCTTGGCCTTCGAAGAATAGCGGCGGGTCTTTTCCGGCAGGTAACGCGCGCCATAGTTCGACTGGATCATGGACCGGGCTGCCGCATAGGCTTCCTCGGCCATGTTTACGCCATCGGTACGCATATACGTTATGCGACCTTCTTCGTAGAGCTTCTGGGCGGCCTGCATCGTCCGCTTGGCGTTGAAGCCGATCTTGCGGGAGGCTTCCTGTTGCAGCGTGGACGTGATGAAGGGTGGGGGTGGATTGCGCTTGACCGGCTTGGCCTCAACCGAGGTGACGGAATAGCCGCCGATCTGGACAATTTCCAGCGCCTTGTCGGCGTCGCCCTTGTTGCCCAGCGTGAACTTTTTCAGCGTTTCGCCGTCGAGACTATAGAGGCGCGCTTCAAAGTCGGTGCCGTCTGGTGCGCGCAGGTTAGCCGCCACATTCCAGTACTCTTGCGGCCGGAACATCTCGATCTCGTTCTCGCGGTCGCAAACGATGCGCAGTGCCACAGACTGGACGCGGCCAGCCGACCGGCTACCCGGCAATTTGCGCCACAGGACCGGCGACAGGTTGAAGCCGACCAGATAGTCGAGTGCGCGGCGCGCCAGATAGGCATCGACCAGTTCGCCATCAATCTGGCGGGGATGTTCCATTGCGGTCGTGACTGCATTCTTGGTGATCGCGTTGAAGACGACACGCTCGACTGGCGTGTCCTTCTTCAGGGCGCGGCGCTTGCGCAAGGCTTCCACGAGGTGCCAGCTGATGGCTTCGCCTTCGCGATCGGGGTCGGTCGCGAGGATCAGCGTGTCGGCTTCTTTCAACGCCGCTGCGATCTCGGAGATACGCTTGGACGATTTGGAATCTGCCTCCCACACCATCGCGAAATCATCGTCCGGATCGACCGAACCATTCTTGGAGGGAAGGTCACGGATATGCCCGTAGGACGCCAGGACCTTATAGTCCTTGCCGAGATACTTGTTGATGGTTTTCGCCTTTGCGGGCGACTCGACGACGACAAGTTTCATGCGCTTACCTCTTTAAGGCGGCGAGAGATGGGGTCGGGAGACAGGCCCTGTCAAGGCCGGGTTGTAATTAGCCGTCTTCCCGATAGGCGATGAAGGTGAGCGTGCAGAACAGCACAAAGAGTGGCGGGCTCCATGCTGCGATCACGGGGGGCGCCGCACCTGTTGCCCCGAGGCTGGAAGAGAATTGAGTGAAGAAATACAGCCCGACCGCTGCGAGCGACCCGATGGCCAGAAGCTGTGAATTTCCACCCATTCGCTGCAGGCGCAGGCACACAACGGCGCCGATCAGCGCCATCGCCACAAACAGGGCCGGCAGGGCCATGAGCGCGTTGAGGCGCATCTTGTAGCGCGAAGCGTCCAGGCCGGCGGCTTGGGTCTGGCGAACGAAATGCGGCAATTGCCAGAAGCCAATCGTGTTGGGAGATGCAAATTTGTCGAGCAGCGTCACCGCGTCCAGTGTCGTGGGGATGGCGAGATTTTCCTTGAACTCGGGTGGAGCGTTCGGAACATTTTCGATTACGCCTTCAAGCTGCCAGAAGCCATTGCGCAGAATCGCACTATCCGCGTCGATCCGGCGGGCAAAGGCGTAGTCATTGGTCGGTCGCCCATCTGCGTAGAGGCGCTCTTCCTGGATCATCTTCACATCCTGAAGATTCACCCCGCCTTCGGCGACGCGCTTGGCGTGAATGACAATCTGGTTGGTTTCGTCACCCTGGCGCAACCAGATGCCTGTATCGGAAACCGAAAGGGTCGGACGGCCTTCATTGAGCAGGCGGTCGCGCGTCTGCTCAAAGGACTCGGTCAGTTTCGCCGCAAACGGATTGAGCACCATCATTGTGAACAGGCCGAGGACCACGCCGAGGACCATGACCGGGGTCAGGAAGCGCCACGCCGAAATGCCGCTGGCGCGGATGATGGACAATTCCGACCGACGATTGAGCCGGGTGAAGGCCATCATGGAGGCGATCAGCAGCGCAAAGGGCAAGGTTTGTTCGACAATTTGCGGCAGTTTCATCAGGGACAGGTTGAGCGCGCCAAGAATGCTGAGGCGTACATCGCCGCCCACTGTGCGCAGTTGCTCGACCACATCGATCATGAGAATGGCCAGCAGGAGGATGCCCAGCACAAGGGCCAGTCCCATGAGGCATTCCTTCAGGATGTATCTCTGTATCTTGGAAAATAGAGGCATCAGCTGGTGGCTCCGGTCGGGTTCCGGAATAACTCAAGTGGTGGGCGATCGACCTTGCCGAGGTGGCGCCCTCTCGCAAAATAGATATAGCTGAGGATTGCAATGATGCCGAGCGGGACGAGCCATTGCAGCACATTGAGCGCCGGATCATTCGCGGCGGCCGATTGCAATACCAACTGCACAATCAGAACGCCGATGGCACCACCGGTCGCCCAGCCAATCCGCTTGCTGTAGCCCTTGCGGCTGAAATCCCCGCCGAGCACTGCAAAGATCGCCAGCAGCGTCATGACGATGTTCAGCAAGGGTGTGGTCAGGCGACTGTGCGCTTCCGCCAGCAGGGAGTCTATTTCCTTGAGTTCGAAATAATTGGTTCGGTCCACGAAGAACAATTCATAGAGATATTTGTCCGATGCCTTCAGGACGAGGTCTGAGTCCTCTTTCATGAAGTCAGTCAGATCGAACAAGTATTGGTCGAATTCCAGGATCGATAGCTGGTTGTTTGCGTCGAGCTGTTGGCTGGTCGCATCCCGCAGCAGGAGTGTTGGGCTGCCTTCGACTTCAATCAGCGCGGCGCTGCGCGCGAGAATGTCAGTGGGGTTCTCCGGATCGGTCATGTCGGAGATCAGCACGCCACGCAGTTCGCCGCCGGCCTGTTCGCGCGCATAGAAGGTCAGCCGGTCCCCATTGGAGGTAAACTGACCGGGCCGGATCAAGGCGGCAGCCAGATCGGCGCGCGCTGTCGCCACGGTTTCGCGCATGGCGCGTTGAGCGGCGGGCTGGACCCAGAGGTTCACGGTCAGGTGTGCGACGAGACAAAGCACGGCGAGCCGCATGATCGGTGAAGCGATCTGCCAGCGGGTCATGCCGGCGGCCTGCGCGACAACGATCTCGCTATCCTTGTGTATGCGGTTCAGCGACCAGACCGTTGCCACGAACAGGGCGAGCGGGGTCAGAAGCGCTATGATCTGCGGTGCGCCGAGCATGACAATATAGAAATAGGTGATCGCAGACTGGCGGTTTTCCAGAATCAAATCGGTGCGTGAAAGCCCTTGGGCCAGCAAGGCCAGCATGGCGAGCCCGCCAATGATGATGACCACAGCCTTCAGGACTTCGAAAAACAGGTATGTCTGGACTTTGGTCATAAGGCGATTAGCAGGCTTTTCGCAGAATCCTTCAGAAAGGGGTGATATTTCCCTAGCTAACGAGTTGCGCAACGCGCGTCGACGTTTAGTTTCCGCTGCAAATGGAGAATCCACACATGAAAATCACATTTGCTGAAAGTGCCAAGGCCGACATCATCGCCTTTCTGGTCGATGAAGACGGGGATCTTCCCGAAGCTGCGGCCGCGCTGAACGAAACCACAGGCGGTCTGTTGTCAGAAGCCATGGACGGCAGCCGGTTCAGTGGCAAGAAGGACCAGCAGGCCTTTATCGTTCTGCCCAAGGGCAGCGATGCTCGACGTGCGGTGCTGATCGGTGCAGGCAAGAAGGACAAGCGCGATGCGCGCGTTCTCGAAGGCCTCGGTGCCAATCTTTACAAATCCCATTCCAGCAGCGGTTTCAAATCTCTCGCGGTCCATGCTGGTTCTGCAGAAGATGCTGCGCGCATTGCGCTCGGTGCGAAGCTCGCCAGCTATCGCTTCGATACATATTTCACCAAGCTGAAAGATGACCAGAAGCCAAGCCTTGAAAGCGTGACACTGGTGGTCTCCGATGTGCCTGCGGCAGAAGCGGCATTCGTGCCGTTGAATGCGGGCGCCGAAGGCACCAAGCTTGCGCGCGATCTGGTCAACATGCCACCGAACGATCTCTATCCGGCCAGCTTTGCAGAGAAGTGCCGCGAGCTGGGCCAGTATGGTGTTCAGGTCGAAGTGCTCGGCGAAGCGGAGCTTGCCAAACTCGGCATGAATTCCATGCTTGGCGTCGGTCAGGGCAGCGTCAAGGAAAGCCAGCTCGGCGTGATGAAATGGATGGGCGGCGCCGAAGGCGAAGACCCGGTGATCCTGATCGGCAAGGGCGTGTGCTTCGACACGGGCGGCATCTCGTTGAAGCCCGGACCGGGTATGGAAGACATGCGCGGGGATATGGGCGGCGCAGCGGCTGTGACCGGTGCAATCCGCGCGCTGGCCGAGCGCAAAGCCAAGGTCAATGTGATCGGTCTCGTGGGTCTGGTTGAGAATATGCCGGATGGCGACGCGATCCGACCGGGCGACATTCTCAAGTCGGCTTCCGGACAGACCATCGAAGTCCAGAACACCGATGCTGAAGGCCGTCTCGTGCTTTGCGATGTGCTCTGGTATGCGCAGGAGCACTTCAAGCCAAAGGCAATGGTGGATCTTGCCACGCTGACCGGCGCGATCGTGATCTCGCTCGGCCATCACCATGCCGGCCTGTTCACTGAGAGCGACGATCTGGCGAATGAGCTCTCCAAGGCTGGCCAGACCGAAGGGGAGCGCGTGTGGCGCCTGCCGCTCGGGCCAGAATATGACTCGCTGCTGAAGTCGAAATTCGCCGACATGCGCAATATTGGTGGCCGGGCCGCTGGCTCGATCACGGCGGCGCAATTCCTGAAGCGCTTCGTGAAAGAGGGCGTGAAATGGGCGCACCTCGATATTGCGGGCGTCGCCTGGGTTGAGGGTGAGAAGGCCGCGTTCGATGTGAGCTGGGCGTCCGGCTTCGGCCCGCGCCTGCTCGACCGCTGGATCGCGGACAATTACGAGAACTAGGTGATGTCAGAGGCGCCGAAGCCTGAATGGTGGTTCTACCATCTCTCCCGCACCACGCTGGAGCAGGCTGCGGCGCCGCTGATGCAGAAATGCCTTGATGTTGGTTGGCGGGTCCTTGCGGTCAGCCCGAGTGTCGAGCGCCGGGCGGCGCTAGATGCGAGCCTCTGGACTTTCGACGAGAAGACTTTCCTGCCGCATGGCCAGGCCGAGGCGCCGGGGCTTGATCCTGCGCGCCAGCCGATCCTGCTGGCCGGCAAGCCGGAGAATTTGAACAAGGCCGATGCGTTGTTCCTGATGGACGGGACGAAGGCGCCTGTCGATGCGCCCTATACGCGCTGCATGGTCATGTTCGATGATGGCGACACGGACACGCGCAATCTGGCCCGCCAACAGTTCAAAGCGGCCAAGGATGCCGGGCTGGTGACCCGATATTTCCAGCAGACGCCAAGTGGCGGCTGGCAGGAGGCAGGCAAGTAGGCGTCAGGCCCTTTTCACAAATTCCGATTTAAGGCCCATCTGGCCAATGCCGTCGATGCGGCAGTCGATATCGTGATCGCCGTCGACGAGACGGATATTCTTGACCTTGGTGCCGCGTTTGACGACTGAGGACGAGCCCTTGATCTTGAGGTCCTTGATGACCGTGACGGTGTCGCCGTCTGCGAGCGGGTTGCCGTTCGAGTCCTTGATGACTGGTGCGTCCGTTGCACTTGCCGTGTCTGCGCTCCATTCATGGGCGCATTCCGGGCAGATCAGCAGCGCGCCGTCTTCATACGTGTATTCGGAATCGCAATTGGGGCAGGGAGGCAGCGCGCTCATGGGTCGGATCCTTGTCGAAATTCAGGCCCCAGCCCCTATGCCTCTCGGGCCGCCTGCGCAATAGCGGCCTTCGATGCTTGCCCCGCTGGGCCCGCCCCGCTATAGGCCGCGCCAGAACCCTTTTTTCCCTTTCAAGCAGGATGTCATCATGGCTGTTCAGCGCACTTTTTCCATCATCAAGCCGGACGCCACCGAGCGTAACCTGACCGGCGCCGTCAACGCCGTCATCGAGAAAGCCGGTCTCCGCATCATCGGCCAGCGCCGCATCCAGATGACGCAGGCTCAGGCCGAGCGTTTCTATGGCGTTCACAGTGAGCGTCCTTTCTTCGGCGAACTGGTTGAATTCATGACTTCCGGCCCGGTCGTCGTTCAGGTCCTCGAAGGCGAGAACGCTGTTGCCGCCTACCGTGAAGTCATGGGCGCCACGAACCCGGCCGAAGCCGCTGACGGCACGATCCGCAAACTGTTCGCCAAATCCATCGGCGAAAACACCGTGCACGGTTCGGACTCCGAAGAGAATGCCGCGATCGAGATCGCGCAATTCTTCTCCGAAGCCGACATCGCTGGCTAAGGCGACGCCTTCGGGCAGATGAGAATTCAGAGAGGGCCCGCCGCAAGGTTGGGCCCTTTTTGTTGCGCGCAGCACAAACGGCCGGGCAGGCGGCGCGTTCCGGGGGTTACCAGATCAGCTTCAAGGCTGGCGGAGTCATGTGTCCGGACGCGGCAGGTGATAGAGCCTGCATTCCTGGCGAAAGCCGGGATCTCTTGCTGCAGGAGGCCCCGGCATCCGCCGGGGACACGGATCGGGGGTGAGAATGACGGGCTCGCCGTGGACGGCCTCGCGGAATCTGCGCGAGGGCTGGAAATCGAAACCGGAACGCGCAGGTGTGCGTCCGGAGAGATCATCCGATAGCTGAGCGATGACGACTTGTCCCGTCGGCGTAACGACCCAGAGCATTTGCGAGCCGGGCCTGCCGGCCTGCTGGAACCATGCCCTCAGGCGCTGGATGCGCCAGAAGATCAGCGGCCAGAGGAGCCAGAGATGCAGGGGCAGGCCCTGCATGGGCTGGAAGAGGGAGAAGGCTGGCATCGTGCTGTGAAGGTAGCAGCGTGCTCGGGGCGGTCGGATTGGTGGCGGCGGAGCCCCGCGCCAACGGGAAACCAAGGGCGTTTAGGGGGTGGAGAGGCGCACGCGTTTCCACCTGGCAAGCCGCTAGCGGACTTAGTTCTGCGGAAAGGTGTACAGCGCGATTAGCATCGGGATGATACTGAGCCAAGCGGCCGCATAGCTGAGCGTCGTCGGCAGGCGCAGTTTTTCAGCAAAGGCCACCGCGCCGCGATCCGGCACTTCGGAATACGACCGTGTCCAGAGATACCTGATCAGCGGATAGGCCGACATCAGGTCGCCGTTCCCCATCAGGGTCGGATGCTCGGCGTGCTCCCAGAGAACCGGGTGGCGCTTCTTGCTGCCCTTGATGAAAATCCAGGACGTGATGCTTTCTGCGATGAGGCACAGGAAAAAGATGCTGGCGGTCAGGATGAGCAACATGTGAGTCCTCTGTGCTCTCAGGCCCGTGTCTGAATTTCGGCGCAGGCCTTGGTCAGCGCTTCCGGGTAGAGCCGGTGCTCAACTGGCAGGAGGCGGGCGGCGAGGCTGTCGGCTGTGTCGCCCGGCAGGATGGGCAGGCTCGCCTGCTGGATGATTTCGCCATCATCGACACCGGGACTGACCCAGTGGACGGTGCAGCCGGCTTCGGTATCGCCCGCATCCAGCGCGCGCTGATGGGTGTCGAGGCCTTTGTACTTTGGCAGCAGCGAGGGGTGGATGTTGACCATCCGGCCCTGCCATTTGTTGACGAACCAGGGTGTCAGGACGCGCATGAACCCGGCCAGTGCAATGATCTCGACGCCTGCCTCTGTGAGCTGTTCGTGCATCGCGCGCTCAAAGGCTTCGCGGTCCTTGCCATAGGTCTTGTGATCTATGGCGGCGGTCGCAATGCCGGCGGCGGTAGCCGTTTCCAGCCCCTTCGCGTCCGGCCGGTTGGACAGGACGAGGACGGGCTGGGCCGGATAGGCCGGGTCCCGCGCCGCCTCCAGGATGGCTTCCATATTGGAGCCGCGCCCGGAAATCAGGATGGCCAGTTTCAGGCGGGTCATGCGGGGGCGAGGTCTCCGAGCACGACCGGGGTCTCGCCCATCAGGCGCAGCTGGTTCATCACGATCTCGGCCATGTCCGGCTCGACGGAGAAGACCATGCCGATGCCCATATTGAAGGTGCGATGCATCTCATCCAGCTCGACGCCGCCGGCTTCCTGAAGCCACTGGAAGACCGGGCCGGGCGTCCAGCTGTCTCTATCAATACGGGGTACGAGATGATCGGGGCACATGCGCGGCGTGTTTTCCGTCAGGCCGCCGCCGGTGATGTGGGCAAGGCCATTGATCAGGCTGCCCTTGATCAGCGGCAGGGCGGCTGCGGAATAAAGCCGGGTCGGGGTCAGCAGGGCTTCGCCGAGCGTGCCGTCGGAGAAAGGCGAGGCGGCCTCGTAGGAGAGGCCTTCACGCTCGACGATGCGGCGGATCAGGGAATAGCCATTTGAATGCGGGCCGGACGAGGCGATGCCGATCAGCACGTCGCCTGCGGCCATGTCGCCCATGCGGGGAAGGACCTTGGCGCGGTCGACGGCGCCGACGACGAAGCCTGCGAGGTCGTAATGGCCGGGCGGGTACATGCCGGGCATTTCAGCGGTTTCGCCGCCGACAAGGGCGCAGCCGGACTGGCGGCAGCCTTCGGCGATGCCCGCGACGACCGCTTCGGCGATGCCGGCTTCGAGCTTGCCAGTTGCGAAATAATCCAGGAAAAACAGCGGCTCGGCCCCTTGGGCGAGCACGTCATTGGCGCACATGGCGACGAGGTCGATGCCGACCGTGTTGTGGATGCCGGTTTCGAAAGCCAGCATCAGCTTGGTGCCGACGCCGTCTGTGCCAGAAACCAGGACAGGATCCTCATAGCCGGACGCTTTCAGGTCGAACAGCGCGCCGAAGCCGCCGAGCCCGCCCATGACGCCTGCGCGTGCGGTTGCCTTTGCCAGCGGGCCAATGGCCTCAACCAGCCTTTCTCCTGCCTCAATGTCGACACCGGCATCACGGTAGGAAAGGGGAGTTTTGGATGTATCGCTCATGATGACTCGCGCGTTAGCATGGGGAAAACGTCTCTGCCAGTGCCGCTTGCGGTTCCAGCCCCAGCTCTGGCTTGCTACAAGAGGTCTAAACGGAGGCCGTTGACCATGATTCGTATCCTTATTGCGTCCCTTTTCGCCCTGGTTGCCCTCGGGTTGGGCGCCTCCGCTGATACGCGGGATGTCTACACGGTTTCAGATATCGAAGTGGACGAATCTGCCGGCACGCTGATCGAGGCGCGTGAGCGTGCCATGGCTGCAGCCCGGATCAAAGGGGCCCGGGTACTGATCGACCGGATCACATTGGCCGATGACCGTGTGTCTGCCGGGGGCATCCCAATCGATGCCGCACTCGCGAACCGCTTGTCAGCGGCCGTGGATGTGCAGGAAGAGACGGCCGGGAACGGTCGCTACAAGGGCACGCTGGCGATGGTCTATAATCCGCGCATGGTGCGGGCGCATCTGGAATCGCTCTCGGTGCCTTATGTTGACACGCAAGGCCCCAAAGGACTGTTGATCCCGTTGGCGTCATCGGCCGGACTGGAGGCTGCCTGGCGCGAAGCGCTCGGAACAGGCCGCGATGAGACGCTGTCGCCCTATGTGACCTCGAACAGCCCCGGATACAGCGCCTTCAGCAGCTGGATGGAACTGTCACCGGAGGCGTCTGCCATGGGCGCGCGCCGAGGTATTCTGGCGGACCTGTCTGGCCGCGATGGCGCATGGCGCGTCACGGTGTCGACCGTGACGGCAGCGGGCACTGAACCTGTGGGCACGACGCCTTTCGCCCAAACGCTGGACGGCGCAGTCGATGCGATGCTCGGACTGCTCGATGAAAACTGGAAGCGTACCTCGGTGATCCGCAGCGGCGAGCGGACCCCGGCCACGGCGAGTGTGCGCTACACATCTCTGATCGAGTGGAACACGTTGCGCGGTGCGCTGGCCCGGTCGCCTCTGATCTCGGAATTCCGCATTGACGCGATTGCGCGTGACGGGGCGATGGTTGCCTTTTCCTATGCGGGCGATCCACCGCGCCTGCAGAACGATCTGCTGCAGCGCGGGGTTTCCCTGTCCGAGAATGATTATGGCTGGATTGTCCGGTCCGCGGTGTCGTCGTCGGGGGAACCGTGAACCCGGCGAACCCGAACAGGCCCTACAAGCCGAGCCAGCTCAGCCTCGGCTTTCCTGCAAAAGAACCCACGCTTGATGCGCTTCTGGTGACGGAAGCCAATGAGAGCGCTTTGGCGGTGCTCGGCGCGCCGCAGAGTTGGCCGTTTCCTGTCATTTGCCTGTTGGGGCCGCCGCGCTGCGGATTGTCTGTTCTGGCGCGCGCCTGGTGTCAGGAATTTGAAGGCAGCTATCATGTCGCCAAGGAGTTTTCCCGTCTGAAATCACGCGGCCTGGCGGCGCTGGCGTCGGGATTTGTCGCGGTGGACGATGCCGACCGCGTCAAGAAATCCGAGAATTTGTTGACACTGATCAATTCGGCAACGGCTGAAGGCGGGCATGTCCTGCTGACTTCAAAGCACCATCCGAGCCAATGGCAAACCCAGTCAGCCGACTTGAAATCCCGCCTCATGGCACTGCCGGTGATCGAGATTGGGGAGCCTGACGAAAAAATGCTCAAGGCGCGGCTGGAATCCGCTGCCGAGCGCTATTTCCTGAAGCTTGAGCCTGAGGTCATTAAGTATCTGGTACCCCGACTGGAACTTTCTTATGAGGCTATCGAAATATTTATAGAGAAATTGAATGATAAGGTGACCGAAGCGGGCCGGGCACCGTCGGTGCCATTGGCCCGGGAAGTCGTCGAAGAATTGGGCTGGGCCGACCCCGATCAGAGGTCCATGCTGTAGAATTGAATGGAATTGCGGAGTTTGGCATCATGGCCGATGGACAGTCTGGAACCCAGAAGCAGATGATGAATTCGCCGGAGCGGTTCCTGAACCGGGAATTGTCTTGGCTGGAGTTCAACCAGCGTGTGCTGGAAGAAGCGTCGAACACCGACCATCCCCTTCTTGAGCGCCTGAGGTTCCTGTCGATATCGGCGAGCAACCTCGATGAGTTCGAAATGGTGCGCTATGCGGGCCTGCGCGAACAGGTGCGGGCCGGCGTTGTCAAAGCCAGTCAGGATGGCTTGACCCCAGCCGAGCAGGTGGAACGGATTGAAGAGGCTTCCCTGAACCTGATCGCCGAACAGCAAGTGCGCTGGCGCAGCCTCAAGCAGGAACTCAATGCCGAAGGCGTTCATGTGCTGGGCGTGAAGGAACTGAACAAGAAAGACCGGGTTGAGCTGGACAAGTATTTCCGGTCAAACATCTTCCCGGTCCTGACACCACTCGCAGTCGATCCCGCGCATCCGTTCCCGTTCATTCCGAATCTGGGCTTTTCGATTGCGATCAATCTGGTCGCCAAGGGGAATGGAGATGCCCATGTAGGCATCATTCCATTGCCGGCCTTTGTGCGGCGTTTCATTCGCCTGCCCAAAGGCACCAAGGGCAATTTGCGCTTCATTGCGCTGGAAGATGTCATCGGCATGTTCATCGATGAACTCTTTCCCGGGTTTGAGGAGAAAGACCGCTGCCTGTTCCGTGTGATCCGTGACAGCGACATCGAGATCGAGGAAGAAGCCGAAGATCTGATCCGCGAATTCGAAGTGTTGCTGAAGCAACGTCGCAGGGGCCGGATCGTTCGTATCCGAATGCAATCCAGTGCGCCGGAAGACCTGCGCCGACTGATCACGCATGAGATCGGCGCTGAAGAAGCCGACATCGTTCTCTATGATGGCATTCTTGGAATGGCACAGCTATCGGAACTGATTGTCAGTGATCGGCCAGACCTGCAGTTCCCGTCCTATGAGCCGCGCTACCCCGAGCGTATTCGCGAGATGGGGGGTGACTGTTTTGCGGCGATCCGTGCAAAGGACATTCTGGTTCATCATCCATTCGAGACGTTTGATGTTGTAGTCCAGTTCATCCGGCAGGCCGCAGCCGATCCGCAAGTCGTTGCGATCAAGCAGACGCTCTACCGAACAACGGCGAATTCACCGATTGTCGCAGCCCTGGTGGAAGCGGCAGAGGCCGGAAAAAATGTTACCGCATTGGTCGAGATCAAGGCGCGCTTTGATGAAGAAGCCAATTTGCGACTTGCACGCGACCTTGAGCGCGCGGGTGTTCAGGTTGTCTACGGTTTCATCGAGTACAAGACCCACGCGAAAGTGTCGCTTGTGGTGCGCCGCGAAAGTGATGAGCTGCGCACATATACGCATTACGGGACGGGCAACTACCATCCGATCAATGCGCGGATCTACACAGACTTGTCGCTATTCACGGCGGATGCGGCGCTGGGTCGTGACGCCAATCGGCTCTTCAACTTTGTGACGGCCTATCGCGAGCCACCCTCTGTCGGTCCTGTGATGGAAAAGGTTTCCATGTCGCCACTCGACATGAAAGAGAAACTCATCGGGATGATTGAGGCAGAGGCAGACGCGGCGCGCCGGGGCGAACCCTGCGGCGTCTGGGCGAAGATGAACTCGCTGGTCGATGGCGAAGTGATTGATGCGCTCTATTCGGCCAGCCAGGCGGGCGTGCCGATCATTCTGGTTGTGCGCGGCATCTGTTGCCTGCGTCCCGGCGTTCCGGGCTTGTCTGATAATATCTCTGTAAAGAGCATTGTGGGTCGATTCCTGGAACATTCCCGAATTGTCTGTTTTGCCAATGGGGAGGTTCTGCCATCGCCCAAGGCCAAAGTGTTTATCTCGTCTGCGGACTGGATGCCGCGAAATCTGAACCGACGTGTCGAGGCATTGGTGCCGGTTGAAAATCCAACCGTTCACCGTCAGGTGCTGAACCAGATCATGGTCGCCAATCTGAATGACGAACAACAAAGTTGGATCATGGGAGAAGACGGCGTCTATGAGCGAATGGAATTGCGTCCCGATACAGAGACTTTCTCGGCCCACACATATTTCATGGACAATCCCAGCCTGTCTGGACGCGGGAGCGCGCTCGAAGTCAGCCTGCCGCCACGTCTGAAACCTCGCGAAGGCGTTTAGGTTTGATGTTTCCCAAATCAGAACGTGCGGCAATTATCGATATCGGGTCAAACTCGGTACGTCTGGTGATCTACGATGTTCTGGGCGCTTCAATCCTTCCGACCTTCAATGAGAAAGTCATGGCCGGATTGGGTCAGGGCTTGATGCAGACGGGGCAGCTTTCGCCAACTGGTGTTGAATCGGCGTTGAAGGCTCTTGGTCGGTATCGCGCGATCCTGAAAGCCTTGCACTTGAGGCATTACACGGCTGTGGCAACTGCAGCCGTGCGGTCAGCCGAGAATGGTCCGGAGTTCATCAGCCTGGCGTCCAAGGCGCTGGGACGGCGCGTGGTGGTTCTGTCGGGAGAGGATGAGGCACGCTTGTCGGCCGTTGGCGTAGAGGCGAGCTTCCATGCGCCACTCGGCATGATCGGCGATCTTGGCGGATCTAGTCTTGAGTTCAAGCAAATCGGCGGCAAGGCCGCAGACGGGGAGAGCCTGATGCTTGGCCCGCTCTCTCTGGTCGAGGGGGATATTGATCTGAAGGCGCTGCGCCGTACCATACGGGCGGAGCTCAAGACGTCTGATGTGCTGGCAAAATCGACGGGGCGCTTCTATGCGGTGGGCGGCGCATGGCGGACCGTGGCAAAGCTGAACATGCAGATCGAGGACTATTCGCTCAAAGTGCTGCAGGGCTATCAGATGTCGAAATCCCAGGTCGACAAGGCAGCAAAGCTCTGCTTCGACAGCGTAACCAGTTCGACGGCGCGGGCGATGCTGGAAAACGTCGACAAACGCCGCGCCAAGCATTTGCCGGTCGCGGCGATTCTGCTTCAGGAAATTCTTGGCAACAGCCGGTTGGAGGGCGTGACCATTTCCTCGGCAGGCTTGCGGGAAGGCGTGCTGCGGGATGCGCTGGGCGCGCCTTTGCACGATCCGCTGATGGATGGCGCGATCGCGTTCGCGCGGCTGGACAAGAACCAGATCCTGTTCGGCGAAGCGCTGCATGATTTCATCGCGCCGGCCCTGGCCCCCGAGCCGGACTTGTTCGGATCGCCTGCCGCGGACATAAGAATCGAGAAGGCGGCCTGCATGATGGCTGACAGTGCCGGGCGGTTCCATCCGGATCACCGATCCATCATGGCCTATGATCAAGCGCTCAGGGCGCCTTATGTCGGCGTCTCGCACGGCGAACGCGCTCTGATCGCCTATGCCATTGGATGCCGCTACCAGAAAGACTTCAAGAGACCGGATGAGTATGTCGCGCTCACGACGCCGGAGCAGGATGAGCGCGCCCGCCAGATCGGGAGTGCGATGCGACTGGGGGCTGTGTTCTCGGGTCGGTCAGGGCCGATCCTTCAGCGGGCCAGACTGGTTCGCACGCATGATACGCTTCAGTTGAAAGTGTCGAAAGCCGATGAGGCGATGGTTTCGGATACGGTCGAGCGCAGGCTTTCGCAAACGGCGAGCCAGCTGCGTTTGAAATCGGATGTCATTATTAGTTGAGGCTGAGCAGCCTAGACGTCGAACAGTCTGACTTGACCGCCCTCAAAAGATACGGCCAGTTTCCCATTCAGCAGGGCCTGTGCGCGTTTCCCGAACATGTCATAACGCCAGCCTGACATGGCGGCAATTTCGTCACCCGTCTCACCGCGAGCGATCCGGTCGATATCGGCCGCATTTGCGATCAGGCGGGGCACGACGTCATTCTCCTCGCTGACATGCTTGAGGAGCACTTTGAGCAATTCGGGCGCACCAGCGGGGATCTGGGCGTTCTGGACCCGCGGGCCAAGCTCGGGCGCGTACTTGTCTGGATTGTCGATGGCATCGATTGCTGCCTCGAGCAGGCCATTGCCGAATTTCGACCGAATGAACCCATTTGGCACTGCGCGGAGCTGGCCGAAATCGCCCTCGGAGCGCGGTTTCTGGCTGGCGATTTCTTGAATCGCGTCGTCCTTCAGGATCCGGCGGCGTGGTTTGTCCAGTTCTTGCGCCATGGTTTCGCGCCAGGCGGCAACGGCCACGACAATGGCTGCATAGTCTTTCTTCGGCTTTCGCAATTTGAGTCGCTGCCATGCCTTGGCGGGGTCGGTATCGTATTTGGCGGGATCTTCCAGATCTGCCATTTCCTCGCGCACCCATCCCAGGCGTCCAAGCTGTTCCAGCTCATCGCGCATTTTGAGATAGGCGTCCCGCAAATGCGTTACGTCGCCAAGGGCGTAGACCAGTTGTTTCTGGCTGAGTGGACGGCGGGTCCAGTCTGTGAACTGGCTCGATTTGTCGATCTGGCGCTTCAGCACGCGCTGAACGAGATTGTCGTATGAAATCGAATCGCCAAGGCCGAGCGCCATCGCGGCGACCTGGGTATCGAAAATCGGGCCGGGTGGGTGGCCGATCAGACGGTTGAATATTTCGAGGTCCTGACGGGCGGCGTGAAACACTTTTACCCGGTTGTCTGCGGCGATCAGATCGAGGAAGGGACCGATGTCCAAATCCTCGGCCAATGGGTCGATCAGGCCTTCTACGCCGGGGGCGGAGGCTTGGACGAGGCAGAGTTCCGGCCAGTAGGTCGTCTCCCGATGAAACTCGGTATCGACGCAAATAAAGTCGGATTCAGCGAGCTTTCCGCACAGATCTTCCAGTGCGGACTGCTCAGTAATGGGAGTCAGGGTGTTGTCAGTCATCGCGCGCTTGCGTATCGCATCGCCTTGACAATTGCGAGAGCTTGAATGCCTTTCGCGCTTTTATTTCTGTTGGACCGTATTTCCGGAGAAAGTTTCCGATGCACGCCTATCGCTCCCACACCTGTGGGGAACTTCGCAAGTCCCATGTCGGTGAAACCGTAAAACTGTCTGGCTGGCTTCACCGTCGCCGCGATCATGGCGGGGTGATGTTCATCGACCTGCGCGATCATTACGGCCTGACGCAGATCGTGTTCAATCCGGGCTCACCTGGTTTCGGCACGGTTGAGCGACTGCGTGCGGAGAGCGTGATCACGCTGGAAGGCAAGGTCGTGGCCCGCGATGAGGGCCTCGTGAACCCGAATCTGGCCACGGGTGAGATCGAGGTCGTGGCGGGCGAAGTTACCGTCCAGTCGGAAGCCGCCGAGCTGCCGCTGCCTGTGTTTGGTGAACCGGACTATCCGGAAGAGATCCGCCTGACGCATCGCTATCTCGATCTGCGCCGCGAGACGCTGCATAAGAACATGATCCTGCGCAGTCAGGTGATCGCCAGCCTGCGCCGCCGCATGCTCGAACAGGGCTTTACGGAATATCAGACCCCGATCCTGACGGCGTCGAGCCCTGAAGGCGCGCGCGACTTCCTCGTGCCGAGCCGTATCCATCCGGGCGAGTTCTACGCGCTGCCGCAGGCGCCGCAGCAGTTCAAACAATTGCTGATGGTGTCGGGGTTCGACCGCTACTTCCAGATTGCGCCTTGTTTCCGCGATGAAGACGCGCGCGCAGACCGCTCACCGGGCGAGTTCTATCAACTTGATATCGAAATGAGCTTTGTCACGCAGGAGGACGTGTTCAATGCGATCGAGCCCGTCATGGCGGGTGTGTTCGAGGAGTTCGCAAACTGGGAAGGCAAGGGCCGAAAAGTTCCGGATGGAGTGTTCCCGCGCATCCCCTATGCCGAAGCCATGGCGAAATACGGCTCCGACAAGCCGGACCTGCGCAATCCGATCGAACTGGCGGATGTGTCCGAATTCTTCGAGGATGACAGCAAGACTGGGTTTGGCATCTTCGCGAAGATCATCGGCGGGGGTGGTCGCGTGATCGCGATCCCAGCACCCAAGGCGGCTGCGGAGAAATCCCGCAAATTCTTCGACGAACTCGACAAGTGGGCGAAGAAGGAAATGCAGGCACCAGGACTTGGCTATGCGCGTCTAAAAGAGGCCGATGGCGGCGGTGTCGACAGCCAGGATCCTGTGCTGAAGAATTTCGAACCTGCCCATCTCGCGGCGCTTCTTGAGAAGCTCGGTCTGGGGGCTGGCGACGGCATCTTCTTCTCGGCCGGCAAGAAAAGCGACGCCTACAAGCTCGCAGGCGCCGCGCGGACAAAGGTTGGCGAAGAGCTGGGCCTGATCGAGGATGGGGTGTTCCGCCTCTGCTGGATCGTCGACTTCCCGATGTACGAATATGACGAAGACAACAAGAAGGTCGATTTCAGCCACAACCCGTTCTCCATGCCTCAAGGCGGAATGGATGCGTTGTTGGCTGCTGATACTGAAGAGAAGCAACTGGACCTGAAGGCTTATCAGTACGACATCGTCTGTAACGGTGTGGAACTGTCCTCTGGTGCGATCCGGAACCACAGCCCGGAACTGATGCTGAAAGCGTTCGAGCTGGCAGGTTATGGCCCTGACGTTGTGGAAGCGGAGTTTGGCGGCATGCTGAACGCATTCCGCTACGGCGCGCCACCACATGGTGGCATTGCGCCGGGCGTAGACCGGATCGTCATGCTGCTCGCTGATGCCGAGAATATCCGCGACGTTACGCTGTTCCCGATGAACCAGCAGGCGCGTGACCTGATGATGCAGGCCCCGAGCCCTGTGGACGAAAAGCAGCTCAAAGAGCTTCACATTCGCCTCGCGCCGCAGATGAAGTCGTAAGCATTACGCCGCATCCCAAATTACAAAGGGCGGAGGGCCAAGCGCTCCGCCCTTTTCATTGACTTGCGTTTGCAAGTCTATTTGCTGGCAAAGGCCGCAGGCGCGACGGCTGTGCCGCAGAGCGGCAGGGTAAGGGTCGCTGGAAGGGTGGAACTGAGCGAGACGCACGCGCCCTCGAAGTCTGCGGTTTCAGCGCCTTTCAGGCCGGACAGGTCGGCGTCAATGAAGCGGACGTCCTTGAATGAGGCGCCATGCACAGCCGCGTTCCGCAGTTGGGAACCGGTCATGTTTGAGCCGTTGAAGACGGCGCCAGCCAGAATCGTTTCGTTTAGCCAGGACCCGGTGAGATTGGCGCCTGACAGGTCTGCCGATTCCATCCGGGATCCCGTCAGGTCTGCCGAAGCAAAATTGGCTCCAACAAGCAAGGCGGTTTGAAGATTCGCGCCGCGAACATTTGCGCTCCGAAAATCAGCTCCAGATGCTTGAATACCCTGAAGACGTGCATCAGACAGAATGGCTCCAGCGAATTGAGCAGAGGTAAGAATGGCGCCCCGCATGTCTGCGCTGGTCGCATTAGCGTTCTCAAAATTGGCATTGCCAGCCTGAACACCACGCATGAAAGCGTATTCCATGTTCGCGCTGGAATAGTTTCCGCCAGCGAGGGACCAGCCAGTCAAATTCTTGCCGGATAGGTCACACTCCCCGCAGGCGCCTGCATAACCGGGGGACCAGGCCACGGGTTGGCTCTGTGCCTGTGCCGACAAGGCGACAAAGGACATGGCGGATGCGGTAAGAAGTGCATGTACCAAGCGGATCATGGAACATGGATAACGCCTGATTTTGTTACCCCAAACTGAACAAACAGTAAGGACTGCCTAAAACACGGGAAGTGTTGCAATTCCGCCATGCCTTGGAAGACAGCGATTAACCGAAATTCGGAGAAAGAACCGCCGGTTTCTATTGATCATCTTGAAGTAATCAGGACGGAACTTCGCTCGTATCCTGTAATTCCTGCCCACACGTATCGCACTCGGCATCCCCGTCCTCGCTGATCTGGAACAGTGTGAAGCTACCACAATTCGGGCACGCGTCGGTGAGGTAGGCTGGCGCGTTCAACGTCTCATCGTCGCCCTCCTCACCGGAAAGCTTTTCTTCGCGTTTCTTGTCCAGGATGACGATATTGTCCGGCAATTGCCCGCGTGAGAAGCCACGTGAGATCAACTGGGCGGCTTCTTCCGTAAACTCTGCAGTTTCGCGGGTTCCGTCCCCAGCGCCCCGACCGAGGCCGTCATGGGTGACATCGGCTTCGGCGAGGTCGTCCCGGCCGAGATAGGACACGGCGAGTTCGCGGAAGATGTAGTCTAGAATGGAGGTCGCTTTGGTGATGCGATCATTGCCGGTGACGGCACCAGCCGGCTCGAACCGGGTAAACACGAAGGCGTCGACGAATTCCTCCAGCGGCACACCGTATTGCAGACCGATAGAGGTGGCGATCGCAAAATTGTTCATCAGGCTCCGGAAAGCGGCGCCTTCTTTATGCATATCAAGGAAAATCTCCCCGAGCGCACCATCATCAAACTCGCCCGTATGGAGGTAGACCTTGTGACCGCCGACTGATGCCTTCTGGATATAGCCTTTTCGGCGATCAGGGAGTCGGGTACGGGCATTTGGACCGTGACCCGTGAGAGCCGAACTTTGAGGGGATTGGTGTGGAATCTCGGCCTCTGCCGCCAGCTCGTCGGCGAGGCTGAGAATATGGTCCATGCGCTCGGCCACTTCTTCGTTTGCCGATGCCCGTATGCCGATCAACAGGGCGGACAGGCCTGCCTCGATAGCCTTGTCGGCCAAATCCAGACCGTCTCGCCCATTCACCCGGACGGTCGTCTGCCCGCCAAGCGCTTCGGAACACGCCATCGCGAAAGCCAGTTCAGCTTCTTCACCAACAGAAAGGTCCAGCCCGCATTGGCGAAAGGCCTGGGTGGCAACATCTTCGACCGTACCGTCAACGGCAGCTTCAGCATTTGAAATATCTTTTCTGGAGAACCCCATCGCGGAGAGAAGTGCGAGACCATCCGAATCGAAATTCTCTGGGGCCAGTTTCAGATCTTCGCTGATGATCTCGTCACCCAATACCCATCGGGAGAAGGCGGCGTTCAGGGGTAGTCCGTCGCTGAGCGCGCGTGTAACCCGGTCGAGGGCAGCTTCGGAGAAGCCGCGGTCTCGCAAACGGTCTGCCCCAAGGGCGGCTTCCAGGTCTTCACCTCCACAATTGGCCACCCGGTCCAATATTGTTGGGAGAGATTCTGGCGCGGTACGTGATATCGCCAGTCGAGCGCATCGCGCCAGGGTCGGGCCGTCATCGGAATAGGCCAGTACGGTGCGCACAGGCCCAGCGCCCTCGCTTTCGCATTCAGGCATCAAATCGGCGAGGTCTGTGATGGGCAGAATGGCAACCGTACAGGATTTCCGGGACGTTGCTCTGCGTGCCTCGAGACCGAGTACGCTGGCATGGCCTGCGGCTAGCGATGAGCCGGCTGCATGGGCCTTTACAAGGGCACATATCGCAGCCGCTACCGAACGTCCGTCGTCGCTATCATAGGAGAGGCCAAGCGAAAGCACGGCTGCGCCGAGACCCTGTATCAGGAGCAGGCCGTCTCCGACGCTTTTGCCAGCTGCTTCCGCCACAGAGCTCAACAAATCTGTTTCGAGTCCATCGGGGCTGACTGCCAGCGAGACATCCAGCAACCGACAAGCGGTACGTGCCGGAGCGAGGTCATCCTGAGCAAGAAGGATTTCAGCGCCTTCTTTGAGGGCACTTAATAGCAGAGTGTCGAATTCCGGATCGGCCGATTCTGCGCTGAAGACTGCTGCGGGGGGAGGCTGGTTATTGGCAGCGGCGATTCTCAAGGCCTCCGCCGTGCGTGCAAAACCGTCTGGCTGACGCAGCGCTTCTTCAAGTATGTCTTGCGGTAGGCCTGATGCCACGGCCTCCGCCAATTCTGCATTGCGTGGTGCATTGCCCAGACGTTCCAGCATTTCGGCGGTGGCAATCTGGGACGCGCCGAGCAAACCAGCAGACGCATAGGCGGACGCAACATTTCTCAGAGATTCTTCAGTAATCGGCCGCCGCCGTTTTCCCGCGGCCCGGAAGGCGGTTCCGAACTCCATCTCCGGAGAAAGCAGGCCGTCAGTCTCGGCGGCCTCCACAATGGACGCAATCTCTGCAGTTTTCATTAAACCCTCCCGCGAATCACCAGCGAATCACATATTCGAGCGTGACGGTTCCGGTCAGGGGTATCAACCATTCCGGCAGCAAAATTAGCGGTCAGATCATAAAAACGTGCGTCGCATTGCCTGCGGCTGCCGTATGGATTAACTGCCCGGATAACGCCATATTACGGCCAACAAGACAGGTCAGGACATCCTCACGATGCTGAAACAGATTTTTACCTGGTGGAGCGGCAATACGATCGGAGCGGCTTTTGATATCAAGCGGCGCTCTGGCTATGTCGGGACCGACGAATACGGCAACCGCTATTTCGAGGAGCGCAAGCCGTCTCTCGAAGGGCGCAAGCGTCGTTATGTGATGTACAAGGGCCTGGCCGAGCCATCCAAGGTGCCTGCGGACTGGCATGGCTGGCTGCATCATACTGTCGAAGATCCGCCCACCAAGTCGCCGCTTACGCGCCGTGAATGGGAAACGGACCACAAGCCCAATATGACGGGCACTCCTTACGCCACCAAGCCGAAGGGCAGCTTGTCGACTGACATGGCACGCCAGAAGGCATCAGGCGACTATGAGGCATGGAACCCCGATGCGTGAATCACTCTTCGAAACCTTGATTGGCGCCGCCGTGGTCGCGGTGGCTGGTATCTTCCTCTGGTTCGCGATCGACCGCGGTGGAGAAACCCAGTCGCAAGGTGATCAGTACGAGCTTGAGGCGCGTTTCAACAATGTATCGGGCATTTCGCGCGGTTCCGATGTGCGTATTGCCGGTGTGAAGGCTGGCATCGTCAAAAGCATCGTGGGTGATCCGGAGCGGTTTGAGGCGGTTGTAACGCTCAGCCTGGATGAAAAATGGGCCCTGCCGGACGATACGGATGCCCGGGTGTCGACTGACGGTCTTCTCGGCGGAGCTTATGTGGCTCTGGAACCAGGCGGCAGCTTCGACAATATCCCTCAGGATGGGTCTGGTGAGATCAAGTATACGCGTGGCAGCGTAGACCTGCTGACCCTGTTTGCGTCCTTTGCTTCAGGCAGCGGTGGTGATGGTGCGTCCGACCCGGCGGCCCGCCCAGATGCCACAGCAGACGATGCATATCCGGATGAGGATTACCAATAATGCGTATGATGGTCTCTGCACTTGCATTGGCCGCCCTCGTTGGGGGCGCCGGACACGCGGCCACCTTCGTCCAGAAGGATACGGCCACGTTGCGCGCGCTCGACAAGATTACCGGCCGCTCCACGGATATTGACGTGAAAGTGGGTGAGCCGGTTGTCTTCGGATCCCTGAAGGTCGAACTGCAGGTCTGTTACCAGACCCCGCCGGAGGAAGCGCCGGAAAGCGCAGCATTTCTCAAGATCGCCTCGACCCAGCCCGTGGCTGTTGAGACGATGGAAGCTGCTGTCGATGCGGAGGATGTCGAAACCGTCAGCGAAGATAATCCAGAACTCTTTTCGGGCTGGATGTATGCTTCATCGCCAGGACTCAGCGCGCTTGAACATCCTGTCTATGATATCTGGGTAATACGCTGCGCTGCGCCGGAGCCTGTGAAGCTCGCACCACGTCCGTCCGAAGAGGATGCGGAGTTCGAATAGAATTTGGCCTCTACAGTGAGGGCGTCTTTCAAGAGTTTCTTGAAATCCTGACGGGGTATTTCGATAAGCCCGAATTGCTCCAAGTGGGGATTATGGAACTGCGCGTCGAGCAAGACGAAACCGTCTTCGAGAAGATGCGCCACCAGATGGACCAGCGCAATCTTTGACGCGTCCGTCGCGCGTGAGAACATGCTTTCTCCAAAGAAGGCGCCGCCAAGTGCCACCCCATAAAGGCCGCCGACCAAATTGTCGCCGTCCCAGCACTCGATGGAATGGGCGTGGCCCTCGCGGTGGAGCGAGCTGTACAGATTCAGAATGGGCGAGTTGATCCAGGTGCTTTCGCGCCCCTTTGCACTCTCAGCGCACAATTCCATGACACGCGTAAAGGCCTGATCAATGGTCACGCGAAACGGATCCTGCTTGACCTTTCGGAGCAGGCGCTTGGGCACGTGGAAATCACCAAGCGGAATGATCCCTCGCATATCAGGGTCGACCAGAAACAAGTTCGGGTCATTTCGGGCATCGCCCATGGGGAAAATCCCCCGACGATAGCAAGCAAGCAGATCGGATGAACTAAACCGCTGTGACATGGAATTATATGAACCAGCGGCTTATGTGATGTCTACCCTTTGTCGATCCTTGTGGAACGCGAAAGGTGAAAAATGCTCACTTTTTTGTATCAGTTTGATTTTCAAGAAACTTTTCGAGCCAGTGAATATTGTATTCACCTTCGAGTACATCCTCATTCTCGACGAGTTCGCGGTGCAGATCCAGCGTCGTGAAGACCCCGCCGATGACCATTTCCTGCAAGGCCCGGCGAAGGCGCATGATACACTCACGGCGGGTTCGCCCGTGCACGATCAATTTGCCGATCAGCGAGTCGTAGTGAGGAGGAATGCGGTAGCCCGAATAGGCCGCACTATCGAGTCTGACATCAGGTCCGCCGGGTGCGTGGAAGTCTGTGATCAGGCCCGGGGAAGGCACGAACGTCTTTGGGTGCTCGGCATTGATCCGGCACTCGATGGCGTGACCGACCAGCATGACATCTTCCTGCCGGAATGAGAGTTCCTTCCCTTCGGCAATGCGGATTTGTTCGCGCACCAGGTCGATGCCTGTGATCATTTCGGTGACAGGGTGCTCGACCTGGAGCCGCGTGTTCATTTCGATGAAGTAGAATTTACCGTCTTCATAGAGGAACTCGACCGTACCGGCGCCGCGATAACCAAGTTTTTCCATCGCACGGGCGCAGATGCCGCCGATCTCTTCACGCTGGGCCT
Organism: Hyphomonas sp. UBA4505; assembly: GCF_002388685.1. Lineage (NCBI taxonomy): Bacteria > Pseudomonadati > Pseudomonadota > Alphaproteobacteria > Hyphomonadales > Hyphomonadaceae > Hyphomonas > Hyphomonas sp. UBA4505. The sequence continues at coordinate 49,590 of NZ_DGMZ01000010.1, read as the reverse complement.
GATTCAGAGCAGGCGAGGGCGCTTCCTCGAAGACTTTCTGGTTACGTCGCTGCAGCGAACAATCGCGCTCCCAGAGATGGGCTACATTGCCATGCGTGTCAGCGATGATCTGGACTTCGATGTGACGCGGGCCCTGAAGATATTTCTCAAGATACACGGCATCATCACCGAATGCAGCCTTGGCTTCGGTCTTGGCGGTTCGAACGGCATTTTCGAGGTCTGCTTCAGTCTTGGCGAGCTTCATGCCTCGGCCGCCGCCGCCAGCAGATGCTTTTACGAGGACCGGAAAGCCGATTTTCTTGGCGGCCTTCTTGGCTTCGGCAATAGACGACAAAGCGCCTTCTGAACCGGGTACGCACGGCACGCCCGCTTCTATCATTGCGGCCTTGGCAGCGATCTTGTCGCCCATGATGCGGATATGCTCGGCCGTAGGACCAATGAACGCGAGCCCATGTGCTTCGACCATTTCGGCGAATTGGGCGTTCTCCGACAGAAAGCCGTATCCCGGATGGATCGCGTCCGCGCCGGTGATCTCGGCAGCGGCAAGGATCTGCGACTTCTTCAGATAGCTTTCGGACGATGGCGCAGGCCCGATGCAGACACTCTCGTCCGCGAGGCGCACAGCCATGGCGTCGCTGTCTGCTTCGGAATGGACGACCACGGTGGACAGTCCCATTTCCTTGCAGGCGCGGTGAATCCTCAGCGCGATCTCGCCGCGGTTTGCGATGAGAACCTTCTTGATAACGGGTTGGTCAGCCATATTACTCGATCAGAATGAGAGCTTCGCCATATTCAACTGGCTGGGCATCAGTGACGTAGATTTCTTTGACGGTACCGGCCTTGTCGGCTTCGACCGGATTGAAAGTCTTCATGGCTTCAACGAGCAAGATCGTGTCGCCCTTTTTCACCTTGTCGCCAACGCCGACGAATTGCTTCGCACCGGGTTCAGGCGACAGGTATACGGTGCCGACCATCGGAGACTTGATGGCGTTGTCAGATGTCTGAGGTGGAGCGTCTGTGGTGGTGACAGGGGCAGCTGCTGACGGAGCAGCGGCAGCCGGTGCAGCGACCGGCGCGGCCATAGCGGCCTGCACAACCGGCGCAGCAGGTTTGCTGACGCGGATGCGTAGGCCTTCATGTTCAACTTCAACTTCGCCAAGGTCTGCTTCCCGCAGAATGGCTGCGAGTTCCCGGACAAGTCCGGTATCCAGCTTGTTCTTCGTTGTGCTCATGGGATGTCAGGTCTCTTATTTGCCCGTGAGGGTCTTTGCCGCCATTAGCGCCAGCTCATAACCATAGGCGCCAAGGCCTGCAATCGTGGCCTTCACAGCGGGGGATACGTAATTCACCTGGCGGAACGCTTCGCGCGCCGCAGGATTCGACAAATGAACTTCAATTACAGGGATTTTGCACGCTTTCAGCGCGTCGTGAAGAGCAATGGATGTATGCGTGTAGGCTGCAGCATTCAGAATGATGGCGGCGCCCTTTTCAGATGCCTCCTGAATCCAGCCCACCAATTCGCCTTCATGATTCGTCTGGCGAAGCTCCAGCGGTGTTCCATCTGCCAGCGCTTCGAGACGTGCATGGATGTCAGCGAGGGTCTCGTGCCCGTAAATCTCGGGCTCGCGTGAGCCGAGAAGGTTGAGGTTTGGGCCTCCAAGGACATATACGGGCTTGGTCATAGTCTTCCGTCTTGCGCTGTAACGCCGGGCAAGGCAAGGGGGCTGGTGAACGGAGAAAACCCGAATGTTGATTACAGTCAATGGCGTATCTCGCGAAGTCGAACCTGGCCTGACGCTGGCCATGTTGGTGCTTCAACTGGCAGGCGAGTCCGGCAGGGATCAGCGCGGCATTGCGATTGAGCGAAATCTCGAAATCGTGCCGAAGTCAGAGCATGCCAGCACTGTGATTGAGGACGGCGACAAGATAGAAGTGGTTCAGTTCGTGGGTGGTGGCTGATCGCTTGCGATCTCAGCTATTTGCGCCATCCAGCTCTTGCAGACCAGACAGGTTAGAATTTTGACAGATCCCCTTATCATCGCCGGCAAATCCTATAATTCCCGCCTGATCGTGGGCACGGGCAAGTATCAGACTTATCAACAGAACGCGGATGCAGCGCGGGCTGCTGGCGCGGAGATCGTCACCGTGGCTTTGCGGCGCGTGAACTTGTCGGACCCGAACGAAGAGCGGCTGACAGACTTTGTGAAACCAGACGAATTTACTTATCTGCCAAATACAGCCGGATGTTACACGGCGGATGAAGCTGTTCGCACGCTGCGCCTGGCGCGCGAGGCCGGTGGCTGGAATTTGGTGAAGCTGGAAGTGCTGGCTGACCAGAAGACGCTCTATCCGAACATGCCGGAGACGCTTGAGGCAGCCAAAGCCCTGATCGCCGATGGGTTTGAGGTCATGGTTTATTGTTCCGATGATCCGGTCTACGCGAAGATGCTGGAAGACGCAGGTTGCTGCGCGATCATGCCGCTCGGTAGCTTGATTGGGTCAGGCCTCGGAATTATGAATCCGGTCAATATCCGTCTCATTGTCGAGCAGACACGAGTGCCGGTGATTGTCGATGCGGGTGTCGGAACGGCCTCGGACGCCGCGATTGCCATGGAACTGGGCTGTGATGGCGTGCTGATGAATACGGCCATTGCCGCCGCGAAGAATCCGATCCGGATGGCCAATGCCATGAAACATGCGGTGATCGCCGGTCGAGAGTCCTATCTGGCCGGGCGGATGCCAAAAAAGATGTATGCGGATCCAAGTTCGCCGCTTGCGGGCCTGATCTGATCAGAACAACGCGAGTGCTGCGTACAGGATCAGGCACATCAAAAATCCTACCACGCTGATCAGCGTGGTAGAGACGGTCCATGTACGCAGTGTCTCACCTGGCGTGATGCCGAAGATCCGTCCAACGAGCCAAAAGCCACTATCATTCACATGGCTGCCGGTTGTTGCGCCCGCGGCAATCGCGATGGCCACAATACCTAGCTGCGGGGCGGAGAGATCGGCCATCGCCACAATGGGCGCGGTCAGGCCGGCTGACGTTATCATGGCAACCGTGGAGCTGCCTTGGGCGAGCCTCAGGATGACGGCGAGTACATAGCCCGCCAGAAGCGGACCAAACCCCAGACCAAGCGCGGCATTTGCGATCTGCTCGCCAGCGCCTGTGTCCACAAGAACCTGCTTGAACGCGCCGCCCGCGCCAGTGACGAGGATGACTGCGCCTGTAGGCTCGAATGCGCGGGCCATCGCGTCCGACATCAATTTCCGGCTCTGGACGGTCTTTGGATAAAGCAGCAGCCAGGATGCGCCGCATGCAATCAGGAGCGCGCTAAATGGATGCCCGATGATTTCAAGCACATATTTGATGGGGCCGTCCGGCAAGATTCCCGCAAGCGTGCCCAACAGAATCAGGACGAGTGGCAGCGTAATCAGGAATATGGCCCGTTCGGGCTGTGGGATGGGCCGGGTTGTATGATTGCTGGTTTCGTCCAGTTCGAAGGCCGGATTGCCGATTGGCATGCGGTTGCGCTGCTCCAAAAACGCCGCGAAGAGCGGACCGGATACGGCCAGCGCGACGCAGCCTGTTATTGCGCCGAAGAGGATAACCCAGCCGAGGTCCGCGCCTATCAGCTCCGCGATGGCGATCGGTCCCGGCGTGGGCGGTAGGAAAGCGTGGCCGACCGCGAGCCCTGCCATGAGCGGGAGACCAAGAGACATGGCGGGTTTCAGCCGGTCATGAGCCATGGTGAGGATCAGGGGTGCGAGTATGATGAGGGCAACATCGAAAAAGACAGGTGTGGACGCCAACAAGCCAATGCCGGCGATCTTCCATTGGTTCGTTTTGAAGCTGGATGAGGTAGAGAGTTTTGAAGCCAGGGCATCGAGCGCCCCAGAGGCCTGCAGGATCGCGCCGAACAACGCGCCAAGCCCGATGACTGTGGCAATGAACCCCAGCGTGCCGCCCAGGCCTTTTGCCAATGTATCGAAGGCTTGTTCTGGGGCCATGCCCGCAGCCAGGGCACTGAATATGCTGACCAGTAGCAGGGCCGCGAAGGCATTCATCCGCGCACGCAATATCAGCGCAAGCAGTGCCGCAATACCAAACCCGGTTGCCAGCAGGGGGCGGTAGACGAGGATCGCTTCGGTCAGCTCCATGCGAGGCCAATTGATGTCGTTCTGATGCGCATGAGTGTGTCATGTGCGGTCATGTAAAGTGTGCGGCCGTCTGCGTCGCCGAAGCAGCAATTGGCAGTTGCCTTGCCGGTGTTGATCCGGGCAAGGGGTTTGCCGTCCGAGGCCAGAAGGAACACGCCGCCCGGGCCCGTTGCAAAGATGTGACCCGAACGCGTCACAGCCATCCCGTCCGGCAGGCCCGGAGCCGTGTCGGACATGAACGGCTTGGCGTCAAAAAGCACCGAACTGGAAGAACCATCAGGTGCCATGCGCAGGATGACCGGCTGGTCGGGATCCGATTGGCTAACATAGAGTGTCTGGCTGTCTGGTGACAGCACGATGCCATTCGGGAAAGTCATTGTATCGATAAGGCGGGTGATTTCTCCATCTGGTGACAGACGGTACACGCCGTTGGCATCTTGCTCCTTCAGGGGAGAGTCATTCATGCCCTCCAGCCCATAGGGCGGATCGGTGAAGAACAGGCTTCCGTCAGGCCCTTCGACAACATCGTTTGGGCTGTTGAACTTCTTGCCATTGAACGTGGCGGCAATGATCTCACGATGCCCGGTTTCGAAGTCCATTCGTTCGACCGCGCGACGACCATGGTTGCAGATGAGAAGTGAGCCATCGTGAGAAATAGCCAATCCATTGGCGCCCGGTTCGCGGAAACCCGTCGCCTGCTCACGTGCAACGCCCGAAGGGGCCAGGAATTCCGTCGCGCCGCTGGCTTCTGACCATTTCCACGCAATGTTCTCCGGTACATCGGTAAAATACAGGCAGTTGCGTGCGCGATCCCAGACCGGCCCTTCACTCCATGTATAACCGGAGGCCAAAACCTCCAGTCTTGCGAAAATATCCAACAGGGAATGGGCTTCCGCATCGAAGATCTCGAGATCGGGATTGGACGCCTTTCCGATCGGAGTGGTGGCGCAAGCCGAAATCAGGGTGGCTGCGGCGGCAGACCCCATGAAGCCACGTCGCGTTTGTTTCATTCTACATGTGTCCTTGTGGCAATTGCGCTGGCTGGAACGTTCGTGTGGTAAGCCTGATCAATGATGACCTCCGCGCGCGCCCGAATGTCGTCAGCGGATGCACCCACCATGAATTCGATCTTACCGGGTTCTACGATCCAGCCGTCCCGTGCCGTGTAGTACGCCATCTGGTCGGGGGTCAGGGTGAAGCTCACTGTGCGGGATTCACCAGCCGGGATATGGACTCGCTTGAATCCGCGCAGTTCTCGTTTCGGTCGGGCAATCGTGGCGAGCGGATCACGCATATACAGCTGAATCACCTCATCAGAATCGACGTCTCCGGAATTTGTGACCTTGATGCTCAAGGTGAATTCATCTGCATCGGTTGTTGCGATCAGGTCACCATATTCGAAGCTGGAATAGGTCAGTCCATGACCGAAGGGGAAAAGCGGCGTGATCGGAATATCGATGAACCGGTTCGTGTCTTTCGACAGGTCCGGGTCAGCGGGGCGCCCACCGGGATATTCGGAATAGGTGTGCGGCACCGCACCGGTGCGTCGCGGAAATTCGATAGGTAGGCGACCCGCAGGGGAGACATCACCCCATATCACGTCAGACAGCGCGTTTCCGGCTTCAATGCCCAGCATCCATGTGTTGAGCACGGCATTAGCGGCTCCAACTTCCTGTTCCATTGCGAGCGGCCGTCCCGTCACCAATATGATCGTAACGGGTTTGCCGATCTCAAACATCGCCGCGGCGAGGGCGGACTGGTTCTGGGGAAGGGCAATATCTGAGCGGCTGCGCGCTTCCCCGGACAGGTCGAAATCCTCCCCGATCACCAAGAGAATATGATCGGCGGCCGACGCAATCTCCACAGCAGCCTCAATAGAAGAATCCGCGTCATTTGAAGGATGCGCGCCGGCTGCATATGTAATGGTGGTGCCGTCAGGAGCGTTTTGTTGCAGGCCCTCAAGCAATGAGACGACATCCTCGACCTTGCCTTGTGCACGCCAAGAGCCGAGCTGAGTCAGCTTGTCTTCCGCCAAGGCACCGATAACGGCGATTTTCTGAGGGGATTTGGAGAGTGGCAGAACCTGGTTTTCATTCTTCAGGAGCACCGTTGATTTCACCGCGGCTTCGCGTGCTGTGCGTCGGAATTCATGGCTCAGCAGAGTTGTCTTTTCCCGTTCTGCATCGTGATAGTCCATCGGTTCGTCAAACAGGCCCAATCGCTCTTTTGTCGTCAGTATACGGGCAACTGCCGCGTCGAGATCATGTGTCAGGCATTCATCTGACTGCACAGCGGTCTTGATCCTGGTTGGCAGGACCATGCTGGTCATGTCCATGTCGACGCCCGCGCGCAGGGCAAGCACTCCCGCCTGTTCTTCAGATTCGGCCACGCCGTGATTCATCAATTCAGCGACTGCATTCCAGTCGGACACGATCATGCCGTCAAAGCCCCACTCGCCCCGCAATACATCATCGATGAGATATTCATTGGCTGTGGACGGAACCCCGGCGACATCATTGAACGCCGTCATCATGGAGCCGGTGCCAGCCTTCGTGGCGGCGTAGAAGGGAGGCAGATAGGTTTCGAACAGGCTTTGATCGCTGATGTCAGCAGACCCATAGTCGCGGCCGCCAGTTGGGGCACCATATGCGCCGAAGTGTTTCGTCGCAGCGAGAATGGTGTTTGGGGCTGCCAGGCTTTCGCCCTGATAGCCCTCGACCTGCGCGACTGCCATACGAGACCCCAGATATGGGTCCGCACCAGCACTCTCGACGATTCTGCCCCATCGCGGGTCACGCGCAATGTCGACCATCGGGGCGAACGTCCAGTGAAGGCCTGCTGACGACGCCTCGTCAGCGGAGATGACGGTGGCTTCCCGCCAGACGTCTGGATCCCATGATGCCGCCATTGCCAGTGGTACCGGAAAAATCGTTCGGTAGCCGTGAACTACGTCCATCGCAAAGAGGAGCGGGATGCCCAGACGGCTTTCTTCAATGGCGACCTTTTGGAGCTCACCCAGCGGCTCAGCGCCCGCAACATGAAGATAGGAGCCAATCTCGCCATTCCGGACTTTGCCGAGTTCTTCAGGGGTGAGCTTTGAATTCAGCGACTTGCTGCGGCCACCTGCGGCCTGGTTTAATTGACCGAGTTTTTCATCAATGGTCATCTGGGCCACCAACGAACGTACGCGCTGTGATGCACTCGTCAGACTCACATTCGGCGTGCAGGCTCTGGCCTCGGAAATGTCAGAAACGACGGTGTCAGCGGGTGCGGTAGGCGCTTGCACAGGCGTGGCGCAAGCGGTCGCCAACAAGGTGGTCGCCAAGGCGCCAATCGCAAGCCGGCGCTTCGTGCCCGTGTAAGCATCGGTCATAATTCCCTCCCCATAAGTGTCGCGTCGACCACGTTTCGTTAGCGCAATCATTGGGGGAGTGGCTATTTATGTCAACGCTAACATTTTCCCGTCCAAAAGAGTGTTCGATGTCTGTGACCGTTTAGTGCAGCGGAGCATTAGGTCTACGTCAGGCCTTTACGAGGCCGATCTCGCGGAGCCGTTCCATGAGATAATCCTGAGCCGCGATCGGGGCTTCGGCTTTGCCGCCTTCAGCGACACAGCGAGGTAGCGCTTCGATCAGGTAATCCTGATTGAAATGCAGAAAGAAGGGCGTCGAGTAGCGCGGGAATTTTGCGCGCTCGGCAGATGGGTTAAGCACGCGGTGCGTTGTCGACGGCAGTACACCGCCCGTCAGGCGCTGTAGCATGTCTCCGCAATTGATGACCAGCGCGCCAGCGGGCGGATTAACGTCCAGCCATTCGCCTGAACTGTGCAAGACCTGGAGGCCGGCCTCCTCAGCACCCAGCAACAGCGTGATGACATTAATATCCTCATGCGCGCCGGCGCGGACCGTGTCAGCGGGTGGAGGAGTTTGCTGCGGGGGGTAGTGGAGCAGACGCAGGATCGAGTTGCCGAAATTGACCTTGTCGTCGAACCAATCCTCGGCGAGCCCAAGATGCAAGGCGACACCTTCCAGAATTTCTCGGCCCATTTCATCCAGTGCATCAAAAAGTGCGGTTGTGGCTCCGTCAAAGGCGGGTACTTCCGGGACGCTGGGTGTGTCGGCCATCGTCGCGCGATAGGGGCTGTCCTCCGGCAGGGCGCGGCCGGTGTGCCAAAATTCCTTGAGGTCGGCATGAGCGTTGCCTTTGGCGTTTTCCGTCCCAAAGGCCGTATAGCCGCGCTGGCCACCCCCTTGGCGTCCGTCGTATTTCAGCTTTTCCGCGTCCGGCAGAGCAAAGAAAGCCTTGGTCGCATCCAGATTGCGGTCAATCACGCCCTGATCGACTGTATGGCCGGACACCACTGCGAACCCTGTCTCTCGAAAGGAGCGGCAGAGCGCATCTCCGAACGCTTTTTTATCGGATTTGAACAGGTCGAACGGGACGGGTTTGAAATAGTCGGTCATCATTATCGGGGTCTCTGGCAAGAATTAGAGGGGAGATTAGCACAGAGGGATGGGCCGACCATACGTAACGCCACATATGTAGCAGTTGTGCGTGCAATTGAGTTTGGCCGTGCTTTCGTGGAGATTTTGACGGCTCCACCGAATTCAGGGGCTTGCGATCAGGATGGGGTTTCTCTAGACCCCATATTCCGCGCTGGAGAGGTGGCCGAGTGGCTGAAGGCGCGCCCCTGCTAAGGGCGTATACGTTAACGCGTATCGAGGGTTCGAATCCCTTCCTCTCCGCCATTTCGGTATAAAACTGGGCACGCCGTTCGCCGCCGATTCTGCGCTATTTGCGGCGGCTAGGGTTCTCAGAAGCTCGTTCTTCGATCCCATGATGCGCACTTCGCGCTCGTCGACCTCGACGCGCTGAGCTAACGCGCGCAGATGATCGCGCCGATAGCCGCCGCCCTCCAACCGCATTTTCTCGCGGGCCGCTGCGGCGAATCTCTCGATCATTTCCGGCGTGACGGCCTGATGAGTGGCGCTGTCGAGCATGGCTTCGGCGCGTTCCGCGTCGGTTTTCGCCTGATCACGAAGGACTTTCAGACCGGCGATGCGCTCTTTCAGCGCCGGATCGTCGAGGTCGGCGACGCCGATCTCGATGGCGTCGTAAAGGCGTTTCAGCCGCAGCTCCGATTCCGTTGCCCGCCGGTTCAGTTCGGCGATGTGCTCACGGCGGCGCTCAGCGCGCTCTTGCCGTCGGTCGAGCACATCGACGAGAACCTCTTCCAGCCGATCAGACGTCAGCAGACGCTCCTCCAGATGCTGAGCAACCAGCGTATCGAGCTTATCCATCGGGATTGTCCGGCCCTTGCAGCCAGTCTCGCCCTGACGCGCCTTGATCGAGCAGGCGTAGTAGCGGTAACGCCCGCTCTTGCCAGTGCGGATGGTCATGGCGCCGCCGCACTTGCCGCAAAAGCAGATCCCCGTCAGCAAGGTTGGTCCTGTCACTACGCGTGGCGGCGCGACCTTGGGATTGCGCGCCTGCATCAGCTTCTGCACGGCGTCGAAGGTCTTGCGGTCTATGATCGGCGGAACCGGAACCGTCACCAGGTCTTCCGGCTTGGTCGGCTCCTTGTTCTTGCGATGCTTGCCCCATTGATGCTCGCCGATATAGGTCCGCCGGGTCAGGATGCGATGAACCTGTCCGATGCCCCAGCGGCCGCCGTCTCGCGTGAAGATGCCCCTGCCATTGAGATGCGTGGCGATCGCTTTGACGCCCATGGCCCCGCGCGTTCCGTCCCCTTCCAGGGCGAGGCGATAGATCAGCCGGATCGTGTCGGCGTGCAGCGGATCGATCTCCAGTTTCTTCTTGGTCTTGGCGCCGCGCTGTTCGGCCGCGACCACGCGATAGCCGACGGGCGGGCGCGAGCCGTTCCAGAAGCCCTGGCGGGCGTTTTCCTTGAGCGCGCGCAGGACGTGCTTGGCGTTCTCCTTGGACTGATATTCATCGAACAGCGCCATGATCTGGCGCATCATGACGTGCATGGGATCGTCGCCCATCTCCTGGGTGATGGAGACGAGCTTGACGCCGTTCTTGGCGAGCTTCCGGACGTAGAACTCCAGCTCGAAATGGTCGCGGAAGAAACGGCTGAATGAGTGGACGACCACGATGTCGAAGGCTGAGGGCTTGGACGTACCCGCCTCGATCATGCGCTGGAATTCGGGGCGCTTGTCGTTCGTTGCTGACGCTCCTGGCTCCACATAGGTCTCGACGAGTTCGTAGCCGCGCGCCTCGCACCACGCTTCGCCCTGGCGTTTCTGGTCAGGGATCGAGACGTCATGCTCGGCCTGCCGCGTCGTCGAGACGCGCAGGTAAAGCGCGGCGCGGAGCTTCACGGCGTTTTGCGGTGCGTTCATGATGCGCCTCCCGCTGCCTTTCGCCATTCCTCGCCGGTCAACGTCAGATCAAGCGAAACACGGTCGTAGAGGACTCGCGGACGCCGCCGGCGCCCTTCCGGTTCCATCTCGACCAAACCGTATTCGGCCATCTTCTTCAGCGTTCGCGACAAGTTCGATTTGGCGCGCCCAGTCATCTCCGCCAACTCGTCAAGCGAAGCCGGTGCGCGTTCGGCGATGGTCCGCAACAGTTCGCGATTACCGGCTGACAGCACCTGGGCAAAGGACTCGGTCGATGTGAACCATACCTTCGGATCGTCCGGCCCCGGCTTTTGCTCGCCGCGGGCGATCCGCATGGTGCGGGCCTTCATCTCCTCATAATCGGCGATGCCGATCTTCAACGTCGTCATTGCAGTACGCCTCGCTCCTTTAACACTGCATCCACCGTCTCCCAGAAATCGACGATCAGGCTCGCGGCATCCTGATAGTCATAGGGACGCACGGTCCGGAGCCGGTGGCGGTGATCCTGCGGTTCTCCGCGTTTGCGGCGGCCGACAGGATGAGCATTGTCGAAGCCGACAAGCCGCTCGCCGTCAGGTCCGTGCAGCGTCAGCGAATAGTCGAGCCCATGGGGCTTCTCCGGGCTAACGGGCACGCGCGTAACGACGAACTTCACCCAATGCCTGCCCGCAGGGTCGATGACGAGCACCTGGCCATCGAGATCGAGCAAGGCGTCAAGGCTCGGATCGTATGTCTCCTCTGTCATATTAGGTTATCTTTAGATGATAACTTTGTCAAGGAGCCAACCGAACCCAAGGGGCCGAACAAATCGTCGAACAGATCACCGAACCAGGCCTCAAACACATCCACTTCGGACGAAGTGACCGGCACGCGCTTCAGCCACTCATCGGTGACGCGCCAGTCGGTCAACTCTGGTTCGGGACGTCCACGCGGCTTCGGTTCCGGAATCTGCGCGTAGTCGTAAAGATCAATTTTTGCCGCGCGCGAACGCTGCCGGCGTTTGGGTACGGAATTGGACATGAAGCGACTGTGCCGCCCCGTAGTACGCGGAGAAATGCTCCGCATCCGGGTGAAGCGTCAATGGCGGCGAAGACAGGTGTTCGGCGGTGCTGCGCCAAATGCCTGGCCAATCAAGACGAACATGTTCCCCGATAAAGAGTAAGAGTTCGGCGGCTTTCGCCGTGACGGGTTTGGAGGTCGAGAGAGAGGCTCTCGGCCGACCTGTCGCGGAGATTGACCCATGACCAACCTTGAAACCCTGGACGGCCGGCGCGACGCGAGCGGCGGCTACAAAGTCGATATCTCGCGCGGAGAGCGGATCGGCCGCGTCTCCTCGGAATGGTTTTCCCGGCCGAATGACGAGCGCTATCTGTCCCTGTCGGAGCTCTACGCGTCGGTGAAGGGCCGCGCCGAGCGCAGCCGCACGCGGACAGTCGAGAGCGCGGCGATCCGCGTTGAAGCCCATCGCGACGATCCGGAAAACCTGGCGCTCATCCTGCCCGACGCCGAGGCGCCGGTCGCGCCGACCCATTGGAGCTTCGGCCAGCTCGCCAGCCTAGTCAGCGCGCCGGCGGCCTATCTGCGCCAGCTCCCGGCGCCGCTTGCGGGCATCAACCTGCAATACGGGCTCACCTCGCACCGAGCCGAGCAGATCAAGACGCTGGAAACCGAAGACGGGCGCACGGAACTGCGCGCCGTCACCGGCCCGGATTATGGCCGCATCTACGACCACGAACTCGTGGCGGCCGTGCAGAAGATCGCGGGGAACGGAACTGGCGATACGCGCTGGAAAGTGCCCGGCACGCTCGACTGGTCGAGCGGCGTCTACAATCCGATGGTCGACATCACCAAGGACACGACCACGCTCTACGCCTCCGACCGAGACGTCTTCCTCTTCCTGGTCGACGACATGAACCCGATCGAGGCGGGCAAGCTGTCCGACGGATCTCCCGATCTCTATTTCCGGGGCTTCTATTGCTGGAATTCTGAAGTCGGCGCGAAGACGCTCGGCATCGCCAGTTTCTATCTGCGCGCCGTCTGCCAGAACCGCAATCTCTGGGGCGTTGAGGACTTCCAGGAAATTAGCATCCGACATTCCAAATACGCCGCCAATCGCTTCGCGCACGAGGCGGCGCCGGCGCTGACCCGCTTCGCTGACTCCTCGCCGCGACCCTTCGTCGAAGGCATTCGAGCAGCGCGCGAGCGCATCGTCGCCCACAGCGACGATGACCGCACCGACTTCCTCCGCAAACGGGGCTTCTCCAAGGCGGAGACGGCCAGAATCGTCGAGACAGTCCTCGCCGAAGAAGGTCGGCCGCCGGAGTCCGTATTCGATTTCGTGCAGGGCATCACCGCCGTCGCCCGGTCGAAGCCGCAGCAGGACACCCGGCTCGAAATGGAGGGCAAGGCGAAGAAGCTCCTCGAGCGCGCGGCGTAGCTGCGGCCGGCGCTCCGCCTTTCCGGTCCGTCGCTTCCTCAAGAGGAAGAGGCGGGCCGGGTTCTCCGTGACGGGTTTGGAGGTCGAGAGAGAGGCTTTCGGCCAGCCCGCCCACGGAGAACTGACATGACCAAGTCTCAGAAAATCACCCTCAGCGCCTCGCGCGACATCCCCTTCAACAAGCTGGTGCTCAGCCAGTCCAATGTCCGCCGCGTCAAGGCCGGCGTCTCGATCGACGAGCTCGCCGAAGACATCGCCCGGCGCACGCTTCTGTCCTCGATCACCGTCCGGCCGGTGCTGGATGAGGACGGCGCTGAAACCGGCATGTTCGAGATCCCGGCCGGCGGACGCCGCTACCGGGCGCTCGAACTGCTGGTCAAGCAGAAGCGTCTGAACCGCACGGCGCCCGTGCCCTGCATCGTGCGCACGGACGGCCTCGCCGAAGAAGACAGTCTCGCCGAGAATGTTCAGCGTGCGCCGCTTCATCCGCTCGACCAGTTCCGCGCCTTCCAGGCGATGCGCGAGAAAGGCAAGAGCGAGGAAGAGATCGCGGCGGCCTTCTTCGTCTCGGCGAACGTCGTCAAGCAGCGGCTCAAGCTCGCCGCTATCGCGCCATCGCTTCTCCACGCCTATGCCGAGGAGGAACTGACCCTCGACCAACTCATGGCCTTCACGGTCAATCCCGACCATGAGCGCCAGGAACAGGTCTGGGAGTCGATCAAACGGACTTATGCGAAACAGCCCTATGAAATCCGCCGCATGCTGACCGAAGGCGCCGTGCGCGCCTCCGACCGGCGGGCGCAGTTCGTCGGGCTCGACGCCTATGAGGTGGCCGGCGGCGCCATCCTTCGCGATCTCTTCCAATCCGACGACGGCGGATGGCTCCATGACGCTGGCCTGCTTGCGAAACTCGTCGATGAAAAGCTCGAAACCCATGCGGAAGCGATCCGCGCCGAGGGCTGGAAATGGATCGAGATCGGCACGGACTTTCCCTACGGCCATACCTACGGTCTGCGCCGGATCATCGGCGAGACCGAGCCGATGAGCGAGGACGAGATCGCGAACTTCCACGCACTGAAAGCCGAATACGATCAGCTTGAGGACGATTACGCCGACGCCGAGGAGTTCCCGGAAGATATCGACACCCGGCTCGGCGAGATCGAAACGGCGATGGAAGCCTTGCAGGAGCGTCCCGTCCGCTTCGAGCCGGATGAAATCGCCGTGGCCGGCGTCTTCGTCAGCATCGGCCATGACGGCCGCCTGCGTGTCGAGCGCGGCTATGTCCGCCCCGAGGATGAACCTTCCGTCGAATCCGACGGACAGGACGAGGTCGATGGGATCGACGCGTCTGACGAGGAGGACGTCGACGACGCTACGCCCCCTGATGCCAGCGACGAGGCGGAAGAGGAAGACGATGGCCTGAAGCCTCTCTCCGACCGCCTCGTCATGGAATTGACGGCGCATCGCACGCTCGCTCTGCGCGACGCGCTTGCCAACGATCCGCAGACGGCGTTCCTCGCCGCCTTGCACGCGATGGCGCTGCGGCTCTTCTACCACTATCCGCTGGATAGCTGCGTCGAGATCACCCCGCACAGCGCCGGTTTCGGCGCCCAGGCGCCGGGCCTTGGCGACACGGCTTACGCGCTCAGCATCGACGATCGCACGACGAGCTGGCTAGGGGCGCTGCCGAAAGCGCCTGAGGATCTGTGGGAGGCGCTGGTCGGGTTCGACAACGATAGCCGCGAGGCGCTGTTCGCGCATTGCGTCGCCATGACCGTCAACGCCGTCCAGGAACCGTACAACCGCCGTCCGCGGGCGCTCGCCCATGCCGATGTGCTGGCGGCGACGCTCGGGCTCGACATGGCGGCGACGGGCTGGGCGCCGACGGGCGAGAGCTATCTCGCTCGCGTCACCAAGGCCCGCATTCTGGAGGCCGTGCGCGAAGCGAAGGGCGAGAATGCATCCGACCGCATCGCCGGCCTCAAGAAACCGGACATGGTCGCGGCTGCCGAAGAGCTTCTCGAAGGAACCGGTTGGTTGCCCGAAGTGCTGCGCATGCCGGCTCTTCCCGACAGCGAAGCGCAATCGGCGGATAACGGCGGCGAACCGGCCATGGGCGATTACGCCGTCATCACCGATGATGAACCTGTCACCGGCAACGCCTTCGCCACTGCGGCCGAGTGACCGGGAGCCAAGCCCCCCAACGGCTCCCGCAGCCGCCCCTGGAGCCCGCCCAATGTGGCGGGCTCCTTCTTTTTTGCTCTCACCATGGAGGCGCAAATGAACAGCGCAGCATCCGAAATCGCACGACGGCTCGGCCGCGAGGCGGAGGCCGTCTGCCGCCATTACCTCTCCAACGGTCGCAAGCAGGGCCGCTACTGGATCGTCGGCGACATCGAGAACACGCCCGGACGCAGTCTTTATGTTCGCCTGACGGGACCAGCCCACGGTCCGGGCGCTGCCGGCAAATGGGCAGACGCCGCCACAGGCGAACATGGCGACCTGCTAGACCTCATTGCCGCTGCGCATCATTTGCAATCCTTCGGCGAGACGCTCGATGAGGCGCGACGATTCCTGAGCTTGCCACGCCCCGAACCGCCACAACGTGAGCGTCAATCCGCGCCCACCGGATCGCCGGAGGCTGCACGGCGCCTCTTCGCCATGGGAAGACCGGTCGGTGGAACGCTCGCCGAGCGCTATCTTCGTCGACGCGGTCTTTCCGGGCTTGGCGACGCGCCAGCGCTGCGATTTCATCCGTGCTGCTACTATTGGCGAGAAGGTCAGCCCAAGGACACCCCACCGGAGACCTGGCCTGCATTGCTCGCCAAGGTCACGGACGTGAACGGCAATCTCACCGGCGTTCACCGCACATGGCTCGATCCGGCGACGGCTCGCAAGGCGCCCCTCGATCCATCACGCAAGGCGATGGGGAACCTGCTCGGCCATGGCGTGCGGATCGGAACTGCGAGCGACATCCTCGCTGCTGGCGAAGGGCTGGAAAGCACGCTCTCCGTGCGCATGGCGTTGCCCAACATGCCCGTCATATCCGCGTTATCGGCCAATCATCTCGCCGCGCTGATCCTGCCGACCGGGCTTCAGCGTCTCTACATCGCTGCCGACGCCGACGAAGCAGGCGACATGGCCACCGCCAATCTGATCAAACGCGCAGGAGCCGTCGGTATCGAAACGATCCGGCTTATTTCTCTTGGCGGCGACTTCAACGAAGACCTCCGCAAGCTCGGACGGGACGACCTAAGGACGCATCTGGGTCAGCAACTGGCCACGGCCGATTTCTCACGGCTGCTTTCCGACGAACACTGAGCGGCTGAGCAGGCCCGTCATTAGTCTGGTCGCTATCGTCAGATCACCTCCTAATTGGAGAGCCTCGCCTTCGGCCTTCCGAGAGGAGCGAGACGGAGCGGAGACTGGCCGGGCCGGCAACGGCTACGGCGACACTCTTTTCCGCCGCCGGGCGTAATGGCCCGGCTTTGCATCGCGAAACAAAAGAGCGCCGCCTTCGCCGTCCTCCGCCTCTGGCTTCGGCCGCCGTGGCGGTGCAGTCCCGGACAGCCCCCGCTTTCCCGTCGCTCGGGAAGGCCGCGAGAGGCGCGGCTCATGCCGAACAGGAGACGATCCCATGACCGCCGAGACCACCGAACCAATGGCCAGCTCCGCAACCGCGGCCGTACTCGAAGAATTGCAGCTTTATGGCTATCGGCCTTTCGCCGACGAACCCGACCCGAGACCCTTGCCCGAAGCCGACGCCCTCCAGGGTGCGATAGCCGACATCTTCGACGCGCTCGCCGCCACGCTGGAAGACACGCGTCTCGAACCGGATCTCGAAGACCTGCTCTGGTCCGTGACCAACCTGTTTCATCGCACAGCGGCCCGCGTCGACCGCGACCTGGACGACAATGAGCAGGCCCAGAAACGCTCGCAGCGCGAACAGGACGGGTCGGAAATTCGCTCGGTCGAACTTGAAGCCCTGACGGCGCAAGGAACCACGCTGATCGAGCGGCGCAACGCTTAC
This sequence comes from Hyphomonas sp. UBA4505, assembly GCF_002388685.1. Classification (NCBI taxonomy): domain Bacteria; kingdom Pseudomonadati; phylum Pseudomonadota; class Alphaproteobacteria; order Hyphomonadales; family Hyphomonadaceae; genus Hyphomonas; species Hyphomonas sp. UBA4505. The sequence goes on along the minus strand of NZ_DGMZ01000010.1, from coordinate 32,597 downwards.
GAGCTCATGCGCGATATCGCCGCCGACCACTTCGAGACCCATATCGGTCAGACCTGGCGACCGCACTCGGGATCACGGATCAGTCACCGGACGCTGACGGCGGCCATGATCGACAGCCGCGACTATCTCTCGGCGAAGCGGCGCGCGGAGATCGAACCCCTCCTGCCAAGCGGACCACGGGTTGCGTTCTCCGGCGGACTGGACGTCACCGACCATCGGGCGATCTGGGATGCGCTGGACCGTGTGAAGGCCAAGCACGCCGACATGGTGCTCCTGCATGGCGGATCGCCCAAAGGCGCCGAGAAGATCGCCGCGTGCTGGGCCGATAACCGCAAATGCCAGCAAATCGTCTTCAAGCCGGACTGGAAGCGCCACGGCAAGGCGGCGCCGTTCAAGCGCAACGACGCGCTTCTTGAGGCGATGCCCATCGGCCTCATCCTCTTTCCGGGGTCGGGAATTACGGACAATCTGGCAGACAAGGCCAAAAAGCTCGGCGTCCCGCTCTTCGATTTCAGGCCGAAGAACAACAAAGCGCAGGCAGCGTGATGCCTGAGATGCATCACCTGATGCGCGCGCCGGAAGGTTTCGGCGTGCGCTGCTTTGCGCTATACTTCGAAAAGCGCCGTGGCGGTTGGTGGAGGCGCTCCATCCATGAAGGAGACCGCCCATGTTTCTGTCCGCATTGCTGAGCGTTGTCGGCCTCGGCTTTCTCTGCTGGCTGTTATTCAGCCTGGCCGTCTATGCGCTTCCGTTCTTCGTCGCCGTTACTGTCGGCTACTATGCGTTTGAAAACGGCGCGGGGCCGATCGGCGCCATCGCTGTCGCACTATTCGCCGGCGCAGTCGCTCTTATCCTCGGGCAAGTCGCGTTCGCCACGATACGGTCACCGACCATCCGCCTGGCGATCGGCGCGCTCTATGCCTTGCCGGCCGGGTTGGCCGGTTTTCACGCGGTCAAGGGTCTCTCTGAGACCGGCGGCGCGGGCGAGACGTGGACCCTCATCTTCGCAAGCATCGGTGCAATCATCGTCGGCGCGACAGCATGGGTGCGCATCGCATCCCTTGCAGGACCAGAGACGCAGTCCGGCGGTGTCAATTCGCATCATGCTTGATACGCAGCCACAGACGGCTAAATCGCTCACGTCAATGGGGATTCACTCCACGGTTAAGGTTCAGATAAGTGGAAACCGGGATCGTGCTTGACACGTTCCGCAGCCACTTTCGTGCGTTGAAGGAACATGCCCAATCCGGCCCTTGGCGCGCAAGGTCAGAATGGAGCGGTCTCGTTCAAATCTATCCGGCGTGGTTTTAACTTTTTCTCTGAAACGATGTCGATCGCTCATCGCCTACGCTCGTTGCCGGCGTTTTTCGACTGTCGCGCTGGCCGGTGACGAACTTCTCCTGAGCCTCATCACCCACGCCCGACACGGCCTCTCATGGACTGATCTGGCCGGTATCGGCTGACGCCTCGACCGCCTTGGCCGCAACGGCGGAGCCGAACTTTCTTCCCCTGGGCTACGCCCATTCCTCGCGAAACAAGAAACTCCGTCTCCGCTGTCCTCCGCATACGCTCCGGGTCCTCCGGACTGCGTCGGCGGTCGTCCCGGCCTTGTCGATCTCCATCGAGGCCGCGACGGGCGCGGGCTCGAAAGCCAAAAGGAGAACTGACATGGCCACCATCGGAACCTTCAAGAAGTCCGCCAACGAGTACGTCGGCGAAATCGTCACCCTCAGCGTTCAAGCGAAGAATGTAAGGATCATCCCGGAAGAGGATCGCGCGAACGACAACGCACCCAGCCACCGCGTCTTCGTCGGCCGAGTCGAGATCGGCGCCGCCTGGTCCAAGCGCTCGAATGAGGGCCGCGACTATCTGAGCCTCAAGCTCGACGATCCGAGTTTCACCGCTCCGATCTACGCCAACCTCTTCGACGACACCGTCATCGAAGGCGAAGAGAGCTACAGCCTTATCTGGTCGCGGTCACGCCGCCAGAGCGGCGATTGACGCCCCGACAGCCCCGCCCGGTCTTCCCAGGCGGGGCTGCCATCATGCCTCTCGGCTTTTCCGCTGATCGTCCAAGAGTTCGGCCGGTTTGACGTCAAGTGCCTCGGCCACGTGCCAGAGGGTGATGATAGTGACGTTCTGCTGCCCGCGTTCCATCGCGCTTATATGAGCGCGGTCAACGCCCATCCTATCCGCCAGAGCGGCCTGGCTGAGGCCGGCTTTTTCCCTAAAATACTGAAGGTTCGCGCCAAATACTTCCCGAATATCCATCCGCCAGTAAAATGCGGATCGCGTATTTTAATGCGACGCACTATAATACGCGGCGAACGACGCGGCCGCCACGAAGCTGCAACCAACCCGGCGACGTTTGCGCCGCCTGCGCTTGCTAGGTTATGGTTTCCAGTTCATTAATAATATGGGCCAACTTGCAAGGATTTCGCATGCCCTCGAGACAGCACAGGATCGCCGACGCGCCACCGAACGATGCGGCTGTGACGGTCTATGATCGCAATCACCTGAAGCTCTATATGCGCCTGCTCGATGCAAGTGAGGCCGGTGCAACGCTTGAAGATGTGGCGTCGCTCTTGCTCGGTATCGACGCCAACAAGGAGCCGGAACGTGCGCGCCAGGTCCACGACAGTCATCTATCCCGCGCTCGTTGGATGACCGAACAAGGCTACCGAGATCTTCTCAAGAATGGTCTTCCCGCAGGTTGATCGGCGTGCGGGCACCATGCGTAAAAGACGACGCCAGTGGCCACACAGCGCAACCGCTGGTATAAAGCGTAATATCCCGACTGACTGACGCAATTCCATGCGCCAGTTTGCGATTGGGAGGATTTCGCAATGCCGTCAGATTGGCGCGACGACAAGCAGTATGATCACTTCGATGATCTCGGTGTCTCCGGGCTCGCTTGGGAATGCCTTCGTCGGAACTCGCGCTATCGTGATGACTACGAGCTAATGCGGGAGGGCGGCGGCGCTCCAGCAGACTGGGGGTTACGATTTCGCTGTAAACCCACAGCTCAACGCACTCAGCGCTCCGATTTTCTGGCTTCCAACCGCAGCACCCGCCGTCGTTCAACTGATCGATGCTCTTCCGGACGTGGGCTTGACCTCTGCCAATCCAGCCGCGCGCATCGCATATCAGAAGATCGACGACGACGGGATTTCTTGGGTTCGGCTTAAAAACGGCGTTAATCTCGTTGGTAATTTGCTCAGTGATCGCCCCGTTGGCCTGCTACTTCCGCTAGATGACGACTGGGCAGTTCGGCTAGCCGCCGCTGATCGCCTATATCACCAACTTGTGGAGCGCGACCTGCATCCGCCTATCACGCGACAGCGACGCGAACGCCTGAAACGAGCCCTGCGAACAATCGACGGCCGCCAGCGCGGGGCCAGTTATCGCGCCGTCGCCACAGTCTTTTTTGGAGCCGCCCGCGTGTCCGCTGAGCCATGGAAGACCAGTTCGCTAAAGGCTCAAATCGCCCGCCTTGCTGCCTACGGACGAATGATGATCGATCATGGGTACAGGAATTTGCTGAAAGGGCAATCTCGGTAGGGGCAGGAAAATTGATCAGTAAATATGCTTCTCACGTCCATAATGCGCGCCTACTGGGCGATCTTATTACCGTGTCCTACACCTTAAGATTTCTAACACCAAACGATACCTCTTCACACTCCGTTCTCATGCCCCCCAAAGGGGAGTGACGTTTTCGCCGCGCGCTGATCGTCATCCCTCCCGGCGCGCATCTTACGCTTTTCTCGTCTCCGACAGTCCCGCGCTTCCCGAAGCGGGATGGCCTAACCGGAGACGCGACCCATGCCCGATCCCAATGCCGGACTTCCCCCACGCTATTTGAGAACGCCGGAAGCGGCCCATTTTCTCGGCCTTTCGGGGCGGACGCTCGAAAAACACCGGACCTATGGCACGGGGCCACGCTACTCGAAGATCGGCGGGCGCGTCGTCTACGCGATCGAGGATCTGCAAGCCTGGGTCAGCCGGGGAGAGAAGAACTCGACCTCGGACGACACGGGCGACGAGGTGTTGCCCGCCAAGCGGCATGCAGCGATCTCGCCCGCCTATGCACGGAAGGCCCGCTCATGAGCGGCGGGGCCACTGTCGAACTCGTCTGGATCGAGAAGCAGATCGAGCACTGGATTCGCTTCGGCCGGATCGTGCGGACAACGATCCAGAGCCGCAGTGGCAGCACCGTCGCTTTCGATCCCGGCGCCGTCTTCGCCTTCGTCCGCTGGCAGGCGAACGACTTCGGGACTACGGAAAGCCGGATCGACATCCTGCGTGCGCCCCGACCGGGTGAGTCCTATGCGACCGTGCCGCAGGTGACACCCGGCGGCGATAGCCTGCTGCGCCAGTCCGGCTGGCTCAAGGTCGAACGGGTTCTTCAGTTCGCCGATGCGATCGAAGCGCTCGGCATCGACCCGGCCGACGCCGCGCCGGACTATTGGCGCCACGTTCACAACAGGCTGTCAGCAGGCCTGGAGCCGCGAGGCTACACAGCCGCTCAACATCGCGCCTGGCTCCTGCGCCAAGCCTGTCCACCCGATCCACTGACATTGCGAGCCGCGTCGGCGGGGAGCGTGTCATGACCCGGTTCGGATACGTCATGACGACCTATTTCTCGGTGCTCGCGATCGGCGGACTGGCCTTCGTTCATGTGAGCCCCAAGCTGATCTGGAACGCGTCCGCAAGCGCGCCCATCGGGCTATACGCCGTTGCGTCGGACGACGATCTTGCCGTAGGCGATCTGGTCGTCGTCGATCCGCCGGAATCGCTTGCGACCTATCTCGCCGAGCGCGGCTATCTGCCCGAGGGCGTACCGCTCCTCAAGCACGTCGCTGCGCTTCCCGGACAACGTGTCTGCCGCGATGGCGCCGCTGTCGCTGTCGACGACATCCCCCTGGCGCAGGCCCAGCCGAGCGACCGCTTCGGACGCGACCTGCCCGTTTGGCAGGGCTGCCACTTCGTCGCCAAGACGGAACTCTTCCTCCTGAATCCAAGCCATCCCGACAGTCTCGACGGTCGCTATTTCGGCGCACTCCCGGCAGACGCCGTGATCGGGCGCGCCGTTCCGATCCTCACCGATGAAGACGGCGACGGCCACTATGTCTGGCGCGCCGATCACGACGCCGACGCTCTCGAAAATTCTTCCGACCGCAAATGAAAGGAACTGCCCCATGGCTCAGATCGGTCAATTCACCCGCACAGAAACCGGCTTCACCGGACGCCTTCACACGCTCATTCTCTACCGAGAACTCACCCTCGTCCCGGCAACATCGTCGGACAGCGAAAACGCGCCCGACTATCGCATCCATCACGGCGATCACGACGGACCGGAGATCGGCGCCGGCTGGAAACGCACCGGCGAGAAGGCTGGTGAATACATCTCTTTGCAGATCGACGACCCGACCTTCGCATTTCCGATCCGCGCCAATCTCTTCAAGACCGACGCCGAGGACGGACATTGGGCGCTCTATTGGAACCGCCCCGCAAAGCGCCCCGAGAAACGCGATGAGCGCGGCTAGACCGTCTCGGCGCTGCGCTATTATGGCGAAGTTCCTCCTCTGCGGTCTGCTCTCCGGCGTGGTTGTCTCTCACGCCGTATCAGCAGAGACCGCGTCCTCCAGGACGGAACAAGGCGGCAATTCCTATGCTGCCTATATCGCCGAAGCTGCGCAGCGCTTCGGCTTCCCGGCGCGTTGGATCCTCGCTGTCATGCGCAGGGAAAGCGCCGGCGACGTGCGCGCCGTCAGCGAAAAAGGCGCGATGGGGCTGATGCAGATCATGCCCGATACCTGGGATGAGCTGCGCGCGCGTTACGGTCTGGGGCGCGACCCGTTCGATCCTCGCGACAACATTCTGGCGGGCGCCGCTTATCTCCGTGAACTGCATGACCGCTTCGGATCGCCGGGCTTCCTCGCCGCCTACAATGCGGGACCGACACGCTATGCCGAGCATCTAGCTACAGGCCGACCGTTGCCCCGAGAAACCCGCGATTATGTTGCGGCGTTGGCGCCGCTCCTCGGCGCGTCGGTTGCAGCAGAACGGCGAGAACCGAGCGCAATTCTGACCGTGGACTGGCGCGCGGCGCCGCTCTTTTCCGCTCGTACCGACCGACAAACGCCTGCTGATGAAACGCATCTGAGCAGTGGCGCAGGCACTTTTCCTTCACACACATCCGGCGCATCGGACGGTCTGTTCCCGCCAACTGGAAACGGGGATCGGCGATGATCCCGCTGATCGCACTCTCGCGCGGTCCGTCGCGCGATGGCGTGTTTCCGGGAGGGAGGACGGGGACGGAAGGCGCAACAACAACGGGAGGGCGAGATAAAAGGCGCGGCACGGATACGCGCTATGTCGTTGTTGTTGTTGGGTATTTCGCCCGCTGCGGTCATGGGCACAGTGCCGCCCCACGGCTCAACCCACTGTTTTTATGCGGGTTTCACCGTGCCGCGCGCTTTCAAGCGGGCGCTTTGTCATGAGCGACCGCGATAATGACATGCGCATCCGGCCCGGCCGCATCCGCAACAAGGGGACAAGCGCCCGGAAGGCGCAAAGCTTTGTCGGCCAGGTAATGGGCGCCGCCCGCAAGGCCGGACACACCGGATACAAGCTGAACGGTTCGAAAGGACGCGGGCGCGGATCGCAATTCGGCCGGGGCCGTTTCGCCGGCGCAGCGCGCGGACTGTCACGCACCCAGCGGCGCGTCGTCATCAAAGCGCGCGTCGTCCGTCATCGTGGCGCACGTTTCCGTTCCGCCCCGCTCGCCAAACACATCGCCTATCTGAAGCGTGAAGGCGTGACCCGTGACGGGCGTGATGCGGGCATGTTCAACGCCGAAGCAGACAGCGTCGATGATCGCGCTTTCGCAGAGCGATGCGAAGAGGACCGGCATCATTTCCGCTTCATCGTCTCGCCTGAAGACGCCGACCGCCTCGAAGACCTGCGCGCCTACACACGCGACCTGATGAGCCAGGCCGAGCGCGATCTCGGCACGAAGCTTGACTGGATCGGCGTCGATCATTGGAACACCGACAATCCGCACATCCATGTTCTCGTGCGGGGCCGAGCCGATAACGGCAAGGACCTCGTCATCGCCCGCGACTATATCAGCCGAGGGTTCCGCAGCCGCGCCGAGCAACTGGTCGAACTGGAGCTCGGGCCGCGCGCCGAGCAGGAGATCGCATCCGAACTTCAGGCGGAGGTGAAAGCCGAACGCTGGACGGGTCTTGACCGCGCGCTCCAGGGGCTCGCCGATGACGGTGCCGGGGTTGCTGATCTGCGTCCCGGCTCCCCGGAACCGCGCGATCCGGAGCTGCGCAAACTCCTTATTGGTCGCGCCCAGACGCTGGAAGGGCTCGGCCTCGCCGACAGGCTCGCCCCGGCGGTTTGGTCTCTGAAACCGGGCGCACAGGAAACGCTGCGCGATCTCGCCGAGCGTGGCGACATCATCAAGACCATGCACCGCGCCATGTCCGGCGGACCAGGGCGCGCACAAACGGACTTCGCGATTGAGGACACACCGACTGCCCCAGTACTTGGACGGTTGGTCGAGCGCGGGCTGCATGACGAGTTGCGCGGCGAGGCCTATGCCGTGATCGACGCCGTGGACGGCAGCGTCCATCATCTGCGCTTCAACGATCTCGACGCCACGGGCGACACGCCCGAAGGCGGGATTGTCGAGACGCGGGTCTGGCGCTCGGACAATGGCGGCCGTCAGCGCATGGCCCTTGTCGGCCGCTCCGACCTCAACCTCGAAACCCAAATCGGCGCGAGTGGTGCGACCTGGCTCGATCGGCTGCAACTCGCCAAGACCCAGGCGCCGCTCAGCATGGGCGGCTTCGGCGCCGAAGTTCGCGAAGCGCTCGACCGGCGCGCCGATCATCTCGTCGCCGAGGGGCTCGCGACCAGAAATGGTCGGCGCGTCACCTTCGCCCGCGACCTCCTGAAGACGCTGCGCGAACGAGAGCTCGACGCTGCGGCGGCGCGTGTCGAAACCGAGACAGGCTTGCTTCGCAGAAATTCTGCAGAAGGCGATCGCATCTCGGGAACCTATCGCCGGCGTCTCGATCTCGCCTCAGGCCGTTTCGCCATGGTCGATAGCGGCCTCGGCTTCGAACTCGTCCCGTGGAAACCCCAGCTCGAACGCCATCTCGGCCAGACCGTGACGGGAACGATGACGCCGGGTGGTGGGATCGACTGGAGCCTCGGCCGCAAGCGCGGGCTTGGCATCTGAGCATCACCCCGGAAGGAAAAGACATGCCGATCAAGACACAGCCAACACAGGCCACCAAAATCCTCTGGGGCCAGATCATCATCGTCTCGCTCGTTGTGGTCGGTTTCATCTGGACCGCAACACAGTGGACCGCATGGCGGCTCGGCTTTCAGCCTCAGCTCGGCGCGCCGACGACGGACATTCTCGGATGGCCGATCTATCCGCCCTGGAGCTTCTTCGTCTGGTGGTATTTCTACGACGCCTATGCGCCGCGTGTGTTCGTCGAAGGCGCGATCATTGCCGGCAGCGGCGGGATCGCCGCGATCGGTGTCGCGATTTTCCTCTCCGTCCTCCGGGCTCGCGAGGCGCGCGACGTAACCACCTACGGCTCAGCCCGATGGGCGGAGCGGAAGGACGTTGAATCGTCCGGGTTGCTTGCCGCGGACGGCGTCGTGCTTGGCCGCTTCGAGAACCACTACCTCCGGCATGACGGCCCGGAGCATGTGCTCTGCTTCGCGCCAACCCGCTCGGGCAAGGGCGTCGGCCTCGTCGTCCCGAGTCTCCTGACCTGGCCGGGCTCGGCCATCGTCCATGACATCAAGGGAGAGAATTGGCTGCTCACCGCCGGGTGGCGGGCGCGGTTCACCCGCACCATCCTGTTCGATCCGACCGACGCGAAGAGCGCGGCCTACAATCCACTGCTCGAAGTCCGGCGCGGCGACAGCGAAGTACGCGACGTCCAGAACGTCGCCGACATCCTCGTCGATCCGGAAGGTCTGCTCGAACGCCGGAACCATTGGGAGAAGACTAGCCATTCGCTGCTCGTCGGCGCGATCCTCCATGTCCTCTACGCCGAGGCGGACAAGACGCTCGCCGGCGTCGCCGCCTTCCTCTCTGATCCGGGCCGGCCGATCGAGGCGACGCTCGCGGCGATGATGCGCACACCGCATCTTGGCGACCGGCCGCATCCGGTCGTGGCGCAGGTGGCGCGCGAACTCCTCAACAAGTCGGAAAACGAACGCTCCGGTGTTCTGTCTACGGCGATGAGTTTTCTGGGCCTCTATCGCGATCCCGTCGTCGCCAGGGTCACGAGCCGCTGCGACTGGCGGATCAAGGATCTGGTCTCTGGCGCGCGGCCGACCACGCTCTATCTCGTCGTGCCGCCCTCCGACATCAGCCGCACAAAGCCGCTCGTCCGGCTTGTGCTGAACCAGATCGGACGTAGGCTGACAGAAGAGTTGAACGCCAATCGCAAGCGCCATCGCCTGTTGCTGATGCTCGACGAATTTCCGGCGCTCGGGCGGCTCGACTTCTTCGAAAGCCAGCTCGCGTTCATGGCGGGCTATGGATTGAAGGCCTTCCTCATCGCGCAGTCCCTCAATCAGATCGAGAAAGCCTATGGCCAGAACAACGCCATCCTCGACAACTGCCATGTCCGGGTGAGCTTCGCGACCAATGACGAACGTACTGCCAAGCGCGTGTCCGATGCCCTCGGCACGGCGACCGAGATGCGGGCAATGAAGAACTATGCCGGGCACAGATTGTCGCCCTGGCTTGGCCATCTCATGGTCTCCCGGCAGGAGACCGCGCGGCCTTTGCTGACTCCCGGCGAGATCATGCAATTACCGCCGGATGATGAAATCGTGCTCGTCTCCGGCGCGCCGCCGGTCCGGGGCAAAAAGGCGCGCTACTATACCGACCCACAGCTCAAGACACGCATCCTGTCACCGCCCAAACTGATGGCCGAACCGACCGTATCGAAAGAGTTGCAGGCAGATGATTGGAGTGACCGCGCACCCGTCGCCGCGCCAAAGCCAAGGAAGAGGGCCTCCAGCGATGCGGGCGAAGATGCAGACGGCGGCATTCGCCGTGAGCCGGAACTGCCCGAGCATGAAGACATCGCGCCGGAGCCGGCACCATCTGCGCGAGAAGAGTTCGCGGGTCTCGATGATGAAACGGATGATGACGCTCAGCGGGCTCGCCAGATGCAGGGCCGATTCCGCAGCATCGCCCGGCAGGCCTCGCTTGATCCCGATGACGGCATCGAACTTTGAGGCCCGCCATGAAGAAAGATCGGCTCAATGTGTATTTCGATCCAGCTTTATCAGCGGAGCTCGACACGCTGGCGGCGCGGCGCAAAGTTTCGAAATCCCAGATCGTGGAAGCGGCGCTTGCCTCCTACCTTTCCCCCGACGCTGCGGATCAGCGCGAGGCTGCGATTACGCGACGTCTCGACCGGCTGACCCGCGCCGTCGAACGGCTCGAACGCGACGTGACGATCGGCAACGATGCGATAGCCTTGTTCATCCGGTTCTGGCTCACGACGACTCCGCCATTGCCAGATACGATGCGCGATGCCGCGCAGGCGAAAGGCCGCGAGCGGTATGAAGGCTTTGTAGAAACGCTCGGTCGGCGGCTCGCAAAGGGTAACACCTTCGCCAAAGAAGTGTCGCAAGATTTCACACCGAAAGAGTAAATCTACAGCCTGTTTCCCAGGTATTTTGAAGTGAACTGTTTCGACCGTTTTTCGCTTTCTCCTGCCGTTGCGCGCCGTAGTACTACTACGCCTTCAAGGCTGTTGCCGATCAGCCTTTAAAGGTCTTCTTGATCGACCCCGTAATCCAATGCGGGGCCGCCAATGACCGTCCATACATTCAAATCCGAAGCGCTCGCCCGTGGCGCGCGCATGCTCAGAACCGCTCTGGGGGCCGACGTCGCCGCATGGCTCGAAGACCCTGCGGTTGTCGAGGTGATGCTCAATCCGGATGGCCGCCTCTGGGTCGACCGCCTGAGCGAAGGCCTCGCCGACACCGGCGAAGAGCTTTCCGTCGCTGACGGCGAACGCATCGTCCGTCTGGTTGCGCACCATGTCGGCGCAGAGGTTCATGCTGGCGCTCCGCGTGTGTCCGCGGAGCTGCCGGGAACAAGGGAGCGGTTCGAGGGGCTTCTGCCGCCTGTGGTCGCCGCCCCGGTCTTCGCGATCCGCAAGCCGGCCGTCGCGGTCTTCACACTCGAAGACTATGTCCGCGCCGAGATCATGCCAGACGATGCGGCGGCGGCATTGTGCGACGCCATCACATCCCGCGCCAACATCCTTGTCGCTGGCGGCACCTCGACCGGCAAGACCACGCTCACCAATGCATTGCTGGCGGAAGTCGCCAAATCCTCCGACCGCGTCGTTCTGATCGAGGACACACGCGAGCTCCAATGCCTGACGCCGAACCTTGTCGCTCTGCGGACCAAGGATGGCGTCGCGTCGCTTTCCGATCTCGTTCGCTCCTCGCTGCGCCTGCGGCCTGACCGCATCCCCATCGGCGAGGTGCGCGGGGCTGAGGCGCTCGATCTCCTCAAAGCCTGGGGCACCGGCCATCCCGGCGGCATCGGCACCATCCATGCCGGTTCAGCGCTCGGCGCGCTGCGCCGCCTCGAACAGCTCATCCAGGAAGCCGTCATCACCGTGCCCCGCGCGATGATCGCCGAGACAATCGACCTGATCGCCGTCCTCTCGGGGCGCGGATCGGCGCGCCGACTTTCCGAACTCGCCCGCGTCGAGGGCCTCGATGCGACCGGGGACTACCAGATCCAACCGCTTCTTCACCCCAGGACAGGAGACCATCCATGACCAAAACCACAATTCTCTATCCGCGCTGGCCGCTTTACGCGACGGCGCTCGCGTTCAGCCTTTTGCTCGTCGCGCCCGCCCATGCGGCGGGCTCGGGCATGCCCTGGGAGGCGCCGCTCCAGTCAATCCTGGAATCCATTGAAGGGCCGGTCGCCAAGATCGTCGCGGTGATCATCATCATCGTCACAGGACTGACGCTCGCCTTCGGCGACACCTCCGGCGGTTTTCGCCGCCTCGTGCAGATCGTCTTCGGCCTCTCCATCGCCTTCGCGGCGTCGAGCTTCTTCCTGTCATTCTTCTCGTTCGGCGGCGGAGCGCTGATCTGATGCGCGAGCTGGCCGACATTCCGGGCTTTTACGCGCCCGTCCACCGCGCCCTGGTCGAACCGATCCTGCTCGGCGGCGCGCCCCGCACGGTCGCCATCGCCAACGGCACGCTCGCAGCAGCCGTCGGACTTGGCCTTAGGCTCTGGGTGGTCGGGATCGCACTCTGGCTTGTCGGCCATCTCCTCGCGGTCTGGGCCGCAAAACGTGATGCCCAGATCGTCGATGTTGCGCGCCGGCATCTTCGTTTCCCAACCTGGTTCGGAGTCTGAGCGATGATGCGCCTCGCCGAATATCGCTCGACCGCCTCGCTATTGGCAGATTTTCTTCCGTGGGCGGCGCTCGTCGCGGAGGGCGTCATCCTCAACAAGGATGGCAGTCTGCAACGCACCGCACGGTTTCGGGGGCCTGACCTCGACTCCGCGACACCGTCAGAACTCGTCGCCGTGTCCAGCCGGCTCAACAACGCCCTTCGCCGGCTCGGATCGGGCTGGGCGGTGTTCGTCGAAGCGCAGCGGGCGCCGGCGCGCGACTATCCGCTCTCACATTTTCCCGATGCCGTTTCCGCCCTCGTGGACGCGGAACGACGCGCCCAGTTTGAAGATGCGTCCAGACATTTCGAAAGCAGCTACTTCCTGACTTTCGTCTGGATGCCGCCGCTCGACGATACGAGCCGCGCGGGACGATGGCTCTATGAGGACGCGCCCGACAGCAGCCTCAACCCGCGAGAGCATGTCGAGAGTTTTATGGCGCGAACGGATCGCCTGCTCGATCTCCTCGACGGCTTCATGCCGGAGGCCGCCTGGCTCTCAGACGAAGAGACACTGACCTTTCTGCATTCGACCGTGTCGACGCGTCGTCAACGCCTGCGCTTGCCCGAAACGCCGATGCATCTCGATGCGCTCCTGGCCGATAGCGCGCTTGTCGGCGGGTTGGCGCCGAGTTTGGGCGGGGCGCATCTGCGCAGCCTCTCCATCATCGGATTCCCCACGGCCACATGGCCGGGACTGCTGGATGAGCTCAATAGCCAACCCTTCGAATATCGCTGGGTCACGCGCGCTATCTGCCTCGACAAGACCGACGCGACCAAACTGCTGACGCGCATCCGCCGGCAATGGTTCGCCAAGCGCAAATCCATCGCCGCGATCCTGAAAGAGGTGATGACCAATGAGGCGTCGACGCTGCTCGATAGCGACGCGGCGAACAAGGCCGCCGACGCCGATGAAGCCTTGCAAGAGCTCGGCGCCGACATAGCGGGCGCCGCCTACATCACCGCTACGCTGACCGTCTGGGATGAGGACGAAGCCGTCGCGGACGCCAAGCTAAAGGCGGCGGAAAAAGTCATTCAGGGTCGTGACTTCACCTGCATGCCCGAGACTTTGAACGCCATCGAGGCGTGGCTCGGCTCGTTGCCCGGCCATCTCTACGCCAATGTCCGTCAACCGCCGGTCTCCACGCTCAATCTCGTCCACATGATCCCGATATCGGCAGTCTGGGCAGGACCGGCGCGCAATGATCATCTGGACGGACCTCCACTCTTTTACGCGGAGACGGAAGGCTCGACTCCGTTCCGCTTTTCACCCCATGTCGGCGATGTCGGGCACACGCTGGTCGTCGGTCCGACCGGGTCGGGCAAATCCGTGTTGCTGGCGTTGATGGCGCTGCAATTTCGTCGCTATGCGGGCGCGCAGATCTTCGCCTTCGACTTCGGCGGCTCGATCCGCTGTGCGACCGTCGCCTGTGGTGGCGACTGGCAGGATCTCGCCGGCGCGCTTTCGGATGACGAAGCCGCCGTCCAGCTTCAGCCGCTGCGCAACATCGACGATATCGGCGAACGCGCCTGGGCGCAGGACTGGCTGTCCGGCCTGATCGCGCGAGAAGGCGTCACCATCGATCCGGTCGCGCGGGATCATCTCTGGTCGGCGCTGACCTCGCTCGCCTCGGCGCCTGTCGCAGAACGAACGCTCACGGGGCTATCCGTCCTGTTGCAGTCGACCGAACTCAAACAGGCGCTCACGCCATTCTGTCTTGGCGGCCCCTTCGGGCGTTTGCTCGACGCCGAAACAGAAGAACTCGGAACAGCCGATTTCCAGGCCTTCGAGACCGAAGGGCTGATCGGATCGGCCGCGACGCCGGCCGTGCTCGCCTATCTGTTCCACCGGATCGAGGATCGCCTCGATGGACGTCCGAGCCTCATCATCGTCGATGAAGGCTGGCTCGCGCTCGATGACGGGACATTTGGCGGCCAGCTCCGCGAATGGCTTAAGACTCTAAGGAAGAAGAACGCCTCCGTCCTCTTCGCCACGCAATCGCTCGCCGACATCGACAATTCCGCGATTGCGCCCGCCATCATCGAGAGCTGTCCAACGCGCATCTTCCTGCCGAACGAGCGTGCCTTCGAGCCGCAGATCGCCGACATCTACCGCCGCTTCGGCCTCAATGAACGCCAGATCGAGATCGTCGCGCGGGCCATGCCGAAGCGGGACTATTACTGCCAGTCGCGCCGCGGCAATCGGCTCTTCTCGCTCGGTCTCGGCGAGGTCGCGCTCGCCTTCACGGCCGCATCGTCGAAGACCGATCACGCCGCCATCACCGACATCCTCTCCGAACACGGACGAGACGGCTTCGCCGCAGCCTGGCTCGCCCGTCGCGGTCTCGATTGGGCCGTCGAACTGCTCGGCCAAACACCTGATCCGATCCCATCCCCTCAAACCACGGAGACTACTCATGCGTAAGAAACTCGCCGCCCTCATGCTGACCGGAGCCATCGCTTTGGCGCCGATGCAACCGGCCTATGCGCTATTCGGCGTCGGCGACGTCGTCATCGATCCGACCAACCTCGCGCAAAATATTCTCACCGCCGCACGCACCCTCGAAATGATCAACAATCAGATCACGCAGCTTCAGAACGAGGCGCAGATGTTGATCAACCAGGGACGCAACCTCGCAAACCTGCCGCACTCATCGCTGGCGCGTCTGCGGTCGATCATGCAGCAGACGGAAGATCTGCTGGGCGAAGCGCAGCGCGTTGGATACGTCGTCTCCGAAATCGAACGCGTCTTCTCAGAACAATATGGAGACGCCGCAGCAACCGGCGATTTCGCCGCCATGAACGCCAATGCCGAGGCGCGCTGGCGGACCTCGGTTGCAGGCTATGAAGACGCGTTGAAGGTCCAGGCCGGCGTCGTCGGCAATATTGAAGCGACGCGCACGGAATTGAGCACTCTCGTCTCGCAAAGCCAGGGTGCGGTCGGCACCTTGCAGGCGGCGCAGGCCGGCAATCAACTTCTCGCCCTGCAAAGCCAGCAGATGACGGACCTAACCGCCGCCATCACCGCGCAGAACCGCGCGGACGCGCTGGACGCGGCTCGGCGCGCGTCCGCTAAAGCGCAGGGGCGCGAGAACCTCAATCGCTTCCTCGACTACGGGACCGGCTACACGCCAACCGCCGTCAGCATGTTCCGGTAATACCCGTGCGCAATTCTCCCGACCAAATCATCAGGCCCGTCGCCATCGCCTTGGGCGGGCTCGCTGCGCTCTTCGCCGCGGTTGAGCTGGCGAATACGGTCACTCCGGAAACGCCATCGGTTCCTCCCGTGACCAACAATCCTTTGCAGGCGGAACTTTCTCGCTGCCGAACGGTGACGCCGGAAGAGCTGGAAATCGACACGATGTGTCGCGCCGCCTGGGCAGAGCAACGCCGCCGATTTCTCGGGCTTCCCGGCGACGATCCCGAGAAGGAGTAGGATATGGGCGGTGTTGGCGTCATTGACCGGTTCCTGCAGGTCTTCACCTCCTACATCGACAGCGGCTTCGGCCTGCTCGGCGGCGACGTCGCCTTCCTGGCAACGACCCTGATCGTCATCGACGTGACGCTCGCTGCGCTCTTCTGGGCCTGGGGCGCCGACGACGACATCCTCGCCCGGCTCATCAAGAAAACGCTCTTCGTCGGCGTCTTCGCCTACATCATCGGCAACTGGAACGCGCTCGCCCGCATCGTTTTCGAAAGCTTCGCCGGGCTTGGCCTCATCGCTTCGGGCGGCAGCCTTAGCCCCGGCGAGCTGCTTCAGCCCGGCCGCATCGCAGAGATCGGCCTTGATGCGGGCCGTCCGATTCTCGCGTCGATTTCCGATCTGATGGGCTTTGTCTCCTTCTTCGAGAATTTCCTCCAGATCATCATCCTGCTTTTCGCCTGGCTGGTCGTTCTCCTGTCCTTCTTCATTCTGGCGATCCAGCTCTTCGTCACGCTGATCGAGTTCAAGCTCGCCACGCTGGCCGGCTTCATCCTCGTACCCTTCGGCCTGTTCAACAAAACCGCCTTCATGGCTGAACGCGTGTTGGGGCTGGTGATCTCGTCCGGGGTCAAGGTCCTGGTGCTCGCCGTGATCGTCGGCATCGGCTCGACCATCTTTGGCGAGTTCACCGCGGGGTTCACGGGTGAGCCGACCATTGAAGACGCCATGGCAATCGTTCTCGCCGCGCTTTCCATGCTCGCGCTCGGCATCTTCGGTCCGGGCATCGCCAACGGCATCGTTTCGGGCGGCCCGCAACTCGGCGCAGGCGCTGCGGTTGGCGCAGGTCTCGCCGCCGGCGGGCTTGCTGTCGGCGGGGTCGCTGGCGCCCGGATGGCCGTCGGAACAGTCGGCGCCGGAGCGCGCGGCGCGGCGGCAGTCGCTGGTGGCGCCTCGACCGCCTACAGCATGGGAAACGCTGCCGCTGGCGGCGGCGCCTCCGGTGTCGCCGCCGGTCTCTCTAGCGTTGGAAAAGCGGGCGTCAGCGCCGCAACGAACCCGCTTCGCCGTTCCATGAGCGAAAGCTACCGCTCAGGTTCGCGCGCAGCCTTCGAAGCGACCGGCGGCAAGTTCAGTAACAGCCCCGACGTCTCGCCCTCAGCCAGTGGCGTACCGCCAGCCTGGGCGCGGCGCATGAAACAACAGCAAACCCTTCACCACGGCGCCGCCGTCGCAGCTCATGCCGTTCGCTCTGGCGACCATGGTGGCGGCGGGACCGCCGTCAGCCTTTCGGAGAAATCATGATGTTCCGTCGTCCAAGCGTTCGCTATTCCAAGACCCCAGAGCCCGTCACGCCCTATCAGAAAGCCGCACAGGTCTGGGACGAACGCATCGGGTCCGCCCGCGTGCAAGCCAGGAACTGGCGACTGATGGCGTTCGGCTCTTTGCTGCTCTCAGGCGGGCTCAGCGCCGCGCTTGTCTGGCAGTCCACACAAGGGACGATCACGCCCTATGTTGTCGAGGTGGACAGGCTTGGCGCGGCGCAAGCCGTGACGCCTGCCACCGCCGACTTCCGACCGACCGATCCGCAGATCGCTTACCACCTCTCGCGCTTCATCGAGAATGTGCGCCAAATCCCGGCCGATCCGATCGTGCTGCGCCAGAACTGGCTGCACGCTTACGACTTCACGACCGACAAGGGCGCGCTGGCGCTCAACGACTACGCCCGGGTGAACGATCCCTTCGCCAAGGTCGGCGACACGCAGATCTCGGTCGAAGTCTCCAGCGTTATCCGCGCCTCCGAGAGCAGCTTCCGCATCGCCTGGATCGAGCGCCGCTACGCCAACGGACAACTCGCCGCAACGGAACGTTGGACCGCCATTCTCACCATCGTTCTGCAACAGCCGCGCGATGCCGAGCGCCTGCGCAAAAACCCGCTCGGCATCTTTGTCAACGCCATCAACTGGTCCCGGGAGTCCGCCCAATGATAAAGACACTTCGCCTGAACAAAGCCTCCATGACGGTCCTCCTCGCCGCGACCACTCTCTCGGGATGCGCGACCTTCAAACCGCCGGAGATCGCTTACGACACCCCTCCGATCGAAGCGAAGCTTCTTCCGGAACCGGAGAGTCCGGTGCGGATCGTCGAGCGCACCAGCCCACTGCCGCTGCCTGGTCAACTCAAGCCGATCAATGGGGGAGACCGAGCGCCGGAATCTGCCGGTCCCGCTGAGCGGGTGAACGAGGCGAACGCCGCCGCCCGGATGGAGCCGGTACGAGACGGCTTCATCAACGCCGTACAACTCTATCCCTACACCGAGGGCGCGCTCTATCAGGTCTACGCATCGCCGGGGCAGATCACCGATATCGCCCTGCAGCCCGGAGAGAGCCTTGTTGGCTCCGGACCGATCGCGGCCGGCGACACGGCGCGCTGGATCATCGGCAACACCCAGAGCGGTTCAGGGGATGATCAGCGCATCCATATTCTGGTCAAACCGACGCGGCCTGATCTTCAGACCAACCTCGTCATCAATACGGATCGGCGGACTTATCATCTCGAACTGAGAGCGAACCCGTCCGCCTACATGGCGTCCGTCTCGTGGACCTATGCCGAGGATGCCTTGATCGCGCTCAGGCGGCGCAACGCCGAGGCGGAAGCAGCCTTGCCGATCGGACGTGACGTGGTCCTCGACTCCTTGCGCTTCCGCTATCGGATCGAGGGCGACCGCGCGCCCTGGCGGCCGCTTCGCGCTTTCGATGATGGGCGGCAGGTCTTCATCGAGTTCCCGCGCGGGATCGGACAGGGGGAAATGCCGCCGCTCTTCGTTATCGGTCCGGAAGGCGAAGGCCAGCTCGTCAACTATCGCATCGCCCGCAACTACATGATCGTCGATCGGCTCTTCGCCGCCGCCGAACTGCGTCTCGGCGACAGGCAGAAACGCGTGCGGATCGTCCGCACCGACGGGGTGAGCCGCAACGCCCCTACCGCGTCACGCCCCGGCGCCGTGGGGCCACGCAAATGAGCGACGATAGAGAATCCCGTGAGGACAAAGAGATTGCCGCCTCTTTGCGGCTGCGCGCCGATCCGCCAACGGTCATGCGTCTCTCGCGCCGCACGCTGACGGTGCTTGGCGCGGTCGGAGGCCTCGGTCTCGGTGCCATCCTGATTGTGGCTCTGCAAGATCGCAAACCGGCCGATGGACCGCCGGAACTCTATTCGACCGAGCGAATCCAGGCAGCCGAAGGTCTGTCGCGCCTTCCGACCGACTACACAAACATACCCCAACTTGGGCCGCCACTGCCCGGGGAGCTCGGGCGGCCGATCCTGTCAGCTCAACAACGCGGTCAGCCCGTGCCGGCGGTCGTCGCTGCGCCTGCCGTCGATCCTGACGAACAGCGCCGGTCGCAGGAGTTGGAGGCAGCCCGGCTCAGCCGACTTTTCGCTGAAGCCACGACCACCATCGATGACCAGCCTCAAACTTCGTCGGCGGTCGGTCCTTTACAATCCGGCGCCGGATCCTTCTTTCCCGCGAGCGTAACAAGCGCAGCACCAGATGCCACGGACAGACGGGAAGCCTTCCTTGACGAACCCATTGATCGACGCACGACAAGCAACGACCGGCTCACCGATCCGCCAAGCCCCTATGTGGTCCAGGCCGGTGCGGTCATTCCGGCGGCGCTGGTCACGGGTCTGCGCTCGGACCTTCCCGGTCAGATCACCGCGCAGGTGACATCCAATGTCTATGACAGCCCGACCGGTCGCTTCCTGCTGATCCCGCAAGGCGCGCGCCTCATCGGTGAATACGATAGCCGCGTCGCTTTCGGCCAAAGCCGCGTGCTGCTGGCCTGGACACGGCTGATTCTGCCCAATGGGCGCTCTATCGTTCTCGAACGCCAGCCCGGCGCCGACGAGGCCGGCTATGCCGGCCTCGAAGACGGCGTCAACAACCACTGGGGACGGCTGTTCATGGCGGCCGGGCTCGCCACTGTCCTGAATATCGGTGTGGAGCTTGGCGCCGATGATGACGACGACATCGCCCGCGCCATTCGCGAAGGAACGCAGGACACGATCGGCCGCGCCGGTGAGGAGGTTGTTCGTCGTCAGCTTTCCATCCCGCCGACCTTGACCATTCGCCCCGGATTCCCAGTGCGCGTGATGGTCACGCGCGACCTCATCCTCGAACCCTATCGGAATTGACCCATGACCAAATTGAAACTCGGCGCCATCCCAGACGATAAACCTGTCAAATTGAGTATTGAACTTCCCGCCGATGTGCATCGCGATCTTGTTGCCTATGCTGACGTGCTGGCCCGTGAGACCGGACAGAAGAACGAAGCCGCAAAGCTTATCGCACCTATGTTGGCGCGGTTCATGGCGACAGATCGTGGTTTCTCGAAATCTCGAAAAAGTGGCCGGTCGCCTTACTCCCCCCGGTCAACGTCGGAACCACAAATCACCTGATGTCCGAAGCTTCATCATCACGGCCATCCAGGCATCGAGCGTTCAATCACCAAAAAAGCTTCGCCTTCCGGTGGCTACCGCCTGTGAGGAACCTGGCGGGAGGGCTGGATCGCCAGCTGTCAATGTCCTGTTGAGTATAGCTGTCTTTGTGGGAAGAAAGCAGGGTGGCAGTCGTCGCGATGCGCACAGTTGCCTCCGCCTTGCGCAATTTCGATATGATTTCTTCAGGCCGAAATCGCTTTACCTCCATGAATGCAGCCAGGTGATTCTTTGTTCGTGGCCGCGTCCAAAAGGATCGGGTCAGTGCGCGCATTCTGATGCATGTCCATGTGGTGTTCCTCCGGCGAAGTTGACGTGTCGGAACATCAGTCTCCTTCGGCATCGCCCAATGGACAACCTATTGAAAATTCAAATCCAGGCGCAAAGAACGAGGTGTGGAATCTGTCCAATACTCTGGATGCGGCTTCGAAGCAGAAAAAGTGGCCGAACTCGCCCCAAAATCAGACCTGATTGTGGATTATTGAGTGTCAACTGGAATGCGCGGAGAAATCGCTCTCGCAAGGGCGCTCTGACGATTGGGAAGGTTTACGATCTCGGCTGCGATAAGACGTTCGCCGCATTTCAGATGCGTTTCCAAAGTTGGTGGATGCTGAGAAGCATCGCTGCGAACCAGATCGTAACCGGACGATATTCCGACCGCCTGAACCTTCATGTCTTTGAGATCGGACCAGAACCGTGGGGGAACTGGGGTAGGACGTTCTTTGTTGCAAATGGCCGCTGCCGCAATCTGGGCCTGCGTGGTTGCATTGTGAATGGTTTCGATACGCAGTTTTCCGGATGCGAATTCGTTTTCACCGCGGGCACAATCTCCGATTGCAAATATTTCGGAGTCAGATGTCCGCATGTCCTGATCGACGCAGATACCATTGTCACATTCCAGGCCCGCGGCTTCGGCAAGCGCAATATTGGGTGTTGCACCAATCCCCGCCAACACGAGATCGGTCTTTATTTGGGATCCATCGCCAAGATGGATCGAGGAAACGCGGCGATCAGCGGCGCCGAACCTCTCAATCTTCTGATTGAAGAGAAACTGAACACCGGCATCTTTCAGCTTCTGAGTAACGAAATTGGTTGTTGCGGGTGAGGCAACGCGGGCCATGGCGCGAGCGGCGGCCTCGACAACAGTGACGGTTCTCCCAAGATTGACCGCGGCAGAGGCCACTTCGAGCCCGATAACACCGGCGCCAATGATTGCAACGTCGCGACAGCCAGGATCGCTCAAGGCTTGGCGAAGCCTTGCCGAATCGCCCAGGTCTCTCAGATAGTGGATCCCTTTCAGGTTCGCGCCCTTCGCATTAAGACGACGCGGCGATGCCCCTGTGGCAAGGATCAAGGTATTGAATTTCATCGTCTTCCCGTCCGCAAAGTGGATTCTACGCTTATTCCTATCAATCTTGACGACCTTGCGCGCCCGCATCAGGTCGATGCGATTGTCTTCGTAGAATGAAAGAGGACGTATCAGAGTTGGCTGCGGTCTATCCGGTCCCTGCAGCCACGCCTTGGACAGAGGCGGGCGCTGATAAGGCAGCGACACCTCATCGCCAATAAGTTTTATCGCACCTTCGTAGCCATTCATGCGCAAGGTTGCGGCAGCATTTGTTCCGGCCGCTCCATTGCCGATAATCACAGTTGTGTTCATGTTTCTTTCCTCCCCGGGTTTACCGATTGTTTAGATGAGGCTAAGCGAGCGCGCAGCCATTACTGCCTCGGTGCGATTGGCGACGTTTAGACCACGCAAAATTTTTCTGAAATGCCACTTCACGGTGTCTTCCGTGACATGCATGCGCACTGCAATTTCCTTGTTGCTCAGCCCAAGTGCGGCATGTTGCAGGACGATTACCTGCTTCTGACTTATGGGGGCCGATCTATATGCAAAGGGGCGTTCAGTAATCTGCACATCATGCGCAGGTACTTTGGTCCTGGCGACCTGAGTTGTCCGTTGATCCAAGAACGCTTTCGCCGCTGGACTGATGACACGCAGAAAATGCCGCCTGTTTATCAAGGACCTGAAAGCGCCCAGTTGTTGTGCCTTCAGATCGGCATCGGCGATTCTTTTCAGCGCCTGCTTTTTTTCGCCCATCAGATAAATTGCAGTCGCAAGCGTATATTGCGCCCTGATTTCTCCGCGTTGGTCTCTGACGGCGGAAAAGTTGGAAAGGGCTTTTCGAGCGTGCATCTCGGCCAGGCCCAGTTTGCCGTCTCGCAGAAATCTTGAGGCTTCTAGCAAGGCGATTTCCGCCTGGATGGCGCGATTCTGGTTTGGCAGAAACACCAGGTCTTCGACGGACGGAAGCGGCTCGGTCGCGAGCGGAGTGCTGGTTCGGGTTCCCATAGCAAAGACTTCGGAGCCCAATCGCACCAGAATGCCCAGCCGCTTCAGACCGTGATCCTTTGCCAGCAGGCGGCAACGTTCAAGCAACAAGAACGCCTGCAATGTGTCACCCTGGCGAATATAGATCTCGGCCGCGCTTCGGACGGTGTTCCACACCACATCCGTCACCCCGAATTTCAGCGCAAAATCCAGAGCCTCTTGCACAAGACACTCATCGGGAGTGATAGACTCTTCTTCTGTTTGGACCTGAAGCTCGAAGGCCGCGAGCATTCCTTTGGTAAAGGGTGTGCACTCATGGGCGACGTTTTCGTTCTTCTGTGCCCGACGAATCTCGCTGCGTGCGCCATAGATGTCGCCATTGAGCAGCTTAGCCAGAATCCCAGCAGCAGCAAGCCAGCCAAACGCATAACGGTGACGGACCGCGCCGCTCACGACCGTGGCGGAGGCTATTTGATCTGAAAGGGCAGCAAACTGCCTGCCGGAAGCGGCGATGAATGCTCTGCACGTCTGTGCTGCGGCATGGCCGACAGGATTGGCCGACCCATAGGTATCAATCCAGACCGCGCATCTTTCATCGCTTTCTTTCAATTCATCGTGGGTGGCAAGACCGATGGCATGCACTAGTTTCCCCCAGCCATTCGAATCTTCCTCCTCCGAAGGTGCGGAAACCCTCTGGTCGTTCAGCCTGGAAAGCACATCCTGTGCTTCCTGTGCGCGTTGACTGAAGTACAGCACCCAAGCATATCCGATAGCCAAGGATGGCATCTGAAGCAGTTTGGCTCTGGGAATGCCCGTGAACCAGATCGTCAAGGCCTCAATCTCTCCTTGTCTCAGGGCTAGATCGAACAGAGCTTGATCAGTTAGCCGTTTGGCCCAGTTGTGATCGTGTGCGCGAAGAGCAACATCCACGACCAAACGGTACTCTTTTTTTCGCCAATGCCAGAATGCGATACGTTTTAGGAAATACGACCGACGCGATCCATTTGCTTCGATGAAACGATTGCGCAGGTACTCTTTCAGGGCCCGGTTCATTTCATAGCATTTTGGTTTTTCAACGCTGGATATCAAAAGCCCGTGGCGCGATGCTAGTTCTGCCAATTTGCAACTGGAATCGTTAATCTTGAACACATAATCGCTGCAGTCTGCCGTGATTTCCTCCAGCCAACTGGCGTTAATCAGGTGATCGAGGAGCGGCCGCGTAATCTGTGCCAGTACGTCGGTTTCGAAGTATGCCTGAACCTCTGAAAGGTCAGCGATCGCGTCGCCTGATGCTTTCGATTTGCCAGCCAGTGCGCATAGAAGCGGCCAACCAGCCGTCTTGTTGTATATCTTCGTCGCCCGGTCGGCTTCCAACGGTAGAATTGAACATGTCTCGTCAAGAGTGAAGCTTAACTCTCTTGGACCGATCGTAACCACATGCGAAACTACCGACAGGGTGACCAACGTGCCCGGTTGGTGCCCGCTTACTACCAGTCGAACGGCTTCTGGCGTTTCCAGGGTGATCGTTTTCAGAAATCTCTGTGTGGCGGCAGAGTCAGAAACGCCGTCCAAGCAAATCATGACGGGTCTTTTCCAATCGAAAAGAAGGCGCAGTGCGATGATCTCTGGGCCGCGATCACCGGACGTGACGGGAAGGTCCGGTGGCGAAAGCATTGCGACAATCGCGGTTGCAATAAGGTCCGCTTCAGAGACGCTCTCTGGCCAGAACGACGACAGGTCCAGATAGATACAATCGTCTCCTCGGTCGGCAGCCGATTGGGCGCACAAGGCGATCTGCACTGATTTGCCGAAGCCGCGAGGTGCCTGATAAAGGAGGCATTTCGCGCCGGGGTGTCCCGCAATATCCAGTCTGTCACGTCTCAGGCAGCCCTGAGTCAATTTCTTTTGACGGACATTCATGCGTTCCAGAAAATCGTAGATGTCGTTCGGGATTGCGCTGGAGGTCTTAATCATCCCTCCCTCCCTGAAAGTGATGTATCGTAGGCGTGCCGACATCTTACCTAGCGCACAAAAACTCTAAACTACACGAACGTGTAGTTGTGGGGTGACCTGATTGAGAGGCAGCTTAATTCCAAGCGGCAAGAAGCAGCAAGTACGAAAAGGAGATGCTCTTCTGGCCAATACAGAAACTTACAACAGCCTTTTCCTTGGGAGGAGTAGACTATGAGCGATCTAAGCCAAGCGTCCACGGCGCAAGCTGGCGCCGATGAAGTATACGTTGATAAGAAACGGTATTTTTGGATTTTGTCCGTATTCTGGCCGGCAACGCCGCTAATCGGACTGTATCTGGTCTCGGTAACCGGCTGGAGCATCTGGTACGGGACTGTGCTGATTTTATGGTATCTGGCGGTTCCGATGCTGGACGCTATGTTTGGCGAGGATTTTTCCAATCCCCCCGAATCGGCCGTACCTGATCTTGAAAGAGACCGATATTATCGCGTGCTTACTTATCTGACGGTGCCCATGCATTATGCGGCTTTGATCGGGTCTTGCTGGTGGGTCGCAACCCATTCTCTGAATGCGCTCGAATTCGTCGCGCTGGCACTGTCGCTGGGGGTCGTCAACGGTTTGGCGCTGAACACCGGCCATGAACTCGGTCACAAGAAGGAAGCTTTTGATCGCTGGATGGCAAAACTGGTGCTGGCAGTGGTGGGCTATGGCCACTTCTTCATCGAACATAACAAAGGGCACCACCGTGACGTGGCCACCCCGAAAGACCCGGCAACCTCGCGTATGGGTGAAAACATCTATTCTTTCGCAACCCGCGAAATCCCCGGGGCTTTCAAACGCGCTTGGGAACTCGAAGAGGTTCGCCTTGAGCGGAGTGGTAAGAGTGTCTGGAGCCTGGACAACGAGATCCTTCAGCCGCTGATCATTACCGTCGTTCTTTATGCCGGGCTGCTGGCATTCTTCGGGCCCATCATGCTTGTGTTCCTGCCCATTCAAATGGCGTACGGATGGTGGCAGCTGACCTCGGCCAACTATATCGAGCATTATGGCTTGCTGCGCGAAAAACTGCCCAACGGCAAGTATGAGCATCAGAAGCCGCACCATTCGTGGAACTCGAACCATATCATGTCCAACCTGATCCTGTTCCACCTGCAGCGGCACTCGGACCACCACGCGCACCCGACGCGGTCCTATCAATCCCTGCGGGACTTCAAGGATCTGCCTGCGCTTCCTTCGGGCTATCCCGGGATGTTCTTTGCCGCGCTGATCCCCTCCTGGTTCCGGTCGATCATGGATCATCGTGTCCTGGACTGGGCCAAAGGCGATCTGAACAAGATCCAGATCGAACCCGGTATGCGCGACTACTATGACCGCAAATTCGGGTCGGTCGCACCTGCGCAGCCTGCCGCAATGCCCGCCGAATAAAACCCAAGGCTTGGCATCTCAGACAAAGGCGTTGGCCCCCATGGGGCCAACACTGACCTGACAAACAGCCCCTTGCTTTAACCCAAAGATGGGGCCGCAGACACAACCGACAGAAAATCTGGAGAGACGCATGTGCTTGCCTGTCAACGCACGTGTGTAAGGGAGGAATGAACAATGGCCAAATATCAATGCCCGGATTGCGGATATACCTACGATGAAATCCTGGGGCACCCGCATGAAGGTTTCCCGCCGGGAACGCCGTGGTCGCAAGTACCCGAAGACTTTGCGTGCCCCGATTGCGCGGTCCGCGACAAAGAGGACTTTGTGCTGATCGGCGAAGCCGCAGCGCCTACACCAACCCCGGCACCCGAACCCGTAGCGGTTGCCCCTCCTGCCGCCGCACCGCAGCCGCCTCAGCCTGCGCCGGTGGCGCAAGCGGCCCCTGCCGCCGGAACCGCCTACCGGAAATGGCTTTGTATCACATGCGGTCATATCTACGACGAAGCCCTTGGTGACGAACACGAAGGTTTTCCGCCGGGAACGCTGTTCAGCCAAATCCCCGATGATTGGTGCTGCCCGGACTGTGGCGCCACGAAAGAGGACTATGTCCTCTACGAAGAAAAATAAGAGCGCGAACATGAATCAGGTTGCCTCATTTCCCGCCAAAACAGCCGGTGCCGATGACATCCGAGCGGCGTTTGACACCCAGATTCGGGCACAACTTGCCCGGCGGGCGGTCTTTGACCGCAAGGCACGTATCGCACAGCTGGACCGCCTGGCAGAGGCCGTCAAACGGAACGAGGACAAAATCATCGCGGCTTGCGCGGCTGATTTTCGCAAACCCGCCGAAGAAGTGAAACTGACCGAGATATTTCCTGTGCTTCAGGAAATCCGGCACACCAAACACCATCTGAAGTCGTGGATGCGCCCCAAACGGGCGCGCGCCACTTTGGGGGTGTTTGGCACCAAGGCACGGGTTCGCCCCGAGGCCAAGGGTGTATGCCTGATCATCGCGCCCTGGAATTATCCGGTGAATCTTTCGCTCGGGCCGCTGGTTTCGGCAATCGCGGCGGGCAACAGTGCCATCATCAAGCCGTCCGAAATGACGCCGAATGCGGCTCAGGTCATCACCGACATCGTGGAAGAGGCGTTCACACCGGACCTGGTCAAAGTCATCGAAGGCGATGCCGCGGTTTCCCAAGAGCTTCTGTCGCTGCCCTTCGACCATATTTTCTTCACGGGCAGTCCGACAATCGGCAAGGTCGTGATGGAGGCGGCTGCAAAGAACCTCACCTCTGTAACTCTGGAACTTGGTGGCAAGTCGCCCACTATCGTCGGGCCCAACGCCGATATCAAGAAGTCCGCGCGCAACATCGTCTGGGGTAAGTTCTCAAACAACGGTCAGACCTGTATCGCCCCCGATCATGTGTATGTGCACCGCGATGTGTCGGCCGCGTTCAAGGCCGCGCTTCAGGCCGAGATCGGTCGGGTCTATGGGAAAACGCCCGAGGCACAAAAAGCAACGCCCGACTATTGCCGGATCGTGAACGATAGGCATTTTGACCGGGTGCGCAACCTGATCGAGGATGCCCGTGCCAAAGGCGCAAGTATCCTTCAGGGGGGTCAGACTGATGCGGGCCAGAACTTCGTTGCCCCGACGCTGATTTCCGAGGTTTCGGATGATATGGAAATCACTCAGGAAGAGCTGTTCGGGCCAATTTTGCCGATCATCGAATATGTTGATCTGGATAAAGTGATCGACAAGATCAACGCAAATCCCAAACCGCTTGCCCTGTATATCTTCGACAATAGCAAGAGTTTCGCTGATCAAATCATCACGCGCACCTCTTCGGGCGCCGTGGGCGTAAACCTTACAGTGGTGCATTTCCTGCACCCGAACCTGCCATTCGGCGGCGTCAACAACTCCGGCATCGGGGCGGCCCATGGCGAATACGGCTTCAAGGCCTTTTCGCATGAAAAAGCCGTTCTGGAGGAAAATCACTCCATCACTCACATGCTTTTCCCGCCTTACACGGGCTTTGTACGCCGCCTCATAAACATCGTGGTCCGGGTGCTTGGATAACAGCCGCCCGGAACCAATAGGGAGAGAAGAAATGTACGACTATATCATCGTCGGCGCCGGATCCGCCGGTTGCGTTCTGGCCAACCGGTTGTCTGCAAACCCGGCAAAACGCGTCGCGCTTATCGAAGCGGGCCCAAAGGACAAGAACCCCCTGATTCACATGCCAGTGGGGATCGCCTTGTTGGCCAATAGCAAAAAGCTGAACTGGGCATTCGATACCGAACCACAAGAACATTTGAATGGCCGTAGACTGTTCTGGCCTCGTGGCAAAACACTGGGCGGGTCGTCGTCCATCAACGCCATGGTCTATATCCGCGGGCACAAGGCCGATTACGACTACTGGGCGTCCGAGGCAGGCACGGATGTCTGGGGCTGGGACCGCATGACAGACCTGTTCAAGCGGATCGAAGACAACCATCGGTTCGGAGCATCCGATAGTCATGGTAAGGGCGGCGAGCTTTCCGTGAGCGAGCTGAAAACCGTGAACCCTTTGAGCCGCGATTTCGTACAGGCTGGGCGTGAATTGCAGATTCCTCACAACGGCGATTTTAATAGCGGTTCGCAAGAGGGGCTGGGCATGTACCAGGTCACGCAAAAGGACGGAAGGCGCTGGAGTTCGGCGCAAGCCTTTCTGCGGGGGGCTGAGTCCCGTTCCAATCTTGAAGTCATCACCGACGCCCGTGTGACCCGCGTCGTCATGGAAGAAAAGTCCGCAACGGGTGTCACCTTGCGGCAGGGCGGCGAATATCGCCAACTGCGTCTCAATGCCGGCGGCGAGGTGATCCTGTCTGGCGGGGCCGTGAATTCGCCTCAACTTCTCCTTCTGTCAGGTATCGGGGATGCCCAAGAAATTAAACGGCATGGTCTAGCCGTCGTTCACGACCTTCCCGAGGTTGGCAAGAACATGGCCGACCACCTCGATGTAACGATTATGCATGCTGCTAGCTCACGGCGCCCGATCGGTGTCGCGCCCAGCTTTCTGCCGCGTGGCATTGGTGGTTTGCTTTCCTACATCTTCAGACGTAAAGGGTTTCTCACGTCAAATGTTGCGGAAAGCGGTGGGTTCATTAAGTCGTCCCCTGACCGCGATAGGCCGAATGTTCAGTTTCACTTCCTGCCCACATATCTGAAAGATCATGGCCGCAAGATCGCTTTTGGTTATGGCTATACGCTTCACATCTGCGATCTTTTGCCCAAGAGCCGCGGCTATATTGGCCTCAAAAGCCCGGATCCTATGGACGATCCTCTGATTCAGCCGAATTATCTTAGCGATCCGGAAGATATGGGAACGATGATTGCAGCCTTCAAAGCTGGGCGCAGGATACTCGAAGCGCCGGCAATGTCTGCGCACAGCAAATACGAAGTGCACCCCGGTAAATCCGTACAGACCGACGATGAGATCGCGGCATTCATTCGGGAAAGCGCAGAAACAATCTATCATCCGGTTGGTACATGCCGAATGGGTGCGGACAAGGATTCTGTGGTCGACCCCGAGCTTAAGGTTCGCGGTGTATCTGGGCTGCGAGTGGTGGACGCATCCATCATGCCAAGCCTTGTCGCTGGAAACACCAACGCCCCGACCATGGTCATCGCTGAGAATGCGGCCGAGATCATTCTGGGGCAGGTGCGTATTTTTGACAGGAGTCGTTCAGTTGCCTGAACTTTATGATGAAAAGCGAAAAACAGTCCGGTGTCAGGGGGCGATGGGGTTTATTGTAAGAAGCTTCCAGCAGTTTCAGAACGGCACGATTCCAACCCAAATTTCAAGTTCTGAAGAGGAAGCCAAATGCGCGGACAGATGATGGCTATGCCACTGACCATTCATTCACTGATCGACCACGGAGCTCGCTACCACGGCGACACCGAGATTGTGTCGGTGGAAACAGATGGCACAAAGACTAAGACGAACTGGAAAGGTATTTCTGACAGATCCCGGCAGCTCGGCTCGGCGCTGACAAAGATGGGGCTCTTCAAAGGGGATCGCGTGGCGACGATCGCGTGGAACAATGCGCGGCATCTGGAATGCTACTTTGGCATTTCCTGTGGTGGAATGGTATGTCACACGATCAATCCGCGCCTTTTCCCGGAACAGCTTGTCTATATCATCAACCACGCGAAAGATCGGGTCATCTTTTTTGACAAGACGTTCCTGCCGATCATTGAGGGGATCAAGGAGAAGCTGACGACTGTCGATACCTTCGTTCTTATGTCCGTGCGTGATGAAAAAGCAGCAAGAAAAATCCCCGGACTTGTGTTCTACGAGGACTTCCTGGCCTCGGGCGACGAAAACGCCGATTGGGTGGATGTCGATGAGAATGACGCATCCAGCCTTTGCTATACTTCCGGGACTACAGGAAACCCCAAGGGCGTTCTGTATTCGCACCGCTCTACGGTGTTACATTCGTTGGGCGCGGCCCTTCCCGATACGCTGAACATTTCAGCACGCGAAGTGATGATGCCCGTGGTTCCGATGTTCCACGTCAATGCCTGGGGCATCCCATATGCTGCTGCGATGGTCGGCGCAAAGCTGGTCCTGCCTGGTCCGGGACTTGATGGTGACAGCCTTACACGGCTCATCGACGACGAAGGCGTGACGGTCGCGCTTGGTGTTCCTACAATCTGGCAGGGGCTTCTCGCATCGCTCGACAAACTCGGCTCCAAAGCCGAAACCCTCACACGGACAGTGGTCGGTGGGTCGGCTTGTCCCCCGTCGATGATCGCCGAATTCCGCGACAAATATGGCACCGAAGTCGTGCACGCCTGGGGCATGACCGAAACCTCGCCTCTCGGGACCGCGAATGCCTTGCTGGAACGCCATGCAGGCATGACCGAGGAAGAGCAGGCGAAAGTGCGAGAAAGCCAGGGCCGCCCGCCCTATGGCGTGGAACTCAAGATCGTTGACGATGAAGGCAGCACACTTCCCGAGGATGGGGCGGCGCAAGGCAATCTTCGCATTCGCGGCCATTGGGTCGTAGACAGCTACTTTTGTGCGGAGCCGGGCACGACTTTGGCATCCGATGGATGGTTTGAAACCGGCGATGTGGCCTCGATTGATGCCGATGGGTTCATGACGATCCGGGATCGCTCCAAGGACATCATAAAATCTGGCGGCGAATGGATTTCCACCGTCGAACTTGAGGGCATCGCGGTCGGTCATCCCGGTATCGTGGATGCCGCCGCAATCGCGGCAAAACATGAAAAATGGGACGAACGGCCGGTCCTTGTCGCGGTCAAGGCACCAGGAGCAAAAGTGTCAGAGAAGGATTTGATTGCCTTCTTTTCTGACAAAGTCGCCAAATGGCAGATCCCGGATACGGTCGTTTTTGTGGATGAGCTTCCACGAAACGCAACCGGTAAGGTGCTGAAGAACAAGCTGCGGGAAGCCTATGGGGACGTGCTTCTGGCGTAGCCTGAAATCAGGCAAGCGGGTTTGCGGATCGCATGTTCCGCCTGTTTGCGACCGCGCATAGGGCGCGAAAAAACGACCAAAAGGGAGGAATAAATGAAACAATCTAATGTAAAATCCAAGGGGCCTTTTGCCTCGAAGTTTGTGTTAATCACGATGATCGGTGGCTTTTCGTCGTTCAGCGTCGCAAATGCGGAACCGCTTTACTCCAAGGGCGACTGGCTTTTTGGCCTGAATGCGGCGAAAGTATTCACGAACGAAACGTTGGATTCAATCAGCGCGGGCGGTGCGCCAATACCCGGGGCTGGTGTCAATATCACCGATGACACCACGCTGAGTTTCGACGTTTCCTATTTTTTGAATTCATCTGTAGCGTTGAACTTCTTTGGTGGTTTGCCTGCCAGCGCTAATCTTGCAGGGAGCGGCAGTTTGGCAGGACTGCCTGTTGGAGAGACGGAATATGGCCCTGCTGTTTTGTCGCTTCAATATCACTTTTCGACTAATTCATCCGTTAGCCCTTATGTTGGTGCCGGTATCGCTCGAATCTTGTTTCTGGAAGAACAAGGGGATGCACTCGCGGACTTCGACTTGAAAGACGCCTGGGCGCCCGCTGTCCAAGTTGGAATGCGCTATCAAATGAGCGATAATTGGTTTGCTAATGCCGATATACGTTACACGCCATTCGAAACAGATATCTCTGGGACACTCGGCGGGGCGCCGGTCAGAGGCAAGATTTCGGTGGACCCAACAATTCTCAACATCGGTATTGCCTACCGGTTTTAAGCTATTATTGCTAGAAGAGCTGGCAAGGAAAGTGAGTAACAAAACCTCGAAAAGCAAGCTCTTGGAGATGTGAGGAAACGGGCCCGACCTCAGAACGAAGCGGACACGGATTGCGTGACTGACCTGAGCCCCACGCGTCCCTCACTCATTTCGAGAGTCTAGCCCTTTCTGAACCGCTCCCAAAA